>CAYZHE010000010.1:0-80242 GCA_964478285.1 uncultured Burkholderiaceae bacterium
CCGCCGCACGAAACACCATGCGACCAATTCGCCCAAATCCGTTGATACCAATTTTCATCATTTCTCTCTTTTCAGTTGCTTTGCTCTTTTGAAAAACACCCGAGCACTCACTCGTCTAGATCTAATGCCGCCAAAACATCACCAAACTCAGCCAGGATGGCATCTGGCTCACAGGCTTCTAGCGGCTCACCCATGTTGTATCCGTAGGGAAGCAACCACACGGTGACTCCAGCTGCTTTTGCGGTAGCGGCGTCGATGCTTGAATCGCCCACAAACAAGCACTCCTGAGGGACCACATTGAATCGCTCCATGACATGCTGAATGCCGGCAGGATTTGGCTTTTTGGTGGCGAGGGTGTCACCACTGATCACAGCGTCCATGATGCGATCCAGTTGATGCGCCTTGAGCACCCGTTCGGTGAATCGAGCCTCTTTGTTGGTGATAACCGCGATCCGTATCCCATTGGCTTTCAGCATCGCCAAGGTCTCGCGGACATCATCGTAGAGATGACTGCGTGTTCCGCATCTTGCTTCATACGCCACATCAAAGGCCTTCACCGCATCTGGGTAGCTTGGCCATTGATCCAATGCATTGACATCGATGTCTAACCGGTAAGACAACGCTGAGCGCAGCAGTGTCGCCGTCCCATGTCCAATCCAATCCCTGACCATGGGAAGCCCAACAGGATCCAGACCAACGGCATGCAAAGCATCATTCACCGCATCGGATATTTCCGGTGCTGTTTCAATCAGCGTGCCGTCCAAATCAAACATGACCGCTTTCAAAGAGCCTCGCATCATGCCTCCAATACCGATTGGACAGCTTCCTCAACCGCCTGCGCGGTGATGGAAAAATGCTCATACAAGACGGGAGCCGGAGCTGATTCACCAAACGTCGAAATGCCGACAACTTTGCCAGCGCGGCCAACGTATTTGCGCCAGAAGTCCGGGTGTGCCGCTTCGACTGCAACGGCAGGCATATCCATCGGCAAGACCTCATTTTGATAAGCCTGACTCTGACGGTCAAAGACGTTTGAGCAGGGCATCGAGACCACTCGGGTCGGTATGCCTTGCTTAAGCAATGACTCATGGGCAGCAACAGCGAGTTGCAACTCAGAACCAGTTGCGATGATGGCCGCCGCGGCATCGGCCGCATCACACAAAACATAAGCCCCTCGGGCGATATCGCGCTCCGCGTTTGCCCTGTTGGCAAGAGCAGGTAGGTTTTGGCGGGACAAACACAATGCACTCGGACCATCTTTGCGCATCACGCTACAGCCCCAAGCCACAGCCGTCTCGTACTCATCCGCGGGACGCCACACATCCAATCCAGGAATCAATCGAAGGCTGGGTACGTGCTCGACTGACTGATGGGTTGGCCCATCCTCGCCTAAACCAATGGAGTCGTGAGTGAAAACATGGACCACCCGTTGCTTCATGAGTGCAGCCATGCGAATCGCGTTTCGACTGTAGTCACTGAACGTGAGGAAGGTGCCACCGTACGGAATGAACCCGCCGTGCAGAGCCATGCCGTTCATGATCGCTGCCATGCCGAACTCGCGCACCCCATAGCTCATGTGATTGCCAGCTTGATCTCGACCCGCGATGGTGCACCCTTTGAAATTTGTGAGGTTAGAACCTGTCAAATCTGCAGAACCACCGAAAAATTCTGGCAACAGAGGCGCAATGGCGTCCAGCGCCAATTGGCTCGACTTTCGCGTCGCCACGGAGGCGCTACTTTGAGCAACACGGGCCCAAATCTGCCTCAATGCATCTTCAAATTTCGCGGGCAACTCGCCAGCCATGCGCCGCCGCAGTTCTGCTGCCAGCGCAGGGTAAGCCTGGGCATATGCTTCCCACTGTGCCTGCCAAACCGCTTGCATCTGCTCACCCCTAGCCCGAGCGTCCCAGGCTGTGCGAACTTCTTCAGGGATATCAAAGGGGATGTCGCTCCACCCCATCGCTGCTTTTGCCGCTTTGATTTCCTCATCTCCCAAAGGCGCGCCGTGAACATCATGTCCACCCGCCTTGGTGGGCGCACCTTGGCCAATCACAGTTTTGGCACAAATCAGTGTGGGCTGACCACCTGGAGTGCGTGCTTGGGCCTGCGCCTTTTCAATCGCCGCTCTGATCGCGACCGGGTCATGGCCGTCGACGTCGCGAATGACATGCCAGCCATAAGCCTCAAATCGCTTTGGCGTGTCATCTGTAAACCAACCTTCAACGTCACCATCAATCGAGATACCGTTATCGTCATATATGGCAATCAGCTTGCTGAGTCGCAGAGTGCCAGCCAACGAGCAAACCTCGTGGCTGATCCCTTCCATCAAACATCCGTCGCCCAAAAAGACGTAGGTCAAGTGATCGACAACATGGTGACCAGGTTGATTGAACTCTGCAGCCAATAACTTTTCAGCGAGGGCCATTCCCACCGCGTTCGAGATACCCTGACCCAAGGGCCCAGTGGTCGTTTCAACACCCGGGGTGATTCCTACCTCCGGATGTCCCGGGGTACGGCTGTGGAGCTGGCGAAAATGCTTGATCTCTTCAAGGGGCAAGTCATAACCTGACAGATGCAACAGCGCGTAGATGAGCATAGAGCCGTGCCCGTTAGAGAGCACAAAGCGGTCGCGGTTCATCCAATGGGGGTCTGCGGGGTTGTGGACCAAATGCTCGTGCCAAAGCACTTGCGCGATGTCCGCCATGCCCATCGGCGCGCCTGGATGGCCTGACTTAGCGGTTTGCACTGCATCCATTGCCAATACACGAATGGCATTGGCCATGTTTTGCGTGATCGTTGTCTTGCTCATCTAATGCCCCTTTATCCCTGACCCAATGCGCGCTTGCGGCGCTCCATCATCCGCCACACAAAGGGGGTGAAGATGAGTTGCATCGCCAGTTCCATCTTGCCGCCAGGCACCACAATCGTGTTGGCGCGAGACATGTACGAGTCATGGATCATGTTTTGCAGGTAAGGAAAGTCAATGCCCTTTGGGTTCGCAAATCGAATGACGCAAATGCTCTCATCGGCGGTGGGGATATCTCGGCTGATGAATGGGTTGGACGTATCAACCACGGGCACACGCTGGAAGTTGACATGTGTTCGACCAAATTGAGGCACGATGGTATTCACATAGTCAGGCATGCGGCGTAGGATGGTGTCGGTAACAGCTTCTTGGCTGTAGCCACGCTGAGTCTTGTCCCGAATCAACTTCTGAATCCACTCTAAGTTGATCACTGGCACGACCCCGACCAACAAGTCAGGGTGCTGGGCGATGTCAATGTCACCGGCTACGGCCGCGCCATGCAGTCCTTCGTAAAACATCAAATCCGTATCCTTCGGCACATCCTCCCAAGGTGTGAACGTGCCCGGATCTTGTTTGTAGGGCGCTGCTTCCTCTGCGTTGTGGAGGTATTTGCGCGACTTTCCTTGACCTGTTTCGGCGTATGACTTGAACAGCGCCTCCAATTCGGCCAACAAATTGTTGTCTGCGCCAAAATGGCTGAAATGTGAGTTACCTGTCGCCTCAGCCTCAGCTTGGCGCTTGCGCATTTCTAACCTGTCGTAACGGTGAAAACTATCACCTTCAATGATGGCAGCGGTCAGACCTTCGCGGCGAAAGATGTTTTGAAAGGTACGTGTGACCGTGGAGGTGCCAGCGCCGGATGAACCGGTGATCGCGATGATGGGGTGAATCACAGACATGGTGTGTCCTCAAGAATTAAAAAAACAGGGGCGCTCAGTCGCGAAATAGCGAGCGCGGCGCAAACAGTGGCGAGGCGTCGTCGGGGGCGGCGGTAGGCTCTGCGTGGTAGCGTTCAATCCGCTCAACCTCGCTTCTAGATCCGAACACAAGCCCAATGCGTTGGTGCAAAGACGTTGGCTGTACCTGCAGCATCGGCACAGCTCCCGTGGAGCATCTGCCACCAGCTTGCTCCATGATGAAGCCAATGGGGTTCGCCTCGTACAGCAAGCGCAAGCGGCCAGGTTTGCTGGGGTCCTTCGTATCCCGGGGATACATGAAGACCCCACCTCTCAAAAGGATGCGATGGGCCTCTGCGACCATGGAGGCAATCCAGCGCATGTTGAAGTCCTTGCCTCTCGCACCGGTCTTACCAGCCAAACATTCATCTACATAGCGCCGGATGGGCGCCTCCCAGAAACGGCTGTTCGAGGCATTGATGGCAAACTCTTGCGTCTCCTCTGGCACAGACATATCTCGATGCGTCAGCTTGAACTCGCCAAGCATCGGGTCTAAGGTGAACCCATGTACGCCATTGCCGACTGTGAGCACAAACATCGTGACCGGTCCATACACGGCGTAACCAGCGGCAATCTGTTGCGTACCAGGCTGGAAGAAATCCTCAGCACTCAACGCGCGGTCGCCCTGCACAACGTCATCCGGCGCGCGCAAGATGGAGAATATGCTGCCAACCGAAACGTTGACATCGATGTTGCTGGAGCCATCTAAGGGATCGAACACCAATAAATAGTTGCCCTTCGGGTATTGCCCAGGCACCGCCAATGGATCATCCATTTCCTCAGACGCAATGCCCGCGATATTTCCAGCCCACTGGGTCGTTGCAATGAAGATATCGTTGGAAATGACATCCAATTTTTTTTGCTCTTCACCCTGGACATTGACGCTACCTCCGCCCTGGTGCGAGCCATACATGCCCGCAAGTTCCCCATAAGCCACAGACTTTGCAATCGCTTTGCAGGCGTTAGCGACATCCAGGATCAAGGCATTCAATTGCCCGCTTGCAGTTGGAAAGCGACGACGCTCCTCAATCAAAAACTGCGTCAATGTGGGGCGGTTAGACAGTGGCATTCGGTACTTTCAATGAGTCAGTTGATCCAAGACAAAATATCCTTGAGCTTGACCTGTGCAAGGTCAGGCACGGTGCGCAAAGCACCCGTGAAATCGTGGTGTTCGGTGAACGAATTTGGCGTGATCACCGTCTGCAGGCCTGCCGCTGTAGCGGCCCTTAAGCCATTTTCAGAGTCTTCAAAGGCGACGCACTCTGACGCCGTCAAACCCAAACGCGCTAAGGTTTGCTGATAGACCTGAGGGTGGGGCTTCTTATGGGGTGCAGTGGATGCATCTTCGATGACCGCAAAGTGCATATCCCAATCTTGACCCAGATACTGGCGCATCAATGCAGTGATGTTGACGGGCGAAGTAGTGGTTGCTATGGCAAGAGCCAATCCGGATTGACGGGCTTCCTGCATCAGGGCGAGCACTCCGGGCCGCATCTCAACAGCGCCATCGCGCACCGATTGCTCGTAAGCGGCAGTTTTCAACAGGTGCAGGCGCTCAACTGTGTCCTGTAAGGCAGTGCCGTCCATGGACTTCATGTCTGCATTGACTTGCCGCCAATAATGGTGGATGCGCTCTTTACCGCCCGATACTGATAAGAGATCTCGATAGACGGCTTCATCCCAATGCCAGTCCATCCCCTCAGCCTTGAATGCGGCGTTGAATGCGGCCATGTGGGCGCGCTCAGTGTCAGCAATGGTGCCGTCTACGTCGAAAATCAAAGCTTTGATCATGTTGTGCTCTCCCCTCACAGAATCAACTCCTCGGGCCAAAATGGCTGGGATATCTAGACTCTAGGGAAGAACTCGATTCAACACCATTCAAGAATCATTGCCTACTAGTTAAGGTTTTTATTAATTACTAGGAATCCTCGCCTACATCCTTGCCCCGGCGAGTAAACGTCAACCAATAAAAAAACCGCGCCTCCTAGCGGAACAGCGCGGCTTGCTTGGATAAAGTCGAACCGTATCTATGCCGTCACGCGATAGGCTTCAACGTCCTTACCTTGGGCTAAGAGGGCGCGAACCCACTCTGGCTTGCGGCCTTTGCCACCCGCCCAAGTTTCACCGTTTGGACCACGGTAGTTCACGACAGCAGCGGCTTTGGGTGCCCGGGCCTTCTTGCCAGCGCCCAAACCCAAGTCTGCGGCTGTGATGCCGTATGCGCGCATTTTTTCTTTGATTTCACTCACAACAGATGCCAACTCGGCTTTGCGGGCCTTCTCTGCTTCTTTCATCAAAGCTTCGGCCTGTGCGACCAGCTCTTTGTAACTAGACATATTGATTCGCCCTTTATAAGAAAATTCAAAACAGCATTGTAATTGATTTCAATTCAAATTTGAATGCCCTTTTGGGCAGTCAATTCTATTATTGATCATCTTTCACATTCCAATTCAGTGACCAGTCTACCAATTCATGAGGAATATCGGCTTTGATTTGAATGGGAGCCAGTGTGACAGGATGTTGCAAATTCACAAAAAAGGCATGCAGATACATTCTTTTTAAGCCAGCTCGTTGCAGTGATTTATTCCACTGAAAATCTCCATATTTATCATCCCCTGCAATTGGCGCAGAATAATGTGACAAATGCACTCGAATCTGATGGGTGCGTCCTGTCTTTATCTTGACCTCCAGCAAGCTCACGGCATCCGCCGTGCTTGGAGCGAGTCCCTGTGCTAGGACTTGAACCAAACTTACGCTGCGCTGCGCACCCTCAGTACCTTTTGGAACGACTTTGACCCGCCGCTCACCATTCTGCAAATGATATTTAAGGAGTTCTAAATCCACCACTTTTTGTCGCTCTGGCCAAATCCCTTGGACCAATGCAAGATATCGCTTATCAATGGTTCGGTTTCTAAATTGATCTTGCAAGTGCTTGAGTACAGAACGTTTTTTTGCAATCAACAATACGCCACTTGTCTCCCGATCGAGTCGATGCACCAATTCAAGCATCTTCGCTTCGGGTCGTGCACTTCGCAGTTGTTCAATGATGCCGAAACTGACACCACTGCCACCATGGACGGCAACACCCGCGGGCTTATTGACAGCCAAAAAACAATCGTCTTCGTATAAAACAGGAAATTCAAGTGGGGGGGCAGATGCGCCATCAAGCGCGGGCGCTGGCTCTGAGACCCTCACTGGTGGAATTCGAACCACGTCACCCAAAGACAACCGCGTATCGGCTTGCACTCGCTTTTTATTGACCCTCACTTCGCCAGCTCGAACCAAACGATAAATGTGGGTCTTGGGGACGCCTTTCAACACCTTCATTAAATAGTTGTCGACGCGCTGACCCTCGCTCGATTCATCGACCGCTAAAAGCTGAACTTGGGGGACTGTCACAGTATTCACTTATTTTTATCAGAGCCGTCTATAATAAGCGCGCACCAGACCTTGCAGGAGACGTATTGCATTGGCGAAGCTCAGGGTGTTGTCTTTTTGGTTAACCCTGATGTTGCGAACCAGTCTGGTGAACAAGTGGCCTGTGGTCGGAGGGCGATTTGGTCGTATCCCAAAAATTGGATGTTGGAAACGGATACTCCTGAATCACCTCACCTTGCCTCTTGACGGTAAACGCTGAATCCATTGACGGAATTTTTCAAAGCAGCATGAGGCGACGACGCCCCTGCTGCTTTCGGTTGGATGTATTGACTCAGACGCCCATCTGGCCTCTGGGCTTTCGCCACCCACGTGCCCCTGCACAGGATCAGGCCTTGATTCTGTAGCGCTTTGCGCTGCAAAGGCTTGCTCTCAGTGCGCTCCAGGCAGTTCCTCCCTACGTTCGCGTGCGCCGCCAAAAGCCAGGCCTTGTGCCCGATATCGGGCGGCTATTTGAACGAGAGGAATGCATCATGAAACGGATGCTGATCAATGCGACGCAACCCGAAGAGCGTCGCCTGGCGGTTGTTGACGGCCAGAAATTGCTTGACTTTGAAACTGAAATCGAAGGTCGAGAGCAGCGCAAGGGAAACATTTACAAGGCGGTCGTCACGCGCGTCGAGCCATCACTTGAGGCTTGCTTTGTTGACTACGGCGAGGATCGCCACGGCTTTTTGCCCTTCAAAGAAATTTCACGGCAGTACTTCCCTGCGGGCGCATCTGTCAGTCAAGCCCGCATCCAAGACGTCATCAAAGAGGGCCAAGCGCTCGTTGTACAAGTCGAAAAAGAAGAGCGTGGTAACAAAGGCGCTGCCCTGACCACCTTCATCAGCTTGGCAGGCCGGTATGTCGTACTGATGCCGAACAACCCCAGAGGCGGTGGCGTGAGTCGCCGCATCGAAGGCGAAGAGCGCCAAGAACTCAAGGCTGCGTTGGATCAGCTGGAGTATCCCAAGGGTATGAGCATCATCGCTCGCACGGCGGGTATCGGCCGCGCAGCTGAGGAGTTGCAATGGGACTTGAATTACCTGTTGAAATTGTGGACCGCGATTGACTCGGCCACAACGGCCTCTGGTGCGTTCTTGATCTACCAGGAATCAAGCCTGGTGATCCGTGCGATTCGCGATTACTACAACAGCGATATCGGCGAAATCTTGATTGACACCGATGACATTTATGAACAAGCCCATCAGTTCATGAACCATGTCATGCCAGATCAAGGCAGCCGTGTGAAGCGTTACCGGGATGAGACCCCGTTGTTCTCTCGCTTCCAAATCGAACACCAAATCGAATCTGCCTACGCGCGCACCGTCCATTTGCCTAGTGGCGGCGCTATTGTGATCGACCACACTGAAGCATTGGTATCTGTCGACGTCAACTCGGCACGAGCCATCAAAGGCGGTGCGATCGAAGAAACCGCGACACGGACCAACATTGAAGCAGCTGAAGAAGTGGCTCGCCAAGCGCGTTTGCGTGATCTCGGAGGATTGATCGTCATCGACTTCATCGACATGGATGAAGCAAAAAATCGCCGTGAGGTTGAAAATCGCCTCAGAGATGCCTTGCGTCAAGATCGTGCGCGTGTCCAGCTGGGCTCTATCAGCAAATTTGGCCTGCTCGAAATGAGTCGCCAGCGTCTGCGCCCCGCGCTGAGTGAGGGTGCCTCCATCCCATGCCCGCGCTGCGGTGGTTCTGGCCACATTCGCGACACAGAGAGCTCTGCTCTGCAAATTTTGCGCATCATCCAAGAAGAGTCCATGAAGGATCACACCGCGGCGGTACTGGTCCAAGTCCCTGTGGAAGTCGCCAGCTTTCTGCTGAATGAAAAGCGCACTGAGATCACCAAGATTGAATTGCAGCAGCGCATTCACATCCTGTTGGTGCCCAACAAATCGATGGACACCCCTAACTACAAGTTAGAGCGACTCAAGCACGACGACCCCCGCCTCGACAATCTCCAAGCCAGCTACACCCTGGCCGAGGAGAACGAAGATCCCACGGCCGTCACTCGACGCTCCCAGGAACCCACCAACAAGCAAGAACCAGTCATCAAAGGTGTTCTGCCCGATGCGCCTGCGCCCCGCGCTGAGGTGAAAAAACCTGAAGCACCGAAGTCCAAAGACCCAGAGGTTGCTAGCTCCGGCGGTTTCTTTGCATGGCTTAAAAACCTCCTGGGATTGGCACCCACCGAGGCCCAAGTAGAGAACAAAGAACCCGTGCGCCAAGGTCGAGGTAGCCAAGCCCATGGACGGGGCGAGGGTCGGAATGGCGAACGCCGAGGTGATCGCCGCCGCGGAGGACGCAACGGCGAGCGCAGCGAGCGGGGCGAGCAGCGCAGTGACCGCGGTAGCCGCGATGGTCAACGCACTGAAGGCAAAGACAATGAGCGCCGCCAAGATCGCAGAGGCGAAAAGCGGCAGACAGAAGAGAACCTCAGCTCGACCAGCCCCCAAGAGAACACCTCTACTGAGACGGCGAGTGAGCAGAAGCCACGGCGTCCTCGCCGTGAGCGAGGCAATCGCCGCCGCTCAAATGAGGCATCTGTGAACGAAATCCAAACGCAGGATGCTGCAGCGGATCAAGGCGATCTCAATGACCATCTGTCGGAATCTCAGGTGACAGCCGCCAGCCGCGCCAACGAAGCACCCAGCTACAGCTACTTCGAAAGAGCGCAAGCGGAACCGCGTCCAGCGGGCAGTGATGCTCCAGTCTCTGCCGAGTCAATTGACAGCGACTCAGAGCAAATTGACCAGCGTTCACCGCGGGAACGCCGGAGCCGCGACCGCTATGGCCGTGACCGTCGCCGTCGCTCTGACGAAGCGGCCATTGGCAGCGCGAGCGCAGACGCAGCACTGCCCACCGCGGAAGATGCGCAGGTTCAATTCAACAGCGAGCCAGTTGCTGAACAGGTTCCTGCTCCGCTAAGTGCTGGCGATCTGCAAAGTTCAACTGTGGCTTCAACAAAGGCGGCTCCAGCGGCACGCATGAAGCGAGCACAACCGTTTATGTTGCCCATCGAAGACCTGTCCCAAATGGCGTCCGAAGCCGGTATGGTTTGGGTGAATTCTGACCCTGAAAAAATCTCAGCGGCACAGGCATCTATGGCAGCCGAACCGCCCCAAATCCATGTTCCTCGCGAAAGACCGCCTCGCGTCGAACTGAATGAAGGCCCACTGGTCCTCGTTGAAACGCGGCGTGACCTCGGGAGCATGCAGATGCCTTTTGACGTCCATGCAGATACAAGCACTGAACGCGCCAGTGCGCAGTAAGCCATTCTCGGCTTGAGCATGTGACACCCATGCAATCAAAAAAACCCGCTTCGGCGGGTTTTTTTGATTTGATTCGGTTCACACGCAGCGACCACTTCCTGCGCTTACAGCCCTAGGTTTAATCCTTAGAGATCTCCGCCCAACGCGCCGCCCACCCATCTGCCCCCAAACGGGCAATCGTGCGCCGATTGCGCTCAACAATATCTTGGGTGTCCCCATGAGGGGAGGCTTGATCCAAGCTTTGCGTCCGCAACAAATGAAGCATGGGGAACGGAGATCGATTGGGTAAGTTCTCGAGACTGTTCTCTGCCGCGCCCTCAAATACCAAGTGCGGGTGGAAGGCCACAACCTCGATGTCGTCTAACAAACCATGCTCTTCAATGACGTGCTCAACCACATTTAAAAAGTCATTGAAAACAAAGAAGTCTGGAAACAAGCGAGGGTGCACCAGCAAAGTCGTTTCGAGCTCAGCTGACGGGATTGCTTTCAGACGCTCGAGCTCAGCATCCAAATCATCCAGAAACGCATCAAGATGGACCGCCTCGCTCACATGAATTCTGACTCCCTGACGAGCGATAGCTGGCTGGGCGAACGGGCACAGCTCTAAACCTACCACCATGTGCTCAACCCAACGCCAAGTCAGTTCTCGCACCTGGTCTGTTGAAAACTGTGGGGGGACTTGATTCATCACTTGAGCGCCTTGAAACGAACGCGTTTGGGCTTGGCACCTTCTTCACCCAATCGTTTCTTTTTATCCTCTTCGTACTCTTGGTAGTTGCCGTTATAGAAGTACCACTGGCTATCTCCTTCGGCTGCAAGAATGTGAGTACAAATGCGATCCAAGAACCAGCGATCGTGGCTCACGACCAAGGCGCTACCCGCAAACTCCAGCAAGGCCTCCTCCAAAGCACGCAATGTCTCGACATCTAAGTCGTTCGAAGGCTCGTCCAACAACAACACGTTGCCACCCTCAGCCAACATCTTCGCCAAGTGGAGGCGACCACGCTCACCACCAGACAAATTTTTCACCAGCTTTTGTTGGTCGCCGCCAGAAAAATTGAACCTGCCGCAGTATGCGCGGCTGGGCATTTGGAACTTTCCCACGGTGATCATGTCTAGGCCGCCAGATATGTCTTCCCAGACTGACTTTTCCCCTGCCAGTCCATCGCGGCTTTGGTCCACTGCGGACACTTTGACAGTTTGGCCAATTTTGACCTCGCCAGAATCAGGAGCCTCTTTCCCTGTGATCATCTTGAACAGGGTTGATTTACCGGCGCCGTTGGGACCAATGATGCCCACGATGGCTCCGGCTGGCACATTGAAACTCAAATTGTCGATCAAGAGGCGATCGCCGTAACTCTTGGAAACGCCCTTGAATTCAATGACTTCATTGCCCAAACGCTCTGCTACTGGGATGAAGATCTCATTGGTTTCGTTGCGCTTTTGGTATTCCACATCGCTCAACTCTTCGAACCGAGCCAGACGCGCCTTGCTCTTCGCTTGACGCCCCTTGGCGTTCGAACGCACCCACTTGAGTTCCTCCTTCATGGCTTTCATGCGGGCATCTTCGGTGCGCTGCTCTTGCTCCAATCGGGCCTCTTTTTGCTCCAACCAAGTGGAGTAATTGCCCTTGTATGGGATGCCGTGCCCACGATCCAACTCCAGAATCCACTCCGCCGCGTTATCCAAGAAATACCGGTCGTGGGTGATGGCCACCACAGTCCCTGAGAAGCGCTGCAAAAACAACTCCAACCACTCCACAGACTCAGCATCCAAGTGGTTGGTCGGCTCGTCGAGTAGCAACATATCAGGTTTAGACAACAGCAAACAGCACAGGGCAACACGCCGTTTTTCACCACCAGAAAGCAGCCCAATCTTTGCGTCCCAAGGCGGCAAGCGCAAGGCATCTGCAGCGATTTCCAATTGGTGTTCGCCATCTGCACCAGATGTCGCAATGATGGCCTCCAACTCAGCCTGCTCTGCTGCCAGAGCGTCAAAGTCTGCATCTGGTTCTGCATAGGCTGCGTAAACCTCGTCCAATCGGGCTTGCGCTGCACGCACGCCACTCATACTCGCCTCGACGGCTTCCCGAACGGACTGCTCGGGGTCAAGCTGAGGCTCTTGAGGCAGATACCCAATCTTGATGCCTGGCATGGGCGTGGCTTCACCTTCAATTTCGGTGTCAATACCAGCCATGATTTTGAGGAGCGTGGACTTGCCTGATCCGTTCAGGCCCAGTACGCCAATTTTTGCCCCTGGAAAAAACGACAAGGAAATATCTTTGAGAATTTGCTTTTTGGGCGGGACAATTTTGCCCACTCGATTCATCGTAAAAACGTATTGCGCCATGGTGCTGGATCGATCTGTGTTGGTATCTAAAGGGCTATATTATCGTTGCGCTTTGTCGCACGCAGGCATCAGCAGGTGTTCCATGCCATAATGTGCGCTGTTTGGATCCCCAGTCGATCAAACACAGCAGGAAGGCTGAAGAGTTCCCACCCTCGATTCCCAGATGTGGCGAACTCTGTTCCACCCCTTTGGCGGTGCATGACTGGCCGCGCAGGCTCATCGCCCAAACGGCTCATCGCCCAATACGCTGCACCCTTGCAGCGAGACATTCAACATGACATTTGATTCATTAAATTTGGCGCCAGCTATCCTTGAGGCTGTTCGCAACGAGGGCTACAGCGAGCCCACCCCAATCCAAGTACAAGCCATTCCGGCCGTGTTAGAGGGTCACGATATTTTGGCTGGCGCACAAACCGGAACCGGTAAAACGGCGGCTTTTACGCTGCCTATGCTGCAACTGCTCAGCCAAAAGCCAGGCCAAGGTCAGATTCGTGCTCTGGTTCTGACACCAACCCGCGAGTTAGCAGCGCAAGTCGAAGAGTCGGTCAAAACCTACGGCGCCAAATTGCCCCTGCAATCCACCGTGGTGTTTGGCGGAGTCGGTTTAAATCCCCAAATCCAACGCATCAAACAAGGTGTAGACATTTTGGTGGCAACGCCAGGACGGTTGCTCGATCTCGCTCAGCAAGGTGCAATTGATCTATCGATGGTTGAAATCTTGGTGTTGGACGAAGCAGATCGCATGTTAGACATGGGATTCATCCACGATGTGCGCAAGGTGCTGGCGTTGTTACCGAAGTCAAAGCAAAGCCTGCTCTTCTCCGCCACCTTCAGTGACGAGATTCGTGAGCTGGCCAATACGCTCTTGCGCGACCCCAAGCAGATCCAAGTCACGCCTCGCAACACCACCGTTGAGCTCATCAAACAAGCCATCTACCCGGTCGGGCGTGAGCGCAAAAAGGACTTGCTGTTGCATTTAATGCAAGAGGCCAATTGGGCACAGGTCTTGGTGTTCACCCGAACCAAGTTTGGCGCCAACCGAGTGGCTGACTTTTTGTCAGCCAACGGCATCCCAGCGATGGCTTTGCACGGCAACAAGAGTCAAACTGCTAGAACGCAAGCCCTTCAAGGCTTCAAGACGGGTGATGTGCGCGCGCTGGTAGCCACTGATATCGCAGCGCGCGGTATCGATATCGATGAGTTGCCACACGTGGTCAACTTTGACATCCCGAACATCACCGAAGACTATGTACATCGCATTGGACGCACAGGAAGAGCTGGCGCCACTGGCGAAGCCATCAGTCTCGTCAGTCTGGATGAAGAAGGCTTCATGCAGGACATTGAGCGATTCATTCAGCTGCGCCTTGATGTGCGTTTGTTGCCCGATTTTGGTCCAGCCGAAGGCGAGACTGCCCAGCCCATCGCGATGGGGCGCCAAGTGCTTTGGGGTGGTCTCGGAAAGGCCCCTGGCCGCGAGGTCATGTCTGCAGCGGCCAAGGCAGCGCGCCAAGAAATGATGCAACGGATGCGTGAGCGCAAGTCGAGCGAAGGAAGTGGCGGCGGGCAACGCAACAACCGGGGACATTCACCTCGCGCCGAAGGTGCTGAAGGCCCAGAAGGTGGCAATCGCAGCCGTCGAAGCCGAAACCGCCGTCGCGGTGGAGGCGCCAGCGCCAGCGGTCCTGCTCAAGGTCAAGGCCAAAATGGCGCACCACGTCGCCAGCACGATGCCCCGCCAGGCATGCGCCAAGAGGGTGGCCAAGGGCGCTCTGCGCGCCGCGACAACGACGAGTTGCCGCGGTCAGCAGACCCGCTCAAAACGAGCGTTGATGCGGCCGCTCGCGGCGGTCGCAATCGCTTTAGATCCGGTGGTGGTAGCAATGGCGGTGGTAACCGTGAGCGCGGCAACATCGACCCGCTGCGCACATCTTTCGGTCGGATCAAATAGCCGACACAACGCACTTCAAACACCACAGACCGCTCTAGAGCGGTCTTTTTTTGGACTGCTTGCCCCAGGCGACCAGTCAGGACAAGCGGTGGCCCACTGATTCGGGTGATTCCCCAATGCGACTGGTGGGACATAGACTTGGCTTTAAGCTTTGAAGCCTTCATTTGCGGACTTCCTCAGGAGCCATCATGCGATTTCTTCACACCATGCTTAGGGTTGGTGATCTTCAACGGTCAATCGATTTCTACACCCAAGTGCTTGGAATGAAACTGCTTCGACAACGCGACAACGAGGAGTACAAATACAGCTTGGCGTTTTTAGGCTTTGAAGCCAATCCGACTCAAGCTGAACTGGAACTCACTTACAACTGGGGACAAACCGAGTACGAGCTGGGCACCGCCTATGGACATATCGCCATTGGTGTCGAGGATTGCTACGCGGCATGCGATCGCATCAAAGCGGCGGGTGGTCAAGTCACCCGCGAAGCGGGTCCTGTAAAAGGAGGCACGACTGTGATTGCCTTTGTCACCGACCCAGACGGCTACAAAATTGAATTGATACAGCGCGACGCTTGAGGCGACAAGCCATCGCGTCTGCCCTGAACGAGTATCAGGGTCTGACCAATTTGATCTCCACCCGTCGGCCTTCGGCATTCGTTCGTGGCGCATCTGCCGCTGGAGACGAGATGCTGATTTTGATTTGATCGGCAGGAACGCCTTGCTGAAGCAACAATTTGCGCACGGCTTTTGCTCTCTCCAGGGCCAGCGCCTGGTTCAACTGATCTGAGCCTACAGCATCGTGAAAACCAGTCACCTCCATGTGTGCACCCGCTTTCGCCAAAAAGATCAGCTCCTCTAGGACATCAACGGCGCCGACAGGAAGCCGATCGTCGCCTGTGGCAAAGAACAAACTGATCGCCTCGCGCTTCACCTCTACGCCATCCGTCACTTGAGAGGACGCAATGGCTAACGGGCGCGACTCCGCTGCATAGACCTGGCTGCAAAGCACAAGAAAGACCAAGCCTATAGAGAGCAAGACCTGGTGCTGCCAGTATCCCAGAAGGGCCCGTTTGGCGTCGCAGGGATTTGAGCTGTTCGCTGCAGATTTCAAAACGATCCTTTTTTAATTTTTGGAACCCAACGGCCATCAATCCGTCACAATGAGCAGTGAGTAGGAGCCACTTGATCCAACCATTGTAGACATGCCTCAACGCCTGAAACGCTCGTGCTGTCTGAGCCGAGAAGACATCATTCAAGAACACAATCGCCAGGGTGACATTTGGGTATTCGCGTATGCATCATTGATTTGGCGCCCAGACTTTTGCCCTGAAGCGCAGCTGCCTGCCAAGGTGTTTGGGTTCCACCGCGGGCTTCAGATGTGGAGCCGAATCAACCGGGGGACGCCTGAACAACCAGGACTGGTTTTTGCCTTGCTCCCAGGAGGAAGTTGCCAGGGTGTCGCCATGAAAATCCGCAGGGCTGACGTCTCTGAGGTTTTGACCATGCTTTGGCATCGCGAGATGCCGACCAACACCTACACACCGCGCTGGCTCAAGGCATACACCCCGGACGGCCCTAAGAAAACCCTGGCGTTCACTTTGCCAGGCAACCACCCGCAATTCACGGGGAACTTAAGCGAGGCACAGTATGAGCACATTTTTCGCCACAGTCGTGGCCGTTACGGGAGCACATTCGACTACGCTGTACAAACCTTGCACAGTCTGAGGGCGATCGGTATCCATGATGCCCAACTTGCGCGCCTCTTGAGACCTTTTCTTGAGCATGGGCTGGCCGCCGAACGAACAGACTCGACACCCTGATCATGCCCATTGGGTGGTTTGCCCTCGTCCAAGTCCCGGAATCTACCTGACCAAGCCTGAAGAAATATACTGACGACATGAACATTGGTGATATGCGAAAAAGTTACGAACGGGCTGAGTTGGACGAGTCCAGTGTCCTGGGTCAACCCATGCAGCAATTCGATCAATGGCTAAACGAAGCCATCGCATCGCAGATTCCTGAGCCGAATGCGATGACGGTTGCAACAGTGGGACCAGATCTACGTCCTTCTACCCGCATCGTCCTGATCAAAGGATATGACGCTGAAGGCATCGTTTGGTATACCAATTATCAAAGTCGCAAAGGTCAAGAGCTGGCGGGCAACCCATTTGCCGCACTTCAATTTCATTGGGTCGAGCTAGAGCGCGTGGTCCGCATAGAAGGATCAGTTTCCCGCGTCAGTGAAGCGGAGAGTGACGCCTATTTTCACTCTCGCCCTTTGGATTCAAGAATTGGTGCTTGGGCCAGTCCGCAAAGCGAGCCGATTGCAAACCGCGGCATTTTGGTCGCCAATGCTGCGGAGTACGCTGCTAAATATTTGTTGAATCCACCCCGCCCGCCGCACTGGGGTGGTTTTCGACTCAAACCAGATCGCTGGGAATTTTGGCAAGGACGCAAGAGCCGCTTGCATGATCGCATCCAATATGAACGGAATGCAGCGGGTTCATGGATCAAAACGAGGCTCGCACCTTGAACCGAGCAATGGGCTGACTACTGACTCTGGCAACCACTTCCTCAGGCACGAGGTGCGGTGCAATCTCAGCCAGCGGCACCACCACAAAAGATCGCTCAGCCCAGCGGGGGTGTGGCACTGTCAAATGCGGTCCACTCATTTGAGCTGATCCATAAAAAATCAAGTCAAGATCCAAGGTGCGCGGCGCCCACCGATAAGGCCGCTCGCGTCCGAACTGCGCCTCAATACCCGACATCACCTGCCAGAGTGCCGGTGCAGTGAGCATCGTGCGCACCATGATCACTGCATTGACGTAATCGGGACCTTCACTCAAGAAAGCAGGTGACCTATACAAACCAGATCGTGCGATCGCACTGATCTCAGCGTGCGACTCAAGCACCGCCATCGCACCAACAACTTGCTGTGCAGCGTCTCCCAGGTTCGCACCTAAAGCGATCGCGGCAATCACCGGATCACGCATACCGCATCAATCCTCAGTAGCGGCGGTTGATCCTTCGCCAGAGTGCGGCTTGCGGCGACGCCGGCGGCGCTTGCGGGCAGGTGACGCCTCCGCGATTGCATCGGGATCAGCGTCATCTCCTTCATCGTCTCGCTTGCCCTTTCGACCGGGCAGCAAGCGCCGCTCGCGCATCACGACATCAATCATAGAAGCCCGCGAATGCTCATCAGCCAAGCTGAATGCTTCCCACCACTCTGAAAGCTCCAGACTCATTTCACCGCATTGGGCTCGAAGACGCAAAAAGTCAAAACCAGCTCGAAAACGGTTTTGCATCACCAACGCACTCGCGCTGCGCGCCGTGCGGCGTTCGAAGCGCGGTTGCATCATCCAAATTTCGCGCATGTCCGCGCCAAGTCGCCCTCGGCCAGAGACATCGCCAATGTGAGCATCGAACGCCATATCTACAGCTTGTTGCAATGCCAGCATCGGTGATAGGCGTGGATTGACCTTCAACACTTTCGCGTGAGCTGCGCGCACATCCGCCCACAGCAAACAAGCAAGCAGGTAGCTGGGTGCAACTGGCTTGCCTTCACTGACCCGACGGTCGGTGTCCATCAATGCAGTTCGCAATAGCGGATCATCTGCACGGCTCACCACCAAGTCCAACAAAGGATAAATGCCAGCGCTCAAACCCAATTTTCGAATTTGATCGACCGTATCGATGGCGTGCCCCGTCTGTAGCAATTTGAGCATTTCATCAAACATACGGCTTTGTGGCACATCGGCGAGCAGTGCCACGGCTTGCGCCATAGGGGCCTTGGTTTTGCTTTCGATTTTGAAACCCAAGCCCGCCAATTTCGCAGTGAATCGAATCGCTCGGATAACGCGCACGGGATCTTCACGATAACGCGTCAGGGGATCTCCGATCATGCGCAGGGTTCGCTTTTGGGCATCCCGAATCCCATGGTGGTAATCGATCACCTTTTGGGTGAAGGGGTCGTAATACATCGCATTGATCGTGAAATCCCGACGGGCTGCATCTTCTTCAATGGAACCCCACACGTTATCGCGCAAGACACGTCCGGATTCATCCACAGCGTGTTGTACGTGTTCCAGTTGGCGCTTGTGTGTTTTTTCGTTGCCGGACACCTTGGCGGCGTCTGACGCCTCCAGGAACGCCCTAAATGTAGTGACCTCAATCACTTCGTTGTCGCGGCCTCGGCCATAGACCACATGCACGATTCGAAAACGGCGGCCAATGATGAATGCACGGCGAAACAGTCGCTTGACCTGCTCCGGCGTAGCGTCGGTTGCCACATCAAAATCCTTGGGTCGCTTGCCCAACAGCAAGTCCCGAACTGCACCACCAACGATGTAGGCCTCGAATCCAGCCTCTTGAAGCGTCTCGACCACGTCAATTGCTCGACCATCGACCAACTCTGGGTTGATCCCGTGCACCGATACAGCAACTTCCTCGCGCTTACCAAAGCGTGCAGAGACGCCCTTATTCGAGGGCTGGAGCCATCGATTAATTAATTTTTTGATCATCGAATAAATTCAAAATAGGCCATTGGCGTTGTTGGGCAATTTGTAGCAACTTAGGGTCTGGATTGGTCGCTACTGGGTGACTGACTTTTTCCAACAATGGCAGGTCATTGATCGAGTCGCTGTAGAAGGTGACGCGCCCTACCTCATCCCAACTTAAACCTCGCGCTGCCAACCATTGTTCCACACGAGCAATCTTGCCTTCTCTAAAAGAGGGCGTACCCTTGATTCTTCCGGTTGGCAAGCCTTTTTCATCCCACTCCAGGTCAACGGCAATCAGGTGCTCGATGCCAAAAGCCCGTGCAATGGGGGCAGTGATGAACGCATTGGTCGCGGTGACGATGATCAGCACATCCCCCGCGGCGCGATGCGTCTCAATGAGGGCTTGCGCGGAGGGTCTGATCGCTGGCTCAATTACCTCACGCATGAACTGGTTATGGGCGGCCGCGTTGATTTCAGGAGATCGCTCTCTGAGAGGAGCAGTGGTAAATGCGACAAACTCATTGAGATTGAGAGTACCCGCCTTGTATTGTTCGTAATATCGATCACTTGCTGCAGCATAGTCCTCGGCCTTGCGCCAACCTAATTTGACCGTGAAATGCCCCCATGAGTGATCAGAGTCGATCGGCAAGAGGGTGTGGTCCAGATCGAATAAGGCCAGGTTCATGAATGTTCCAACATAGATTTAATCAAAGGGACCGTCAACGCACGCTGATGCTCAAGGGCGTAAGCATCCATATGATCCAGCAGCAGCATCAGGCTTGCCAGATCACGAGAAAACCGCCTGATCATGTAGGCCACGACCTCATCAGTGAGCGCCAAGCCTCTTGCCGCGGCAGCGCGCTGCAAAACTGCAATCCGTTGTTGCTCACTGAGTGGCCGCAGCTCGAGCACCAAGCCTTGAGCCAATCGGGTACGAAGGTCCGCACGACAAACCCAATCTGCGGGTGGCAGCTGCGAGGCTGCGATCACCGTTGGTCTGGACTCAGGCAACATGCTTTGCATACTAGCCAACCAATTGAATGCGGCCGCCTGAAGGTGCTCGTCCCATAGATCAACATCATCAAAAAGCAAGGTCGACCACGCCTCACTGAACTCAAGGGGTTGATCGGGCATGTTGGGAGACAACCAACCCAGGGCTCTACCGGCAGCTTCTTCTCTGGCTCGCCACGCTTGAAGCAAATGAGATTTGCCGCTGCCCGACGCGCCCCAAATCAAAAGCGGAGCGATAGGCTCGTGCGGCCAATCGCGGTGTATAGCCTCTTGTATTGCATGCCAAACCAAGGTGTTGTCCGCCACCTCAAAATTGGAAAAATCTGGTCTAGGAGCAGTGCTCAAATCTAGGGCAAGCTGCCTCATGATTGGTAGAGTGAGCTTGTGGTGTATGCCGACTGCAAGCGCCGCAACGCAACCACCAAAATCGCGCTGACTGGCAATGCAATCAACACGCCGATAAATCCGAGAACATGACCGAATGCCATCAACGCAAAAATGACTGCAATCGGGTTCAAGCCGATGGCATTGCCAACGAAACGGGGGGTCAGCCAAAATCCCTCAATCAGCTGACCCAAGATGTAAACCACGGCGACCATGGCCACGCCCAACCAGGCCTGAAACTGCAAGGCCGCGGCTGTTAAGCCTAGGATTAAGCCGACTCCAAAACCGACATAAGGCACGAACACAGCCAATCCGGTAAACAAGCCAATAGGCACAGCCAGTTGTAATCCAACGAGGGCGAGACCGGCGCTGTACCACACCGCCAAAGACAGCATCACCAAACTTTGACCGCGCATGTAGTGCCCCAACACGCGATCGGTGTCTCGGCAAAAAGCTTGGACTGGCGCTTTCCAGGACACTGGTACCCAGGCCAGTGCTTGGCGCAATACCTGATCCCAATCCAGCAGCAAATAAAACGCCAAAACAGGAGTCAAAACCAAACTACCCACTAGGGCGATCAGCGCACTGCCCCCAACTTGGACTGACGACAGCAAGGACTGCAGAACATCCGTCTCATGACCTGATATCGCTGCTTTGAGCGCAGATCTGATGCCGTTGACGTCAATGGCAAGGGGTGTTCCAACATAGGCCTCAAGCGGTAGCAGCTGGCCATTGAGCCACTCCGCCCACAGCGGGATTTGATCCCTTAAAAGCGGCAACTGTCGGGTTGCCACGGGTACGACAAGCAACACCATCAAGGCGACACCTAACATCAGCACGAGCAAACTGATGGTCACTGCAAGCGGGCGAGGGATGCGCCAGCCGTGCAGCCGCTCAACCAATGGATGAAGGACGTACGCGATGGCAAACGCAATCACAAATGGAGTCAAAACAGGCGCCATCAACTGCATCACCCACAAGACGGCGACCGCCACAGCGGTCCAAGCCAGCGCCTTCAGGGTTGAGGGTGAAAGGTTCATGGAGCAGGTCTACGTACAATAGAGGGGTCGCCCAAAGGCGAAAGGCACCCCAAAAGGGTGTAAAACCCCATTTTACGGTTCTCTCATGTCCAAATCTCCTATTTCCTACAAAGACGCCGGTGTTGACATTGACGCAGGCGATGCCTTGGTGGAACGAATCAAGCCTCTTGCGAAAAAGACCATGCGCGAGGGTGTCATGGCCGGCATTGGCGGGTTTGGCGCGCTGTTTGAAGTGCCCAAGCGCTATCAAGAGCCTGTCTTAGTGAGCGGGACGGACGGCGTTGGCACCAAACTGCGGTTGGCTTTTGAATGGGGCATTCACGACACAGTCGGTATCGATTTGGTCGCCATGAGCGTCAACGATGTACTGGTCCAAGGCGCAGAACCATTGTTCTTCTTGGACTATTTCGCTTGCGGCAAACTCGATGTCGACACGGCTGCGACTGTCGTTGGGGGCATCGCCGCCGGCTGCGAAGCGTCCGGTTGCGCGCTGATCGGCGGCGAAACCGCAGAAATGCCAGGCATGTATCCAGACGGCGAATACGATCTCGCCGGTTTTGCGGTCGGCGCTGTGGAGAAGTCTCAAATTCTCACGGGTTCACAAGTCAAAGCTGGTGATGTGGTGATTGGCCTTGCCAGCCACGGGGTTCATTCCAACGGCTTTTCCCTCGTGCGCA
Organism: uncultured Burkholderiaceae bacterium; assembly: GCA_964478285.1. Taxonomy (GTDB): domain Bacteria; phylum Pseudomonadota; class Gammaproteobacteria; order Burkholderiales; family Burkholderiaceae_C; genus RS62. The sequence goes on from CAYZHE010000010.1 coordinate 22,374, forward strand.
AATGCATCGAGCGTGCTGGGAAGGACTGCCCTCAAACTTTGGACGGACAGCCCTTTAAGGCAGCGATCATGGCGCCCACTCGGCTGTACGTGAAATCCGTGTTGTCAGCGCTCAAGCTGCATCCCATCAAAGCGCTGGCGCACATCACGGGTGGTGGATTGCTCGAAAATATTCCGCGGGTCTTACCCGAAGGGACTGGCGCAGACTTGTTCCGAAACCGCTGGCCTCGCACGGAGCTGTTCGACTGGTTGCAGGTCACTGCGGGGATTGATGATGTGGAGATGAACCGCACCTTCAACAATGGGATTGGTATGGTCGTGGTCATTGAGAAGGCCCACGCACAGGCGTGTATGGAGACCTTACGCCAACATGGCGAGCAGACCTTTGAAATCGGTGAGATTGTGGTTCGCGAGCGTGGTGCGCTGGTGCAAGTGCAAGCCTAAAGCAGCCAAAGCACTCGAATGCAGTGCCTTCGCTGTGATTGAAAAGTGAAGCTGGCCTATACGCCGGATTTTGTGAAACGGGTCGCCCCGCCTTGACCACCATTCATCTTGGCCGCAGGTCACCCTAACGGCTCGGTGCTACCTACCCGCCAACGCGCTGCGGGACACACAGCGTGCAGAGCGAGCTCTGCGAGTTGGCCTATTTGGTATTGCTGCGCGTAGAGATTGCCCGTTTCACCCGAACTCAATCGGCTCGTCTCTGTTGCTCTGATCCGCACCTTATACCTTGCGGCTTTCGGTGGAGAGGTGTTACCTCCTACGCTGCCCTATGCAGTCCGGACGTTCCTCCAGTGCGGCCTTTCGGCGATTGCACCAGCGGTGGTCCAGCCAGCTTCGGCTCGAATGATACGCTGATTAGACCGCCTACCTCGCCCTCTTGTCCTCACCCCATCAAGACTCTTGCAAGCGACGAATGCGCTCTTCAATCGGTGGGTGGGTTGAAAACAGAGCTCCCAAACCGCCATTGATCCCTAGCGCAGCCATGGATTTAGGTAGCTCGCCCGATTGCATGCCGCCCAAGCGAGACAGCGCATTGATCATGGGTTGCTTGCGACCAAGCAGGTGCGCAGCGCCTGCATCCGCGCGGAATTCCCGCTGCCGACTAAACCATGCCACGACGATCGCGGCCAAAAATCCCAACACGATATCCATCACGATGGTTGTGATGAAGTAGCCCATACCAGGGCCTCGGCTCTCAGAATCGCCACGGCGCAGTGCACTGTCCACCAGCGAGCCAACGACCCGAGACAAAAACACGACAAAGGTATTCATCACCCCTTGAATCAGAGTCATGGTGACCATATCACCGTTGGCGATGTGTGCGACTTCGTGCCCGAGAACGGCTTCGACCTCCTCGTGGGTCATGCCTTGCAGCAGGCCCGTGGACACCGCAACGAGTGCTGAATTTTTGAATGCGCCGGTCGCAAAAGCGTTGGGCGCACCGTCATAAATGGCGACTTCAGGCATGGCGATCCCGGCTTTGTTGGACAAGCGCTGCACTGTTTGCAAGAGCCAGGCCTCGTCTTGATTGGCAGGACTTTCGATGACCCGGGCACCGGTGCTCCACTTGGCTACCGGCTTGCTGATCAGCAATGAAATGAATGCACCGCCAAAGCCCATGATGAGAGAAAAACCAAGCAAAGCGGTCAAGTCCAAGCCGTTTGCTGTGAGGAACTGATTGAACCCCAACACACTGGCGGTCACGCCCAGCACCAGCACGATAGCTAGGTTCGTCATGACGAACAATGCGATGCGTTTCATACGTTGATTTCTCCTAAAAATGGATGCCAACACATGTTGGCTCACGCATGATATCTGGTGCTAAAACACTGATTTACAAGAGGGAATTGAACCCTAACAGGGCACACCAAAAGTTTGATCTAGTGCGTGAACCCCCTACTTCGGGAATCGCTTTGGTCGAAACACTTGGGTGTCCACATAAAAAGCTGGGTTGACATTTTCATCCCACCACCCTGGTACCCCTAGCACGGGTAATGGTGTAAACGGTTTCAACGCCAAGGTCTCGGCAGTCACCGTTTTCGCCCACTCTTCATCGATTTCAGTTCGCACACATTCGCCTGCACGACCCTGAGCCAATCGCTCACATGCCCAAGCATTGAGATCCTCGTTCATCAGCCAAACATGTGCGGTCAAGCCCTTGCGCGGTTGCGTCAATTGCTGCATCAACGCATGGCCGACCAACCACAGTCTGGCCGACTGCCAATCGCTGCGAGCGGTCAAAAAAGCCGTCTGCCAGTCGTGCGCCCGAAGGGCCCTCCAAAGTCTTGCAGGAGCGACCAATACGGCTCCGTTTTCATCTAACAGGGTCAAGGCATCACGCACGGGGCCACGCTGCTTGGCCTCGCCTACTGAGGCTGCCAACGCAGACGCATGTAGCCGGTTGAATTGAGTTTTCGCACGGGGCCAGATCGCCCAAGACATCGCGTTGAAAAAATCGTGCAAATTCTCTCGCGTAGGCACCTGTCCATGCTTGGACACGTGTGCCTCGTAGGGCAACTGCGGTCCCAAGGCATCTTGATCAACAAAAGTCACAGGGACATCGAGCACCCGATTCAGACTCTCGAACAGAGGGCTACCGCTGGCTTGCCAATCAGCGAGCACAGCTTGTCCCAGAGAAGCGAGGGGTTTCAGCCACGGGCGCGTCCAATCGATGTCGCGTTGCGCTTGGGCGGGCCCCCAATTGACCTCAGTCATACCTCAGAGGTATCAGATGTTCGAACACTCGAACCAATCTCTCATGCCAACCGCCAATCTAAGGCAATGCCGCCATCCAGAGGCTTGAGTTCTGCTTCGCCAAAAGGAAATGCCTCTGGCGGTATCCATGTCTCTCGGCGCAGGGTGATGGTTTGTTCGTTGCGTGGCAAACCATAAAAATCCGCCCCGAAATGCGATGCGAACCCCTCCAATCGATCTAAGGATCCTGCGGCTTCAAACGCCTTGGCATACAGCTCAATGGCGGCGTGGGCGGTATAGCAGCCTGCACAACCGACTGCATGTTCTTTGAGGTGGACTGGATGCGGCGCACTGTCTGTGCCCAAGAAAAACCGGTTTGAGCCACTGGTCGCCGCCCCCAACAGTGCTTGCCGATGCACCTCACGTTTGAGAACCGGCAAGCAGTAGTAATGAGGTCGAATGCCTCCTTGAAAAATCGCATTCCGGTTGTAAAGCAAATGGTGTGCAGTGATCGTTGCTGCCAAATAATCATCTCCCGCTGCCACGTACTGCACAGCTTCGGCCGTGGTGATGTGCTCCATGACGACCTTCAACTCGGGGAAATCCGCACGCAAGGGCCTCAGCACTTGGTCAATGAAAACCGCTTCCCGATCAAACAAATCAATTTGAGAATCCGTGACTTCACCGTGCACCAAGAGCAGCATACCCTCGCGCTGCATCGCCTCAAGTACTGGGTAAATCTTGCGCACATCCGTCACACCGGCATCGCTGTTGGTCGTTGCACCCGCTGGATACAGCTTGCAAGCCACCACTCCCGCCGCCTTTGCTACCGCGATCTCAGAAGCGGGCAAATTGTTGGTCAGATACAAAGTCATGAGCGGCTGAAATGACAGGCCGGTTGGTACCGCCGCCAGAATGCGCTCCTTGTAGGCGATCGCCTGTGCGGCCGTCGTTACTGGAGGCTTGAGATTGGGCATGATGACCGCACGCCCAAATTGTTGAGCAGTATGGGGCACAACGGTGCGCAAAGCTTCGCCATCGCGCACGTGTAAGTGCCAGTCATCAGGTCGAGTTATTGTCAATAAGTTCATGGTCGATATTGTCGTTAATCAGGAGACAGGTTTAGGCACATCAACCGATTTTTCAAGATGTGCCCACAATTGATGGGCCGGCGAAGACAACGCTTTGGCCTGGTGCGCTGCCGGCTTCTGTCGATACACGCGCACCTCAAGATCAATCACGGGTGCCCCTGGAACCGCGATCAACCGATGCCGCGCCAACTCGCCTTGGACACCGCTAGCTGGCAAAAATGCGACTCCCTGCCCTTCAATGGCCATGGCACGCAAACCCTCTGACATTTCTGTCTCGTAAACGCGATCCAATTGAGACAAATCGTCTGTCCTTTTCAAAACGGATTCGACGACCAGCCCCAAATATGCGCCCGAAGCGTAGGCCAAAAATGGCAAACGTTCGCCCTGCTTTTGCCCCCATACCCAGCCGGCTTTGCCTCCTGACATGGGGCGTCCATAGGCCGTAATTTGCTCTTGTCCGAGCACCAACATATCGTAATGCGCTAAGTCGAGTGCAATCGGATGTGAAGGGTGGTGATAGGTCAACAACAAATCGCAGCTGCCCTCCACCAATCGCAACACTGCATCATGCACGTTGTAAGCCATCAAACGGCTGCGCAATTGCGGAAACTCAGCGCGCAGCTCTGACATCCAGTGTGGGAAAAAAGACACCGCCAAGGTATGGGGGACAGCGAAGTCCACCACACCCTTGACACTTTTGACATGGCTCCTCAAGGTCGAGCGAGTTGCCTGAAGGTTTTGCAAGATTTCCAAGGCCTGCTCGAGAAGCACCTGTCCGGCTGGCGTCAAGCGTGTCGGATAGCTTGAGCGATCAACCAAGTCAGTGCCGGCCCAAGCCTCCAATGACTGAATACGTCTTGAGAATGCAGGTTGCGTGACATGCCGCAATTTCGCTGAGCGACTGAAACTGTGGGTTTGCGCTAGGGAAACGAAATCTTCGAGCCACCGGGTTTCCATGTTTCACCTCAAATCGATGCATCGGCAGTCTGGCCTGCCGATTGCTGTTGCAAGGTCCACATCTCAGCGTACATGCCTTGCTGAGCCAACAGGCTGGCATGGGTTCCACGCTCCACAATGTACCCTTGGTTCATCACCAAAATTTCGTGCGCATGAATCACAGTGCTCAGCCGATGGGCAATGACGAGGCTGGTCTTGCCTTGAGCCGCTGTCAGAATTTCGCCCTGAATCGCTCGCTCATTGGCTGAGTCCAAAGCCGAAGTGGCTTCATCAAAAATCACCACCGGAGGGTTCTTCAGTAGTGTTCGAGCAATGGCGACTCTTTGCTTTTCGCCTCCGGACAATTTGAGTCCACGCTCTCCTACCTCAGTGGCGTAACCCTTGGGCAAGCTCAAAACAAAGTCATGAATCCGAGCGGCCCTGGCGGCTGCGAACACTTCTTCGTCTTCGGCGCCTGGACGGCCGTAGCGAATGTTGTAGGCGATGGTGTTATTGAACAAGACCGTGTCTTGCGGCACGATACCGATGGCCCGGCGCACGCTGCTTTGAGTGACCGAACGGACGTCTTGGTTGTCGATGGTGATGGACCCTGAGCCAACGTCATAAAAGCGATAAAGCAAGCGTGCAAGCGTGGATTTACCTGAGCCTGATGGGCCAACCACCGCCACAGTCTTGCCTTTGGGGATCACAAAACTGATGCCGTGCAAGACTTCCCTGTCAGGCTCATATCCAAAGCGAACATGCTCGAAACGGACTTCCGGCTGAGCAGTGATGTTCAAGTCAGGGGCATCGGGTGCATCTGCCACCTCATGCTTTTTATCCATCAAATTGAACATGCGATCAAGGTCGGTCAGGTTTTGTTTGATTTCCCGGTACAGCGTCCCCAAAAAGCCCAGGGGGATATAAAGCTGAATCATGAAACCGTTCACCATCACCAAATCACCCAAACTGAGGGTACCGTCCACCACGCCCTGAGTCGCCCTCCACAGCATCGCAACCAAGGCAGTTGCAATGATGAGTTGCTGACCCGCATTGAGCAGGCTGAGGGAGGATTGGCTCTTGATGCGCGCCTGTCGAAGCTGCTCCAGGCTTTCGTCGTATCGTTGAGCTTCAAATCGCTCGTTGTTGAAATATTTGACGGTTTCATAATTGATCAATGAATCCACCGCGTGGTTGCTCGCTTGCGAATCCAGACGATTCATCTGACGGCGGAAGTGGGTGCGCCACTCTGTGATTCTCACGGTCCAAAAACCGTAGCCAATCAATGCAGCCAATGTGATCCAAACATAACCTTGATCGAACTGGCTACCCAAAATCGAGAGCACCAAAATGACTTCAATCAGCGTCGGAAAAATGCTGTACAGGGAAAACGAGATCAACGATTGCACCCCGCGAGTGCCGCGCTCGATATCCCGCGTCATGCCGCCTGTTTGGCGATCAAGATGGAATCGCAACGACAACTCGTGCAAATGGCGAAATACCTGCAAGGCGATGTGGCGAGTAGCACCTTCGGTCGCTTTGGCAAAGACCAACTCACGCAGCTCCGTAAACAAAGTGGTAGAAAACCGCAACAACCCATAGGTCAACAACAGCGCCATCGGAACCACCACCAGCGCCTGAGCATCGCCTGCCTTGACATTCATGGCATCGACCAAATGCTTGAGCAGGACCGGCACGCCGACGTTGGCCACTTTGGCACCAACCATGAACATCAAAGCGACCACTACACGCCATCTGTATTGCCAGAGGTACGGAAACAAACGGCGCAAAACTTGCCAATCAGATTGGCCTCGGCGAGGTTCAATCATGAGCGGTGTATCTGCGGGGTGGGCGTTTTGGCGCATGGATCATCGATTCTGGTCTAATTCATGCAATTTTCTTATAAACCAGATACCTCAGTTCAACAAAATGACAACAGACAGCCGCATGTCCGAAGGCGAAGGCAGCACCAGCCTGCCCGTGGACAAAGAATTGGTGCTCAAAGTGATCCCCATGCCTGCCGATTGCAACGCCAATGGAGATATTTTTGGCGGGTGGGTCATGGCTCAAGTGGATTTGGCAGGCTCAGTGTTGCCGGCCCGTTATGTCCGCGGTCGGATGGCGACGGTGGCGGTCAATGAATTTGTGTTCAAACAGCCGGTTCGGGTTGGTGACATCCTGTCGTTTTACGGCAGCATCAAACGGATTGGGCGCACTTCGATCACGGTGTTGGTTGAAGTGTTCGCCGAGCAGTTCAGGTCGCAAGGTCAATTTGTCAAGGTCACAGAGGCCAGCTTGACTTATGTCGCGCTCGACGACCACGGGCGCCCGCGTGAAATTGTGCGTGAATAACTCGGCGTATCGAACAATTAAAAAGCCCTCCAATGAGGGCTTTTTAATTTCAACTGGTGTGAAAGATGGTTTCAATCCCTTAAAAACGCATACCCAATGTGAATGCGACCTCGGCAAACTGGAAGTGCTGCGAAGCTTTGTCTGACCCTGCACTGGTTTTGACGTCTGGCAAGTTGACGTGGCCGACCTTGGCTGTTGTGCGCACAAAAAATCGGTCAGAAAAATCTTTCTCTACACCACCGCCGACATCAACGGCATAGCCGGCAAGATGGAAATTATCGTTGCGGGTGCGCCCGAGCCTGGTCATGGTGACGTTGCTCTTGGGTACAACCACGCCTGCGCCCACCAGCCAAAATGCACGAGAGTGATCCCATTGGTTCAGCTGGTACTGCTTCTCGTATTCCAACGACACAACATTGAGTCCATCGGTGTGCTCGTAATGCATGAAACTGGAGTCGAGATACTGCGTTGCCCCAGCACCGAAGGTGGTGCTGCCGTAGTAGCCCGAGGCAGCCACGGTTTGATTGTCGCTGACCACGTACTTCATGTGGTCCAGATTGATCGCGATTGCAGTGTCAGTATCCCACTGGTAGGCAATGCGCAAGTTCGTCTGTGGCAACGTCATATTGGCAGGGTTGAGCCATTTTTTCACGATATTGCTCAACGAAGCATCGTGTTGCTTGTCCTTGGCGCGCACCGCCTTCAACGTGAAGTCATGGTCCGCGCCACGGAAGTGAATATCGCTGTTTGAATAAGTTTCCCAGTTCCAGCCCCAGGATACAGACCATTTGCGAGGCTCCTGGGCCATGTCGTCGGCACTGGCCTGAGCAACAAAGCCGACAGCCAGCGCGAGAATAGTGAAATGGCAGGCGCGCTCAAACACGTTTTGATTCAGCTTTTTCAACATCAATGGCTTTCAAAATGGGGGCGGATGTGTAAGGGTATTGATTTTATAAGTTTTTGCAGGCCAACCAGATTTCAATCTGCAGAGCTGTTCTCTTCATTTGCGAGTGGCGAGTGGCGTTTCCGTTTTGGGGCTTGCTGAAACCAACATCTCCCTCAAAGCAACACGCAATGATGCGTATTGGCTCGAGCAGACTCTGCGCTTAAACTGAGTGTGAGATCGATCTTGAGGCGCGCCAACGGCCTAAAGGCCATGATCACCAGATCTCATTTCAATCCAAAGAGACGCTAATTTATGACCGATATCACGCATGACCCTGAGTTAACCAGCTGGGTGACATCCGCCAATGCTGCAGATGCAGACTTTCCTATCCAAAACCTCCCTTTTGGCCGGTTTCGCATGTCAGAGGGTGAGGATTGGCGGGTTGGCGTGGCCATCGGTGACCAGATTTTGGATTTGGTCGCCGTTGGTGTGATTGACGGGCACGATATCAGTCGCGTTTTGAATTTGGCGCCGCCAGAGCGCAAAGCACTGAGAGCGAAGATTTCAGCTGGCTTAGCGGCCGGGAGCTCAAGCCAAGCCTCGTGGTCCAAAGCTCTGGTCGCCCAGTCAGCTGTCAAGTTGGGCGTGCCCTGTGAAATCAGGGACTACACAGACTTTTATGTCGGTATTCATCACGCTACAGCTGTTGGCAAGTTGTTCCGACCTGACAACCCCTTGCTTCCCAATTACAAGTGGGTACCCATTGGGTATCACGGCCGCGCTTCGACGGTGTACGCCAGTGGACATCAATTCAAAAGGCCATCTGGGCAGATCAAGAGCCCAGACAGTGAAGCGCCCCACCTGGCACCGACTCAACGCCTAGATTTAGAGTTGGAAATCGGCATCATCATCGGTCAAGGCAATGCAGATGGCAGTCCGATCACCATGGATGAAGCGGAGCAGCATATTTTTGGCCTCACCCTTTTCAATGACTGGTCCGCACGGGACATCCAAGCCTGGGAATACCAGCCATTGGGCCCATTTTTGGCGAAAAGTTTTGCGTCCACCATCTCGCCGTGGATCGTCACACTCGAAGCGCTTGAGCCATTTCGCAAAGCCTTCCAACGCCCGTCAGGTGATCCGCAGCCACTGCCCTACCTGAGCAGCGATCGGAATGCTCAGATGGGTGCCTTCGATGTATCTCTGGAAGTCTGGCTTCAGACGGCACAAATGAAGTTGGCAGGACAAGCGCCCCAGTGCATCGGGCACTCCAACTTTGCTGATGCCGCCTACTGGACAGCGGCCCAATTGGTGACGCACCACACCATCAATGGCTGCGTCATGAATCCAGGCGATTTGCTTGGCTCTGGAACACTCTCCGGTACAGTCAGAGAGCAAGCTGGGTCGTTGCTTGAGATGACCAACGGCGGCAAAGACCCAATCGCCTTAGCCAATGGCGAACAGCGCACGTTCTTGCTCGATGGCGACACCATCACGCTCAAAGGTTATTGCACGAGACAGGGCTTTAAGCGCATCGGTTTGGGCGAGTGCTCAGCGACTGTGGTGGCCTGAGCGTTGCGCGTCTCGAGTTACTTCCCTCCAGATCACCAAGCGATGTAAGCATACCCGCGTTGTTGGTAGTCCATCAGCGCGGCAGCGCCGACTTGCTCAATTTTGGCCTGCGCAATGATGTGCTCTCTGCCCCAATTCAGAGACTTCATGGTATTGCCACACGCGACCAATTCAACACCATAGTTGTCCGCCATCCCCTTGACGCGTTGCCGCAAGATTGCAGGAATGGGGCGCTGCGGCTGGGTTGCCAACAAATGGATCCCCGGCCCAAACGCGACGATCGCAACGGACACATCGTCGACGTACTTGCTGAGTACCGCGCTGATCGAGTTGAGAATGTGCTCAATGTGCTCGGGCTCTGCATGATTGATTTGGTAAACCACCTTGTGCGTTGTCTCATCGCCTGGAAACGCTGCGGCCTCGGCTCGCTTATTTCCGAAAAGTGCAGCCGCAGCCGCGCCCAGCGCAGTGAGCATCCCTCGTTTTTGACTGTCCATGTGCACCTCTACTTTGTTTTTCTGAACACTATCGCACGAATCAATTTTCAACAAGAGTCCGGCGTTTCAATACTTCGATTATGCTCACGCCATGCGCCGCATTGAAGTCAAAGTCAAGCCTCAATCGCGCGTCAGCGAACTCACCCCGCCGGCTGACGGCGGTGCCATCTGGCAAGCGCAGATCAAGTCTGCGCCCGTTGATGGCAAGGCCAATGCTGAGCTCATCGCTTTGGTGGCGAAACACTTTCGTTGTCGAAAGGTTGATGTCCATATCAAACTGGGAGGAACCAGCCGCACCAAGTGGATCGATATCGCGGTTGAAGATTGAGTGACGCCACAGCACCGAGCCCTTTAACCACACGGCGGCAGACAACGGCGCTGTCAATCAGGCCATGCGTGGATCGATGGCGTTTTGTGAGGGGTGCAATACCAACGCCATCAATTGCTCAGTCCAAGCATCCAGCGTCACTTTCCCTTGGGGGTCATACCATTTCAGGGTCCAGTTCATCGCGCCAAATAACATCAATCGGACCATCGCGACCTCGCCGCGCAAGCGGCCTTGATCGAGCAAGCGCTGCAAAACCGGATTCCAGTGAGCTTCGTAGGCATCTTTCAATTGAGCGATGCCACGCCGCTGCTCTTCGCTCAAGACTTGCCATTCCTGCAACATGACCGGGATGAAGTCATGGTGATCACCCCACAACACATCCATGTGCGCACGCACCATTGTTTTCAGAAGCTGTTCGTCATCACAGGACTGGTTGCGAGCTTGATCGATATGACGCTCGAGCCATTGCAGCGCCGACTGCATGCCATCCTCCATGACGGCGACCAGCAAGGCTTGCTTGCTGTCAAAGTGATAGAAGGGAGAGCCAGAACGCATCCCCACCGCGGCAGCGATATCACGGGTGCTGGTCGCGGCAAACCCCATGTGACGAAACAATCGGGCGGCGGCTTTGATCAATTCATCGCGCCGATTCCCATCCCCGCGTTGCTCCGGCGTTTTAGGCGGGCGCCCCCGCTTGGGGCGCGCTGCGTCAATGACTTGACGGGAATGAATGGTGGCCAAGGGTCAAACTCTCTCTCAGATCGCTGCGAGCGTGGCAGTCCGACGGCCTCGCGGCAAACTTGACCGAGGCAACGCCGAATTTTATTTTAGCAAGCGAATGCTCGGCAAAATCATAGGCGCCATGGGCAACAAGGCGAAGTCGAGAGCACACGACGCCATTCGCGACCATGCAGCCAGGTCGATTCGAAGCACGGTGCTGCCTCCAATTCGCTGGACTAGACCGTACTGAAGTCCGGTTTGCGCTTTTCGATGAAAGCCGCAAAAGCTTCCTTCGCGGCTGGTGCAACCAGCAGCTTCGAAAAAATCTCTCCTTCAGCTTGCATGGCGGCCTTGACCTCGGCTTGTCTGGGCAGTTTCATCAGCCGTTTGCTCTGAACGAGCGCCTCAGACGGCTTTTGTGCCAACCGTTGCGCCTGCTGCTGCGCGTAGGCATTGACTTCAGTCGGGGGCAACACGCTATTCACCATGCCCACTTCCAGCGCAGCCTCCGCCGTGAAGGGATCTCCAAGCAGCAGTGCTTGCGCCGCGCGCTGGTGTCCCATTAGCGCTGGCAAAAGCAGGCTAGAGGCAGCCTCTGGACACAAACCCAAATTGACAAAGGGCAGAGCAAACATTGCGTTATCACCCGCGTACACCAAATCACAGTGCAACAGCATCGTCGTGCCAACGCCTACGCACGGTCCGCACACGGCAGCAACGATGGGCTTTGGAAACCCAGCGATCGCTCTGAGAAAGCGATGCACTGGTGTGTCTTCCGATTGTGGCGGGTTGTTTAAAAAATCCCCAATATCGTTGCCGGCTGTGAAAACTTGTGCGTGTCCCTGTATCAGCACCGCGCGCTGTGCAGGGTCAGTAGCAGCTCTCTCAAGCGCGTCAGCCAGTGACGCATACATCGCCGCAGTGAGCGCATTTTTTGACTCCAAACGGTTCAGGGTGAGCGTGGTCACGCCGTTTTCATGGTGGGTGAGTACGTGAGTCATAGATTCATCCTTGTGATTTTTTAAACCGAGTGCCAGGCGCAGGCGGCTCCTGCGCTGGGCCTGCAAAACATTGCGCATGATGCATCCACCAGCCAGCGATTTCACCGTGCACATCCAGCGCGGTATCTTTGACGTGGCGGGTTTGTGTGACTACCTGGGCAAAATCTACCGCGCTACCGCAAATCCAATCGCAGTCATTAGGCTCTCCCAGGCGCCATTCGAGACCTGATGGGGCCACCAAGCGCAACTCGGGCAACACTGCAGGGATTGATACACCACGGATTTTGTGGCTCCATCCAAACGTGTTGAGCCCCAACATCACAATGTTGTAGATGCGGTCGGTTTCAGCGCGGTCGGCGCCTTGCAAGTCGAATATCGCTTGGGCGTGCGCCCAAGTCTCCATTTGGCGCGCTGTCACACTGGATCGGATCGACATATCTGGACCAGCCCAGCGCACTCTCTGCTTCGGATCTTGGGTAAGCCATTTGGGCGCCACTGACCGGTAATGCTGAGCCCACGCTTGAAGCAAAGCCACATCGCGCTCTTCGATCCACTCGTTTTCTGTGTGCCGCATGCCGTGCTTGTCAATGCTGGCCATCACTTGATCGATGTGAGGGCCAAAGGTCTCAGGGTCAAAAATAGACCAAGCCGCCATCTGGTTCCAGAAATACAAATGCACCATGATGTCGTTGATGCTCCAGCCCTTGAAAGCAGTTGCCTTTTCCCAGTCCTCTGGACTCAATTGAGCAAGCAAGTCAGCCAGGGCATCGCATTCTTGTTCGAAGTGTAGCGCCTGCTCCATCGTCACTCCCGGTAATACATACATTGGTGGGTGGTCGCAAGGCAACGGCCATCCTCGCTCCAAAGGATGCCAGTTTGATCTGAGAAACCTTGGTGCATCACGTGGCTGTGGGCCTGGCCGAGCACATGTTGTCCGGACACCGAACGCAACTCCGCCTCGCTCACATGGAAATAAACGCCCATACTGACAGTGCCAATCGGAACACGATTCGCTCGGCGCAGCCAGACGCGCGGAAAAAAAACATCTGCGAACGCAGTCAATGACGTAAAATCCAACGACCGCGGTGGGTGATCGGCAAACCACACCAAACTCTCGCTGTGGCCCGAGTCTTGGCCATCCCATTGCGTCGGCAACTCTCCTTTGAGGTAACGCAGCTCATATTGCTGAACCCATGAAACTGCTGGCTTTTGGAGCACCAAAGGGGTGTTTTCTGGAGCAGGGACATCAGGCATGACCGCCTCTTGTACACACAATGTGTCGCGCCGCAATGCGGTCACTGCCGTTGCCGAGATCACGACCTCGCCCGCTTGCTCGAGAGTCATCAACCAATGCTGGGTTGAACGGTTGGTGCGCAGCGGCTTGGCATGAATCTCAAATGGGCCGTCCGCAACCGCGGCACAGAAATTAACCGTGATCGTCGTCGGCTCTCCCAAGCGCTCAGGATGCTGCCATACCGCTTGCAGCATTTGAGCAGCCGTGACGCCTCCAAATGGTCCCACCATATTCGCGTATGCAGGGTGGGTTGCCCCTCGAAATACGCCTGTCCCTAAGTGATCAAGCGCGATAGCTTGGTCAAAAGCATGGGATACGCTCATGGCTGTCGATGCCAGACCTGAGTCCGATAGAAGGGACCGATGAAACCACGCACGCGCAGCGTTTTACCCCCGTCCATGGGCATCAACTCCAACCGATAGGTCTTGCCATTGTTGGGGTCTAGGATCTCACCGCCAACCCATTTTTCACCCGATTCGTCGCGTTTGGCACCCTCGATGATCGTCATACCGACAATGGGTTGATTTTTGCGCGAGTCGGTGCAGAGATCACACACTGTGCGCTCTGGCTTGGCTGCAAGCCCTTTTTCAACCACCGCGCTAACCACACCATTGGACTCCATGATCCGGACCAAAGACTTTGCTTCGCCAGTATCGTCATCGATGGTTTTCCACAGTCCGACCGGAGTCAATTGCGCATGGGCGCTGATACTCAGCATGAGAGCGGCGATGATTCCAAGATGTTTCACTGTTATTCCTTTCAGCATATTTGTCACTGCAACGCAGCATCACTGTCGAGCAAAACGTCAACCTCGGCTTGCATGGTGCGCAGCAATGATGCCGTCTCGGGGTAAAGCTTGGCGAAATAGAAGCGGGCCGTCTGCACTTTCGCGACATAGAAGGGGTCACGGCTCCCTGCCGCCATTTTTTGCTTGGCCACTTGCGCCATCCTGGCCCAAAAATACCCAAACACCCAGTGCCCAATCAAGCGCAAGTAATCCACCGATGCAGCACCTACCACGTCGGCATCTCTCATCGCCCTCATGCCTAAACTCATCGTGCTTTCTTGTACTTTTTGGCTCAACCACCCCAGAGGCTGAATAAACTCCGCCATCTCGGGGTTGTCTTTCTCTTGCTCTATCAGCGCCACAATTCTTGCGCCGAATTTTTTCAGTACTTCCCCCTGGTCACCCAACACTTTGCGCCCCAACAAATCAAGTGACTGAATGGTGTTGGTGCCTTCGTAGATCATGTTGATGCGGGCATCACGAACAAATTGCTCCATGCCCCATTCTTGAATAAATCCATGACCTCCGTACACCTGCAAACAGTGCGACGTCGAGATCCACGCGTTATCGGTCAAAAAGGCTTTGACAATCGGAGTCAGAAGCGCCAACAACTGGGATGCCTCTTGCTTAACCGCCGGGTCGGGATGCGAATGTTCGCGGTCAAGCAACTGCGCAGCGAAAAGCGCCAATGCGCGCCCACCCTCTGAGTAAGCCTTGGCAGTGAGCAACATCTTGCGCACGTCTGGATGCACGATGATGGGGTCTGCGGGTTTATCCAGTGCTTTCACGCCCGTGAGGCTTCTCATTTGCAATCGATCCTTGGCGTAAGCCAACGCATTTTGATAGGCCACCTCGCTCAGACCAAGCGATTGCATGCCAACGCCAATGCGCGCGCCGTTCATCATCACAAACATCGCGTTCAAGCCCTTGTTGGGTTGTCCCACCAAACTCCCCACAGCACCATCCAAAGTCATCTGGCAAGTTGCATTGCCGTGGATGCCCATCTTTTCCTCGAGTCCCGAGCAGAAAATCGGGTTGCGCTCACCTAAGCTGCCGTCGGAGTTCACCAAAAACTTGGGGACCGCAAACAAGCTGATGCCCTTGGTACCCGGCGGCGCATCAGGCGTCCGCGCCAAGACCAAGTGGACAATGTTCTCCGCCAAGTCGTGTTCACCGGAGCTGATGAATATTTTTTGACCTGTGAGGCGATAGTTGCCATCAGCTTGAAGCTCGGCCTTTGTGCGCAACATGCCCAAATCGGTGCCGCAATGTGGCTCTGTCAAACACATGGTTCCAGTCCATTCTCCGCTGGTGAGCTTGGGCAAATACATCTGCTTTTGCGCCTCGCTGCCGTGCGCGCTCAATGCACTGTAGGCACCATGCGTCAAACCTGGATACATCGTCCAAGCCTGATTGGCACTGTTCAACATTTCGTAAAGGCATTGGTTGACGATGTACGGCAAGCCTTGGCCGCCATAGATCGGATCGCAGGACAAAGCGGTCCAGCCGCCCTCTCGAAACTGCTGGTAGGCGGCCTTAAAGCCGTCCGGTGTTTTGACTTCATGGGTCTCACGGTTGAGGTGGCAACCTTGCACATCTCCAATTCGGTTGAGGGGCGTCAATACTTCTGATGCAAACTTGCCAGCCTCTTCGAGCACGGCGTTGACTGTGTCCACATCTAAATCTTGGTGCGCAGGCATCTGCGAGAAATCCTCAGTCACGTTCAGGACTTCATTTAAAACAAATTGCATGTCGCGCAATGGCGCGTGATAAGTCGGCATCGTTACTCCCTTATGAATCGCTGACGTAGGAGGCTCATTTGGCCTCGTTTTGATGGATCAACTGCTCGAAACCTGAGGCAGCCAGGCCCAACGCATCGGGCACCTTCAAAAACCTGGTTTGGTAGTGCAGGCTCAAGATCAACCCATGCACATGAAAACTGAGGGCCTTGGCGTCGCAATCACTGCGCAAGTGCCCCAACTCCTTGGATTGCTCAATCGCTCGCCTCAACGCCTCAAGCCACGTCGAGACGGAGGCAGTGAGGGCGTCGCGCACAGGCCCGTCTTGCGCCTCAAACTGCACCGCCCCACTGGTGAACAGGCAACCGGAAGCAAGCTCCGCATTGATGCGGTGCACCCAGTTATCAAAAAGCGCTCGCAGCCTTGGTAGGCCACGTGGCTCACGGATGGCGGGGTCAAATACTTCGGCGCGGAAGCGATGGTGGTATTCCCACACCACCGAGACCTGAAGCTCTTCGCGTGAGCCAAAGTGCGCGAAAACGCCCGATTTGCTCATGTGCATCACTTCCGCCAAATTGCCAATGGTCAAACCATCGAGGCCTACTTGTGAAGCCAAGGACAACGCCGCGTCGACGATTGCAACTTTGGTTTGTTGGCCCTTGGCAGACAAGCGGCCGGCAATCCGCGAGGGCGCGGTGGTTGAAGAGAGGGAAGAGACTGGCATGGGGGAGATGGTACCTAAAAACGAACGGTCGTTCTATTTTGACCCAAAACCCACTTCGTTGTCCCAACTATGTGTCCCGCCACTGGGACACTGCCGGCGCATGAGGAGAGCGCCCCCGATCAGGAACTGCGATCAGGCCAGCAACACACTCAAGCTCGCTTCCAGCTCGTGGGTCGGCTGGCGCCGCCAGCTGCTGCGACAGTACCGCAAAAGGCGTCCTTGCAAAAAGGACATCAGCGTCGCTGCTCTCATTTGCGCACTTACCGTGGGCGATGGATCCCCCAGTTGGGCAGCAGCGTCGCGCCACTCTTGTTTGAGAGACGACTCCAATTTGTCCATCAACAATTCAACGCGCTCTTGCAGGCGGGCATTTTCATAAAGGAGCGCATCACCGACCATGACACGCGCCATGCCAGGGTTAGCCTGCGCGAATTGCAACACCAATCCCACAATCCGACGGCACCGCTGCAACGGATCAGCTTCGCGCTCTTGCACCTGGTGCACAAGGCCAAGCACACTGTCCTCGATGAAGCCGATCAAGCCCTCGAACATCTGGGCTTTGGATGCGAAGTGGCGGTACAAGGCCGCCTCACTGACCCCAAGCTTCTTTGCCAATGCGGCAGTCGTAACACGCTCCCCTGCTGGGTCTTCTAGCATGCCCGCAAGGGCTTGCAGAATTTCAAGCCGGCGCTGGCCGGGTGCAGGCCGAGTGCGCTTGGTGGCAGTTGCAGCCTGTTCTTCGCGTGCCTCAGTGTCATCGTGTTCGTTGGACATGGTCTTCCTTTGGTTGATTTCAGGCGCGGATCATGGTTCCGACCGATTGGTCGGAGAGGATTTCAAGCAATAAGGCATGGGGCACCCGGCCGTCCATGATGTGAACAGCGCCAACTCGATCTTTCGCTGCAGCCAAGGCACCTTGTATCTTGGGCAACATGCCGCCAGATATCGTGCCGTCAGCAACATAGCCGGCAATGCTCACTTCATTGAGTTCTGTGAGCAACTGCCCTGACTGGTCGAGCACACCGCTGATATTGGTCAGCAACAGCAACTTCTCCGCGGCCAGTGCTTGGGCCACATCGCTCGCGGCCACATCCGCGTTGATGTTGAAACTCTCAGCGTTCTCGCCCAACCCAATCGGACTGATCACCGGGATCACATCTGCAGCCTGCAAAGCAAGGATTACCGAAACGTCAACGGACTGAATATCTCCCACCCAGCCGACATCATGAAATTTTGCAGGGTCTTTTTGATCCTGCAAACGCAAAGGTTTGGCCTTGAGCAGCCCGCCATCCCTGCCAGTCAAACCGACGGCCTTGCCACCTGCAATTTGGATCAATCCAACAATGGTTTGCTGCACTTCGCCAGCGAGCACCCACTGCACGACCTGCATGGTTTCGGCATCGGTGACGCGCATTCCTTGGATGAACTCTCCCTTCTTACCCAAGCGCTGCAGGAGTTGCTCAATTTGTGGGCCACCACCATGCACCACCACCGGACGAATGCCGAGTTTTTGCAGTTGCACGACGTCCTCGGCAAAGGCACGCTGGAGGCTGGGATCGGTCATGGCATTGCCACCGTACTTGATCACCAGAGTTTTACCTCTGTATTGATCAACGTACGTCTGACTGTTGGCCAAAATGTGAGCCACATCGATAGGAGTGTCCAATGAATGAGACGCCATAAAATTGATGTTAGTGAGTGTTGACTGTTGATTTAAAAGCGATTGTGCCGCAAATCATTGGCACCCGACCAGACACAAGATGACACCAGCCTGATCAGCCCTTACAGTGTCGTTTTCAGCGAGTCGATTGGCTCAGATTCGCCAACCCGTCCAAAGAGATTGCCCTATGAGCTCAAAATCAAAAAAATCTGATTCTTCCCTGAATCCCCAAGACGTCTGGCTCGCGGGCCTAAGCGCCCTCCACCAAGCCCAGGCGCAAGGTCAAAAAGCAGTCCAAGATTTGGTGGCTCAGGGGGAAGCATTGCAAAGCCAAGCCCAACATCAATGGAATGAAATCGCTCAACGCGTAGGCAACCCCTTCGCAGCCTCTGCTCCCGCAGTGAGCCGGCTCGAAGGCATTTTCGAGCACCGCGTTGCTCAAGCTTTGCAAGCGATCGGCGTCCCCACGTCCCAAGAGGTCAAAGCCCTTCAAGCGGAAATGGCCCAGCTGAAGGCGCAAATAGCGGCCCTACAAGCCGCCCCAGAAGGCACACCACGCACGAAGTCCACAAAGGCGTCTGCCGCCCGTTCCTCCCAAGCGACATCCGCTCGCTCAAGACCGCGCTCGCGGTAAAGCACTGGCGTGATCCGCGCTTGCAACGAGAAATATTTGGCTGATTTGACCCACTCATGAGTACGCGCCCCGTCCGCCGCAACACCAGAGAGAGAATCCTAGAAGCAGCTCTGGGCATGTTCAATCGCTTCGGTGAACCCAATGTGTCCATCAACTCTGTAGCCAATGACTTGGGCATCAGCCCCGGCAACCTCTACTACCACTTCCCAAGCAAAGACAGCGTGACAGAAGCATTGGTGCAGCGGCACTGTGCAGAACTCAAACCTCTTTTGAACAGCGCCCATCAAGCAGAGGACGTGGAGACCGCTTGGTTCTTTGTGCATAGCCTGTTCGAGCACGTGTGGCAGGCGCGCTTTATTTATCGAGATCAAAACAATTTGCTCATCAAAACCCGCCTCCTGGAAGACCTGTTGCACGACACATTGGAGGACAAAATTCGGGCATTTGAATCGCTGTTGGCGTCATTGGAAAGCCACGGCTGGGCCAGATTTGAAGCCCGCAATATCAAGCAAGTCGCACACACCATGGCGGTTGTGATCAATTACTGGATGAGCTTTGCGTATGTGAGACAGCCAAGGCAAGCCCTAGAGCCTGACTCACAACAGGCCGCTGTCCTTGAAGGCGTGCAACATGCACTGGGCGTGCTTTTGCCCTACTTGCAGCCCACGGCGCAAAGCCACTTGACCGCGATCATGGCACCGTACCAAGTGACAGGTGCGGAGTGATCCAGCCTCAGCTCTGCGCTTTGCGGACCTGCACCGCGCAGTCGTAAAAGGTGGGTGCAGCGCCCAAGTCTGTCAACTCAATGGACGTGAGCTCATTCACATTGGTGCCGTTGCGTCCCATTTTGCGCCACCAGATCCCCAATCCCACCACCGTGCCGGGCCGAGCACGCTCACTCACTTTTGCCACGCATTGGTAGGTACCGCGATCATTGAACACATCCACCAGCGCACCAGTCGTCACCCCTCTAGAGGTGGCATCCTCTGGGTGAATTTCCAAAATCGGCTCACGTTCCATGTCGCTCAGACTCGCGACGTTGGCAAAGGTTGAATTCAAAAAGTGCCTGGCCGGCGGTGAAATCATGGCCAACGGATAAGTGGGCGTCGGTGGCTCGGCGTTGGGGATGTACTCTGGCCAGCCCGATAGCCCTTGATCGGCCAACCGTTGGCTAAAAAATTCACACTTGCCTGAGGGCGTCGGAAAGCCCCCCTGAGCAAAGGGAACTCTGGCCACTTTCAGAGGAACAAAGCCATCGCTCAGCAGCCGCTCCATCGGCACCGTCTGCGCGTCAAAAGCCAATCGCACAAGTTCCTCGTCTGAGATTTGCATTTCCAAGTCACGCATTCCCATGCGTTGGGCCAGCTCTCGAAAGATTTGAGTGTTCGGCTTGGCTTGACCCGCTGGAGCCACCGCTGGCTGATTCAGCAACACATCTGTGTGCCCATAGCTGGCATGGATGTCCCAATGTTCTAGCTGCATGGTTGCAGGCAATACATAGTCAGCGTAATCGGCTGTATCCGTCATAAAGTGCTCAAGCACCACGGTAAATAAATCTGAGCGAGCGAAACCGCGCACTACCTGACGCGAGTCCGGTGCAATGGCAACCGGATTGCTATTGAAAACCACCACAGCCTCGATGGCAGGACCAAATTCAGGGCTACTCTGCTGCAGCAAGTCACGCCCGATGGTGGTCATATTGATGACTCGCTCATCCCGACCACCCAAGCCGGGCGTTATCCAATCAGGTCGTGTCAGTTCAGCGGTCTTCTTCGGGAAGAATCCACTGCTGGAGAGCAACACCCCACCGCCTTCATGGCGCCAAGCCCCTGTGACGGCCGGCAGACTCAAGATGGCGCGGGCGGCGTTGGCTCCGCCCTTGACACGTTGCATCCCATAGTTCAAGCGAATCCCCGCGGATTGGGTCGTCCCCAAATCTCTCGCCAAAGAGCGTATGGCTTCCACCTCTAGGCCACAAACTTGAGCTGCCCGCTCCGGAGTCCACTCCATCGCGCGTTGCTTCAGGCCGTCCCACCCTAACGTATAACGGTCAATGTAATCCTGATCGATCCAACCATGAACAATGCATTCATGGATGACCGCGTACGCTAGCGGTGTGTCAGTACCGGGGCGCAAAGCAAGGTGGACATCACATTTCTCGGCGGACTCAGTTCGCCTGGGATCAATACAAACTAACTTGGCCCCAGCCTTTTTTGCGCGTTGGACAATCCTCCAAAAATGCACAGCACTGGTCACCGGATTGGTACCCCAGAGGACTATCAAACGCGATACCCCAAATGACTCCGATGGCAAACCTACCCCAGCACCCAGAGTGTGCAAATTGGCCTCAGCACCGGCCGACGCACAGATCGTTTGGTTCAAGCGGGAGGCGCCAAGGCGATGGAAAAACCTTTGGCAGAGACTGCCGCCCTGCACCAAACCCATCGTCCCAGCATAGTGGTAGGGCAATATCGCTCGCGGATCTCGTGCTGCAATTTCACTCAGCCGAGAGGCAATGTCGTCCAAAGCCTCTTCCCAAGACACCGGTTGAAATTGTCCACTCCCCTTGGGACCAGTGCGCTTGAGTGGGTTAAGCAGCCGATCGGGGTGATACAAACGTTCGTGGTATCTGGCCACTTTGGTGCACAACACACCGTCGGTCATCGGATGCATTGGATTGCCATGCACTTTGATCACGCGCCCTTCTTGCACGGTGCTGATCAATGCGCACGTATCCGGACAGTCATGAGGACAAGCGCCTTTGACCTCAGTGGTGTTTAGGGTGGACATCCTATTCCCCTGTTGTTTTCCCTGAAGGCCACAGTATGCCGTGGTCTTTGTCTCCTATTAAGATGCCACAAATAGATGATTTCGAAAGCGCTTCATGTCTTTGCTCGATACCCTGATCTCTGATGCACCTGCGGTGGCCACAATTCGCCGCGACATTCATGCTCACCCTGAGTTGTGCTTTGAAGAACACAGAACCTCAGAAAAGGTCGCAGCTGAACTCGAGAGACTGGGCATTGAAGTCCACCGGGGTCTGGGCACCACAGGGGTGGTTGGCGTCATCCGCGGCGACCTCCCAGAGACTAGTGGAAATCGGAGCATTGGCTTCAGAGCCGACATGGATGCGCTGCCAATTCAGGAGGTCAATACCTTCGCCCACGCCAGTACCTACGCCGGCAAAATGCACGGCTGCGGCCATGATGGGCACACCGCCATGCTGCTCGGTGCAGCCAGATACCTGGCCAAACACCGTGATTTTGCTGGGACCGTTTATTTGATTTTTCAGCCGGCTGAAGAAGGTGGAGGTGGCGCGCGAGAAATGATCAAAGACGGCTTGTTCAAGCAATTCGAAATGGACGCTGTCTTCGCCATTCACAACTGGCCTGGTATGCCGACCGGGACTCTTGGCGTCAGCCCCGGCCCAGTGATGGCATCCAGCAACGAATTCGAAATCACCATCCGAGGCAAAGGAGCCCACGCGGCTATGCCGCACCTTGGATTGGACCCGGTCCCTGTTGCCTGTCAGCTGGTGCAGGCATTTCAAACCATCGTTTCGCGCAACGTCAACCCCAATGACTCTGCAGTGGTCTCAGTTACTCAAATCAACGCTGGAGAGACCACCAACGTCATTCCCAATGCCTGCCGTTTAGCGGGCACTGTGAGAACCTTCACGACGCCTGTATTGGATGAAATCGAGAATCGAATGCGCCAACTCAGCCTTCAGGTGGCGTCTGCATTTGGAATGGAGGCCGAATTTGAGTTTGTCCGGAATTACCCTCCAACCATCAACGACGCGCAAGCCAGTGCATTTGTGCGTCAAGCAGTACAAGGTTTGCTCGCACCTGAGCAAGTTGTCCCACAGGTTCCCACGATGGGGGCAGAGGACTTCAGCTACATGCTTCAGGTGAAACCAGGCGCCTATATTTTCTTGGGCAATGGAGAGGGCGACCACAGGGCACTTGGTCATGGCGCCGGCCCGTGTACGTTACACAATCCAAGTTATGACTTCAACGATGAGTTGCTGCCGATTGGTGCTGCAGTTTGGGTCACGCTCGCACACCGCTGGTTGAACAGCGACCTGAAAAGTTGATTGCCCAATCTCTTCAGACGTTTGCACCGTACCGCTTGTAGGCGGTGTACAAAAGTCCATCAAAGATGAGGTGGTCGACCAGCTCCACCGGAATCGTCATGGATGGCAGCATTTTCCACCCTGCACCGCCAGTCATGATGCAACGCGGCGTCGTTGCACAACGTTCCTTCAGCTGCGCATACATGTGCGCGACGGCTCCTGCGATAGCAAATGTTCCGCCGCTGGTCAAAGCGTCGCTGGTATTGGTTGGGAACGGCACAACGTTGCCCGTCGGGACATGCAAGCCTGCAGTGCCAGACTCCAGTGCACGGAGCATGATGCCGTGGCCAGGCAAAATCAGCCCTCCCAAGAATTTGCCCTCGCCGTCCATCGCATCCACCGTCACAGCCGTACCGACCATCACGACCACGCAAGGCTTGAGCGAGCCCTCATTCAACATGCGCTGGTGGGCGCCGATCATCGCCACCCAACGATCCACGCCCAAGCGAGCGGGATGGTCATACCCGTTGGTTACGCCCGCCTCATGGTCTTTGGACACAACCCACTGAGGCTGTACATCCCAAATCTCCAGCTGTTCTTCGACGCGGCGTTTAACACCATCGCCTGCAACCACTGAACCCAGTACCCAACGGGGGGCTGGCAATGATGCCCAGTCACCCTCACTCAAGGCTTCGATATTCTCTAAAAATTGGGCACCCTCCGCCAACAACTTGGCCCCAACTGCGGGGGAGTCGTACAGGGCCCACTTCAACCTGGTGTTGCCGACATCTAAAGCCAGAAAACTCATGGTTGGATTATCGCAAGGGCTTGATGCGCGCGCACCACAACTGGCTGGCCCACGAAGATCACCGGGCATTTGTGCCGGTGGCGCGACCGCCAGACGTCAACGGTGGGTCTGCAATGGCTCAGTTCTGTCGCCATGGAAGACCGTGCTTGCGCCAGCCACCTTTGCGACCGCGATGCGCGTTGCTATCTGGATCACCCTCAAACCCTTCCAGAATGTTGTAGGCCTCAAGACCAAGTTCCGTGGCACGCTTGGCTGCAGCGATCGAGCGAACACCGCTGCGACACAGAAACATAACTTTCATCCCAGTCGGGACGGCCGCTTTGACTTGCTGGTCAAAATGAGGATTCATCTCCATCCCGGGCCACTGCTTCCACGCCACGGCGTGGGCCTGCGGCACATAACCAACCCATTCACGCTCCGCATCAGTGCGCACATCAACGAGAACAGCCATCTCTTCTTGTACCCAGCGCCAAGCCAGTGCTGGGGAAACATCCCCTGCGTATCCAGCAGCCACTTGAGGCTGTTGCTCGCCAGCATGAACACCAGCGTCATGCCGAACGCCTGAAGTCAAATTGGCTGGCACGGCTTCGTCGATGCGTTTGGGGCGTGGCAAATTCAAGTTGTCCATGATCGCTACAAATTCAGCTTGAGTCTTGCCCGCAATGCGCTGATTCTCCTGTTTCTCCCAACCGATCGTTGAATGTGTGCGCCCCTGGTAATCGTGTCCTGGCCACACGAGTGTGTCGTCGGGTAAGGCAAACAAAACCTTGGTGAGACTGTGGTACATGTCCTCGGAGCTCCCAGACTGGAAGTCAGTGCGGCCGCAACCGTTGATCAACAATGTGTCTCCAGTGAAAACATGATGGCGCCAAGCGAAACACATGCTTCCAGCCGTGTGACCGGGGGTGTGCAAACAAGCGAGCACCTCAGCACCAAAATTCAACACATCTCCATGCTCGAGTTGCAATGTCGCCGTCGTGATGCCGCAACCCGCAGGGGCTGCCAACTTCGCACCCGTGTGCTCTGCCAAGTGAGCTGCACTCGTGATGTGATCGGCGTGCGCATGGGTTTCAATGGCATAAACCAACCGCAATCCGTGCTCTTGCAGGACTGCCAAGTCGCGTTCGACCAGTTCATCGACAGGGTCAATGATGATCGCATCGCGCGATTGGGGGTCGAAAATGATGTAGGTGTAAGTGCTTGAGGTCGGGTCAAACAGTTGAATGGGCGTCATGTTTCTACTCCTGGATACGTAACAAGTGCTCGAAGGCAGGGTCAAGAAAAACGCGTGAGCAAATCTGCTACGTCGTCTGGGGGCACATCGCCTTGCGCGATCACACACCCGACGAGGCTATAAAAAGACTTGTCCAAAGCCTTGCGGGCAGCGGCCAGCTGCTGCGCCACTTTTTCACATTCGGCATCCTCGTCAATCAGTCTTTGGATACCCCGCAATTGGCCCTCGATGCGTTTCAAACGCATCACCAAGGATTTTTTTCGTTCTTGGTCGGTCAGCTGTGTCATGAAACGGGCCTTTCTAAAGGTGTTTTGAACGCAAATTTCATACTCCTGAGAGTATAAAACGAACACCTCCAATCACCAACAGCTGGCGCCATCCTGCATCGAAATCACAATCTAACGGTCACCGATTTCAGGGACATACGCCACAAGCACCTTGCCATCGAGGCGCATCAGCGCCCGCCCGACACGTCGATCAAATGCCCGGTGGTGTAAGAGGAAGCATCTGAAGCGAGCCACAAAATCGCGCGCGCCACTTCGTCGGGCTCCCCGCCTCTTTTCATTGGAACCATGCCCTGCAACCGTTCGACCCTGTTGGCATCTCCTCCGCTTGCGTGGATTTCCGTATGGATCAGACCGGGGCGCACACCATTGACACGCACCCCCTCCGCCGCCAGTTCTTTGGCCAACCCAACCGTGATGGTGTCGACTGCGCCCTTGCTGGCCGCGTAATCGACGTACTCGAAGGGCGAACCCAAACGCGCAGCCATTGAGGAGACGTTGACAATCGTCCCACCCTGCCCACCGCGGCTTTTTGCCATTCGCCTGGCAGCCTCGCGACAGCACAAGAGCAAACCCAGCACATTGGTATGGAGCACCCGTTGAATCCGCTCAGCGCTCATATCGACTACAGGCATCATTTGCTCCAAGACGCCAGCGTTGTTGATAACAGAGTCGAGCCGCCCCCAAGTGCCGTCAACGCAATCAAATATTTTGAATACATCCGCCTCGTGGGCGACGTCTCCCTGAACCGCAACGGCCTCACCGCCTGTCGCAACAATCTCGTCCACGACCGCCTGTGCGGCGGAGGCATTGTTGACGTAATTGACCGCCACCGCGAACCCATCTCGCGCTGCCAGCTTTGCTGTCTCTGCACCAATACCCCGGGATGCTCCTGTGATCAACATCACCTTTCGATTCATGGCGTTTCCTTTCTCTCTCTTTTTGCACCCAATTGAGCCACAGCCAACATGGGGGCAACGGCCTGTCACCTTCTATTTTGCGTCACGAGGGCATCCCACTTGACTTATCCGCGCACAAGGGTGACTTAAAGGCCTGCTGGACATCGGTATCACTGATTGACGTTTACGTAAACGTCAATTAAATTAAACAACTTCAACCATTTCTGCGTGTTGTCTCCTGAAGGCCTGACCATGACCGACCTCTCTGCTGAATATCAAGCTCTCGCCAATTACCGCCCCAAGCACAAAGTCCGATTTGTCACGGCGGCCAGCTTGTTTGATGGACACGACGCAGCGATCAACATCATGCGGCGCATCTTGCAGAGCATGGGCGCAGAAGTGATTCACTTGGGGCACAACCGCAGCGTCGACGAAGTCGTCAATGCTGCGCTGCAAGAAGATGTACAGGGCATTGCCATCAGTTCTTATCAGGGCGGCCACGTCGAGTATTTCAAGTACATGGTCGACCTGCTGCGCGAACGTGGTGGCGGACACATCCAAGTGTTTGGCGGCGGTGGTGGTGTGATCGTCCCAGCTGAAATCAGAGAGTTGCAAGCCTATGGTGTCAGCCGCATCTACAGCCCAGAAGACGGGCAACGCATGGGATTGGCAGGCATGATCGGCGAAATGATCATGCGCTGTGACCATGACCTCAGCGTCCACGCGCCCAAGAGCATCAATGCGATTCGAGGACAAAGTAGCGCTCACTGGCGCGCTTTGTCGCAACTCATGACGGCGATTGAAAATCAGCAATTGGACGCCAAACTGCTCACAGAACTTCGGACAGCCGCCAGCGCTGTGAATGTTCCTGTGATTGGCATCACCGGTACCGGTGGTGCTGGCAAATCATCGCTCACCGACGAGCTGGTGCGGCGCTTCCGTTTGGACCAAGACGACCGCCTGAGGATCGCCGTGCTGTCGATTGACCCTTCGCGCCGCAAGAGTGGCGGCGCGCTGTTAGGGGATCGCATTCGGATGAATGCCATTGGACCGTGGCGCGCCACTCTTGAAGACGATGGACAGCGCGTATTCATGCGCTCCCTTGCCACTCGGGATTTTGGCAGCGAAATTTCACAGGCTCTACCGGACATGATTGCCGCTTCCAAAATCGCCGGATTCGATGTGATCGTGGTGGAGACCAGCGGCATTGGTCAAGGCGATGCAGCAATCGTCCCTCACGTTGATATTCCGATGTACGTCATGACCCCAGAATTTGGAGCCGCCAGTCAACTCGAGAAGATCGACATGCTCGACTTCGCAGAATTGGTTGCGATCAACAAATTTGACCGCAAAGGCGCTGCAGATGCCTTGCGCGATGTGGCCAAACAATACCAACGCAATCACGAGCGGTTCACGGAAATGCCGGATGCCATGCCGGTCTTCGGAACCCAGGCCGCTCGCTTCAACGACGACGGCGTCACTGCCCTTTATCAAGCACTGAAGGCCAAGCTGCAGAGCAATGGCATGGTGCTCACTGCCGGTCGTTTGCCAGAGGTGAATGTGCGTGCCAGCACCAATCAAACGCCCATCTTGCCCGCCTCCAGAACGCGCTACTTAGCGGAGATCTCAGATACCGTGCGAGGCTACAAGGCCCGCGTCGCTCGCCAAATCAAATTGGCAAGAGAAGCGCAACAGTTGCGTGCTGCAGCGCGGATGCTGAGCGAGGGCAAACCAGAACGTGCCCGTGCTTCAGAGGTGAGCATCGAACTGGCGGTCGCAAGAGAGCAGCAACTCGACGCGGATGCGCGTGAACTTTTGCGGGGTTGGGACGACATGCAGGCAGCCTACGCCGGCAACGAGTTTGTCGTGAAAGTACGCGACAAAGAGATTCGCACTGCGCTCACACACACCACGCTGTCAGGGAGCGTGATTCGCAAGGTCGCTTTGCCTCAATACGAAGATGACGGCGA
The DNA here is from genome assembly GCA_964478285.1 of uncultured Burkholderiaceae bacterium. Lineage (GTDB taxonomy): Bacteria > Pseudomonadota > Gammaproteobacteria > Burkholderiales > Burkholderiaceae_C > RS62. Next base: position 50,561 of record CAYZHE010000010.1, read on the forward strand.
GCGCCTCAAATGGTTGATGCTCGAAAACGTCCCTGGGTCTTATCCGTACACCGCAGGCACTTTTGCCTTCAAGCGCGAAAACGAAGACCCAACCAGAATGTTTGCCGGTGAAGGCGACGCATTTCGCACAAACAAGCGATTTAAATTGCTGTCAGAAGGCATGCCAGCCAAGAGACTCTCGACAGCATTCGACTCAGTGACTTTGTATGGTCACGATCCCGATCCCCGGCCAGACGTGTACGGCAAGGTTGGCAACTCGGGGGTCTCTATCGCCACGATCGACGACATCAAGGTGTTGTACGACGGCTTTGATCTCTGTAGCCCCAGCACCAGTGTATCTATGACGATTAATGGCCCAGCACCCACCATCTTGGCCATGTTTATGAATGCGGCCATTGACCAACAAGTGGACAAATTCCGCGCAGAGAACAAGCGCGAACCAGATGGTGATGAATACGCTCAATTAAGGGCGTGGGTTCTGTCCAATGTGCGCGGGACAGTTCAGGCGGACATTCTCAAGGAGGACCAAGGACAAAACACCTGCCTCTTCTCCACAGAGTTCAGCCTCAAAGTCATGGGGGATATCGCTGAGTATTTTGTAAAACATGATGTGCGCAATTTCTACTCAGTATCGATTTCTGGATATCACATCGCCGAAGCGGGCGCCAACCCGATCTCGCAGTTGGCTTTCACACTCTCGAATGGCTTTACGTTCGTAGAGGCTTATCTGGCTAGGGGGATGCACATCGATGATTTCGCGCCCAATCTGAGCTTCTTCTTCAGCAACGGTATGGATCCCGAGTACACCGTCTTGGGTCGCGTCGCGCGCCGCATCTGGGCGATCACGATGAAAGAAAAATACGGTGCGAATGAACGCAGTCAAAAGCTCAAATACCACATCCAAACCAGCGGGCGATCGCTGCACGCGCAGGAGATCGCTTTCAACGACATTCGCACTACGCTGCAAGCCTTGATTGCTATCTATGACAACTGCAACAGTTTGCACACCAATGCCTACGACGAAGCCATCACGACACCAACCGAAGAGTCGGTGCGCAGGGCGATGGCCATCCAATTGATCATCAACCGTGAGTGGGGTCTTGCTAAAAATGAGAACCCGAACCAAGGCGCTTTTATCATCGACGAATTGACAGCACTGGTGGAAGAAGCTGTCCTCGCCGAATTCGAGAAAATCGCAGAACGAGGTGGTGTCTTAGGCGCGATGGAAACGGGCTACCAGCGCAGCAAAATTCAAGATGAAAGCATGCACTACGAGATGCTCAAGCACACCGGTGAGCACCCCATCATTGGAGTCAATACGTTCCGCAATCCCAATGGCGACCCTGTTCCTGAAAGCATTGAATTGGCGCGCTCAACGGAAGAAGAGAAAAAATCTCAACTGGATCGTCTGCGCGCCTTCCATGCGACTCATGCAAAGGCATCAGAACACATGATTTCCCGCCTACAACAGGCCGTGATCGACAACCGCAATGTATTCGAAGTGCTGATGGATGCTGTGCGCGTGTGCTCACTGGGTCAGATCACCAACGCGTTGTTTGAAGTCGGCGGACAGTACCGCCGAAGCATGTAAAAACGCCTCCTGCAGTCCATCCAACTGTAAGGAGGAGGCGCGGGGGAGTCCTATTGACCGCGCAAGGCTTCTTGCTCTTTCAGCAGGTAGGTGTTGTAGGCGTTCATGCGATTGGCATGTTTGAACATCGGCACGCTGGACCACTCGGTCCAATCTGTTCGCTCGTATGCTTCCTCAAAGGGCACCAGGTCTGTAGCAGCCTGTCCCATCTGCGTGCGCAAGTACAGCAAATAGTTGCGCACCATCGCAATATCTTTGCGAGGGTTGGCTGACCATTTGCCATGCCCGGGGATGACCGCGATAGCGTCGTACTTCAGCAACTGATCGAGCGACGTCACCCAATGGCTTGAGTCAGCCTTGCCGACAAAAGGCAAGCGACCGCTGAAAATCAAATCGCCAGAAAACAGGACCTTTTTGTCTGGAACCCAAACTGACAAATCATCTGGGGTGTGGGCTGGGCCAACCGGATCGATGTGTACCCTAAGCCCAGCCAAATTCAATTGCACCGACTTTGATATCCACTGATCGGCAGACACCAAGCGGGTACTGGCATTGACCCATGGGGCCATGTCAACCCGAGATGCCTGTAGACGAGTTTGAGCGTCTGCCGACTGCAAATAGAGTTTGCCACTTTCATGCGCAATGATGGTCGCGCCTAAATCTTTAAAAACTTGCAGCCCATAAACGTGGTCTGCGTGGTAATGCGTCAATATCACGTGAGTGATCGGTAGTGCTGTGATTTTTTTGATCTCTTCCACATACCGCTGAGCGACAGCGGGTGAGCCCAGCGCATCAACCACGATGACTCCCTGGGGGCCTATAACAAACCCCGAATTACTGATGAAGTTTTGGTTGCTGCTGTTGCCCAAAGCCGCCAACCCTTGTACGTAATACGCATCTGGAGCGACTTGGATCGGTGTGACGTCTGGCAACTTTTCTACTGGAGCAGCGGCGGCCACGCCCAGCGGCCAAAGTCCAAACACCACGGACAGATAAACACCAATTAAACTGAGTTTGATGAAACGCGGCATTTTAAAAATGAACACTTTAAAGTGGATGAATACTGAAATGATGCCACGACTCGGTGGCCTGGTCTTGCGAGACCCAACCCGGCTCGACACAAACTGTCTTGGCTAGCTTGAACTTCAAGTTGATGCCTAAATCGAACACATTTTCCTGAGTTCTGTTTTAAGGACTTTTCCGTAATTGTTTTTGGGCAATTCCGCCACTCTGACGTACCGCTTGGGCCGTTTGAAGCGAGCCAATTCATCGAGGCACTTTTGATCCAGCATTACCTCTGTGATTCCTGGCTCTGCGACCACAAAGGCCACAACGCTTTCGCCCCATTCTGGATGAGGCTCTCCAACAACGGCGACTTCCTGAACGCCTTCCAATCTCAATAGGACCTCTTCAATTTCTCGCGGATAAATATTCGATCCGCCACTGATGATCATGTCTTTGCTGCGGTCTTTTAAGGTGATAAAGCCGCTCTCATCACAGGTGCCCATGTCGCCCGTCCATAGCCAACCATTTCGAATTGCCAACTGCGTGGCTTCAGGATTGCGCCAATACCCGGCCATGACACTCGGGCCCTTCACTACCACCTCGCCAATTTCCTGTGGATCTGCCCAAGAACCGTCTGCCCTGGCGATGCGCACTTGTACAGCCGACTGAGGCCACCCAATCGATCCCAGAAGGGATGCATACAAGGGGTGCTCGGCATCCATCAAGGCCTCTCGAGAGAGTACTGTCCCGACCATCGGCGTTTCCCCTTGTCCATAAATCTGGACGAATCGATCACCCATCACATCCAAGGCACGCTGAATATCTGCGGCATACATTGGCGCGCCGCCATACACCAAAGTCTTGAAGGCTCGGGCGCACTCAGATTGACTCAATTCATGTTGCGCAGCGTAATCCACCAAGCGATTGACGATCGTTGGGGCAGCGAATGTACTGAGAGGGCCTAATGTCCATCCCAGCTGAAACATTTCAGCGGCGTCTACTCCGCCAGACTCGGGAACCACATGGCGTGCACCCGCCATGACGTGTGGAATCGAATAGGTACCAGCGCCATGGGACATGGGTGCCGCATAAATGATGTGATCCCCGGACATCACGCGATCCACATCAGCGAAATACGTCAGGCCCATGGTCAACAGATTGTGATGTGTCAGCATCACGCCTTTGGGCCTGCCCGTGGTACCGCTGGTGTAAAACAACCATGCGAGATCACCAAGCTGACGCTCGCAAACCGACACTTGCTCCCAGTCCAGTTCACAGTCGAACCAACCTTGTGCCTGAGCTTGGTGCAGGTCCCATTGTTGAATTCCGTCCGCCAAAGGGACGTCACACACATCGCTGCTGACGAACGCCCACGTTGCGAGCGCATTGTCCACAATCCATTGGGCCTCTTTGACATGCAACTTTGCATTCACTGGCACGACGGCTCCACCGGCCCACCAGACACCCCACATGAGCACAAGGTACATGGGGTGGTTGCGCATGAACAAAACGACGCGATCACCCGGTTGAAGTCCGCCATCGCGCAACCGCTGAGCTACGTTAGCTGCAGCTCGTGCCCATTGCCCATAACTCATGAGCAGCTGGCTCCCATGGAATATGGCAGGGGCATTGGGCTGGCGCCTGGCTTGCTTATGAAGTAACTCAACCATAGCCATATCGCGATTCCTTCATTGGTGTTTTGGCCTCAAGGCCTGACGAGTGATCCGATGTAAGCATGCCAGAACACCTCCCTTTGTTGGAAACCCTAGGCGACTTTGGGGTGTCTCGATGCACAATCTGAACTTACCCTTGCACCTGCGAACACATCTAACAGGACACAACATGCATGCTCTACTCGATTGGCTGATGAATCCCTTGCGGCAGCTGGGTCGTGAGCTGCGATGGTCTTATCTGCCGCCCTTGATGGTCTACATGGCAGCGGGTGTCCAAGGCTTGACCGGCATTGTGGGTACATTTTTTGTCAAGGAGCATCTCGGCCTGTCAGCCGAGTTTTTGGCCGCATTGGGGTTCTGGGCTGGCATTCCTTGGGCGCTCAAAATGCCCATCGGTCATTTGATTGACGTGCTTTGGCGCTTCAAATCTGGGTTTATCTTGTTGGGTGCCGCCCTCATTGCAGTGAGCCTCTTGATCATGGCCGGGTTGATTGCAGATCCTGCGGCGATGGCAAATTTCATGTCTATCAACTCATGGTTTGTATTGGCCACGTTATTGAGCCCTATTGGTTATGTCTTACAAGATGCCACCGCTGACGCCATGACCGTTGAAGCAGTGCCTCACGTCGACCACCACGGCCAGCCGATCGAACCCGCCGAACTCAAAAGCATGCACACCACCATGCAAACCCTCGGCAGGGTCGCCATCATCGGCGGCACAGTTGTAGTGGCACTTTTGAACCTGTGGGTATTCGCCGACGCCAGTGGCATGGACGAGGCTACGAAAACCACGACTTACCGCAATGTTTACCTCATGGCCTTGGCGATCCCAGCCTTATCGTTGAGCGGGCTCGCGGTAGCCCGCTGGCAACGCACGCGACGCATTCGCGCGTACCAAAAGAACGGATTGAGCGCCTCAGAAGCGCGATCGCTTGTCCTCGCCCCCGTGGAATTCACGCCCCCCAATGTCGGTTTGCTGACCGGGAGTTTGGTCTTCGTGGCCTTCACGTTGGGCGTGGGTTTGTCGGACTTGACGTTCAGCCAAGAGCTGATTTTCTTGGGTTCCATGGCCATCATTACTTTCTTGATGTCCAGACTGGTGAAGGAGCTAGAGCCGCGCGCCCGCAACACCTTGGTCGGCACTGCGCTGGTGATTTTCATATTTCGAGCGACCCCGAGTCCGGGGCCAGGTGTGTCGTGGTGGACCATCGATGTGCTGGGCTTTGATCAAGGTTTTTTCTCCGTCCTCTCATTGGTTGCCAGCACATTGACCTTGATTGGGATGTTCGTGTTTCGGCGCTTCATGGCGGAGCGGTCAATCTTTGATGTGGTCATCTTTCTAACGCTGGCCGGGACTCTCCTGGGCCTCCCAACATTAGGAATGAGCCTCGGTTTGCACGAGTGGACCGCCGCCCACACAGGAGGTGTGGTCGATGCGCGCTTTATCGCGCTGGTCGACACCGCACTCGAGTCCCCGTTGGGTCAAATCAGCATGATTCCGATGTTGGCCTGGATTGCCAACTCAGCGCCTTCGCACCTCAAGGCAACATATTTCGCGGTCATGGCTAGCTTCACGAACTTGGCACTATCCGCATCCCAGTTGGGCACCAAATACCTCAACCAAATATTCACGATCACCCGCGAAGTCAAGGACAGGACGACTGGCACCATTCAGGTGAGTGCCAACTATGACGACCTCACGCCACTGCTGTTGTGCACATTGGTCTTAGCATTGCTATTGCCGCTCGGAGCGATCGCGATTGCGCGATGGCGTCGATGGGAAAGCGTCTGAGGTCATCCTCCGCATTTGGCACAATCAGCCCTGAATTGACAACATCCCCAGCCACCAGACAAGGAGTCCCTCTGTGAATAGCATTCAAACCGTCGGTATCGTGGGCGCAGGAACCATGGGCAACGGCATCGCACAAGCGTGCGCGGTTTCAGGTATCCAAGCCATCATGGTCGACATCAGCGACACAGCGGTTGCCAAAGGCTTGGCAACCATTGAAAAAAGCCTAGACCGATTGGTGTCGAAAGAAAAAATCAGCGAAAGTGAAAAAGCAGCGGCCTTGTCTCGCATCAAGACGAGCACCGATTACGCTGCCTTGCAAAGCGCACAACTCGTGATTGAGGCCGCCACCGAAAGCGAGGCCCTCAAGATCAAAATCCTGCAGCAACTCGACGGGATGTTGGCGCCGGAAGTGATTGTGGCAACCAATACGAGCTCCATTTCCATCACCAAACTTGCGGCAGCCACTCGCCGTGCTGATCGGTTCATCGGCATGCATTTCTTCAACCCTGTTCCGATGATGGCTTTGGTCGAAATCATTCGGGGTCTGCAAACCAGTGATGAGGCACACGACGCGGTCAAAACGCTGGCGGAGGCCCTAGGAAAAACCCCGATCACAGTGAAAAATGCGCCTGGATTTGTCGTCAACCGGATTCTGGTGCCCATGATCAACGAGGCGTTCTTTGTTTTGGCAGAAGGTCTAGCCACACCAGACGACATCGACGCAGGCATGAAATTGGGCTGCAATCACCCGATCGGTCCCCTGGCTTTGGCCGACATGATCGGGCTTGATGTCTGCTTGGCGGTCATGGATGTCTATTTCGCAGAGTTCAATGACAGCAAGTATCGCCCCTGCCCTCTCCTCAAAGAGATGGTGGCTGCGGGCTACCTCGGGCGCAAAACAGGTCGGGGGGTCTACCACTACTGATCGGCCCTACGGGTCTGAGAAAAAAAGGCTCCCTCGGGAGCCTTTTTTTCCGTCGTTTTTACGCTTCAGGGCTCTACGGCCTCAAAGTGCTCCACCACCGGTGGCTGCAAAAAAAACGGTCCAACAATGGCACGCCACGCCACAAAGGCCTCCGACCCACGGAATGCCACCGTGTGGTCTTCCAGCGTTTCCCATCGAATCAGCAAAATGTAACGACCAGGCGTTTCAATGCAACGCTGCACTTGGTGACCGATATACCCCTTCGCCTGAGCGATTACGGTCTGGGCGCCTCGCGCAATGGCTTGTTCAAACTCGCCTGCACGGGCAGGGTCAACGCGGATGTCGGCATGTTCCAAAATCATAGAGGACTCCTTTGAGATCTCAGCAAATGATAGCCACAACACCTTATCTGCCAACCGTTCGGCCGTCATCCGGGTGACGCACGACACCGCTAATATGTCGACATGAACACATTCGATTTCGACTTATTTGTGGTGGGTGGTGGCAGTGGCGGCGTGCGCGCGGCGCGGATGGCGGCCGCACGAGGTGCCAAAGTCGCAATGGCCGAAGTTCTGGGTATCGACGGTCTCGGTGGGACCTGCGTGAACGTCGGTTGCATTCCCAAAAAACTTTATAGCTATGCAGCCCATTACGCAGAAGCATTTGAGGAGTCTCATGGTTTCGGTTGGGAAGGCAGTGCGCCTCGCCTCAATTGGGGCACCCTCAAAACCCGCCGCGCAGCAGAGATCACAAGGCTCAACGGCATCTACGACCAAATGCTCCGACAATCAGGTGTTGTGACCTTGAATGGTTTTGCACAACTCATCGATGCACATCGGGTCAGGGTCGACATCATCCATGCCGATGGCTCCGCGGGCCACCAAGAATTCAGCGCCGCACACATTTTGCTGGCGCCAGGTGGCACACCATTTGTACCCCATTTCAAGGGGCGTGAGCACGTCATTACTTCCAACGATATCTTTGATTTGCCAGAGTTTCCGGCCCGTTTGCTCGTCGTTGGAGGGGGCTACATCGCGTGTGAATTCGCGTCGATTTTCAACGGCATGGGTGCAGCGGTGACCCAGCTTTACCGAGGCGAGCAGGTCTTGCGAGGCTTTGACCATGAGATTCGCCATTTCATCGCACAAGAAATGTCCAAAGCAGGTGTAGACCTGCGCTTGCAATCCGACGTCGTAGCCGTGCACAAAAAACCAGATGGCTTGCACGTTGAACTGTCAGGAGGGCAATCGGTGGTTGTGGATACAGTCCTGTACGCGACTGGACGCGTGCCCAACGTCTCGGGTTTGGGGCTAGAACAGGTCGGTGTCGCCCAAGGTCCTGCGCAAGCCATAGCCGTCAATGATTACTTCCAAACCAATGTGCCACACATATATGCCGTCGGCGATGTCATCAATCGGGTGCAACTGACGCCAGTCGCGTTGGCAGAAGCCATGGTCGTGGTGGACCACATCTTTGGTCCAGAGCCTGAGCGCCAGCCCCGCTCGATCAGCTATGACTACATTCCGACAGCAGTATTCACCCACCCCAACATTGGAACCGTTGGCTTGAGCGAAGCGCAGGCGAGGGAGCAGTTTGCCCGCATCAAAATTTATCGGAGCGAGTTTCGTGCGCTCAAACATACCTTGTCTGGCAGCACGGAACGGACCTTGATGAAGCTGATAGTAGATGCAGACTCGGATCGCGTGGTGGGCCTACACATGGTAGGCGCTGAAGCTGGCGAAATCATTCAAGGGTTTGCGGTCGCTATGAAATGTGGGGCCACCAAAGCCCAATTCGACAGCACCATTGGCATTCACCCCACTGCGGCCGAAGAGTTTGTCACTATGCGTGTCGCCGCGTCATCATGAGCACTCAGATTAGCTTTCATCAAACGGCACAGAGTGCGCTCGCGGCCGTCCAGTCGATTTATGACGAGTCGGTGGAGCGATTAAGGGAGGGACTGCAAGCGTTCGTCCAATCGCCCGAAGTAGCGCTGCATCCGCAGCGCGTCCGAGCCTATTACCCATATGTGAAGCTGGTCACGCAAAGCGTCGCCACGTCGCACCTGGCCAATAAAAGCGTGTCTTACGGGTTCGTGAGTGGAGCGGGTACTTTTCAAACAACACTCACACGCCCCGATTTATTCAAACATTACTATCGCACGCAATTTGAGTTGCTGTTGCAGAACCACGGCGTCGCCCTCGAGGTAGGTCTCAGCGAGACACCCATCCCTGTGCACTTCTCTCTTGCTGAAAATGATCACATTGAAGGCCAGCTCAGGAATGAGCATCGCCAAAGACTCGGGGACGTGTTTGACTTACCAGATCTCACCTCAGTCGATGATGTCATCGCCAACGGCGACGTCGAGCTGTGGGGTGAAGATGTCCAGCCACTGGCTTTGTTCACAGCCCCTCGGGTCGATTACTCTTTGCACAGGCTGCGCCACTACACCGGGACATCACCTGGCGCCTTTCAAAACTTTGTCCTTCTGACCAACTACCAGTTCTACATCGATGAATTTATTGGTTTAGGCAAGTCGGAAATGGCCAACCCCAACAGCGATTACATTGCCTTCATCGAACCAGGCAACGTCGTCACGCTGCGCGATGGGCTGTCAGATCTTGATCGGGCGCTGGCGATTGAGGCGGTGAATGGGCAAGCGGGTGAGTCGCCGGCACGCCTACCGCAAATGCCAGCCTTTCACCTGGTGCGAGCAGATCGCTCGGGCATATCGATGGTGAACATCGGCGTCGGCCCAAGCAATGCCAAGACGATGACCGACCACATCGCTGTCCTGCGTCCTCACGCCTGGGTGATGTTGGGTCACTGTGCGGGACTGCGCAACTCGCAAGCTCTCGGTGACTACGTGCTCGCACATGCTTATGTCCGCGAAGACCACGTGTTAGACGAAGAGTTGCCGTTGTGGGTACCAATTCCTGCACTGGCAGAAGTACAAGTCGCTCTGAGTCAAGCCGTGCAAGAAATCACTCGATTCACAGGCTCTGATTTGAAGCAAGTCCTTCGAACGGGCACCGTCGCGAGCACGGATAACCGCAATTGGGAGCTGCTCCCGTTCACTGGTGAGCGCAGCACGCCTGCCAAGCGCTTTTCACAATCTCGTGCGATCGCATTGGATATGGAGAGTGCGACCATCGCCGCCAATGGTTTCCGATTCCGAGTGCCTTACGGGACGCTGTTGTGCGTCAGTGATAAACCTTTGCACGGTGAAATCAAATTACCCGGTATGGCCAATCATTTTTACAAGGAGCGAGTGAACCAACACCTTTTGATTGGCATTCGCGCCTTGGAAATTTTGCGTCGCACCGGAGAAGGCTTGCACAGCCGAAAATTGCGCAGCTTCAACGAAGTGGCGTTTCAATGACCCCTCGACAAAACCTCAGGGGGGCGCTCTACCTCTGCCTCGCCATGGGCGCATTTGGCGTTCTCGACGCTTGTATCAAGATACTCAGCGCACACTACTCCTCAATGCAAGTGGTCACACTGCGGGGTCTATCCAGCCTTCCACTGGCCCTGATTTGGGTGATGTGGCGCGGTACTTTGAGCAGCCTTTTTCGTGTCCGCTGGCGGCTACATCTTGTTCGAGGTTTGCTGGGTATCGTCATGATTTGGTCACTCAGCCAGGGGTTGCGTGAACTTCCCATGACCCAGGTCTACGCGATCTTTTTCACCGCGCCGTTGATGATGGCGATCTTGAGTGGCCCCATCCTCGGAGAAAAAGCGCAGGCCTCGCATTGGATTGCGCTGGCCCTTGGTCTCATCGGCGTACTGATTGCGATGCGCCCCCAAAATGCCGGCTGGCTGAGTTGGGCTGTGGTGGCAGTGATGCTCACCGCACTGAGCTACTCCTTGTCGAATTTGATCAGCCGACTTCTCTCGAGGACCGACAGTGTCGAAAGCCAAGTGGTCTGGATGCTGGTCGCCCTCGCCAGTGGGTCGGCGCTTTTCTCATTTGGCACCTGGCAGCCCGTTCGCACCGAGGACTATTTGCCATTGGCGTTACTGGCATCAATGGGCTTGATCGGGCAGATCGCGATCACGCAAGCTTTCAAATGGGGACAACCATCTGCCATTGCGCCCTTTGAGTACACCGCATTGCTATGGAGCATCTCCTTAGACATCGCGATTTGGGCGCAATGGCCGGACGCCGCCACATTGACAGGAGCGGGCGTGATCGTGGCGAGTGGCGTTTGGCTCCTCAAGCAGGAGCGCAAACAGGGCAAACTGGTGACAGAACCACCCACACACTGAGAGATCCCTTGGCCACGCCATCCAGTGCCCAGGGACAAGCTCCCCAGCCCTCCCAGAGCGTCAGTGTGGATCTCTGAGCCGCAACGATTCAGTTCGCAGAGGCCATGTTTTGGCCCATCCGGATGCCCATGCCCGGGGTCCAACCAGGCTCAAAAGCCAAGCGCGTCTGTCCCCACAACATCACCACGGTCGATCCCAACAGAAATCGACCCATTTCGTCACCACGCGCCAACCGGACAGCGCCCTGGGCGTATTCCCACTGTTGGACTGCAGGGCGACGCGGCGTGTTGACGATGCCGTGCCACACCGTCTGCACACTGCCGACAATGGTCGCCCCAACCAGCACCATGGCCATGGGACCGTGCTCTGTCTCAAACTCACAGACCACCCGCTCGTTGCGGGCAAACAGCCCTGGCACAGCCGCCGCAGTCGCAGGATTCACTGAAAACAACTCACCTGGTACGCAAATCATGCGCCGGAGTTCACCCGCACAGGGCATGTGAATCCGGTGGTAGTCCTTGGGACTCAGGTATAAGGTCGCGAAGTAGCCACCCAAGTACGGTCGGGCACAGCCGGCGCCTCCACCGAGCAGCGCTTGCGGGGTATACGTGTGGCCCTTGGCCTGCAGCAACTCACCCTCGCGCAATGGGCCGAGTTGGCTGATCGCACCATCCACGGGCGAGACCCAGGTGCTGTTACCCAGAGGGCGGGCGCCGACCCTCAGCGGGCGGGTAAAAAAATCGTTGAACGTCTCGTAGGCCTCTGCTTTTGGCTCTGCGGCCTCTGACATGTCGACACCGTATCGGCGAACAAACCAGCGGATCGCAGCCGTGGTCCAACGGCCTCCCCGCGCCGCAGCCAAGCGCCCCACGCGCTCTGTGAGCGCCCGCTTGGGGATGACATATTGAATCCACACGGCCATATTCCATTGCTCCTGCTAGAAGAGTGTGATTGTAGGGAAGCGCAGCCACCCACCCGCTGGTTACCACCGACCCACATCGATGAGACCTCTGCCCCAAACATCGCTTGCGACCGATTTGGGTCTTTCTGACGCCTTCCTTGTCACAAAAAGTAATTCAATAGAATTCATTGGGTCCATCTCGACTGCACTCACGGGCGCGATAAAAGTGCACATAAACGAAGTCTCAGTAAACAAAAAAATAAGTATTTACCCTATATCTTTTGAGGATTTGGCACTCGTACTCATAGAGTGCTAATATTGTTTTATGGACTTCAAATCAAGGAGCCAAAAATGAATGCATTGACCACTTTTTCGAACCGCTCAGTTTCCACCGCTCAAAGTTGGGGTCTCTTGCCTCCCTTGGGCAACTTGGATGCCTATATTTCTGCGGTTCAAAACATGCCGATGCTGAGTGCGGAAGAGGAGCAACAGCTGGCCAGAGATTTGCGCGATACCGGCAATTTGGAGGCGGCCAGCCGCTTGGTGTTGTCCCACCTGCGATTGGTGGTGTCAGTCTCGAGGCAGTATTTGGGCTACGGCTTACCCCATGGAGATCTGATCCAAGAAGGCAATGTTGGCTTAATGAAGGCTGTGCGACGCTTTGATCCTGAACAAGGCGTTCGCCTCGTGAGTTACGCGCTCCATTGGATCAAGGCCGAAATTCACGAATACATTTTGCGCAACTGGCGCATGGTGAAAGTCGCGACTACCAAGGCACAGCGCAAACTCTTCTTCAACTTGCGCTCACTCAAACAAGGGTTTCAATCCGAAGAAACAGGCGCCGAGCGAGCCACCTTGAACAGCACCGAGGTTGAAGAAGTCGCTCACGCACTCAGCGTCAAAGCCGAAGAGGTAAGGGAGATGGAAACCCGCCTCATGGGTGGTGACGTTTTATTGGACCCTACGCCAAGCGACTCAGAGGGCGAAGCTTTTGGGCCAATTGCTTATCTGGCAGATCCCCATGCCGAACCAACGCAAGTGCTAGAAGCCCGCCAGCGTGAGCACATGGCTAGCGACGGTATCGCCGCGGCACTCGCTACATTGGACGAGCGCTCACGTCACATCGTGACTGAGCGATGGCTCAATGTGAACGATGATGGCTCTGGTGGCAAAACGCTGCACGAATTGGCAGCAGAGTATGGCGTCAGCGCCGAGCGCGTGCGCCAAATCGAAGTGGCGGCCATGAAAAAAATGAAACAAGCCCTGCAGGCCAATTGAGCACGCTTGAAATAGGCGTTTGAAGAAAAGCCGCGCACTGCGCGGCTTTTTCATTTGAATTCCAAGATTGAGGACGCTATTGGTCTAAGGTCAAACGCAAAGATCAACGCCATCGCCAAACGACGGCCTTAGCCTGATCCCAAAGACCGCCTCCTATCGAAGCACCCAACTGCTTCACCAAACGCTCCTGCAAGTCCTCTTGCAACGTGTAATCCACCACATCCTCAGCCTTCACGACTTCGCGGGCGACATAATCCAACGAACCGAAATCATCGACCAAGCCCAGCTCTACCGCTTTCGCTCCGGTCCAAAACAGGCCACTGAAAAGGTCAGGTTTGTCTGCCAAACGCTCCCCACGTCCTCGCCTAACCGCATCGATGAACTGCTGGTGGATCGACTCAAGCAACTCTTTGGCATGTTTCTTTTGCGCCGGTGTTTGTGGACTGAAGGGATCTAAGAATCCCTTGTTTTCACCAGCCGTCAGCAACCGGCGCTCAATACCCAACTTGTCCATCAACTGGGTGAAGCCAAACCCATCCATCAACACCCCGATGCTCCCAACCACGCTTGCTTTGTTAACAAAGATCTCGTCAGTTGCCGCCGCCATGTAGTAAGCCGCAGAGGCACACATCTCCTCAACCACGGCGTAAATTGGCTTACCATGCAGCGCCTTAAGCCGCATCACCTCATCGAACACCATGCCAGCCTGGACTGGGCTTCCACCCGGGCTATTGAAAAGCAACACCACAGCTTCGGAATTAGGCGCTTCAAACGCATCTCTCAAGCCTTGAATGATGTTTTCAGCCGAGTTGGGGCCTCCACTCTGAATGCTGCCGTCGACGACAACGAGCGCCGTATGCGATCCAGCCACAGTCGGATGTCTTTGCGTTTGACCCCAGCCCCAAAAGAAAAGAACAGCCACCACAGACAGCACGAGTAGCGACTTGAAGATACGCCAACGCCTCGCGGATCGGCGCTCACGCTGATGCTCTTGCAACAGCGACTGCAGAGTTTCCCTCTCCCATGAATTGGGGAGGGATGAGGAGTCAATTGGTTCCATAAAATTCCGTCAAAAAACAACCGCTTCTAAGTTGTGTGCAGTCTGCCAGTAAACCACGCCACTTTGCTCTGTGCATGAGATCGAGATCAAAGCCTTCCCAACGCAAGGGCCTGCCACACAATGACCATTGGTTGGCTCAAATAGGGCGCCATGCGTCGAGCACATCAACCACCGGCGTGATTCGTCGAAAAATTGACCCGGGCGCCAATCCATTTCCATCGCGACGTGCGCACATCGATTGACATACGCCACCACTACACCCTCGTATCGAACGGCAAATCCCAAACATGTCTGCCCACCATATCGAATGTCGAACAACACCGCTCGCCCACCTTCTTGCAGATCTGAAGATGCACACAAGGGTTGCCAACTGGAATCCAACATGACATTCGTACTTCAATTTCAGCCGTGCTGGAGCAACCAATCACGGAGTTCGCTCACGGAGTGAACCACCGCTCGGGCAGATTCGACAGACAACAGTTCCTTTGAATGAGCGCCGTAGCTCACACCCAAACCTGCACACGATGCATTCGCTGCCATGCGCAAATCGTGACTGGTATCGCCGATCATCAAAGTCCGCTCCGGCGGCACACCAAACTCTTCCATCAATTCGTACAGCATGGTGGGGTCGGGTTTGCCGCGCGTCTCATCAGCAGTCCGCGAGCCATGGAATTTTCCGCGCAATTCCACAGCCTCTAAGGCTTCGTTCAAACCAGAGCGAGACTTACCGGTAGCTACCACCAAGGTATGCCCTCGCGCGCGCAGTGCATCCAGCATATCTAATACGCCATCGAACAACTGCACCTTGAACATTTCTCGCGCAAAATGGTGGCGGTATCGGTCACCCAATGCAGGATATTGCTCAGGACGCAGTTGTGGGGCTACGTGCTCTAACGCGTGCTTGAGTCCCAAACCAATGACATACGAAGCACGCTCGTGGCTCGGCGTCTCGCCTGTCACATCAAACACGGCTGCTTGAATGGCTCGAGTGATGGCCGCGGTGGAATCCCACAGCGTGCCGTCCCAATCGAACGCGATCAGGTCATACGTGTTACCCATCTGGTCAGCCTTTCATGCCGGGAAAGAAGATTTCCGCAAAGGCTCCATTGTCGCGCAGTTGACCAAACCCGCCATTGGCAAGGGTTTGGCGATGGAATCGCCCTATTAAACCCTGACGAGCTCAGCGCGCATGGCATCAATCACATGGCGGTAATTGGCTTGACCAAAAATCGCACTGCCGGCAACAAAAGTATCGGCTCCCGCGCTTGCGACGCGGGCAATGTTGTCGACTTTGATGCCTCCATCCACTTCAAGTCTGATGTCTTTGCCGCAGACTTCAATGCGGCGGCGAGCGTCTTCGATTTTTCGCAATGCTGAATCGATGAAACTCTGGCCGCCAAATCCTGGGTTCACACTCATGATCAGAATCAAATCAATGTCGTCAATCAGCCAGTCCAAAACATCCAAGGGTTCAGCCGGGTTGAATGTCAGTCCTACCTGACACCCCGCGGCTTTGATCGCCTGTACCGACCGATGCACGTGCGCGCTGGCGTCAGGGTGAAAGCTGATCAAATCGGCGCCTGCCTTGGCAAAGGCCTCCGCCAACGCATCAACGGGTTGGACCATCAAGTGCACATCGATCGGCACAGGGTTTCCTTGCGGCGTGACCGCATGGGGTTTGAGTGCCTGGCAAACCATCGGCCCGAACGTGAGGTTGGGCACGTAATGGTTGTCCATGACGTCGAAGTGAATCCAATCCGCACCATCGGCAATCACTTGGCGCACTTCATCACCCAATTTGGCGAAATCAGCGGACAAAATCGAAGGGGCAATTCGGAAGGTGTTCGTGCTCATGGAAAGCTCTCTGGGTTTTGAATGGATGGGCGGAAAGGGCAAGATATAAGCGATTAATTATGCTTGATCGCCAGCATACTGACAAACCCGTCCCGCTGACCAGTATCATCTTGAGCACAACGGGACCAGCCCGCCACCCCTCAGGCATGGCAATGAACGAGTTTGAAACCATCCGGACATTTTTTGAATGGCCTACCGCACACACCGCGCTCGGCGTCGGTGATGACGCGGCGCTTTGCGCTGTACCAGAGGGGCAAATGCTTGCGATTTCAAGTGACATGCTCGTGTCGGGACGACATTTTTTTGCCGATGTTGATGCCGAATCCCTCGGCCACAAGGCGCTGGCAGTCAACTTGAGTGACATGGCCGCTATGGGCGCAGAACCGAAACAATTCACACTCGCATTGGCGTTTCCGAATGTCGACCCCAACTGGTTGGGATCGTTCGCGGCTGGTTTAAAGAAGACTGCACAAGCATTTCAATGCGATTTGATCGGTGGAGACACGACAGCCGGCCCATTGAATATCTCCATCACCGTTTTAGGTCATGTCCCCAAGGCCCTGGCCCTGCGGCGCTCGGGCGCAAGAGCGGGTGACGAAATTTACGTCAGCGGTCGTTTGGGGGCGGCTCGCCTGGGCCTTTGGCATCGGTCTCAGCGGCTCAGCCAACCGCTGCCAGCCGATGTCGCGCTCGAGGCGATGCGGGCGATGGACTGGCCCACACCTCGGGTAGCTCTAGGCCTGGCGTTGCGTGAGGTCGCTAGCGCAGCGATGGATTTGAGTGACGGGCTCGCCGGAGATCTGCGGCATTTGGCGATCGCCAGCCGATGTGACGCGCACGTATCCTTGCCAGATATCCCTGCGGCGCCGTGCTTGGCCGGTGTCAAAGGGATCATCCCCACATGGTTCGCAGCACAAGGTGGTGACGACTATGAGTTGCTGTTTACTGCCGCAGAGGCTCACAGAAGTCGGATTCAAGCAATCAGCCAAGCCCAGGGGATTGCGCTGACCCGCATCGGCGTGATGAGCGAACCCACTTCATGTGACTCAAGCTCGGTGAGGTTCTTGGATGCAACGGGTCAGGACATTGCCCAACAACTGGCCGGATTCGACCACTTTGAGGCCGCCTGAAGGCCAGAAGTCAAAGCCGCTTGAAAATGCACTCCCAATACCCTGACACCCCACCGGCGGCGCCAATGGCGCGACCCAATGCTCGGTTTTTGTTCACTCACCCGGCGCATATGCTGGCATTGGGATTCGGATCGGGGCTCAGCCCCAAAGCTCCCGGCACAGTTGGCACACTATGGGCGTGGCTGGTTTTTGCCCTCGTGGGTCACGCATTAACCGATGCGCAGTGGCTGGGCGTAATCGTCGGATGCAGCGTCGGCGGCGGCTGGGCGTGCAAAGTAACAGCAGCACACATGGGTGTTGCAGACTCGAGCCATATGGTGATCGACGAAATCGCAGCCTTTTGGTTGGTGCTGTGGATCATCGGGCCAGCCACGATTGGTGCACAGACTTTGGCTTTTGTTTTGTTTCGCTTCTTCGATGCCGTGAAGTTTGGACCAACCCTTTGGGCGGATCGCCACTTCAAAGGGTTTGGATGGCGGGGCGCATGGGGTGTCATGCTTGACGACATGATCGCTGCCGCGCTCACATTGTTCGCATTCGCAATCTGCTACCGGGTCTTCACATGAGTTCAATCGAAGCAATCATTTCAAAACTCGCTGCTGCCTTGCTGGATCGCCAATGGGTGATGGCCACGGCAGAGAGCTGTACGGGTGGACTGATTGCTGGCGCATGTACAGACCTGCCGGGTTCGTCCGAATGGTTTGAAAGGGGGTTTGTCTCCTATTCAAACCGCGCCAAGCTCGACATGCTCAGCGTCGCACCGGAGAGTCTTCGTGCGCATGGCGCGGTCAGTGAAACCGTCGCAGAGGAAATGGCTAGAGGAGCTTGTGAGCACACGCCTGCCCAAGTCTCTGTCGCTGTCACTGGCATCGCGGGCCCAGGTGGGGGCAGCGAAGAAAAACCAGTCGGTACGGTGTGTTTTGCCTGGTGCGTCAACGGCAGTGTGACATCACAAACCATGCTGTTTGCAGGCAATCGGGCAGAAGTTCGTCAGGCCACGGTTCGCCACGCCTTGCAAGGTTTACTGGATCGCTGTACGAGCCAGCCACAGATCTGAAGGTTAATCGTCAAAGCCGGTGTCTCGCTCCATCGCGACACGCTGGCGTTCAATGAACTCTTGATAGGTATCAATACCGCGCAGTTGCAAGATGGTGTTGCGCACGGCCGCCTCAACCAACACCGCAATGTTGCGTCCAGCCACCACTTGGATCACTGCCATGCGCACAGGGACGTCAATCACATCTTTGTAAAGCGTCTGATGTGGCATCCGCTCATAGTCACGCTCTAAGGTTTCTTTGCGCACCAGATGAACGATCAACTTGAGGCGCATCTTTCGACGCACTGCTGTCTCACCAAAAATCGCCTTGATGTCCAGCAAACCAATGCCTCGGACTTCAAGCAAATTGCGAAGCAGATCAGGACAGCGTCCCTCAATGGTGGTTTGATTGATGCGAAAGAAGTCGACCGCATCGTCTGCAACCAAACCGTGACCGCGAGAAATCAACTCCAAACCGAGCTCACTCTTGCCAAGCCCTGACTCACCAGTGATGAGCACACCCAAGCCAAGAATGTCCATGAACACACCATGCAGCGTTTCTCGTTCGGCAAAGTGCTTGGACAAATAGGCCCGCAGGACATCCACCACAAATGCAGCAGATTCATCGGTTGCGAACAAGGGGAGATTCGCCCGAGCGCACATCGATAACAATTGTTGGGGTGCTGTTTGACCATCGGCCAACACCAAAGCAGGGGGTTCAAGCGTCACAATTCGAGAGACGCGGCGGGCACAATCCTCCTCCGTGCCGCGCGACAGATAGGCAATCTCTCGCTCGCCTAGGACCTGGACACGGTAAGGGTGGATGTAATTGAGGTGGCCCACGAGGTCGGCACCGGAGCGGGCGGCACGGATGGCCATTTCATCGAAATTGCGCTCGGAGGCGGAAAGCCCCTCAAGCCAATGCCACTTAAGGCGTTGGCGGTTGTGCTCGAACAGCACATCCGCACTGATCGCGGTGGGTCTCATGCGGCGGCAGTATGCGCAGACTGCCAGTTAGCAATCAAACGGTGCAGCGTTTGGGCGTCAGGCGCGGTTTTCATTTGCTCACGCAAATCGGAGTCACTGAGAATTTCAGCTATTTCAGACAGTATTTCCAAATGCTTTTGGGTCGCAGCCTCAGGCACCAACAAGCAAATCATCAAGACCACAGGCTTCTCATCGGGCGCATCGAAAGGGATCGCTGCCTGCAACTGGAACACAGCAGCCATGGGCTGCTTGAGCCCTTTGATCCGGCCATGAGGAATCGCGACACCGTATCCCAAGCCAGTTGAACCCAACCTTTCGCGAGCGAACAAGCTGTCGGTAATCAGAGAGCGACTCAAGCCGTGTTGGGCTTCAAACAGGAGACCAACCTCTTCAAACGCTCTTTTTTTGCTGGTTGTTTCCAACCCGACCAACACCTGCTCCAACGGCAGAATGGCAGAAAGACGATTCATGTATCTGTCCTCTGAGAGACGCCGCAAAGCTGGCGGAGCCTCAGTTGTTTATTCATCATTCCAAGAACACAAAGCCACCAAAAGGTGGCTTTGTAACGAAGCGCATTTTTACCCTAAAAATGAGGTCTTGCAACTCTAGAGTGGTCGCTATCCTACATCAAGTGCTTGGCACCCACATGGTGATGGTCTTGCGCCTTATCTTTGTATTTCAAAACCTGCCGGTCCAACTTGTCTGCCAAGTCGTCAACCGCAGCATACAAATCAGCATGTGCGCTTTCTGCAAACAGGTCTCTTCCTTTGACGTGTATGTTGCACTCGGCCTTTTGACGCAAATCTTTTTCTTTGAGGTTGTCCACTGTTAGCAATACCTTGATATCAACCACTTGGTCGAAATGCCTCGAGATACGGTCAAGCTTATTTGTAACATAGCTCCGCAATGCTGGGGTGACCTCTAAGTGGTGTCCGCTGATCGTCAAGTTCATACGCAACCTCCTTGCACTTGATGGATGAACACGGGACCGAGGACCGATCCCGTTGAAACCATCATGCATCTGTTTGGAGGGGATGGCAAGAACCGTGAGATGGATATCCCTGAGCTTTGCTCATGCTTTGACGGGGGGTGGCGCTGGCGGCGCATTTTGGTGCATGATGACGCGGTTGACCAGTACTAGCGCGGCAAGCAAGGCCGCGACACCAATCCAGCCCGTGATCCCATAGCCCACCACCTGATCCTGGGTATTTCTCGAGATCACCAGGCCTCCAATGAACGCTGCAACGCCCATCGCTAGGGATTGCACAGCGGAGTTGAGCGCCATGAATGTGCCGCGGCGCTGAGGCTGAGCTGCCGCAGTCAACATGGCCATCATCGGAACCATGCGCCCACTCAACACCACAAAAAGTACGGCGTTCACAGGCACGGCGATCCAGAGACTGACAGCGGGAAGATGAGTGAGCGCCAACATTGGGGCAATGGTCAACACGTTCAATATCCGGTAAATTTTCGGTTTGCCGTGTCGATCCGACAACCGGCCTATCCACCTCGAGGTCAGCAACGTACAAAGTCCGCCCGCCAAATACAAATAGGGGATTTCCGCCATCGTCAATCCAACGTTATGGCGCATGTAGATCGTGATGTAAGGGATCATCACGAATCCCGCCATCATGTTGACAGCAGTCAGCAAGAACGCCCAAAGGTGATTAGGGTGTTGGGCCGTGGCAGATATTTCTCGCCATACCCCCCCGCGTTCTGGATGACCTAGGTGATCCTTGATCGCTGGCAAAGTCGCCCAAGCGATGAACCAAAACCCAACGCACATCACTGACAGCATCCAAAACGGCGCATGCCAGCCCCATTGGGCGGCCAATGCCAACCCCAGAGGCACACCGGCGACGGTTGATACAGAAAAAGACGCCATCACCACGCCCATGGCTTGCCCCCTGCGTTCGAACGGAATTAGGTCACCGACGATGGTGTGCGACAAGGCCGTCAAAATCCCGCCAAATAAACCCGCTGCAATGCGGGCGATCATCAACCAACTGTAGGTTTGGGCGCTCGCACAGGCCACGGTCGCAAGGGTGAAGAAGACGTAGAGACCCAAGAGCAGCCGCTTTCGGTCCATGCGATCCAAGTAGGCTGAAGCCATCAGCCCCGAGAAACCCGCTGCAAATGTATAGGCTGAAACCAGCGCGCCAAACTGGGCATCGCTGATTTGGAATAGCTCTGTGAATTGTGGCCCCAGAGGCATCATCACCATAAAGTCCAAAATATGGGTGAGCTGAATGCCTGCCAACGTGAGCAGAACCCACCGCTCCTTAGCGGGTGTCAATGAACTGGGGGATGGTGTCATGGTTGTGGCGTGCAATGGTCGATGGGCGACTGTACCCGAAGGTCACTCCGGCCGTTGTCTCGGCCACACACCGTCGACTCACCGGCTATTGGTGCGATAATGTCGCCCATCTCAATATCAGGAGTTTCTCCATGGAAAGCAGCCCTAGTTGGGTGCTTTCAGTGTGGATGACGCCAACCTCGCCGATCTGAATATAGGGTAGTGGGGTGGAGCCCACCTTCCGGACTGAAAGCACATCAATCCCATCGATGCGGAATAGTTACCCGCATCTGGACTTTTGAAGACCGGAATATCCCATGCTAAACGTATTTACCCTGGCGCACGGCCGCCTATACCAAGAAGAAATTGAGTCACTCGCCGACTTGGAGAAATTCAAGCCGATTTGGGTTGACTTGGATGATGCCACTGCTGCGGAAACCCAGTGGGTCAAAGCCTACTATGGCCTTTCGATTCCTGACGACGTCATGGCCGAGGACATCGAAGAATCTGCCCGTTTTTACGAAGAGGAAAACGGTGAGTTGCACATCCGCTCAGATTTTTTGATTGCCGATGAAGACAATCCGCACACAGCGCGTGTCGCATTCGTATTGAACAGAGGGAGCGGCAGTGAGCGCAGTCATGGCGTTTTGTTTTCTATCCACCAAGAAGATGTTCCTGTATTGCGACTATTGCGCTTGCGCGCCCGTCGGATGCCGGGTCTGATCGAAGATGCCAAAGACGTGTTGCTCATGCTGTTTGATGCAGATGCAGAGTACTCGGCTGACACCTTAGAAGAAATCAATGATGAACTCGATAACGTCAGCAAAATGGTGCTGGCCGCAGAGGTGACGGACGACACCGCTGGCCAGGTCCTTGCAGCCATTGCGCGCAGCGAGGACATGTCGGGGCGCATTCGCCGCAACGTCATGGACACTCGCAAAGGCGTGAGCTTCATGATGCGCACGCGATTGCTGTCAGCCGAGCAATTCGAAGATGCACGACAAATCTTGCGAGATTTGGATTCGCTAGATTCCCACGCCGCTTTCTTGTTCGAGAAGATCAACTTCTTGATGGATGCTACGGTCGGTTTCATCAACATCAACCAGAACAAAATCATCAAGATCTTCTCTGTGGCCAGCGTCTGCCTGCTGCCCCCCACCTTGGTGGCCAGCTTGTATGGAATGAATTTCCGGTTCATCCCGGAATTGCAATGGGAATATGGCTATGCCTATGCGTTGGCACTCATGGTGGCCTCCGCTGTGATTCCGATGTTGTACTTCCGCAAGCGCGGCTGGCTAAAGTAACCCGTGCAATCATCCGAAACAAAAAAGCAACCCTAGGGTTGCTTTTTTGTCGGCAGTAGGACCATCAACTGCGCAATTCGCGTCGCAAAATTTTGCCCACGGGCGTCTTTGGCAGCTCTTTGCGGAATTCGACCACTTTGGGTTGCTTGTATCCCGTCAGGTTAGCTCGACAATGCTCCCGAACCGCAGCTTCGGTCAAAGACTCGTCCTTGCGGACCACCACCAATTTGACCGCCTCACCAGAATGTTCATCGGGCTGTCCAACGGCTGCACACTCCAGGACCCCGCTCAAATTGGACACCACATCTTCGATTTCATTCGGATAAACGTTGAAGCCCGACACCAAGATCATGTCCTTCTTGCGATCAACGATCTTGAAGTAGCCACGTTCATCCATGGTTCCTACGTCGCCGGTTCGGAAATAGCCGTCCGCTGTCATCACCTTGGCAGTCTCGTCGGGACGCTGCCAATACCCAGCCATAACCTGAGGGCCCTTGATGGCGATTTCACCAGGCTGTCCCATGGGAACGTCGTGACCATCATCATCAATGATCTTCATGTAGGTGTTGGGCAAAGGCACACCAATCGTGCCTGTGAATGTATCGCTGTTTGTGGGGTTACAACTCGCCGAAGGAGACGTCTCAGACAGCCCATAGCCTTCTACGACTGGGCAGCCGGTTTTACTCAACCACAACTTCGCAACCGCGCTTTGAACCGCCGTGCCTCCACCCAGACTCACACGCAGATGGCTCCAATCCACCTTGTCGAAGTCGGGGTGGTTCGCCAAACCAGCAAACAGGGTGTTCACAGCAGGGAAGGAGTGCACTTTGTACTTGGACAACTCTTTGAGTACCCCAGCCAAATCCCGTGGATTCGGTATCAAGATGTTGCGCCACCCCATGCGCATACCGAGCATCATGTTGATCGTGAACGCAAAGATGTGATACAGCGGCAACGCGCATACGCTCACCAACTGTTCGCCTGCTGGCATGTTCTTCAGCGCAGGCGCGTTCCAGGCTTCGGATTGCAGCAAATTGGCGACCACGTTGCGGTGGAGCAGCACAGCGCCTTTGGACAC
Organism: uncultured Burkholderiaceae bacterium; assembly: GCA_964478285.1. Taxonomy (GTDB): domain Bacteria; phylum Pseudomonadota; class Gammaproteobacteria; order Burkholderiales; family Burkholderiaceae_C; genus RS62. Next base: position 74,740 of record CAYZHE010000010.1, read on the forward strand.
CCCAGTGGTTCCGCCGGTGTACTGCAGCACGGCCACATCATCAGGCCCTAGGGTTTGACGGGTCCACTGGAGGCGGCTGCCGCGGGAGAGCGCATCGTTGAACCTCACCGCAGACGGCAACGAAAACTCCGGGACGAGTTTTTTGACCTTGCGGACCACGGTATTGACCAACAAGCCCTTGAGGTATCCCAAACGATCTCCCATCGAAGCGAGCACCACGTGCTTGACGCCGGTTTGCGCGATACACGCCTCCAGCGTGGCAGCGAAGTTTTCGATGATGACAATGGCTTTGGCCCCCGAGTCTTGCAATTGGTGTTGCAACTCACGCGCGGTGTATAAGGGGTTGACGTTGACGACAACATAGCCGGCCCGCAATGCAGCAGCCACGGTGATTGGGTACTGAGGCACGTTGGGCATCATGATGGCGACCCGATCACCTTTGTTTAAGCCCAATGATTGCAAGTAGGCAGCCAACGCAGCTGAGGCTTCGTCGACCTGCGCAAATGTGAAGTCAGCGCCCATATATGAGTAGGCGACTCGACTCGCATATTTGGTCATCCCTTGGTCCATGAGTTCAACCAGTGAGCTGAACTCATTGACCTCGATATCTGCTGGCACCTCGTCCGGATAGGCTGTTAGCCAAGGGCGCGCAGTCGATGCGTTTGTCATGTGGTGTCTCCGTTATCGTTGTGTTTCGAGTGGTAAAGCTTACTCGAAATTGACAAGCAGACAAGCCACATAGGGAATTCACTCAGTGGGGTTATTGGACGACCTGTTGCAACAAACCCTGACTGTAATGTCCCGCCATCACCGAAAGGCTATGGCCCTTGATTTTGGGGGCCTGCCCCTCGCAACCGAACTCGATGTAACGCGCACGGCAGACCGCCTTTGCAGCCTCGCGAGCCGGCTTAAGCCATTCCCGTGCATCGAACTTCTCAGGGTTTTCCACCATGAATTTGCGCACTGCGCCCGTCATGGCAAGGCGGATATCGGTATCGATGTTGATCTTTCTCACGCCGTATTTGATCGCCTCTTGGATCTCTTCCACTGGAACACCATAGGTCTCCTTCATTTGTCCGCCATGCGCACGGATGATTTCCAGCAACTCCTGAGGGACGCTGCTCGAGCCGTGCATCACCAAATGGGTATTGGGAATCCGTGCGTTGATCTCCTTGACCCGACCAATGGCCAAAATGTCCCCCGTTGGCTGACGTGAAAACTTGTAGGCACCGTGACTGGTCCCGATGGCAATCGCCAGCGCGTCGAGCTGCGTTGCCTTGACAAAGTCAGCAGCCTGCTCGGGGTCAGTCAGCAATGCATCGTGATCGAGTTTGCCCACTGCACCGATGCCGTCCTCCTCACCGGCCTCACCTGTTTCCAGTGAGCCGAGGCACCCAAGCTCACCCTCGACTGTGACGCCAACTTTGTGAGCCAGAGCCACCACTTGCCGGGTCACGTCAATGTTGTACTCAAATGAGGACGGCGTTTTGCCATCTGCCTCTAGTGAGCCATCCATCATCACTGACGAGAAACCCAGATCAATCGCGCCCTGACAGATCGCCGGGGTTTGGCCATGGTCTTGGTGCATCACCAACGGGATATGAGGATAAGCCTCCACCGCAGCTTGGATGAGATGCTTGATGAAACTCTCACCGGCGTATTTGCGAGCGCCTGCACTGGCCTGCAAGATCACCGGCGCACCCGTTTCATCTGCAGCCGCCATCACAGCCTGCACTTGCTCTAAGTTGTTGACATTGAAAGCGGGAATGCCATAGCCATTGACTGCGGCGTGATCGAGCAGTTCGCGCATCGAAACGAGTGCCATGTTGAGTTCCTTTGAACGTGGAAAGATTGAAAAAAAGTTGGTATTGGTTATCAATTTGAAATGTAACCACTTGGTAACTTTTGATTCTATCCAACCCAAACCCGCTTCCGCCTGACAAACGCACACGCCCATGCCAACCCCGCGCGACAGCGAGATTCGAAGGGCTCCATTAAATTGAAGATCATCCACATGAGGAGTGCTTGGCGATGGCGATTTGGTATGGCAACCCCAGCTTGCATGATTTCATGGCCCGGGCTCAAAACACAGCGATATCGACTTTGGGCATCGAGTTGATTGAAATTGGCGATGATTTTTTCAGGGCTCGAATGCCTGTAGATCACCGAACCAAACAACCCATGGGCTTGCTGCACGGAGGCGTTTCTGTGGTTTTGGCGGAAACACTCGCCTCCATGGCTACTTTTGCGACCCTAGATCCCAACAAACAGTGGTGTGCTGGACAAGAAATCAACGCCAACCACTTGCGAGCGGTCCGTGAAGGATGGGTCACTGGCGTTGCTCGCCCACTGCATCGCGGAGCGACCAGCCAGGTTTGGGAAGTTCACATTGCCAACGAACGCGATCAACTGGTGTGCGTCTCGCGCGTCACGATGGCTGTTTTGAATCGCCGTGACTTCCAAGGATGACGTTAGGAGGGCGTAAAACGGATGTAACTCCTTTGTAACGGGGCGCCCATAATGCCCCGCGCGAAGCCGTTGGCTGTGACAGTCCCGTCAGGCGACTCGGCACATCTTGAGCATATTGGTACCACCCGGAGAGCCCATCGGCTCCCCGCAAGTGATGGCATAGATATCCCCAGACTGGACAATGCCGCGCGCCTTTAAGTGCTTTTCAGCGTCACTCAACGCGGTGTCACGATCGGCACTGGTATCCATCAACAAGGGACGAACATTGCGGAACATGGCCATTCGCCGCTGCGCGCTCACGCGTGAGGTGATGGCATAGATTGGCACAGGAATGTTGAATCGGCTCATCCACAGCGCGGTTGAGCCAGAGTCAGTCAATGCAACGATCGCCTTAGCCCCGCAGTAATGCGCGGTGAATAGGGCGCCCATCGCAATGGATTGGTCAATCCGTCTGAACGTCTTGTTGGCGGTATCCAGGTGTAACTCGGGATCGTGTGCAGCCTCAGCAGCCAAACAGATGGCTGCCATCTCACGAACAGTCTCCAGCGGGTATTTGCCTGCGGCAGTTTCCGCGCTGAGCATGACCGCATCGGTGCCGTCCAATACAGCGTTGGCGACATCGCTCACCTCCGCGCGGGTGGGCACGGGGTTGAGGATCATGGACTCCATCATTTGGGTCGCTGTGATCACCACCTTATCGTGTTGATGGGCCAGACGAATCATGCGTTTTTGAAGCGCTGGCACGGCCGCGTTACCGACTTCAACAGCCAAATCTCCGCGAGCGACCATGATGCCGTCAGAGGCGCGCAAAATCGACTCGAGCTCTGGAATCGCCTCGGCGCGCTCAATCTTGGCAATCAGTCCGGGCTTGTGCCCATACTGTGCGCCAGCCACGTGGCAGAGTTGGCGCGCCAACTCCATGTCGGTGGCCGATTTGGGAAAGCTCACGGCGACGTAGTCGGCTTGCAACTCCATGGCCGTCTTGATGTCTTCCATGTCCTTGGCGGTCAAAGCGGGGGCCGACAATCCACCGCCTTGCTTGTTGATTCCCTTGTTGTTGGAGAGCTCACCGCCGATCTTGACGATGGTGTGAACCTGCCCGCCTTTCACAGCCGTGACCTCTAAGACGATCAAGCCATCATTCAACAACAGGGTATCGCCTGGCTTCACGTCCCTCGGAAGTTCTTTGTAATCCAAACCCACAGCAGTCTCGTCACCAAGTGCCTCTCTGCCCGCATCGAGCACGAACGGACGCCCGTTGATCAATTCCACTTTGCCATTCTCAAACTTGCCGACGCGAATCTTGGGACCTTGCAAGTCGGCCATGATGGCTACTTCACGCCCAACTTTCTTGGACAACTCCCGCACCAAATGGGCGCGGTCTTTGTGGTCTTGTGCCGTGCCATGGGAAAAGTTCAACCGCACGACATTGACACCAGCTCGCAAAATGGACTCCAACATCTCTGAGGAGTTGGAGGCTGGGCCGAGTGTGGCGACGATTTTGGTTGCACGGCTGACCATGGCGATGTCCTTGTGATGGGCTACGGTATGTAACTGAGTTTCAAATTATTGATGAAATTTGTTACATTGAAGGAACAAGTTGCAGTTCCAAGTCCCTTTCGCAGCTCAGTCCAGAGCATTGATGTTGACAAGCGATGACTTGAGGGCTTTGACCCTGATCAAGCCATGCGTGCAAGGCTACCTTTAAAATGCAACGGTTCGGGCCGTGGGGCCCCTCAAGTAAAAGACGATGACTGACCCTATTCAAGCTTCTGATCAGCCGATCTCCCCTGACCAGCCCATGCCACACCGCAAGAACATTCGGCAGTGGTTGATTCCTTTAGCGGATCAAACCCATTGGCATGCTTACGCCCTGTTGGCATTGGATTACGTTTTGTTCAGCGCTTTCATTGCTGGCGCTGTGTTGCTAGACGCATGGTGGCTGCAGCTGTTGTCTGGGTTGGCGGCAGGCTTTGTCATTGGACGCCTGTTCATCATCGGTCACGACGCTTGTCACCAAAGTTTGACGCCCAATCGCAAAGCGAACCATGCGATCGGCCGCATAGCGTTTCTGCCCTCTTTGACACCCTATAGTCTGTGGGAAGTCGGACACAACGTCGTCCACCATGGCTATACCAACCTCAAAGGCGTCGATTTTGTCTGGGTTCCTTTGTCAAAAGAGGAGTTCGATGCCCTCTCTCCAATGGGTCGGATGATGCACCGCATCTACCGCAGTGGCTGGGCACCGGGCTTGTACTACTTGATCGAAATGTGGTGGAACCGCATGTTTTGGCCTAACAAAGCACACATGCCCACTCGCCGCGCCGTGTTCTTCAAAGACAACGCGCTCGTCACTGCATTTGGCGTGTTGTGGATTGTTGGTTTGGTGGCTGCGGCACTTGCCCTCGATAAATCCATCTGGAACACCGTCGCCATGGGCTTCCTTGCGCCATTCCTCTTCTGGAACAGCATGATCGGGTTTGTCGTGTACGGCCATCACACACACGTGAAAGTCACGTGGCACGAGGACAAACGGGCATGGTCCAATGCTGCGCCATTTGTATCTACGACGGTACACCTGACGTTCCCCTTTAAGTTGGGGGCACTGATGCACCACATCATGGAGCACACCGCGCACCATGTCGATATGAGCGTGCCGCTGTATCGCTTAAAGCAAGCGCAAAACAAGTTGGAAACCATGTTGCCTGAGCGGATTGTGGTGCAACCGTTTTCCTGGAAGTGGTACTTTGAAACCGCTAGAAAGTGCAAGCTGTACGACTACTCCAGCAAAAGTTGGACTGATTTTCGAGGCCAGGTCACGGCGGTGTCCGCTTCGGTGAACCAGCCCAAACCAGTCACTCAGTAAGGCTGCAAAAGCCCTCTTCAACGATCAAAAAAGCGACCCTCGGGTCGCTTTTTTGTGTCTGCATCGGTTGATGACGCTCTGCAATGGGTCGATGGCATCAAGCCATTAGGCAGCAGCTCTTTTGGCCAAGATTTCAAAGGCAGGCAAGGTCTTGCCCTCGAGCACCTC
>CAYZHE010000011.1:0-71082 GCA_964478285.1 uncultured Burkholderiaceae bacterium
GTGACGCTCTTGGCCAGGTTGCGCGGCTTGTCGACGTCAGTGCCTCGTGCGCAGGCCGTGTGATAGGCCAACAACTGGAGGGCGACCACGTGCAGGATGGGGCTCAAAACGCCGTAGTGCTCTGGCATACGAATCACATTGACACCCTCACTGGCTTGGATATGGCTATCACCGTCTGCAAGCACATAGAGCACGCCACCACGCGCGCGCACTTCTTGCATATTGCTTTTTAGCTTTTCAATCAGTTCATCGTTGGGTGCGACCGTGACAACGGGCATCGCATCGGTCACCAAGGCCAATGGACCATGCTTGAGCTCGCCAGCTGGATAGGCTTCGGCGTGGATATAGCTGATCTCCTTGAGCTTCAGGGCACCTTCTAGGGCGATGGGGTAATGCCGTCCTCGCCCTAAAAACAAAGCGTTCTCTTTGGTCACAAACGCATCTGCCCAAGCCATGACCTGCGGCTCCAACGCCAGCACGGACTGCAACGCCACCGGCAAATGGCGCATATCTTCCAGAAATGCGGTCTCCGCCTCTGCGGTGAGTCTACCCTTGGCCTTCGCAAGCGTCAGTGTCAACAAAAACAAGGCTGCCAGTTGCGTCGTGAAGGCTTTGGTTGAAGCAACGCCAATCTCCACGCCAGCGCGCGTCACATAAGCCAGCGCACATTCGCGCACCATGGCTGAGGTGGCGACATTGCAAATCGTCAGCGTGTGCCTCATTCCTAAGGACTGCGCGTGGCGCAACGCGGAAAGCGTGTCCGCTGTTTCGCCGCTCTGACTGATCGTAACGACTAGAGCATTGGGCTGGGGCACACTGGTGCGGTAGCGGTATTCACTGGCAATCTCCACGTCAGTTGGGATGCCTGCAATGGCTTCTAGCCAATACTTGGCAACGCAGCCACTGTAATAACTGGTGCCACACGCCAAAATCAACACACGATCAATGGCATCAAACGTGCGCTCAGCAACGGAAGGATCTGAATTTTGTGTTCCGCTGAACAAACTCGCCTCAATGCCCTGCACACCTTCTAAAGTGTCGGCCAAAGCGCGTGGTTGCTCGAAAATTTCTTTCTGCATGAAATGGCGATACGGCCCGAGTTCCACGGCGACGCTAAAGGCCTGAACGGTTTTTACGGCCCGATGTTGCAACTCACCATGCCCGTTGTAGACCCGGACACCTTCAACACGCAAGTCGACCACGTCGCCCTCTTCGAGATACATGATTTGGTCACTGACGCCAGCCAGAGCCATGGCATCGCTGGCCAAAAATTGTTCGCTCTCACCCACACCAATCACCAAAGGCGAACCCAAACGTGCGCCGACCACCCGCTGTGGTTCATCATGGTGAAACACCGCAATCGCATACGCACCGTGAAGCTGTCGGACCGCTGAAGTCACCGCTTGCAGAAGATCTCCTGCGTACAGGCTATCGATCAAATGCGCGATCACTTCGGTGTCCGTTTGACTGGCGAACACATAACCGGCCGCCTGCAGCTGAGTGCGCAGCGCTTCGTGGTTTTCAATGATGCCGTTGTGCACCAACGCGACTCGACCCGCCATGTTGCCTGGCTCGGCGCTGTTGACTCCTGGCCCATGGCTGAAGTGCGGGTGCGCGTTGTGAACTGCTGGAACGCCGTGGGTGGCCCAACGGGTGTGCGCAATACCCACTTGACCTGCCAAATGCGTCGCCTCGATTTGCTCCTGCAACTCAGCGACCCGGGCTGTGCTGCGGCTGCGCTGCAACCCACCAGAGTGCACCGCCACTCCGCAGGAGTCATAGCCTCGATATTCCAAGCGTTGAAGTCCCTGCACCAACACCGGAGTGATGTCTCTTTTGGCTACTGCGCCGACGATGCCGCACATGTGGATTCCTTGCTGTCGAGGGCGGTGTCGCGCGACACCTATTTATTGATCAATTTTGAGATTTTAAGGGCAGCTGTTGCGCTCACCGCCCCCTTTTGAGCAGGCGGGCAAGGTACCGACCGGTATGACTCGCCTCGCACGCCGCCACAGCCTCAGGTGTGCCTTGCGTCACCACCGTGCCTCCGGCTGCCCCACCCTCTGGACCCATGTCGATAACCCAGTCCGCGGTTTTGATGACGTCCAAATTATGCTCAATGACTACCAGCGTATTGCCAGCGTCTCTGAGTCGATGCAGCACCTTGAGCAACATATCGATGTCGGCAAAATGCAAGCCAGTCGTCGGCTCATCCAGTACATACAAGGTGCGACCTGTATCGCGCTTGGATAATTCCAGCGCCAGCTTCACGCGCTGTGCTTCACCGCCGGATAAGGTCGTCGCGCTTTGACCCAATTTAATGTAGGACAGACCTACGTCCATCAGTGTTTGTAGCTTTCGCGAGATGGTTGGAACTGCAGCAAAAAAGTCCAAGGCATGTTCGACCGTCATATCCAAAATTTCGGCAATGTTGTGGCCTTTGTATTGGACTTCGAGCGTTTCGCGGTTGTAGCGCAATCCTCGGCAAACGTCACAGGGAACGTACACATCGGGCAAGAAGTGCATCTCGACTTTGACCAATCCTTCGCCCTGGCAGGCTTCACACCGTCCCCCCGCTACGTTGAAAGAAAAACGGCCTGGCCCGTAGCCACGTTCGCGGGCATCAGGTGTTTCGGTCATCAGGTCACGAATGGCAGTGAACACGCCGGTGTAAGTCGCTGGATTGCTGCGTGGCGTGCGCCCGATGGGCGATTGATCCACGTTGATCACCTTGTCCAATTGATCTAGGCCCTCTACACCATCGCAATCTGCAGGCTCGGCGTGAGCGCGATGCAATTGATGGGCGGCCGCAGTGTACAAAGTGTCATTGACCAGTGTTGATTTGCCAGAACCAGACACACCGGTAACACAGGTCAGCAGTCCGATTGGAAATCTGACGGTCACATTCTTGAGGCTGTTTCCTCGGGCTCCTAAAACTGTGACAACGGCGTCCGCTCGATACGAGCTGCGCTGCGGTGGCACTGCAATCGCCTTAACACCACTCAGGTATTGCCCAGTCAAAGACTGAGGGTTAGCTGCCACCTCTTCTGGTGTCCCTTGGGCGATGATCTGGCCGCCATGGACACCCGCACCAGGCCCCATGTCAACGAGGTGATCGGCCCCCCGAATCATGTCCTCGTCGTGTTCAACCACCAGCACTGTATTGCCTAAATCCCTCAGGTGTTGCAAGGTCCCCATGAGTTTGTCGTTGTCGCGCTGGTGCAAGCCGATACTGGGCTCGTCCAGCACGTACATCACGCCAGACAATCCAGATCCAATTTGGCTGGCAAGTCTGATCCGCTGTGACTCTCCGCCTGACAAAGTTTCAGCACTGCGGCTCAAACTCAGATAGGACAGGCCGACGTCATTCAGAAACTTGAGCCTTGTTGCAATCTCTCGCACCACCTTGCCAGCGACTTCTGCTTTGGCCCCGGCCCATTCAAGTGCATTGAAATATCGCAGGGATTCAGCGAGAGTCATCTGCGCAACCTCGTGGATGCCACACCGCTGAGCACCCTCACCGATCGTGACATGTCGGGCATCGCGTTTGATGCGGGCACCACAGCACGTGGGGCAGGGCTGAAGGCTTCGGTATTGCCCCAACTCCTCCCGCACGGCGCTCGAATCGGTCTCCTTGTAGCGGCGAGTGAAGTTGGTCAGGATGCCCTCAAAGGCGTGTGACTTCACTTGTTTTTTGCCGGCGGCGCGTCCTGTGCCCATCGTGTACACAAAGTCAATGAGCTCTTCACCTGAGCCATACAAGATGACTTGGCGGACCTCCTCCGCCAACTGCTCAAACGGCATTTCCACGTCGAAACCATAGTGTGTGGCCAGTGACTGCAGCATTGAAAAATAATGGGGGTTGCGGCGATCCCATCCTTTGATGGCGCCACTTGCCAGGCTCAGCTCAGGGAACGCCACCACTTTATTGGCGTCGAAGACGTCGCTGCTGCCTAAGCCGTCACAGGTCTCACAAGCACCAGCAGGTGAATTGAACGAAAACAGGCGTGGCTCGAGCTCAGGCAAGGCGTGCTGACAAACCGGGCAAGCAAAGTGCGCACTCATCAGATGCTCCTGATGGGTATCCATGTCCAGCGCAATCGCCCTGCCTTGCGCAATGCGCAACGCAGCCTCAAAACTTTCAGCAAGGCGCTGTTGGACACCTTCCCGAACCTTCACACGATCGACGACAACATCAATGTTGTGCTTATCCTGCTTCTTGAAAGCCGGCATATCCTGCGCCTCGATGATGTCGCCATTGATGCGAAAGCGCACAAATCCAAGCGCTTGCATGCGAGCGACGAGATCAGCGAATTCGCCCTTTTTTTCGCGAGCAATCGGCGCCAAGATCATGACCCGAGTCTGTTCTGGGAACCCCAAGACTTGATCCACCATCTGACTGACGCTCTGGGCGCGCAAGGGTAAATCGTGGTCAGGACAATGCGGCGTACCCGCGCGAGCAAACAGCAGTCGCAGGTAATCATGGATCTCAGTCACTGTGCCCACGGTGGAGCGCGGATTGTGGCTGGTCGCTTTTTGTTCGATTGCAATCGCGGGCGACAGCCCCTCAATCCAATCCACATCGGGCTTATCCATCAGATGCAAAAACTGACGGGCATAAGCCGATAAGCTTTCCACATACCGGCGTTGTCCCTCTGCATAAAGGGTGTCAAACGCCAAACTTGATTTGCCCGAGCCACTCAAGCCAGTGATCACACTCAATTTGCCCTTGGGCAAATCAACGTCAATGTTTTTCAGATTGTGGGTGCGTGCACCCCGCACACTCAAACGGCCATTGAGGGCAAAAGTTGGAGGGCTCAGCGGATCTGGGGCATTCATTTTTTTGGGCACAATCGGAAAACCACGGGCAACCGCGCATCATAAAGCGCTAGGCCCTTTCAGCCAAATCCGCTGGAGTTGTGGCGCACAATACCGCTTTTACCCCTCGCCCTGATTGCCTGTGAACGTTTCTTCAGCCGAACACAAAATGACGCCACTTGAGCGCCGAGCCAGCCTATCTCTGGCCTCGCTCTTTGCCCTTCGGATGCTGGGCTTGTTCTTGGTGCTACCCGTTTTCGCCCTCGAAGCATCCCACTACTCCGGGGGAGATGAGCCTGCCAAAGTGGGCTTGGCCATGGGGATTTATGGTTTGATGCAAGCCTGTCTCCAGATCCCAATGGGGGCAGCCTCGGACCGATGGGGGCGCAAGGTCGTGCTCGCCTTCGGGCTGCTGGTGTTTGCACTGGGCAGTGGTATCGCGGCCACAGCCACCAGCTTAGATGGACTGCTGCTGGGACGAGCCATACAAGGCGCAGGCGCGATTTCTGCTGCGATCACGGCTTTGCTAGCGGACCTGACGCGCCCGCAAGTCCGAACCAAGGGCATGGCGTTGGTCGGCATCAGCATTGCCGCGATGTTCGCATTGTCACTGTTGATCGCCCCGCCTCTGGTCACTCAGATCGGCCTCTCAGGCCTGTTTGGTTTGACAGCCGTACTTGCGATCGCTGGGATCATCGTGGTTTTCTGGGTGGTCCCCGCGGAACCGCCGAGACAGAACGAACCAACCGGCATGGCCGGGATCCGAGCTGTACTCCAAAGTGGATCATTGCGCCGACTCGACTGGGGCGTCTGGACTTTACACAGCGTTCAAATCGCAATGTGGATGGGGGTCCCTGCGCTGCTGGTGCAAGCGGGTCTCGCCCGAGCTGACCACTGGCAGTTGTATTTGCCAGCCCTGATGGCGTCGATTTTGGTGTTGGGAGGCGTGTTGTTCAGGTTGGAGCGCAAAGGCTACATGAAACAAGTCATGTTGTTTTGCATCGCATTGTTAGCGCTGGTACAGCTCGGCTTGGTTTGGGCGGCTCACAGCCAAGCTGGTTTATGGCCTTTAGGCAGCTTGTTGTTTGGTTTCTTTTTGGCATTCAACGCGCTAGAGGCCAGTCAGCCCAGTTTGACGTCCAAACTCGCCCCTTCAGAGCAACGCGGGGCAGCCTTAGGCGTGTTCAATACCGCTCAATCCTTGGGATTTTTCACCGGAGGTGCTGCGGGTGGCTGGTTGTTGCAATGGGGCGGCGCCCCTTTGCTGTATGCCTGCTGCTTTGGCGCACTGGCGATCTGGTGGTGGGTCGCCAAAGGTCTGGATTTGAGCCAAGCCAATCACTGATTGCCGGGCGATCTCTTTGGGGCAACACTGCCATGCCTGATCATGGCGGCGCCCCTTTTAGTGCGTGGTCGCAGTGCGCCCAGCTTTGGCATCAGGTGCGACATAAGGGTCGGCCATGTGCTCGGCCAGGGCCGCATAAAGCGGTCGGCTCACCAAGCGTGACAGCAAGCTCGCCAGCATTGCTGCAGCCATCAGGGTCAAAACCAAAGCCCGGCCATCAATCATCTCCATCACGATGATGAAACTGGTGAGAGGGGCTTGCGTCACCGCGGCCAAAAACGCGGCCATGCCAATCGCAATCAAAACTGGCGCCATATCTGCAGCCATGTGGGCGTCGACCAATTGGGCAATGTCGTTGCCAATGCCCGCTCCGATTGACAAAGATGGCGCAAAAATCCCACCCGGAACGCCGCACCAAGTCGTGATCCAAGTCGCCATGAATTTGAGCAAAGCATAGAGCTGAGTGACGTCACTTTCTCCAACCAACATTTTGCGCACCTCTTCACCACCGGCACCAAAAGTGGCACCGCCAGTGCTGAGTCCGATGATGGCAATCGCTAATCCTCCCGCACCAGCGAAGCGCACCGGGTAGCGTGCGCGCAGGCGGTTGAGCGCACTAGGCGCACCCGTGAGTGACATCAGCAACAATCGAGAAAACAAGCCGCCGGCCAATCCACAGACAACGGCGACCAAGATGGAAGGGGCCAAGCTGTTCCAACTCAAGGTGGGCACCTTGATCGACCCAAAGTAACTGTAGTTACCAAACGCGGATATCGACACCAAGCCCGCCAACACGATCGCGGCAATGATCAGGCCACTGGAACGCGACTCGATCTTGCGCGCCAGCTCTTCAATCGCGAACACAACCCCTGCGAGTGGCGCATTGAACGCCGCAGCAATACCCGCTGCCCCCCCCGCGACCAACAAGGCTTGTTCATTCAGAGCGGAGCCGGGTCGAATCCACCGCCTGGCGTTATGCATGATGCCGGCTGCGACTTGGACAGAGGGGCCCTCCCGACCAAGCGACAAACCCGCTAGCAATCCAGCCGCCGAAAGCACCACTTTGGCCACAGTCAGCCGGAGCGAAACAAAGTGGCGCCGCGCCAATCCAGGTAAATTAGGGTCGAGCGCAGTGATCACTTGAGGGATACCCGAGCCCGCAGCTCCCGGCGCGAATGAACGGGTCAGCCACACGATCAGCATGGTGATGGCCGGCGTCCAAATCAAAACACTCCACCGCCATGTCCCGTTGACATGCAAAAAAAGCTCGAAACACCACTCGGCGAGCATAGTGAAAAGCACCACAACCAAGCCCGCCGCCACGGCGTAACCCAAAACGATGGCCCTATCAAACCACGCACGTCCATCGCGCAATTCGTGTTGCAGGTTTTCCAGGAAGTCGGGCTCTTGGGTTTGTCTCGTCATTGACGCAGGATTGTGCATGAATTGCCCTCCCATGCACGCACCCAGAGGACTCGTGGCCGCAGAGGCGTTGTCGACAGCCGACACCGTCAAAGTTCGCCCGTCCGCGTGTTCGCACCCTCGGTTTGCAGCTTGGGGCACAATGTATTCTTTTTAGACACCCTAACAAAGGACTGCGCACCATGGCATCCGTCAACAAAGTGATCCTCATCGGCAATTGCGGCCGTGACCCCGAAATCCGTTACTTGCCCTCTGGGCAGGCAGTGGCGAACGTGAGTATTGCCACTTCTAGCCGCCGCAAAGACCGCACGTCGGGCGAGATGATCGAAGACACACAGTGGCATCGCGTGACTTTCTATGACCGTTTGGCCGAGATTGCAGGTGAGTACGTCAAAAAGGGACGTCCCATCTATGTGGAAGGTCGTCTGAAATACGGGAAATACACCGATCAGGCGGGCCAAGAGCGCAACACCGTCGACATCATCGCAACCGAATTGCAACTGCTCGGCGGTCGTGAAGGCGGTGGCGCCCCTGCCGGCGGCGGCGAGTACAGTGCGCCCCGTGCGGCGGCTCCCCGGCCAGCAGGGAACGCCGCGCCCGCAGCAGCACGGCCTGCAGCCGGTGGTTTTGATGACATGGACGACGACATTCCGTTCTAAAGCCGAGGCGTGCGTGCTGCCCAGGCGTGCCTTGAGCACGCCTCTTTTTTGGCCTCGCCACATAGGTTTTTTCCGACGAGCAGAGCCGCTTGCCTTGTGAACGCCCGAGAGCACCTAAAATTCGAACCTATGATCGCCATCAAACAAGAACTCCTGGGCGCACTGAGCGCCGCGCTCAAAAGCGTTGCGCCCGACCATGACCTGACCCCGGCCTTTGAGGCGCCCAAACAAGCCAGTCACGGTGACTTGGCCTGCACCGCGGCGATGCAGCTTGCGAAGCCCTTGCGTCAAAATCCACGCCAAGTTGGTGAAGCATTGCAACAAGCGTTGCTCGCCCAAAGCGCTGTCGCGAAATGGGTAGAGGACATCAGCTTGGCTGGGCCAGGTTTTATCAACCTGCGTTTGAAGCCTGAGGCCAAACAGTCGGTGATCAAAGAAGTGCTGGCCCAGGGCCAGTCATATGGGCGGCAGCGACCCGCCGCCGACAAAGTCTTGGTTGAGTTTGTGTCTGCGAACCCAACGGGACCACTGCATGTCGGACATGGCCGCCAAGCGGCGCTAGGCGACGCCATTTGCAACCTGCTCGATACCCAAGGTCTGCAGGTCCATCGTGAGTTTTATTACAACGACGCCGGCGTACAAATCAACAACCTCGCACTATCGGTTCAAGCCCGTGCACGCGGACATCAGCCCGGCGATGCAGCATGGCCAGAGAACGCTTACAACGGTGATTACATTGCGGATATCGCCAGAGATTTCATGACCGGCGCGACGGTCCATGCGGATGATCGCAGCTTTACGGCAAGTGGCGACGCTGAGGACATTGAAGGCATTCGTCAATTCGCTGTCGCCTACTTGCGCCATGAACAAGACTTGGATTTGCAGGCTTTCTCTGTGCGCTTTGACCAGTACTATCTGGAGTCAAGCCTCTACACCGAGGGCCGGGTGGCGGGGACAGTGACGGCATTACAAGCCGCAGGAAAAACCTACGAGCAAGACGGCGCATTGTGGCTGCGGTCGACTGATTACGGTGATGACAAAGACCGGGTGATGCGCAAGACAGACGGCTCATTCACTTATTTTGTGCCCGATGTCGCATACCACGTCAGCAAATGGGAACGGGGTTTCAGCCGAGTCGTCAATATTCAAGGTTCGGATCACCATGGCACGATTGCACGAGTGCGTGCCGGTCTGCAGGCCTTGAACGTCGGCATTCCAGAGGGCTACCCCAGTTACGTGTTGCACACCATGGTGCGCGTGATGCGCGGAGGTGAAGAGGTCAAGATCTCAAAGCGCGCAGGCAGTTACGTCACCTTGCGCGATTTGATTGAGTGGACCAGTGCAGATGCAGTTCGTTTCTTCTTGCTCAGCCGCAAGCCAGACACCGAATACATCTTTGACATCGATTTGGCATTGGCGCAAAACAACGACAACCCGGTGTTTTATGTTCAATATGCCCATGCGCGGATTTGCTCAGTCATCCATGCCTGGGGAGGAGAGCGCAATGCCTTGTCCAGCGCCGACCTGTCTTTGCTGTCCAGCGACGCTGCATTGAACTTGATGATGGTGATCTCCAAGTACCCTGACATGCTGACAGGTGCGGCGCAGGATTTCGCCCCGCATGATGTGACTTTTTACCTCCGAGAGTTGGCTGCGGCGTACCATAGCTATTACGATGCAGAACGGATTCTTGTGGAGGACGAAGCTCTCAAGGCTGCTCGCTTGGCGCTGGTCGCAGCAACAGCCCAAGTCCTCAAAAATGGGCTTCAAGTGCTCGGCGTTCACGCACCAGAAAAGATGTAACTTTCAAACAACCACCCTGACATGACCACACCTTTAACTCACCAACGAGGACTCAGCATCTTGGGTTTTGTCTTTGGCTTGGTCGTCGGTTTGGCTATCGCCCTTGCTGTCGCGGTGTATGTCACCAAGGTCCCGGTGCCCTTCATCGATCGCGGCGTTCTCGCTACGGCGGAACAAGAGCAAGCAGAAGCCGAAAGAAACAAAGACTGGAATCCCAACGCCACGTTCAATCAAAACAAAAGTGCTGTCGCCACCGATGGAACGCCAGTCACTGATGAGGCGCCCAATGATGGCTTGAATGCGTTGGTCAAACTGCATTCCCCGGAGCCCTCTAGCGCGGCAGAGCCTGCGTCAGAAGCGAATTCGGGTTCGGCTGTGAATGCGCTGCCCGCATCGGAGCCCTCGACCATTGAAGACAGCAAGACCGCTTCTGAAAGCACGCCGGTAGCGCCTGCAGTCGCAATGCCTGTTTCTCCGATCGGCCAAGTGCGCGAGTTATTGTTTTTCGTTCAGGCGGGTGCATACAACCGGTTACAAGACGCGGAGTCACAGCGTGCCAAATTGGCCATGCTCGGGATCGATGCTCGAGTGACGACTGAAAGCGTCAACGGGCAGCAGGTCAACCGGGTGCGAACGGGACCGTTCAAAACGCGCTCTGCAGCCTTGTCCACGCGTCAGCGCCTCACTGAACAAGGCATAGAGTCCTTGATCGTCGTCGTGCCGAAATAGCGCACGACCCAACTAAAGCCCGATGCTCTGCCACAAAGTCGGAACTTTTTCGACTGCGGCAACTCAGACACTCATGGCACAACAATGTCGTTTGTCTTTAGGAGAATTTTTCGTATGTTCAGTCGACGCCAGTTCAACCACTCTCTCATCGCTGCCAGCGTCAGCTCACTCAGCCTGCCCACTTGGGCATTCACTGAAGGCAAGGAGTACATCCGTTTACCCAAAGCGATCCCCACGCAGGTAGATGCCGGTCAATTCGAGGTAC
The DNA here is from genome assembly GCA_964478285.1 of uncultured Burkholderiaceae bacterium. Lineage (GTDB taxonomy): Bacteria > Pseudomonadota > Gammaproteobacteria > Burkholderiales > Burkholderiaceae_C > RS62. Next base: position 11,042 of record CAYZHE010000011.1, read on the forward strand.
TGGAATTTTTTGCCTACTCCTGTGTGCACTGTTATCGGTTCGAACCCATCCTCGCCGAATGGAAAAAAACCTTGTCCGCCAACGTCGTCGTGCGTCAGGTCCCGGTCCAGTTTTCGCCCGCGTTCGAACCTTTGGCCAAAACGTTTTACGCATTCGAAGCCTTGGGCTGGTTGGACACTCTCCATCAACGTCTATTTGCTGCGATCCATTTGGAGAAAAAGCGCATTTATGACGAAGCTGCAATCATGCAGTGGATATCCCAGCAAGGCGTGGACACAAAAGCTTTCCAAAAGGCCTACGCCTCGTTCGGCGTCGCGGGCAAAACCAAGCGCGCTGTGCAATTGTCCAACGCTTATGCCGTGGAGGGGACTCCCTCGCTCGGCATTCATGGCCAATTCATGGTGCCAGGTCAAGGCGACAAAACCATTCAAGTGGCCAACGAGTTGCTCAAAAAACTCTGACTCAGCACCACTGAGCCACCCAGCCCGAGGCACCCCTCGGGCTTCTTTTTGCGCGAGACTAGGGTTCACCAGCAGTCACCGCTACAATGGGCATGCAATTTTCATGCCGCCATGTTCAAGTACCCATTCAAATCTATTTCGATCATTGCCCTGTGCGCCACTTGCTTAAGCACCGCCGCACCGGTGATGGCGGCCCCGGAAAAGGCATCGCCCACAACCCAAATTGAGGCGGATGCACTCCAGTACAACGAGAAACAACGCCTGAGTGTCTTTACCGGCTCGGTGAAGCTGGTACGGGGAGACCTCCGCATTCAGGGCGAGCGACTGGACTTGCAGGAGTTTGAAGGCGGTCGCCAAAAGGGCATCGCCACCGGAAAACCCGCTCAGTTCGAGAAAGAGCGACCGCAAGTTGAAAGTCAGAGTGTGGTCGAAAAAGTGCGAGGCTTTGCAGACAAGATCACTTATGACACCGCCAGTGAAATGCTGGTGTTGGAGGGCAATGCCAAGCTTCAACGCTGGCGAAATGGCAAACTCAACGATGAGACCCAAGGACAGCGCATCACTTATTTGGACACATCAGGGGTATTCACTGTGGAAGGCGGCCCCGCGGCAAGCCAGCCCAAACGCGTGACCGCCACCATCGGCCCCGCACCCGCCAAGGACGGCCCGTAAAGCCATGGTTCAACTGGCCACCACACCCTCAGTCCTGCGGGTAGAACATCTTCAAAAGTCTTACGGCAGCCGGCAGGTCGTCAAAGATGTCAACCTCCAAGTGCGGCAGGGACAGGTCGTTGGGTTGCTCGGTCCTAACGGGGCTGGAAAAACCACATCTTTTTACATGATTGTCGGACTGGTCCGAGCGGATGGAGGCCGGATTTGGCTCGATGATCAACCGATTGAGCGCCTGCCCATGCACAAGCGGGCGCGCCTGGGACTCGGCTATCTGCCCCAAGAGGCATCCATCTTTCGCAAGCTCACGGTTGAGCAAAACGTGCGCGCAATTTTAGAGTTGCAGACCGATGCACAAGGCAGGCCTTGGAGTACTGCACAAATTGAACTGCGCCTCGATGAACTTCTAAGCGATTTGCGTGTCGACCATTTGCGCAACTCGCCTGCCCCTGCGCTTTCCGGAGGAGAACGACGGCGCGTAGAAATCGCCCGAGCCCTTGCCACTGACCCTCGCTTTATTTTGTTGGATGAGCCCTTTGCTGGCATTGATCCCATCGCCGTCATCGAGATCCAACGCATCATCCAGTTCCTCAAGAATCGAAACATCGGCGTACTTATCACAGATCACAACGTGCGCGAGACCCTCGGCATTTGCGACCAAGCTTTCATCATCAATGATGGCCAGGTACTGGCACAGGGCAGCGCAACCGAAATCGTGGATAACCCAGATGTGCGCCGGGTCTACTTGGGCGAACACTTCCGAATGTGAAGCGTAAGGCATGGCGATCGGAATGAAACCCAGCCTCTCGTTGCGCATGTCGCAGCAGTTGACGCTGACACCGCAGCTTCAACAATCGATCCGGCTCTTGCAACTCTCGACTTTGGAGATGGAGCAAGAAATCGAACAGGCCCTGGAGGAGAACCCATTTCTAGAGCGGGAGGACGACCACCTTATCGCAGAGGATTTTGGGTTAGCTGAGTCTGACCAACCGATTAGCGAAGGCGATTACATCTCAGAGGCTCAACCAGATTGGACCTTGCCATCCTCCACGACGACTTCAGAAGTCGCCCCAGACACCTCAACAATCGGTGCTGACGATACTGCCGAAGGGTCCTCAGAAGCGGAGCCAGCATGGGATGGTGATGGAACTGTCGAAATCGCCACCAATGACACTGAATGGGGAGATGACGCTCCGCCCCGCGGCAACGCCACAGAGGATGGCGCCTCTGCGTCAGATCTCGCCAGTCGTCACCTGACATTGATTGATCACCTCATCGAGCAATCCATGGGGCTGCGCATCACCAGCGAATTGCGCGGTGCGCTGGAGTACTTGATTGGCAACCTCAATCAAGATGGCTACCTCGAAGACACGCTCCAAGAGCTGGCAGAAGCGCTGGTGGGTGACCAAGACGCGGAAACCTTGACTCGCCTCACTGCATTGCTTGAGGAGGCTTTGGATTGGTTGCAGGATATGGAGCCCTTAGGGGTGGGAGCCCGAGACTTGAAGGAGTGCCTTAGCCTTCAAATTCTTGGTATGCGCAACAGCGAAGCGGCCCAGTCCGCCTTGCTGCTATGCGAGCAAGACATGACACTGCTGGCTCGCCGCGATGTGAAAAAGCTCGCGAGCCTCTGTAAGCTCAGTGATGCGTCCATTAAGGACGGCTTGGCATTGATTCACTCGCTTGAGCCCAAGCCCGGGCGGCGCTTTGCCAACGCCGAGCAATACGTCATCCGCCCCGATGTCATCGTGACGCGGGAAGGGGACGATTTCAAAGTCAGCCTGAATCCAGCGGTCATGCCACGCTTGCGCATCCTCGACCAATATGCCACCGCACTGAAAGTGAGCCAAGCCACAGCTTCACAGCAAAAACTTCAGGAGGCGCGGTGGTTTGTAAAAAACATCGCGCAACGCTTCGAAACAATCGTGCGTGTTTCAAGCGCGATCGTGATGCGACAAAGGGGATTTTTTATGCATGGCGAGATGGCCATGCGCCCGATGGTCTTGCGCGAAATCGCCGACGAATTGGGTCTCCATGAATCAACCGTTAGCCGCGTGACCAGCTCAAAGTACATGGCCACGCCCTGGGGTACATTTGAGCTCAAATATTTCTTTGGCTCTGGGCTAGGCACTGAAGTGGGAGGCAGCGCCTCAAGCACCGCAGTACGTGCGCTGCTCAAACAGCTGATCAGCGCAGAAAATACCCAGAAGCCGCTTTCCGACAATCAACTCTCAAAAATGCTCAAAGAACAAGGCATCGATTGCGCCCGCCGCACCGTTGCCAAGTATCGAGAGTCCATGCGCATTGCGCCTGCCAACCTGCGAAAAGCTCTGTGACCGCATTCCATTTATTTCTCCCTTGTCCTGCTGGCGTCGAGTCTATGTTGGCAGACGAAGTTGCGCGCATCACGCACAAATCCGCAACGCAACACCGCGCCGGCATCTCGCTCTCCGGTGACTGGAGCGACGTGATGCTGCTCAATTTGCACAGCCGATTAGCGCAACGCGTGCTGTTGAGAGTTGCGCATAGCCTGTATCAAACAGAGGACGATATCTATGCAGCCGCATTGAACGTCCCGTGGGAGAACTGGTTCACGACACGCGAGTGGTTTCGCATCGATATCACTGCTAACCAATGTCCACTCAAGAGCATCAACTTCGCTGCACTGCGAGTCAAAGACGGCTTGGTGGATCGCTTCCGTGATCGCACAGGAGAGCGCCCGAGTGTCGATACACAGCGGCCTCATGTGCGGGTTCAGGCTCACTTGAGTGCCACCGAGGTTAGTCTGTTTTTAGACACTTCTGGCGAGCCATTGTTCAAGCGCGGATGGCGCCAGGACAAGGGAGACGCGCCACTGAAGGAGACTTTGGCTGCAGCACTGATCGTGGCAACAGGGTGGGACCCATTGGGAGATCAGGCATTGTATGACCCGTGTTGTGGCAGCGGCACTATTGCCATCGAAGCCGCTCAAATGTCTTGTCAAATCGCACCAGGATTGAATCGCCGATTCGCTTTCGAAAAACTGATGGGTTTTGACCGAACCCGATGGCTCGACTGTCGCAAGGCGGCCATGGCCTCGATTCGCGTACCCGAAACGCCAAGAGTGTTCGGCAGCGATGTGTCGCATCGCATGGTCGATTTCGCCCAACGCAACGCGGAGCGCGCCGGCGTGACCAAAGCACTTGAATTGCGCGGTGGTGACGCCTTGCAGCGGATGCCTCCCAGCAACGAAGCTGGCGTGATGCTCCTGAATCCACCATATGGCGAGCGCATTGATGTCGCAGGCGTTGCCAAGGGGGGTGCCAACCGGCGCTTCCAAACGCGTGACTCGGCGCCGGTCGATATGGATGATGAGAGCGCAAGCGCTTTTTACAGCGCATTGGCTGCTCATTGGAAAAGCCATTTTGACGGCTGGAGCGCATGGGTTTTGAGCCCCGACGCCAAGCTGCCAGGCTTGATGCGCCTCAAAGAAACGCGGCGTATGCCAGTGTTCAATGGTCCTATTGAGTGCCGTTTGTTTCGCTTTGATATCCAGGCCCGCAAGCAACAGCCACCTGCGCGATGATGAGCCATCTGGTGCTGGACACCAACATCATTCTGGATGTCTTGGTCTTTGAAGAGGAACGATGCCATCCCTTGCGCACAGCACTCCAACAAGGGCGAATCAGGCTCTTCGCAACCCAGGATATGCGCGCAGAATTGGTGCGCGTATTGGACTACCCGAACATCAAAAAACGCAGGGATCAAAGGCAGCTATCGATTCCCCATGTATTGAGTCAATTCGACAACTGGGTGGATTGGTGCGAGCCGGCACCCAAGGTCGGCTTTACCTGCAAAGACCCTGACGATCAATGTTTTTTAAATTTAGCAGCTCAACAACAGTGCGCATTGATCAGCAAAGACGAAGCCGTACTGACGATGCGCAAACGCATGGCCACTGTAGGCGTCATGGTGCATGACGTTTGGACTGATCCAGCCCCATGATGAAACGCAGCGAAGGCATGGAGTGGGCTCGCATTTGTTCATCAGAGTACGCCTCGTTGGACCCAACAGGGCAAGCTCTCCTGGCCAAACAATCGAGTCGGCAACTCGAATTCGCGCTGAGTCGGTGCGACTGACATTGACTGCCATCCCATTGAGGCGAACAGGCGCCGGCTGGACAAGCAGCCTCACATGCCCGAGTGAGGCAGCTATCGCAAGGTGATGGGCGATCGACGGGGTCGCATCGCGGCGCCAAAACATCAGCGCAAATCACGGCGCGGTATGCAAACCACGTCCCCCACATCTCGTCGATGTTCAATTGAAAAGGGCTGTGGTGTTTCCAGCCCAATATCCGTCCAATCGCCTGTAAAGGGACCACTGCGCCCATCTCGCCAGTCGCGTCGGGCACCCAAACTTTTGCGGCCCACCCCCTGAGTTGGATGCGCTCACTCAGAAATTGATGCACCCACCTGTCAATCGGGTTTGCTTCATCAGCCAGCTCATCGATGGAGGCCACGCGATAAGCATCAAGAATCGTTCGCCAAAGGGCGCGGCCATGGTGCCCGACGATCCACCATTGCTTGGCCTGCATCGCATGAGCATGGTCTAGCTCGAGGCGGCCTTGCAAATACTCTCCCAACTGGGCTGGTTCCATGACGCCCAGCACGCTCAAGCCGTGCGCGTCTAAATCATTGACCCAATCACTCCAATCGCTCGCTGAAATCAATGATTCAGTCATCACAATTGCATGGGAATGGTGACAGGTCCGTCGTTGATCAGGTGTACTTGCATGTCTGCTGCAAACACGCCAGTTGCTACCCGAGGGTGCGCATCCCGCGCCATGTGCACCAACTGATCAAACCAGTCGCGGGCCATTTCAGGCGCCGCTGCGCCAGAAAATCCAGGGCGAGTACCGCGACTCACATCCGCAGCCAGCGTGAATTGACTGACCAACAGCAAACCGCCCTGCACATCTTGGACGCTGCGATTCATTTTGCCCTCTTGGTCTGAAAAAATGCGCAGCCGCAGCAGCTTGTCTAAAAATTTTTGGGCAGTTTGCTCGGTGTCTTGAGGCTGGGCGCAGACGAGTACCAAAAGGCCATGTCCAATTTCGCCAACCACCGCAGCGTCCACCTCAACCCTAGCTTGTTTCACTCGTTGGATGACTGCAAGCATTTTCTGCTATTTGATGTCGCGAGGATCGTCAAAATGGGCCTCTACATTAGTAGGCAACAACTGGATCGTCGCGCGCAAGCCTGGCACCGAACTCATCAGGGCCTGCTCCACGCTGATGCGCACAGCAGCAGCCCGTTGCAAGCTCCAAGAGCCCGGCAAATGCATGTGTACGTCGACAAAACATCGGTTGCCGGCACGGCGCGTGTACAAGTGATCAAAACGAAGGATGGGGTGACCGTTTCGGGTCAACACGAATTCGTCCAAAACCCCACGAATGCTCGCCAAGGTGTCTGCGTCCACCGCCTCATCCATGAGTCCTTGCGAGGACTCCCAAACGAGCTTGACACCTTCGCGCGCGATATTTAGCGCCACAACGGCGGCGGCAACCAAGTCCAGCCACCACCACCCGGTAAACTGCGCGAGCATCAGCCCAGCCACGACGCCTGCCGATGTCCACACATCGGTGATCAAATGGCGCGCATCTCCCTCTAAGGCTTTGGATCGAAATCGCCGAGCAGAGTGGATCATTCCCCAAGCCAAAAAACCATTGAATGCGGAGCTCAACACCGACAGCCCAATGCCTATATCCAGTGCGCCCAAGGGCACCGGATCAAACCAACGATCAATGGTGGACCACATGATTCCGGTCGCAGCGCCGAGAATCAAAATGCCTTCAAACCCAGATGAAAAATACTCCGCCTTGTGATGCCCATATGGGTGATCTTCGTCAGCTGGCTGTTGCGCCACCACGACCATGCGCCAAGCAAACATCGCGCCTGCAAGGTTGACAAAACTTTCCATCGCATCCGAAAGCAAGGCCACCGAATCGGTGATCCACCAAGCCAGTGTCTTGAGCCCGATCGTGATCAAGGCCACAGCAGCCGAGACTTTGAGCCACTGCGAGGGTTGCCAGTTGGCGATCAAATCTAACTCCAGTTAGCTGAGCGTGACGCGCGCAAACTTGCGCTTGCCCACCTGCAAGACAAAGCTTCCCGCCTCTAGCTTAATCCCTCGATCAGTTACCACTGCGCCATCGACTCTCACCCCACCACCGTCGATCAAACGTCCTGCTTCACTGCTCGAAGGTACCAGCCCGGCTGCCTTAAGTACAGCAGCGATGCCCATGGGTGCGCCCGACACAGTCACCTCGGGAATGTCATCTGGGATGCCCCCTTTGCTGCGGTTGATGAAGTCTTGCTCAGCAGCAACAGCCGCCGCCGCATTGTGGAAGCGCGCCGTGAGCTCCTTGGCCAACGCAACTTTGGCCTCTTTGGGGTTGAGACCAGCGTTGACCTCCGAACGCAGTTTCTCAATCTCGGCCATCGAGCGGAACGACAACAAGGTGTACCAACGCCACATCAACTCGTCGCTAATCGACAGCGTTTTGGCAAACATCGTGTTGGCGTCTTCGGTGATACCGATGTAGTTGTTTTTACTCTTGGACATTTTGTCCACGCCATCCAAGCCTTCTAACAAGGGCATCGTCAGAATGCATTGTGGCTCTTGTCCGTACTCTTGCTGGAGGTGTCGACCCATGAGCAAATTAAACTTTTGGTCAGTCCCGCCCAACTCCAGATCAGAACGCAAGGCCACACTGTCATAGCCCTGCATCAGCGGGTACAAAAATTCATGCACGCTGATCGACTGTCCGCTGTGGAATCGCTTGTGGAAATCATCTCTCTCCATCATGCGGGCCACGGTGTATTTGGCTGATAACTCGATCATGCCCCGGGCACCCAGGGGATCACTCCATTCGCTGTTGTATCGAATTTCTGTTTTTTCAGGATCTAAAACCAGACTGGCCTGGGCAAAATAGGTTTTGGCGTTGGCTTCTATCTGCTCTCGTGTCAGGGGTGGACGGGTGGAATTGCGGCCAGAGGGATCACCAATCATCGATGTAAAGTCGCCGATCAAAAAGATCACTTGATGCCCCAAGTCTTGAAGCTGGCGCATTTTGTTTAACACCACGGTATGCCCAAAGTGCAAGTCAGGCGCCGTAGGATCTAAACCCAACTTGATGCGCAACGGCTGCCCGGTCTGCTGGGACCTCGCGAGCTTTTTCAGCCACTCTGCCTGGGGCAACAACTCATCACATCCGCGCAGGCTAACGGCCAACGCGTGAGCGAGTTCATCGTTCATTTTGATATCTTGGTGTTCTGCGGTCACTGGTCAATTACCCATTCAGAGCTGCGGATTGGTGGCTTGTATACTTTGGCATCACAAAGCATTGGTTGAAAATGGCGGTTTGCCCCTTCAACTGTCGATTGATACCAGATTGTAGTGGCGAGTCTTTGGCAAAAATTTGCGCACTTGAGCGATCGTTTTCAAACATTGTCCAGCGGTGAATCCTGTACGAGACCAGTTTCGTCAACACGCGATAGACCTTGAGGCTTCAGCTCGAACGCCTCGGTCTGCGCAGTGGCGTCGGCGCGCCGCAACAGCGATCGCGGCGTCGTCGATTCTGATCTGCGCACTCACTAGGGCCACGCTGAACTCTAGCGCGACGCCCAAAAGAGAGGGGGCTCCAACCGTGGAAACGGTCGAGTACATCGATTTATTTGACCGACTCATCCCGGAAATGGCGCTGCACGCGAGCACGGCCATCGAAACGGGCGACACCATCAGATCGGTCTTCGAGCGACTCGCTATTCAGGACCTCGACGCTGAGCGCACGCTCCAGAACAACGATCGGATCATTGCGCTGCTGAACCTGCGTAACAAGGTCTGGGCAAAAGCGAAAACCAACACGGGCGGCAGGCTTGAAGAGCTCCAGTTTGTGTGGAGCCCGCGGGGTCAAACTCAAACCGCCCGCTCACTCAAACTCCATCGACTGACTGAAAGCCAATGGCAAATAGATGAGTCTGATGTCGCGCTACAGCGTCAGGTACGGCTTGTCTCTGGGCGCATCGAATCCTCCTTGTTTGCTGCCACAGACCAGCTTGGCCTGAACGATGCCATCGCCATCGAGATTGCTGAAGCTTTCTCCAACGATATCGATTTCCGGCGTGATTTGCGCCAAGGAGATCAATTCTCAGTCGCCTACGAAGAATGGGTCAATGATGGCGAGGCGATTGCGGATGGCCAAGTGCTGGCCATGGAGTTCATCAACAAAGGTAAAAAATTGCAAGCCATCTGGTTTGCAGAAAAAAATGAATATTTTGATGCCGACGGCAACAGTGCGAAACGCGAATTTTTGGCTTCGCCCATGCGGTTCTCGCGCGTATCCAGTGGTTTCAAGATGCGCTTCCATCCAATACAAAAAACCTGGAAACGCCACCTCGGCGTTGACTACGTAGCCCCGACTGGAACGCCCGTTCGCAGTGTTGGGCGAGGTACGGTGCGCTTCGCTGGTTGGCAAAACGGATATGGGAATGTCGTCATCGTGCGCCACAACGGTGGTAAGGAAACGCTGTACGCCCACCTGAGCCGCGTCACAGTGCGCAAAGGCCAGAGAATAGAGCGCGAAGAAACCCTTGGTGCGGTTGGCAGCACCGGGTGGGCCACTGGCCCTCATTTGCATTTTGAGTTTCGCGTGGACGGACAGCACAAAGATCCAGCCATATTGGCGAAGCAGAGCAAGTCCCTGCGTCTCACACAAGCGGAGCTGTCACGGTTCAAGTTCATTTCACAAGAGATGCAGGCTGCGCTGACCACCGCCGGTGCGGTTCAAACGGCAGAAGTCGAGCGCTGAGGTACAAATGAGCCCTCCCGAGCTCTACCTTGGATTGATGTCTGGCACCTCGATGGACGGCGTCGATGCGGTGTTGGCAACGATCCATTCAACAGGTGGCTTGCAAGTACTAGCGCACCGGCATTGCCCGATGCCAGAGGAATTGCGTGCGCTCTGCCTCTCACTGAATTCAATCGGGGACGACGAGTTAGACGGCATGCAGCGCGCCGGCAATCATCTGGCCAATTGGTATGCGAATGCTATACATGGCTTATTGGCCGAGGCAAAAACTCCAGCAAAAGACATCCTCGCGATCGGTGTGCACGGTCAGACGGTGCGCCATCAGCCGAACGGCGTGCAAGGCGTCCCCAATAGCCGTTACACCGTACAGCTGAACAACCCGGCCCTACTGGCTGAACTCACCGGCATCGATGTGATCGCCCATTTTCGGGAGCGGGATCTCGCCGCAGGCGGTCAGGGTGCGCCACTCGTCCCTGCCTTTCATCGCCAGTGTTTTGGTGAGACCGACCGAAATATCGCAGTCGTCAACATTGGCGGGATCGCCAACGTCACTTGGCTGGGGGCGGACCAATCGTGCCTGGGCTGGGACAGCGGGCCAGGCAACATGCTGTTGGACGCCTGGTGTGAGCTGCATACCGGGAAGCCATGGGATGAGGGTGGCGAGTGGGCCGCAAGTGGCCGTATCCAAAGCGCCTTGTTGCACCGGTGGATGCAAGATCCCTACTTCCGGCGCTCTGGTGCCAAAAGCAGCGGGCGGGACTATTTCGGGGTTCACTGGCTAGATCAAGACGCTGAAGTTCGGAGCTTGGCGCCTGAAGACGTCCAGGCAACCTTGGTTGCGCTGACTGCCCATAGCATCGTGGACTCCTTGCCCTCCGAACCGGATCGCTTGCTGGTTTGTGGTGGAGGCGCGCTGAACCCACAGCTGATGTCTGCAATGGTCGCTTTGCTTCCCCAGACCGAGGTGGTTGCGTCCAGCGCCGCTGGCTTGCCTCCGATGCAAGTCGAAGCTGCCGCATTCGCATGGCTGGCATGGGCATGGGTGCATCGGGTGCCAGGTAACTGGCCTGCAGCGACAGGTGCCAAGGGACCGCGAGTGCTGGGAGCCCTCTTCCCTGCTTGAGCTTGGGGTATGGTTCACACCAATAAAAAAGAGCCCGTGCGGGCTCTTGGCTTGGCGGCTGTCTGAATCAGACGCTGAAGCTGGAACCACAGCCACAGGTGGTCGTGGCATTGGGGTTCTTGATCACAAACTGAGCGCCTTGCAGATCTTCTTTGTAATCAATTTCAGCCCCGACCAAGTACTGGTAGCTCATGGCATCGATCAACAGTGACACGCCATTCTTCGTCATAGTGGTGTCGTCATCGTTGGTGATTTCGTCGAAAGTAAAACCGTATTGAAACCCGGAACAGCCGCCACCCTGAACGAAAACACGCAGCTTCAGGTCTGGGTTACCTTCTTCTGCAATCAAGTCTGCCACTTTGGCTGCCGCAGAATCTGTGAACACCAAAGGCGCGGGCATTTCCATCACAACATCATCTGACATAGGTTTCTTTCTTCTTTGCCGCAAATTTGCGAATAAGTTGAATGCTACAGCAATGAGTCTTCGACGTGGGCTGGAGGCAACAAGCCTCCACCCGCATTGGGGTTTTCTAGCTCGCGATCGGCAATGGGACACAAGCGCCCAGTCACCATCGCACCCAAATGGAGCTCGATTTGCCGGTAGTTCACGTCCCCTTGGACAACAGCGTTGGGCTGTAGTTCGGCCAATTGCCTGGCGATCACAGGGCCCTCAATTTTGCCGTTAACAATCACGTGGGCAGCCATGACTTGTCCTTGGATCAAGGCACCTGGCCCCACCACCAACACACTGGGCTTGTCCGTGGTGGCGATCACATTGCCAGTAATCGTACCGTCCACGCGCAAGCCATCTTCGAAAGTGATGTCCCCCTGAATATGGGTGCCTGCAGCGACCAAGCTCTTGAGGGCTGGGATCTTGTCTTTTTTAAACATGGTGTCTCCTAAAACCATTGCCGGATTCTATTTTGGCTTGACTTTAACAGTTGCAGTTGAGATCAACCGTGTTCCTTGGCGCAATTGGACGGTGAGCGAGTCGAGTTCCAGCGCCTCGGGTACCACGATCAGGCCATCCATGCGCACGTACTGGAGCAAAGTGACCGGCGTTGGGGTGTCCGCCGTACTTTGCTTCCAGGGCTGCCCTGCCAATTTACCTTGGACCGTGAAAACGAGCTCCCCCTTGAATTCATCGGGATTTTTATTGGCTTGGACGATCAAAGCCCGCCACTGCAAATGGGTCGGATCAACGCGCACCGCAGTGATCGTCTTCACGCGTTGCCGAGTCGAGCCCTTGCTTTTCGGAATGACCGTTTCGAAAAATCCGAGATCCGTTTTGAGTTGCTCGTTTTCTGACTCCAGCACCCTGAGCCGCCGAGTCAGTTCGGCCTGCATGGCCTGGTCTGCCAGCTTCTGGCTTTGCGCCGTATTGTTCAAAAGCCGCGCCTGCTCAACCACGTCCTTTTGCGACAAGAGTGTTTCTCTCAAGACTTGATTTTCGCCTGCCAAATGAGCCAAGCTCTGTTGCGCAGACGCAAACTCAACTTTCAGCGCCTCGAACTCTGCGACCGTGCTGGTTTGCAATTGTTCCAACCGCTCGCGTTGCACAGCAATCACGCTGCTCAGCACCCCGACCAACACAAGTGTCAGGGCAGTCACTGCCCAGCGCAATGCTCTTGGCCATCCATCACCCGAGCCTACAAACCACATCCGGCGGCGGCGCAACCAGCGCCTCATGCCATCACCCTTTGTTGAATCATTCGGACTACCTCGTAGACTCCCAGAAAGCAAAAAACCGCCCGGTGTAGCACGCGGGCGGTTGATCGCATTCCAGCAGGCCGATTAACGCTTGCTGAACTGCTTGCGGCGACGTGCACCACGCAAGCCAACCTTTTTACGCTCGACTTCACGAGCATCGCGGGTCACATAACCTGCGGCTGACAAAGCGGGTTTCAAGTTTGCATCGTAGTCGATCAGTGCGCGGGTGATCCCGTGTCGCACTGCGCCTGCCTGACCGGATTCGCCACCACCATGGACATTCACTTGAATGTCAAAGGACTCGACGTTGTCGGTCAACACCAGAGGCTGCTTGGCAATCATGATCGAGGTTTGACGGCCGAAAAATTCAGCAATATCTTTACCATTGACCGTGATCTTGCCACTGCCTTTTTTCAAAAAAACACGTGCCACACTGGATTTGCGGCGGCCCGTGCCATTGTTCCATTCACCAATCATCGCGGTGCTCCTTAGATGTCCAAGACTTTGGGTTGCTGGGCGGTATGAGGATGCTCAGCGCCACCGTAGACCTTGAGCTTCTTGATCATCGCGTAGCCAAGTGGGCCTTTGGGCAACATGCCCTTTACAGCCTTTTCCAACGCACGGCCAGGGTGCTTGGCTTGCATGTCACGGAAACTCGTGCCATAGATGCCACCGGGGAAGCCCGAGTGACGGTAATAAATCTTGTCCAGAGCTTTGTTGCCCGTGACTTTGATTTTTGATGCGTTGATGACAACGATGAAGTCACCGGTGTCAACGTGAGGCGTATAAATGGCCTTGTGTTTGCCGCGCAGACGGAGAGCAACTTCGCTGGCTACTCGTCCGAGGACCTTGTCGGTCGCGTCAATCACAAACCACTCGTGTTGCACCTCAGCGGGTTTGGCGCTGAATGTTTTCATTGCAATACTTTCATGAGGGTTTGGCGGACTCTTTTCCACGGTCGGTGCCTCTTATATTTGAGACCTCTTAGGTGGTGTCGATGAACTTCGCCGCGGAGTCCTAAAAGTCGCTGCGAAGCCCGCCATTATACGATTCTTGTCCGATCGATGCAAAAGACGCGTACCATCGCGCCATGTTCAGTTACCGCCACGCCTTTCATGCAGGCAATCACGCCGACGTGCTCAAGCATGCGGTATGGATTGCTCTTCTGCGCCGCCTCACCGAAAAAGACAAAGCGCTCCAGGTCATTGACACCCACGCCGGCACCGGCATGTATCGCTTGCAAAGCGAGGCAGCAAAGGAAAGCCAAGAGTCTATGCGCGGTGTTATTCAATTGGCGCAAGCTGCGTCTATTGATGTACAAACTCCTGATTTAATCAAAGATTATTTGAAAGTGGTGACTCACTTCAATGGTGGGATCATGGGCCAACATTATCCTGGCTCACCAGCGATATCTGCGCACCTGCTGCGCGCCCAAGACCGATTGGAAGTGTTTGAGGTTCACCCAACAGATCACAAGACTTTGCGGACTTGGGCAGACCATGTGGATACGCCAGCCACCGTACAAATGACGCGCCAAAACAGCTTTGAAGGCGTCAAACGCTTGATGCCACCTCCTTCGCGCCGAGGCGCGTTGCTGTGCGATCCCAGTTACGAACTGAAGTCAGACTACGCGGATGTCGTCAAATTACTACAAGAGGGTATGCTGAAGTTCTCCACCGGGGTCTACATGATCTGGATTCCCCAGGTCGCCCGCCCTGAGGCACATGAACTCCCCAGAAAGCTGCGCAGCATCGCCAACAAGGCGGGTAAGCCTTGGCTGCATGCTCTGCTCCAGGTGCGAGGCACGAACCTCAGCGCACCAGGGGGCGGTTTGGCCGGCAGCAGCGTTTTTGTGGTCAACCCAACATTCGGATTGCGAGAGTCGCTGCAAGCGACATTGCCGTTTTTGGTGAGCACTTTGGGCCAAGACAAAAAGGCTCGATTTGACCTCCAATCCCAAGGCATTTAACGCACTCTATGCGGGGATTTAAATTAACCGACCGAATGGTCGGTTAATTTTGTATACTTGCGCCTGGCTTTGTGCGACCCAACGTCGCGCCATGTTGAAAGGTCTGGTAACGATGTATACGCAATCCATGGATGTGCCCCCTCCCGAGGGCGAGCAAGGTGCAGTCACGACACTTACAGGGGATACGGCCAAGCAGGCCCAGTTTGACGAAGTGATCGATGCTGACGGCAAGATTGAGCCGCGCGATTGGATGCCCGACGCTTATCGAAAAACCTTGGTGCGCCAAATCAGCCAACACGCACACAGTGAAATCGTTGGCATGCTGCCTGAAGGCAACTGGATCAGCCGTGCGCCGAGCTTGAAACGCAAAGCCATTCTGGTTGCCAAAGTGCAAGACGAAGGCGGCCACGGCCTCTACCTGTACAGCGCAGCCGAAACCCTTGGCACGTCACGTGATCAGATGCTAGACGGGCTTCACTCGGGCAAAGCAAAGTACAGCTCGATCTTCAACTACCCAACCCTGAACTGGGCTGACGTAGGCGTCATTGGTTGGCTGGTTGATGGCGCCGCCATCATGAACCAAATTCCGCTGTGCCGCTGTTCTTATGGACCTTACGCGCGAGCCATGATTCGCGTGTGCAAAGAGGAATCTTTTCACCAGCGCCAAGGTTACGAGTCATTGCTCACCATGATGCAGGGAACCGACGAGCAAAAGGCAATGGTGCAAGACGCCGTGAACCGTTGGTGGTGGAAATGTTTGGCTATGTTCGGCCCACCAGATGCCGATAGTCCCAACAGTGCGCAAGGTATGCGCTGGGGCATCAAACGCATCAGCAACGACGATTTGCGTCAAAAGTTCGTCGACGCCACGGTGCCTCAGGCCAACGTCTTGGGCGTCACCTTGCCCGATCCAGAACTCTGCTGGAACGAGGCACGAGGGCATTACGACTATGGCGCAATCGATTGGGATGAATTTTGGCAAGTCGTCAACGGCCATGGCCCTTGCAACGAAGAGCGCCTAGCCACCCGTGTCAAGGCCCACAACGATGGTCAATGGGTGCGTGACGCAGCAATTGCGCACGCCCGCAAACAACAAGCTAGAGCCCTTAAGGAGGCCGCATGACCACTCCCGCACTCAAAGAATGGCCCTTATGGGAAGTTTTTATCCGCAGCAAACAAGGACTTGAGCACAAACACTGTGGCAGCCTTCACGCCAGCGATGCAAGGCACGCGCTTCAAATGGCACGCGACGTCTACACGCGCCGCCAAGAGGGCGTGAGCATCTGGGTCGTCCCATCGCAATCCATCACCGCGAGCGAACCAGACAGCAAAGACAACTTTTTCGACCCGGCGGCAGACAAGGTGTATCGCCATCCCACTTTTTACGAAATCCCAGAGGCAGTGGGGCACATGTAATGCAATCACATGCCCCGATCGATTACCTGCTGCACTGGGCCGATAACGCCTTGGTGCTGGGCCAGCGCAACGCAGAGTGGTGCGGCCACGGCCCTATCCTCGAGGAAGATCTCGCCTTAGCCAACCAGAGCCTCGACTGGATCGGCCAAGCACGCTTGCTCTATCAGCTGGCCGCGCAGCGGATCAACTCCAATGAAAAAGCACGCCAGCGCTTCGCTCACCTCAAAGGCGCACGTGCACAAGGTGCCGTTACTGAGGACACCCTGGCCTACTTTCGCGACACCCATGAGTTTCTCAACCATACTTTGCTCGAGTTGCCTCACACCCCTGCGCTAGCAGGCACCGCAGCAGGTGATCGCGATTACGCCACCACCATAGCTCGGAACTTCTTGTTCAGCGCATATATGGTGCTCGTCTGGCAGGCACTGCAACAAAGCAAAGACGATGATCTCGCAGCCATCGCTGCGAAATCACTCAAAGAGGTGCGCTATCACTTGCAACACGCCAGCGATTGGTTGGTGCGCTTGGGCGATGGCACAACTCAATCCCATACGAGAGCACAAGCCGCCATCGATCACTTGATGCGCTACACCGCTTCGTTCTGGATTCCCGTGCCGTCTCAAATTGAAGCTCTTGCCAATGGCTCTGGCGTCGACGTGGCGACCTTACAAAAGGCGTGGGACACCCTCGTGGACGAGACCCTGACAGACGCCACTTTGGTTCGCCCCCCTATCACCGGCGCAGCCCCCAAGGGGCACTGGGGCGTGCACTCGGAACACCTTGGGTTTTTGTTAGCCGAGATGCAAGTCCTCGCACGAGCTCACCCAGAAGCGACTTGGTAAACCCATGTACACCGCTCACGTTGCTGCCGCTGAAGTTCCCATGGCTGATCGCATCGAAGCCATCTGGAAAGCATTGGAAACGGTCACTGATCCGGAAATACCGGTCGTCACCCTGCTGGAGTTGGGTATTTTGCGCTCGGTCCAGCTCGGAGATGACGGCGTACCAGAAGTGATCATCACGCCAACTTACAGTGGCTGTCCGGCGATGGAACAAATGACAGACGACGTGCATGCCGCGCTTCAAGCCACAGGCCAACAAGCCCGCATCGTCACACAGCTCTCGCCCGCCTGGACCACCGACTGGATCACGCCTGCTGCCAGAGAAAAGCTGCGCAAATTCGGCATTGCTCCTCCAGCAGGTTCAGCCCACGCAAACCCCAAAGGAATCATTCAGTTCTCGCGGCGCAACCGCCAAGCAGATACCGTCGCCTGTCCTCAATGTGGCTCAATCCAAACCACAGAGACTTCGCCTTTCGGCTCGACGGCGTGCAAGGCGCAATACAAATGTTTGGCTTGCATGGAACCATTTGATTATTTCAAGCCTTATTGAGCCAAACCCTATTTATTCACGCCCCAGCCACGCCATGAGTACCGCACCCCGCTTTCACGATCTACGAGTGACTCGCATCAGTCCTGAAGCAGGAAATGCAGTCGCCATCACGCTGGCGATTCCAGATGGGTTGAGAGACACCTTCACATTCACGCCTGGACAATTTGTAACCGTGCGCGCTCATATTGGCGGGCAAGAGGTGCGGCGCAGTTACTCGATCTGTAGCACCCGACGTGACTTGCGTGATTTCGGTCAGCTCAGCTTGGGTATCCGCTCGGTCGCGGGGGGGGTGTTCAGCAATTGGGCCGCCTCAGAACTACAGGTGGACCAACACCTGAGCGTCATGCCGCCAGAGGGGCGCTTCACCATTCACAAGCCACGGGCCATCCACCGCGTCGGCTTTGCGGCAGGCTCTGGTATCACGCCCATTTTGTCCATCATCGCCAGCACCTTAGAAGAGGACATCAACAGCAAATTCACGCTGGTTTACGGCAACCGCCGCATGTCTAGTGTTATGTTCAACGAGGCTCTTCAAGATCTCAAAGACCGCTACCCTAGCCGCCTCACTTTGATCCACATTCTGTCTCGGCAAGCACAAGAAGTGCCTTTGCTAGAAGGTCGCATCGACGCAGACAAGGTGCGCGCCATTGTTCAGTCTCTGTTGCCGATAGGTAGCATGGACGAAGTATTTATCTGCGGTCCCGAAGCCATGATTGAAGAGACAGAGCAGGCGTTGTTGGGCGCTGGCTTGCGCTCAGATCGCATCCATACAGAAAGATTCAGCTCACCGATAACAAACCCATCAGCCGTGACTGATCGTTCAATTGCGGCACTGCGTCAACCCGAGGACACAGTGGAAGGCAATGTCGAGCTCACTGTCATCCTCGACGGTAAGCCACATCCGATGCGAATGGCCAAGCATCAAAAAATACTCGATATCGCACTCAATGCGGGTTTAGATTTGCCTTGGTCTTGCAAGGGAGGCGTGTGTTGCACTTGTCGAGCCAAAGTGATGGAGGGCGAGGTCCACATGGAGCGGAACTTTACTTTAGAGCCCTGGGAGATGGAGCAAGGGTTCGTCTTGTCGTGTCAAGCCATGCCGATCACTGATCGCGTCACACTGAGTTACGACGAACGCTGAATACATTCGCTCGGGTTTACACAAAAAAAGCCCGCTATTGCGGGCTTTTTGCTGCTCAGTTGAAAATCAAGCCGCAGCCAGTGCTTGCTCCAAATCTGCCTTGATGTCATCAATGTGCTCAATGCCGATACACAGGCGTACCGTCTCCTCTTTGACGCCAGCCTTGGCCAACTCTTCAGGGTTCAGCTGGCGGTGCGTGGTCGAAGCGGGGTGCGTGGCCAAGGACTTGGTGTCGCCAATGTTGACCAAGCGGGTGAACAACTGCAAGGCATCGAGGAACTTCTCTCCAGCGGCGCGCCCACCTTTCACGCCAAAGGTCATGAGGCCGGAAGCCCGGCCACCCATCATGCGTTGTGCCACATCGTGATCGACATGGCTAGGCAAACCAGCATAGTCAACCCACTCCACTTTGGGGTGCGACTTCAGATACTGTGCAACCGCCAAGGTGTTGTCACAAATCCGATCCATGCGCAAGGCCAAGGTTTCCAGACCCTGCAAAATCAACCAAGCATTCATCGGAGAAATCGCGGCACCCATATTGCGCAAAGGCACGACGCGGGCGCGGGCAATGTATGCAGCGGGACCCAGTGCCTCCGTGTAGACCACACCGTGGTAGCTGACATCGGGTTCGTTGAGTCGCTTGAATCGTGCTTTGTGCTCAGCCCAAGGGAACTTGCCGGAGTCGACGATCATGCCGCCGATGCTGTTGCCTTGGCCGCCGATGTATTTCGTCAAAGAGTGCACGACGATGTCTGCGCCATGCTCAAAAGGTCTGCATAAGTAAGGGCTGGGCACAGTGTTGTCCACGATCAGCGGCACACCGTGGGCGTGTGCCACTTGAGCAATCGCTGCGATATCGGTCACATTGCCCAACGGGTTGCCGATCGACTCGACATACACCGCTTTGGTTTTTTCATCGATCAGCGAAGCGAAGCTGGCTGGGTTGCGGGAATCTGCGAATCGCACTTCGATCCCGTACTGAGGGAAGGTATGGGCGAACAAGTTATAGGTCCCACCATACAAGGCGCTCGCCGAGACCACGTTGTCACCCGCCTCAGCGATGGTTTGAATCGCATAGGTGATCGCAGCCTGCCCAGACGCTACAGCGAGGGCCGCAATGCCGCCCTCGAGCGACGCCACACGCTCTTCTAAAACCGCTTGAGTGGGGTTCATGATTCGGGTGTAGATGTTGCCCGGCACCTTGAGATCAAACAGGTCTGCACCATGTTGCGCATTGTCAAACGCATAGGCCACAGTCTGATAAATGGGTACTGCCATGGCCTTCGTCGTTGGGTCTGGGCTGTAGCCAACGTGCACGGCTTTGGTTTCGAATTTCATCGCAAATCTCCTGTGTGGTATTTGGTTTTAAAACGCCTTGCGAGGTGGCGTCGGGTAGCAGAATCGTAGTCGAACTTTCAAGCCAGCGCTTTACAAATGTGCGCCGTTGGATTGCTTTGATTCATGGTGTAGAAATGCAAACTTGGCGCACCGCCGCGAATCAATTGCTCGCACACCCGCACCATGACCTCATGGCCAAACGCCTTGATCGACGCTACATCGTCACCGTAACCTTGGAGTCGCTGGCGTATCCATCGCGGGACGTCTGCGCCGCACATGTCAGAAAAACGGATCAGTTGCGAACTGTTGGTGATTGGCATGATGCCTGGCACGATCGGAATACTCACACCGGCAGCATTCACCTCATCGACAAACCGAAAATACGCATCTGGATTGAAAAAGTATTGGGTGATTGCGCTATCAGCCCCAGCCTTGGCTTTGGCGATAAATGCATTCAAGTCAGCCTCGGCGCTGCGAGCCTGGGGATGCACTTCGGGGTAAGCCGCCACTTCAATATGAAATGCATCACCGAACGTGGCGCGAACGAACGACACCAAATCGGCCGCGTAATGGAACTCACCTCCAGCCCCATACCCACTCGGCAAATCACCGCGCAATGCGACCAACCGCCGCACCCCCATGGCCTGCAATTGTTCGAGTCGCTCCTTCACCGAGACTTGGGTCGCCCCGATACAGGAAAAGTGGGCGGCCGCCTCATACCCTTCGGACTGGATGGCCGCGACCGTCGCGAACGAGCCCTCTTGCGTCGAGCCACCCGCACCGTAAGTCACCGAGCAAAATTGCGGCTTCAAGGCATAAAGGGCTTGCCGAGCCACTGCCAGCTTGGCGGCAGCCTCATCCGTTTTGGGCGGAAAAAATTCAAAGCTAATCGGCAGGTTCACTGCGCACTCCGTTGACTTGCTGTCAATTCAAGTCGTGAAAGAGCAAGACGCATTTGCGCCCCGCTGTATCTATTGGATCTAGGCCATTGGCCAGCCGCCTCTCAGCCCAATCATGGGGAAGAGACGCTGGCATTTTGACATGGCTTGACCGCTCACGCGGTCAGCCAGATCAGTAGCGGTAAGCGTGGGGCTTGTAGGGACCTTCCACCGTCACTCCGATGTAGGCCGCCTGTGCGGGTGTCAACTCGGTCAACTGTGCATTCAAGGTCGAAAGCTGCAAACGCGCCACCTTCTCATCCAAATGCTTGGGGAGCACGTAGACCTGACCGACAGCGTAAGCGTCAGGCCTGGTGAACAACTCGACTTGCGCCAAGGTTTGGTTGGCAAAAGAGCTGCTCATGACATAACTGGGGTGTCCAGTGCCACAGCCCAAGTTCACCAGGCGCCCCCTCGCCAACAAAATGATGCGGTGGCCGTCAGGGAAGACAACGTGGTCCACTTGGGGCTTGATCTCTTCAAAGCGGCAGAGCTCTTCTAACTTGGCCACCTGGATTTCATTGTCAAAGTGACCGATGTTGCACACAATGGCTTCGTCGTGCATTTTGGACATGTGCTCGTACGTGATGACGTCGCGGTTGCCTGTCGTGGTTACAAAGATATCTGCCTTGTCCGCTGCCCAGTCCATGGTCACTACACGGTAGCCTTCCATGGCCGCCTGCAGAGCACAAATGGGATCGACTTCGGTCACCCAGACCTGCGCAGACAATGCGCGCAACGCTTGTGCGCTGCCCTTGCCGACATCGCCATATCCGCAGACGACGGCAACTTTGCCCGCGATCATGACGTCCGTCGCGCGCTTGATGCCATCGACCAAAGACTCGCGACAGCCATACAGGTTATCGAATTTGCTCTTGGTCACAGAGTCATTCACGTTGATCGCGCGCAAGCGCAGTGTGCCTTTGGCGGACATCTCGTTGAGGCGATGGACACCAGTGGTGGTTTCTTCGGTTACGCCAATGATGTTGGCAAGGCGACGGCTATACCAAGTGCTGTCCTGGGACAGTTTAGCCTTAATGGCAGCAAACAAAATGGTTTCTTCCTCGCTGCTGGGGTTGGCCAATACCGACAAATCTGTTTCGGCTTGCGTACCCAAGTGCATGAGCAACGTGGCATCACCCCCGTCGTCAAGAATCATATTGGGGCCTTCTTCGGGCGTACCCTTGGCGCCATTGAATTCAAAAATACGGTGGGTGTAGTCCCAGTAATCTTCGAGCGTTTCACCCTTGACCGCAAAAACAGGGGTACCGTTGGCAGCAATCGCAGCGGCGGCGTGGTCTTGCGTTGAGTAGATGTTGCAAGAAGCCCAGCGCACATCAGCGCCCAGTTCTTTCAAGGTCTCAATCAGGACTGCCGTTTGAATGGTCATGTGCAAGGAACCCGTGATGCGGGCGCCCTTGAGCGGCAGGGATGCAGCGAGTTCACGGCGGATCGCCATCAAACCTGGCATCTCGGTTTCAGCGATTTGGATTTCTTTTCGACCCCAACCTGCCAAAGAAATATCGGCAATGATGGATTGGTTCACAGGGGCGTCTACAACGGCGTTCATGGTTTTCTCCGGTTGGTGTTGCACAGCACCACGCTTGGAGGTTGCTCACCCTTCAAGTCGTGGGTGAGCGCCGTTGTTGTCTGTCCGAGCCTCGTCAAATTTGACTGCAGCGCTCCTCGGATGAGTGTGATTTTAACCACGGCTCGGTAAGATCTCCCGAGGATGCGGCAATATTGCCACGTTGTGAGCAGGTGCAATGCCCTGTTAATCTAGACGCCGATTCATTTGCACGACCAGAGATGAGCGTCAAATCTGACACTCAACTGAAGAACCAGGTCCTGCTCCCATGACTGTTTGCGCCCCAATGGCGTGCTTGTTCCGTCCTCAATGACCACCATGACCGCCCCAAAGCGAGGCCTGCTCGCGATTTTTGCCTCCACCTTCTTTGAGTTGACCGGGGTATTCATGTTGCAGCCCCTCAACGTGCTCAGAGTCAAGGCTATGGGCGTCGATACCGCCACAGCAGGCTTGTTTGCAGCTGTTGTTTGGATCGCGATTTTCTTCATCACACCACTGGTATCGCATATCACCACCACCCTAGGCCGACGGCCGACATTGTGGCTGAGCGCGTTTGTACCCGTCGGGACTGGTTTGGTATTCGCGCTCAGCACCTCCCTTTGGGCTTGGGTACTGGCGGCAGCTCTGGCCGGCATGTCCGGCGGGCTGCGCTGGATATTGGCCGAGTCTTTGGTTGCTGAATTTGCGCCGGATCACAGGCGTGGCGCTTTGGTGGGCTGGTTCGAGACCATGGTTGGCGCTACCTTTGTACTCGGGCCAGTGCTCCTGAGTGCAGTCGGCGCAGATGCACCGCAAGCGGTGTGGGTGGCTTGGGTCTTTTTGTTCGTGGGCGCTTTGTTGTCTTTGGCGATCCCCGAATTGAAAGCGCACCACTGGGCTGATCAACGCGATCATGCGCGAGGCGCCAAGGGCATTTGGCGTGCATTTCAAGCCGCACCGATCATCATGCTGGCAGGGTTTGCAGGCGGATTTTTTGAAGCCGGATTGACTGCCATGCTGCCCCTCTATGGCCTTGCGCTGGGCTTGGGCGCGGCCGGGGCAGCGTTGTTGGTTTCTGCCAGTGGGTTGGGCAGCAGCGTAGCCATGTGGCCAATTGGAAAATTGAGCGATGTGTTCGCGCGACGTGCAGGGGGCACAACTGCGGCCAGCGCAGAAGCCCGCTGGCTGCTGATGAAATACTGCGCACTCACCACCTTATTAGCCACCTTGTGTATGCCTTGGGTGGCACCCCACCCGTTCTTGGCTTGGCCGGTGGCGTTTTTGTGGGGCGGTGCTGGAGGCGCACTCTACACATTGGCCATGATTGACATTGGCTCACGAACCAAGGGCATTGCTCTGGAGAACGCGACCGCTGTGTTGGTCTTGAGTTACACGGCTGGTGGCATTCTGGCCCCCTCGCTTGGCGCCAGTGCCTTGCAATGGTCTCCACAGTGGGGGTTGGTTTCATTGCTCACTTTTGTCGCAGCCGCGCTCTACCTCGCCCTGCGGCGCCGACCCGCGTTGCCTATTGATCTGCGAGCCAGTGAGAGCCACCCACACGATCACCCCACACCTTGAGCGCTGATCACAGCACTCTGCGCCACAATACCAATGACCCATGGCGACAGGCCATGCTCCGGAGAATGAAATGAACGCCGCTTTGCCCCTGTTGTTCGCCTTGATCGTGCTTTGGCTGTTGGTCAAGCGCCTCACTATCGGCTACACCGTCGACGTCAGCGCAACCATCGAGGCGCCGCAAGCGCACGTGGATGTAATGATCGGTGACTTTGAACATTGGCTGCAATGGAACCCCTGGCTGATGCAAGAACCTGACGCCCAAATCACACTTGTATCACCTGACGCAATCGGCGGCGAATACCGTTGGCAGGGTCGCTTGATCGGCGCTGGAGTGATCCGCCACTTGAGCCGAGCACCAGCCCACCAATTCAACATGGCGTTGAGCTTCTTGCGCCCGTTCAAGGCGCACTCACGCCTCGTCTTTGTGACCACTGCGCTGGACGACCAGCGCACCGAGGTCCGCTGGAAAATGCAAGGTCGCCTGCCTTTGATGATGGCACCCATGCGCACTTGGATGAGCAAAATGCTGGCAGTCGATTTCGAATTGGGATTGGCACGCCTCGGGGGTTACGCCAACCCACAATCCCCTCACCCTGTGATCACCTTCGGCGAGCGTGAAGACCGCGCGTCGTTTCACGCATTGGCGTCTAGCCACCACACCAGTTTGACCCATTTGCCAGAGGTGGTTGGCCCCGCCTTTGAAGCTTTGGTTGCCATCGCCAATGGCGCCATCAGCGACGCTCCCATTGCGGTGTATCACCGCATCGATGGCAAATCCAACTCGGTAGAAATGGAGGCAACCCTACCCGTAGAAGAGACCACGCCAGGGGCAGTGTTGATTCGCGGTGGCTACTATTTCAAGACGGTCCTGCAAGGTGACTATCAATTTTTGAAAGTCGCCTGGCACGCTGCCTACGGTCAGGCTCGGATGCGCAAATACAAATGGGATTCCAGCAGCCCAGCCCTTGAACGTTATGTGATCGGCCGAGCTCAATCGAATAACAGCAACGACTGGGTCACTGAGCTCTATATACCCATCAAGGAGTCATAAGCCATGCCTGTGTCTTTGTGGACGGCACTCAAAGTCATTCCTTGGAAGGACGTGGTGGATGCAGCCCCCGCTGTGGTTGCAGCCGCGAAGGCCCTGCGCAAAGGTCGTCCTGAAACACCCGCTGCGCCGAGCGCGGGTACCTCACTAGAACCGCAGGTATCACAAGTGCTGCGCGAGCAATCAGATCGGATCGCTGCGCTCGAGGCGACACTGGGCGAATTGGCGGAGCACCATGTTCGGCTGATCACCGCCATCGATGTATTGCGCACGCGCACCCGATGGCTGATGGCGGGTGTTGGCATCGCCCTTGGCATGGCGCTGCTGCTCGCGTACCGACTCGGTCAAACACTCAATATGTGAGGCCAAACGTCCTCGCCAACTGACCTCAGCGGAGGAGGCATCGGCACTCACCCGTTTCACAGCAGCGGCGCGATTGCTCTACCCGTATGCGTTGCGGCCTTGACCAAGCCCTCAGGCGTGGTGGATGCGACCAACTGCCCCCCCTGTTTACCGCCCTCTGGCCCCAAGTCCAACACCCAATCCGCTTCCGCAATGACATCGAGGTCATGCTCAATCACGACCACACTGTGCCCCCCGTCCACCAACCGGTGCAAGACCCGAATAAGTTTCTCAACATCACTCATGTGCAAGCCCACGGTGGGTTCATCCAGCACATAAAGCGTGTGAGGCGCCTTTTGACCGCGGCGACCGACCTCATCGCGCACTTTGGTCAGCTCCGTGACCAATTTGATGCGCTGAGCCTCTCCCCCCGACAGGGTCGGCGATGGTTGGCCCAGCGTCAAATAACCCAGTCCTACATCTTTCAACAGCTGCAAGGGATGGGCGATCGCAGGCATCGCCGCAAAAAACTCAACTGCCTCATCCACCTCCATTTGCAGCACATCACCAATGTGTTTGCCCCGCCAGGTCACCGCAAGTGTTTCAGGATTGAACCGCATACCGTGACAGGTTTCACACAAAACTTTGACGTCGGGTAAAAAACTCATTTCCACAGTCCGCATACCCTGACCTTCACAGGTGGGGCAGCGGCCCTCACCCGTGTTGAACGAGAAGCGCGCTGCACCATAGCCTCGCGCTTGAGCCTCCAGCGTGCCGGCAAACAACTTGCGCACCACATCCCAGAATCCGATGTAAGTTGCGGGGCATGATCGCGGCGTCTTTCCTATCGGCGTCTGATCAACCTCTAGAACGCGGTCAACTGCAGCGACGCCCTCAATGCGTGCGCAGCCCTGCCAGTTCATAGATGCGCTTTTATCGCGCCGCTGACCCACCACTGTGGCCATGTTTTGCAGCAGCACGTCGCGCGCTAAAGTTGACTTACCAGAGCCAGAAACCCCCGTCACGGCCACCAGTCGGTACAGCGGTATATCGGCGTCCACTTGTTGCAAATTGTGCAAACTCGCACCTTTGACTGCCAACCACTCCCCCTCAGTCCGATTGACAGAACGGCGCGGTTGCAAGGGATGACGCATGACGTCGCGCAAATAACGGCCAGTCAAAGAGCCATCGTGATTCAAAAGCTCTTGAACCGTGCCCTGCGCCACGACAGTACCACCTCGCTTGCCAGCCCCCGGACCGATATCAATCACATGGTCCGCTCGTCGAATGGTGTCTTGGTCATGTTCCACGACAACCAATGTATTGCCCTTGCTGCCCAGGCGCTGCAGTGCATCGAGCAAAATCTGGTTGTCTCTGGCATGCAGGCCTATGGTGGGCTCATCGAGCACGTAACACACGCCCTGCAAGTTGCTGCCCAACTGCGCAGCCAATCGAATGCGTTGCGCCTCCCCACCACTCAATGTGGGGGCCCCTCGATCCAGCGTCAAATAGCCCA
This sequence comes from uncultured Burkholderiaceae bacterium, assembly GCA_964478285.1. Classification (GTDB taxonomy): domain Bacteria; phylum Pseudomonadota; class Gammaproteobacteria; order Burkholderiales; family Burkholderiaceae_C; genus RS62. The sequence continues at coordinate 38,098 of CAYZHE010000011.1, forward strand.
GCCCCACGTCCTGTAAGAACTGGAGTCTCGACTCGATCTCCGGCAATAAATCTCGAGCGATTTGGCCAGCGCGACCATCCAGTTTCAGTGCTTGTACCCACGCATACACCTCAGCCACAGACAATCGCGCAATTTCATGAATTCCCACTCCTTCAAACCGAACCGCACGGGCTTGTGGATTGAGTCGGGTACCAAGACATGCTGGACATTCGCCCTCACCCACGCCATCGAGCTCTGGCTCTGCAAAACTTTGCTCGCGGCCCCGCTGATCCGAACTGAACAGGGTGTCGTCCAACTCAGCGCGCTGGGCTTTGGACAAGGGTTTGCCCGTGCCAACGCAATCCGGACACCAGCCGTGCTTGCTGTTGTAGGAGAACAATCTTGGGTCAAGTTCTGGGTAGCTTGTCGCGCAAACAGGGCACGCCCGTAAGCCAGAGATCACCTCAATCTGTCCAAGGCCGACGGTGCTTTTGCCTGAGGTCATGGCATGAGCCAGTCCATCCAGCGGCGCCAGCAAATGCACCACACCCTTACCTAAAGTCAGTGCGGTGAGCAGCAGATGCTTGACTTGCGCCTCCTCGTTCGGCTGTACCACAGCATCACCGATCGGCAGTTCTATGGTGTGTTCTTTGAAACGATCTATGCGCGGAAATCCATTGGTTGGCAGGAACTCGCCGTCGACACGCAGGTGGCTGTAACCCCGAGGCCGCGCCCACTCTGCAAGCTCGGTATAGACGCCCTTGCGGTTGACCACCAAAGGTGCAAGCACGCCAATGTGCTGACCACGGTAGTGGCGCATCACATGTGCCACCATTTGCTCAGGCGTTTGAGGAGCCACCAGAGCGCCGTCATGAACACAATGCTGCGCACCGAGTTTCACGAAAAGCAAGCGCAAGAAATGCCAAACCTCTGTCGTCGTACCAACGGTACTCTTGTGGCCGCCGCGAGACAGGCGTTGCTCAATTGCAACCGTGGGCGGTATGCCGTAAACCGCATCGACCTCGGGTCGGCCCGCCGGTTGGACGATCGAGCGGGCGTAGGCGTTCAAGCTTTCTAAGTAGCGGCGTTGCCCTTCGTTGAACAAGATATCAAACGCCAGGGTTGACTTGCCTGACCCCGAGACGCCGGAAATCACGTTGAACTTGCCACGTGGAATATCGACAGACAATCCTTTGAGGTTGTGCTCTTGTGCATTGATGATTTGGATGGCAGGCGAATTGGTTTCGCGACGCCGTGCCGGGCGCAACCGGGGAACTGGTGACTCACCCACACCCTTGCCACCCAGACCCATGGCCTCTTCATACTCCCTCAGTGCCTTGGCTGTATGCGACTTGGGGTGATCGCGCAGGCTCTCGGGCGTGCCCTGGGCCACAATCAAACCACCCGCGTCGCCACCCTCGGGCCCCAGATCAATGAGCCAATCTGCGCAGCGAATCACGTCTAAATTGTGCTCGATCACCACAATCGAATGTCCCGCCTCTAACAGCTTGCGCAAACTGCGCATCAACTTGGCGATATCGTCAAAGTGCAATCCTGTCGTCGGCTCGTCAAACAAAAACAGTTGCCCCTTGCGCGCAGTCGGTTGTCGGCTTTTGCTCGCGGTTTGAGCGGCTTGGGCCAGAAAGCCTGCCAACTTGAGACGCTGAGCCTCGCCTCCAGACAACGTTGGTACTGGCTGCCCCAAACGCACGTAATCCAAACCGACATCAACGATGGGTTGCAGGGCTCGAATCACTTCCGAATCTTTGGCAAACACTTGCACGGCTTGTGCAACGGTGAGTTCTAGAACATCCGCCACATTGAGTGGTAAATCTGTCTCTGGGTGGCGGCGATCACTCGCTCGCACCTCCAATACTTCGGGTCGATAGCGCTGACCATTGCAGTCAGGGCAACGGAGATACACATCCGATAAAAACTGCATTTCAACGTGTTCAAAACCTGATCCGCCACAAAGTGGGCAGCGACCATCACCACTGTTGAAACTGAATTTGCTCGAGGTGTATCCACGCTGGCGAGCCAAAGGTTGGTCGGCGAACAGTGCGCGAATGCCATCCCAGGCGCCGACATAGCTGATCGGATTAGAACGTGCCGTTTTGCCAATTGGTGACTGGTCGACAAACACCACGCCACTCAAATGATCACCGCCGAGCAAGCGCTGGTGCGCGCCGGGTGATTCAGTGGCGACACCAAACTGACGCATCAGAGCTGGCGCCAGCACATCCTGAATCAATGTGGACTTGCCCGAACCCGAGACCCCAGTGATACAAACCAAACGCTGTAACGGAATGTCGACTGAGATGTTCTTCAAGTTGTGTTCCGTGACGCCCTCAAGAATCAATCGGGGCGTCGATTCGGAAACCATTCGTTTGAGGCCCATGCCAACCTGTTTGCGATTGCCCAAATAGGCACCCGTCAACGTATCAGCATGGCGCAATGCTTCGGGCGTACCGTCAAACACAATGTCACCCCCTCGCTCGCCAGGACCAGGTCCCATGTCCAAGACGCGGTCAGCCGCCAACATCACGGCTGGGTCGTGCTCAACGACCACCAAGGTATTGCCGGAGTCTCTGAGTTTGAGCATGGCTTCGTTGATTCGATCCATGTCACGGGGGTGTAAACCGATGCTCGGCTCATCCAACACAAACAAGGTGTTCACCAAAGAGGTACCGAGGGCAGTGGTCAGGTTGATGCGCTGCACTTCACCACCTGACAACGTGCGGCTTTGGCGATCGAGAGTGAGGTAACCCAAGCCCACGTTGCACAGGTACCGCAGGCGCGATGTGATCTCCTCGAACAACAAGCTTTGCGCACGAGACTGGGCATCGTGGCGGTCTAAAGTCGTGGTTTGTAACTTTTCAAAAAATTTGAGCAGCGTGCTCATTGGCATCAGCATCAAGTCGTGCAAGCTCAAGCCAGGCAGAGATTCCAGTTGGGCTCTTGTCCATCTAACTCCCGCTGGCAAGAACCGAGCAGATGGCGCCATCACTGCATTCGCCTGTGCGTCATCGCCCAAGCGCCAAAGCAAGCTTTCGGTTTTCAGCCGTGCCCCTGCGCAAACCGGACAGGTTGTGTAACTGCGGTACTTAGAGAGCAATACTCGGATGTGCATCTTGTAGGCTTTGCTCTCGAGGTATTCGAAGAAACGCTTGATGCCATACCACTGCTGGTTCCATTTGCCTTTCCAATGGGGCGAACCGTTGATAACCCAATCTTTTTGCTCCTGGGTGAGCAGGCTCCAAGGGGTATCGCGTGGGACACCGGCCGTCTCAGCATGGCGCAAGAGGTCATCCTGACATTCCTTCCAAGCCGGTGTTTGGATGGTCTTGATGGCGCCAGTGCGGAGTGTCAAGCGATGATCTGGGATCACCAACCCGTAATCCACACCAATGACACGACCAAACCCTCGGCACGTCTCACAGGCACCGACTGCTGAGTTGAACGAGAACATGGAGGGCGTTGGCGCTGCATAACGCAAGTCACTGTCTGGGCAGTGGAGACCTGTCGAAAACTTCCATACCTCGGGCTCGGCGTCCAGCGCATCTTGCGGGGTCGCCACGACTTGCATTTGCCCGCTGCCTCGCTTGAGCGCCAACTCGATCGCCTCCATGGCACGCGGGCGATCGACACCAGGCCATTTGAATCGATCGATGACGACGTCCAACACCTTGCGCACGCCCTCAGCACTGCTGACTTCGCGCTCGGCGTGCACCCGCGTAAAACCGCTCGCTGCGAGCCACTGCTGGACCTCCTCAGCGGTGGTCTTCGCTGGCAACTCGACAGCAAAGGTCACGTGAATGCGCCAACTTTGAACGCCCGCGCGCTGTGTGATCTGCTCAAAAATAGTGTCAGGCGTGTCGTGTTGAACGGGCTGGGCGGTATCGCGGTCGAATAGCTGGGCACTGCGGGCGAACAAAAGCTTCAAGTGGTCGTTCAGCTCAGTCATCGTGCCAACGGTAGACCGTGAGCTGCGCACTGGATTGGTTTGATCGATCGCAATGGCTGGCGGCACCCCCTCGACCGCATCGACGGCTGGCTTATCCATGCGATCCAGAAACTGGCGCGCGTAGGCAGAAAACGTTTCTACATAGCGCCGTTGCCCTTCGGCGAACAACGTATCGAACACCAGACTTGATTTGCCTGATCCGCTCGGTCCTGTAAATACGGTCAGTTCACCTGTGCGGATATCAATATCTAAGTTTTTTAGATTGTGCTGGCGAGCACCCCGTATGCGAATCACGCCGGCTTCTGCATGCATTGGACTGGTTTTTTTAGGGAAGGTCATGGGCACAGCTTGGCGTGAAATGAAGAGGTCAACCATTCTAGGGATTACCCAGGGCAACCGCTGTAACCCACAAAAAAGCGCACCCGAGGTGCGCCTTTGAACGACCGCAAAGCAGTCAACGATACAGCGTACGCTGCTGAAATCAGGGCTTGATGACAAGCACCGGCAAGTCGCTGTGGGTCAACACTTTTTGAGTGACACTGCCCAAAATCAGGGCCTTCATCCCCTGACGCCCGTGCGATCCCATCACAATCAAATCGCAATGCTCGGCTTCAGCCGTGTCCAATATGCCCTCATAGGTCGCGCTGCGTTCGATGGTATCGCCCTGGTATCGCACGCCCAATGCCTCCGCTTCGATGCGAATGTCAGTGAGGGCCTTTTGGGCAGCCAGCTGAACCTCTTCCATGTAAGCCTGGAGTCCTAGCGCGGAAGCCTCCCCCAATCCGATATAAGGAAACGGATCAATCACATACACACCCACAACAGAGGCGCCCTGCAACTTGGCCATCTCGAGTGCATCCTTGGCAGCCTTGTTGGCCAACTCAGAGCCGTCCGTGGGAATCAAGATTCTGTTGAACATGCTGGGTCTCCTTCGGTTGGGTTGGATTCATCCTACGCACCCATGTTGCGTCTGAGTTTGAGCCAAGTCAAACCTTGCGCGCAATTCCAACAGGGATATTCCCAACTTCTCGCCATATCGCGCTATTGAACCACTCGTCACCTGTCAGCGCTTGGCGCAGCATCGGCAGTGCATCCAGCCCCCAAAACAATTCCCCGCGCCACTCGCAAGTCGGCACGCCGAAGACACCGCGCGCCAACGCTTGCTCCGTGTTGTCGATCAGCAGTTGCTTGACCACCTCAGGGCTCAGATCCGGCGCGCCTGGATAGGCCTTCGTTCGATGTGCTTGTAATACTGCGTGCAAATCGGACAAGCGATCGGCATCCAAGGGATCCAGTCCTTGCTGCCAGACATGGTCCAGAACCATTTGCGTGACCCACCGGTTGGTGAACCCACTGCCGTCAGTGGCCGCCAATGCGCTCCGAGTCAGCTGCAAAGGGTTGAAGGGATGAGCCACAGGCATGGCCATCGGAAGACCCATCTCGCGGGCTTGCCACAAGACTTGCCGATAAGTCCACTCGCGCTTGCCAGCAATTTCAGCCGGCCCCTTTTGTCCACCCGCTTTCAGGAGTGCGCCAAATAGAACCGGTCGGTAACGCACTTGGACACTGATTCCTTGGAGCGCATCAGGCAAGGCGTGAAAGGCCAGGTATGCGTAGGGTGAAATAGGGTCGTAATAAAAATCAATGGTGCTCGGATCACTTGCCATGTAAGACCCCTTTGGTCGCCTGTTCGCGCGCCAAAATTTGTTGCCAAATCCCTGTCTTGTCGGCGTCCGACAGGGTGGACCACTGCGCAATTTCATCCAATGTCCGATAACAGCCTGAGCAAAAGCCCGCGCCAGCCTCCATCCGACAGACCGATACACAAGGACTCAGAACGGCAGAGCTGCGCTGGCTCCGCTCGTAGACCATCTGCAAACGACTGCGGCTCACGTTCATTGCACATCCTCCACCACATCTTGGAAATGGGCTCCAGTCAATGGCTCCAGCCTATCCACAGGAATTTGAAACACCGCATGGGGGTGTCCAGCTGCTGCCCAAACTGACTCAAACCGCAACAATGACCGATCTATGAGGGTGATACCGACCTTCGCGTGCGCGATCGGTGGCACGCCTCCAATCGCAAAGCCAGTTGCGTCCCGCACGTCGTCGGCCGTCGCTTTGGCCAGGCGTTGCCCTTGCGTGCAAACGATGCCTTGGACTTTCGCAGTATCAACGCGGCGATCACCGGCGGTAATCACCAGCACATGAACGCCATCCGGTTGCTGCATGAAGACGATGCTTTTGGCAATTTGGCCTAGGTCGACACCCAAGGCGTCTGCCGCTTGCTGAGCGGTGCGAGCAGCACCATCGAGCATCACTGGTCGATGCACATGGCCTGCCGCTTGAAGCACTTCGACGACCCGCTGCACACTGGCTGGCCATGCAGATTGAGCATTGCGCGCCGATGTGCTGGCATATTCATTGGCGTGGCTCATTCGGCGATCCTCTCAGGCAGCGGCCCGCTGCTTGAGTTTGGCGACTGAGACTCGCCCATTGGGCGCACGACCCAAAAAACGGCTGATGGCGTCTGCAGTGTCGATCAACTGTTCCAAATCAATGCCTGTGTCGATGCCCATGCCGTGCAACATATAGACCACGTCTTCGGTCGCAACATTGCCGGTCGCGCCTTTGGCATAAGGGCAGCCTCCCAGCCCAGCAACAGACGTCTCAAACACCCGAATCCCCAGTTCTAAAGATGCCAAAGTGTTGGCCAAGGCTTGGCCGTAAGTGTCGTGAAAGTGACCGCTGACTTGCGCCACATCGTAGTGCCGCAATGCGGCCTCCATAGCCGCCTGCACCCGCCGCGGGGTACCGACTCCAATCGTATCTGCCACAGCGATGCGCTCTACGCCGATGTCTTTCATGAGGCGGGCCACGTGTGCCACCGCCTCTGCAGACACATCCCCCTCATAAGGACAACCCACTGCGCATGAAATGGCGCCGCGCGTCGCTACTCCTGCAGCTCGAGCGGCTTCAACCACAGGGGCAAAGCGCTCCATCGACTCCGCCACCGAACAGTTGATGTTTTTCTGACTAAACGCCTCGCTGGCAGCACCAAACACCACCACCTCTCCGGGATGGCTCTCGAGAGCTGACTCTAGGCCCTTCATGTTTGGCGTCAACACGCTGTACACCACACCCGGGCTACGTTCCAAGCCAGACATCACGTCTGTGGCGTCAGCCATTTGTGGCACCCATTTGGGGCTGACAAAGCTGGTGGCTTCCAGATGGCGAATCCCCGCCCGGACCAGCCTGTGTATCAAATCGATCTTGACTGCCGCGGGAACGGCTTGTTTTTCATTTTGAAGCCCGTCACGCGGGCCAACATCAATGATGTCAACGGTAGTAGGTAATGCCATGGCGAAGATTGGAATTCAGTTTTCAGTATGAGCGAATCGGATCAACCACGCCAACCATCGGGTTGTTGAACAACCAAGCTTCGATGTTTCTCGTGATGCTTTGTATTGCCTCAGGCATCCAGGTTTGGGCGGCAATATGGGGGGTGCCGATGACTTGGGGGAGTTGCCTCAAAGCGTGGTCTGGCGGCAAGGGTTCCTCTTCAAACACATCCAATGCGGCGCCCGCTAGATGTCCGCTTTGGATGGCAGCCACCAATGCATCTGTATCGATCAGCCCACCGCGTGCGAGGTTGATGACGTAAGCCTCTCGAGGCAACAGCCCCAAATTGTGCGCATTCAGCACACGGTGGGTCTCAGGCGTGAGAGGCAACAGCAAGACCAACACTTGGGAAGCACTTAAAAACGCAGGCAACCCCTCGAATCCGTGGTGATGAACCAGGTCAGTGCCGCTTTTGGCAGAGCGACTCCATGCATGCACAGCATAGCCCCTCGATTTCAGGGCTTGCGCGACTTTTGATCCCAACGCGCCGTACCCCATGATCCCGATGCTCCACGTCCCTGCAGGACGCACAGCGCGTGGATTCCAATCGCCAGCCCGCCATTCGTGCTCATACCGGGCGAATGCCCGGGTGTGGCGCGTCACGGCATACAGCGCATAGTCCACCATCTGTTCGGCCATGCCCGCGTCTTCCAAGCGCACAACCTGCATGGCTGCTGGGCGCTTCAGCCGCCACAAAACGTCTACGCCGGCCCCCAAGTGAAACAATACTTTCAATCCGGGTTGCTCGTCCAACAACTGTTGAGGAGGTGACCATGCGATCGCCAGTTCGGCTGCAACTTCACCTGGCTGCCATTTCACAACATCCCAATCAGGCAAAGCGTGTTGCAGCGATGTCAACCACTGCGCCTCTTGCGCAGAAGGATGATGAAACAAGATGCGTTTGCGAAGGGTCATGCAGGGCCTAGTAGGTCTGAGGGTATCAGTCTGCCATCGTCAACAACTCCGCTCCGTCACCAACTTGATCTCCAGGCGCAATCATGACCTCACCGATGACTCCGTCTTTGGAAGCAACAATGCTGTGTTCCATTTTCATCGCCTCAAGCACGGCCAGCAATTGGCCTTTTTTCACAACATCCCCAGGCACCACATCGACACGCAACACCTTGCCCGGCATCGGTGCCTTGAGGTGACCGCCGCCTGCATCATCATCGCTAGCCCGATCCATAGGGTCGACCCAGGTCAATGATGCAGCGCCTTCCCGCGTGAATACGTGGCACTGAGCACCGACCACTTCTACATCCACTCGTCCGCGCCAGTTGCCCACTTGGATATCCCCGCGCTGATCACGGCGCCAATCACGCAGCAGCCAGCCTCTCGCGTCATCATCTGCAAACAAACGCAACTCACCATCTCGAGCGACCCGCAATTCCAACCGGTGCAATACATCGCCACACTTGACCTCGAACCATTGCTGACGTACGCCAAAACCAACCCAATGGTCGGCCCGACTCCAAGGATCAACACCTTCCCGTTCCGTCACTTGCGCTAGTTGATGCAACACCGCTGCACCCCAAACAACCTGCAGTGGCAATGAGGGTTGACCGAACAGTTGTGCTGCCTCGCGCTCGATCAATGCTGTGTCTAGCGTGGGCAGCTGAAAAGATGGTGTCCGAATCAAGCGACGCAAAAATTGGACATTGGTGTGCACCCCGACGATTCGGGTGAGTGCGAGCGCCGCGTCTAATTTGGCCAGGGCCTCCGTGCGGTCTGCGCCGTGCACAATCAGCTTGGCAACCATCGAGTCATAAAACGGCGATATCTCATCCCCCTCTCGAACGCCTGCATCCCAACGCACTGGCGCCCGGTCAAACGCGCTGGAAGGCGGTGGACTGAGTCGATGCAAACGACCAATCGCAGGTAAAAATTGTTGGTCGGGATTTTCTGCACAAATGCGGGCCTCAATCGCGTGTCCTTTGACTTGCACATCAGATTGCTGCATCGGCAGGCGTTCGCCGCTGGCCACACGCAACTGCCATTCCACCAAATCCAAACCAGTGATCGCCTCTGTGACTGGATGCTCGACTTGCAAACGAGTGTTCATTTCCATGAAATAAAACTTCATGGTCTCCGGACTGTCATAAGCAGTTTGCTCAACAATGAATTCAACCGTCCCCGCTCCAACATAGTTCACGGCTTTTGCGGCTGCAATCGCCGCAGCGCCCATGGCCTCCCTAAGCGCCTCCGGCATACCCGGCGCAGGGGCTTCTTCCAGCACCTTTTGATGCCGACGCTGGACCGAACAATCGCGTTCATACAGATGAATCACGTTGCCATGTTGATCGCCAAACACTTGGATCTCAATGTGCCGAGGACGCTGGACGTATTTTTCAATCAATACCGCGTCATCCCCAAAACTCTTGCTGGCCTCGCGTTGGCAAGACGCCAATGCTGCGTTGAAGTCGGTCGGCGCATTGACGACGCGCATCCCTTTGCCACCACCGCCCGCACTTGCCTTGATCAACACCGGATAGCCAATGTTGTCAGCCTGAGACTGCAGAAATTTTGGCTCCTGATTTTTCCCGTGATAGCCCGGTACCAAAGGGACACCGGCAGACTCCATCAAACGCTTGCTTTCTGCTTTGAGGCCCATTGCCTCGATTGACGATGCCGACGGGCCGATAAACACCACCCCCGCTGCCAAACAGGCTTGCGCAAACGCTGCGTTTTCAGATAAAAAACCATATCCTGGATGGATTGCCTGCGCACCTGTCTCTTTGGCCGCTTGGAGGATCGCCTCCCAACGCAAGTAACTGTCAGCCGGCGCGCTTCCCCCGATATGTACAGCCTCATCACAAGCCTGAACATGGGCGGCGCACGCATCTGCATCAGAGTACACCGCGACCGTTCGGATGCCCATGCGGCGAGCCGTCGCTGCCACGCGACACGCAATCTCACCTCGGTTGGCAATCAATATTTTGCTGAACATCATCACGTCCCCAGCCACTTTGGGGCGCGCTTTTCAAGGAACGACGACACACCCTCTTTCCCCTCATCTGTCGCGCGAATGTCCGCAATCCGGCGTGCCGTCTCTGACCGCAATTCCGCATCGATCTGCCGCTGGCCAACATCACGCACCAACTGCTTTGATGCCCTCACAGCTGCAGGGCCACAGCCCAGAATGGCGTCGACGATTGATTGGATGCGCGCATCGAGTTGCTCTGCCGGGACAATTTCATGCACCAAACCGCAATCTGCTGCCACCTGAGCACTGAATCGCTCGGCCGTCACAAAGTAACGTTGCGCCGCTCGGTACCCCATCGACCGAACCACATAAGGGCTGATGGTTGCAGGGATCAAACCGAGTCGAACCTCACTGAGGCAAAACGTGGCCTCAGGCACACTCACCACGATGTCTGACTGGGCGCACAAGCCCATGCCTCCCGCATAACAATCCCCATGGACCCGCCCAACGATCGGTACCTGGCACGCTTCGATCATGGCCATCATGTCCGCCATGGCTTGAGCATCCCGGCGATTGTCCTCCCAATCGTAATCAGCCATTGCCCGCATCCAATTGAGATCTCCGCCCGCACAAAACGCTTTGCCATGCCCACCGAGCACCACCACCTTCGCTTGCGGATCGCCGTGGATGCGCTCAAAAGCCAGATGCAATGCCTGGATGACCTCGCTGTTGAATGCGTTGCGAACCTCCGGACGATTCAAATAAACGCGCCATACACCCGCATCGCTGCGTTCGACATCTAATAAATTTTGTGACATGGTTGACCTCACATGCGAAAGACGCCAAATCGCGTCTCAGGAATCGGTGCATTCAACGCGGCAGACAGTCCCAACGCCAACACGCGTCGAGTGTCTGCTGGGTCGATGACGCCGTCGTCCCACAGGCGGGCGCTGGCGTAATAGGGGTGGCCTTGGAGCTCGTATTGTTCTTTGATCGGCGCTTTGAATGCTGCTTCTTCGTCTGGGCTCCACTGACCACCTTTGGATTCGATGCCATCGCGCTTGACGGTCGCCAAAACGCTGGCGGCTTGTTCTCCGCCCATCACGCTGATGCGCGCATTCGGCCACATCCAAAGGAATCGCGGGGAGTAGGCGCGTCCGCACATCCCATAGTTGCCAGCACCAAAGCTGCCTCCAATGATGACCGTGAATTTCGGCACCTGTGCGGTAGCGACCGCCGTGACCATCTTGGCACCGTTGCGAGCAATACCCTCGTTTTCATATTTGCGCCCGACCATGAAACCGGTGATGTTCTGTAAAAAAACCAAAGGGATTTTTCGCTTGGCACACAGCTCAATGAAATGCGCGCCTTTGAGCGCACTTTCAGAAAACAATATCCCGTTGTTGGCCACGATCCCCACCGGCATCCCTTCAATATGTGCAAACCCACACACCAGTGTGGCGCCGTAGCGCGACTTGAATTCGTCAAACTCACTGTGGTCTGCAATGCGGGCGATGATTTCACGCACATCGAAAGGCTGACGAGTGTCGGTCGGAATCACGCCGTATAACTCTTTGGGATCAAAACGAGGTGCATGGGGAGTTCGCAAAGCGATATCGATGGTTTTTCGACGGTTCAAATTGCCAACAGACTGGCGGGCCAGTGCAATCGCGTGGACGTCGTCTTGCGCCAAGTAATCAGCGACGCCAGACAAGCGTGTATGCACGTCACCGCCGCCCAAATCCTCTGCACTCACGATCTCGCCTGTGGCGGCCTTGACCAGCGGTGGTCCACCTAAAAAAATCGTGCCCTGGTTTTTGACAATGATGGCCTCATCACTCATCGCCGGCACGTACGCGCCCCCTGCGGTGCAAGAGCCCATGACCACCGCAATTTGCGCAATCCCTTTCGCACTCATATTGGCTTGATTGAAAAAGATGCGTCCAAAGTGCTCTCGATCTGGGAACACCTCATCTTGGTTGGGCAAATTGGCCCCCCCTGAGTCGACCAAATACACACAGGGCAATTGGTTTTCTTCAGCAATTTCCTGCGCTCGCAAATGTTTTTTGACTGTCATGGGGTAATAGGTCCCCCCTTTCACTGTGGCGTCATTGCAGACAATGACACACTCCACCCCCGCGATGCGACCAATCCCAGTGATGATCCCAGCACTCGGTGCAGCGCCCTCGTACATGCCGTGCGCAGCCAAAGGTGACAGCTCCAAAAAAGGAGTGCCCGGGTCAAGCAAACGCTGCACACGTTCACGAGGCAACAACTTGCCGCGAGCGACGTGCTTGGCTCTGGCCGCCTCCCCGCCGCCGAGTGATGCTTGATGAACTTGCGCGTTCAAATCGTCGACCAATGCCTGCATCGCTTGCGCATTCGCAGCGAAGGCGGCCGACCGTGTGTTGAGTTGCGTTTCGAGAACTGTCATGGAGATCCAACCGAGGTTGAAAGAAAAAACAGCACCCAGCTTAATGCGAATTAGTGCGCAATGTGCGACACTACGGTTGCAATTTCTGCCAAACCAATGAATAAGCCTAAACCCATCATTGCCGGCCAAAAGGCCACGCCGATGCACTACGCGAGGCAGATGGTGTCGGCACTCGAGGCCAAAGGTATGGCGTGGATGGACATCATCGAAGAGGTGCAAATTGCGCCAGAACTTTTACACAAGGCTTCAGCCCGGATCACCGCGACTCAAATGGAGTCTTTGTCCGCACTGGTGATGAGGCGACTGAATGATGAGGCACTGGGGTGGTTTGAACGCAACTTGGCCTGGGGAAGCTACGGCATGCTCGCGCGAGCCTCCTTGAACGCCACGAATCTCGAAGTGGCACTCAAACGGTGGTGCCGGCACCACGGCCTCCTCACTCAGGCGGTGACGATGCGCGTGTTTGTGGAGCGTGATAGCGCGAGCATTGAGTTGGATGCACATGGCGTTGCCCCCGCAAACATCGAGTTTTGTTCGGTCACTCTGCTTCGCAACATCATGGGCTTTGCCAGTTGGATCATCGACTCTCGGATTGCGATGCGACACGCCGCATTTGCCTATCCACCGCCTGAGCACGTCGGTGCCTACGCGGACCTGTTTCCCTGCGAAGTGAACTTTCACGCGCCACTGACCCGTGTGTCATTTGATGCGGCGTACTTGCGCCTGCCAACGTGTCGACACGAAGATGAGTTGAACGCCATGTTGCAAAGGGCTTTGCCACTGACTGTGAGGCACTACCCCAAAGACCGCCTGCTCGTGGAACGCGTACAGCGGCTGTTGCGCACCTCACCGAAACTGTGGCGCGACGCAGAATCGGTGGCAGATGCACTCTCGATTTCGGCTCGAAGCCTACACCGCCAATTGGCCGCAGAAGGCGCCCAATGGCAGGCTCTGAAAACCGAAGAGCGTATGCGCATGGCGAGCTCTTTGCTGCGGTATACCGACCGAGGTTTGAAACAAATCGCAGACGCCAGTGGCTTTGAGGATGTGAAAAGCTTTTCTCGCGCGTTCAAAGCCTGGAGCCACACCAGCCCCAACCAATTTCGCCGCGACCAGCGAAACGTGGTGGCTCAAACCGGGCGTTGACGGTGGCGAAAATCCGCAGCCATCGAGACCAATGAGTCCCACTGGTCAACCGCACCTGCGGCACGCAAATCTTGTGGGCGCAAGCCCACAAACCCCCATACCGTTGCACCAGCGGCTACCCCGGCGCTCACGCCGACTGGTGAATCCTCGATCACCAAACATTGGCTGGCGTCTACACCGAGCGCCCGAGCACCTGCAAGGTAGACATCAGGGAAGGGTTTGCTGCGCGGCAACTCGTGCCCACTAAATACGCGGTCCGAGAAAAATGAACTGAGTCCAAGTTGATTAAGCATCAAGGTGAGCTTTTTGCGATCAGCGCCTGAACACACGGCGACTTTTCCACCGCAAAGCTCATGGGCCGATGCGACCATCTCTAACGCACCGTTGACTAACTCCATGCGTGCGATCAATCGGCGATCGCGCTCAGCATAAAAGGCTTCCATCCAAGCATCGGTCAGGATCATGCCGGTGTTGGCCTCGATGGTGGCAGTTTCGCTGCGTACCGTCTTGCCTACAAAAAAGTCCATGCATTCGGCAAGACTCATGCGCCAGCCAGATGCTGCCAACATGTCGCGCAACGCTGAGCACGTGATGGTTTCGCTGTCCACCAAGACGCCGTCACAATCAAATAAGACAGCTTCAAAAGGCTTTTTCTTATCAGTGGTCATGGTTGACTTCCGCTCACATAAAACCACTGCCCACCCTCGCGCACAAATTGACTCACCTCCTCTAGGCGATGTCCTCGCCCCCCTTCTCGGTAGCGGGCAACGAAATGAACCGTTGCACTTACATCATCGATCAGGAGGTGACGCTTGACATCGAGTCCCAGCCAGCGGGTGTCGGGATCGAGTACACAATCACTGGGACGCGTCGTCGGATGCCAAGTGTTTATTAAATGGGCTTCTGCGCCGGTCGCATAGGCTGTATAACGCGAGCGCATCAAGGCTTCGGCATCGGCAGCGTTGTACGGATTAGCGATCACTGGACCGCAACAAGCACTCAGCGCAAGGGGCTTCCCCTTGTCACTGAGCGCCCCGCAAGGGCATACCTCGGTGCTCACTGGGACTTTTTCTTCGCCTTAGCTTCCTCGAGGGTCTCTATAGGAGCGCCTTTCTTTTTCCACGCGCCCCAGCCACCATCGATGTGTGCCACGTTGGTCATGCCCATGTCTTGCAGCGACTTGGTCGCCAATGCACTGCGCCAGCCAGCGCCACAAAACAAGACAAATTCTTTGTCCTCATCAGCAAACACGGGCTTGTGATAAGGGGATTCTGGATCGACCCAAAACTCAAGCATCCCACGTGGGGCATGCACACTGTCGACTGCCGTCCCTTCCGCCGCCAATTCACGCACATCTCGAATATCCACCAATACGAGCCGAGGGTCGTTCAAGCGGGCGATCACCTCGTCCACGGAGTAGGTCGTGACTTGGTCCATTGCCTCTTGGACGAGTTGGCGAAATCCTTTGGTGATCGGCATGGTGACTCCTTTGCGTGTTTGGAAGTTGATTTTATGGGACGGGTGTGACCAGTTCTGAGGCCAGACTGGTTGCTCAAACTAAAGCCCTCTGGATGATTAGTTTTTGAATGTCGCTGGTGCCTTCGTAAATTTGGCACACCCGCACATCTCGGTAAATGCGTTCAACTGGAAAGTCATTCACGTAACCGTAACCTCCGAGTGTTTGAATCGCAGCGGAACAAATCTTCTCTGCCACTTCACTGGCAAACAACTTGGCCATCGCCGCCTCTTTCAAGCAAGGCACGCCAGCGTCTCTCAGGCTCGCGGCATGCCAGATCAGCTGTCTGGCAGCTTCCAGTTGGGTCGCACACTCCGCTAAGCGAAATCCGACAGCCTGGTGCGCGATGATGGGCTGCCCAAAACTTTGCCTCTCATTGGCATAGGTGATGGCCACATCGAGCGCGCTGCGAGCCATACCGACGGCTTGTGCTGCGATCCCAATGCGCCCGCCTTCGAGCGCGCTGAGCGCGATTTTGTAGCCCTCGCCTTCTTGACCAATGAGTTGACTGGCAGGCACACGGCATTGCTCCAACCTTATTTGCGCCGTATCACTCGAGTGTTGACCCAACTTATCTTCCAAGCGCTCAACTGTGTATCCAGGCGCATTGGTTGGCACCAAAAAGGCACTGATGCCTCGCTTGCCTGCAGCCTTATCAGTAACTGCGATCACGATGGCCACGTCCCCATTCTTACCGCTGGTGATGAACTGTTTGACGCCATTGAGAATGTATTCGTCACCATCCTTGTGAGCAGTGGTGGACAGGGCTGATGCATCTGAACCAACCTCGGGTTCAGTCAAGCAAAAAGCGCCCAACATATCGCCTTGAGCCAAAGGCCGCAGCCACTGCTCTTTTTGAGCATCGTTGCCGTAGGCCATCAAGATGGCGTTGACAGGGCAATTGGTCACACTGATCACGGTGCTGGTACCGCCATCACCGGCGGCAATCTCTTCGATGACCAGCGCCAGCGTGAGATAGTCCAAACCTGCACCACCAAGTGCCTCTGGCACACAAATGCCATAGCACCCCAGTTGCGCCAGCCCGCGGTGAACATCTCGAGGGAAGTGGTGCGTGCGATCCCATTCTGATGCGCGCGGCCATACTTCGGATTGAACGAATTCGCGCACTGCATCGCGCACCATGGTGTGTTCAGAACTCAGCAACATAGCGGGGTTAGATCATCTCAAATGCCATGGCGGTCGCCTCACCACCGCCAATGCAGAGCGAGGCAACGCCACGCTTGCCACCCGATGCCTTCAACGCATGGAGCAGCGTCACAATGATGCGTGCACCTGAGGCGCCAATCGGGTGTCCTAGGGCACAGGCACCGCCATGGATATTGACCTTGTCATGTGGTAATCCCAAATCATGCATGGCCGCCATAGGAACCACCGCAAACGCCTCATTGATCTCAAACAAGTCGACAGAGTCAGCGCTCCATCCGGTTTGCTTGAACAATTTTTGCATTGCAAACACGGGCGCTGTGGTGAACCAGTTGGGCTCTTGGGCGTGGGTGGTGTGTCCTACGACGCGAGCCAATGGCTGACACCCCAAGCGTTGAGCGGTGGAATCTCTCATCAGGACCAATGCAGCAGCGCCATCGTTGATCGACGAGCTGGACGCTGCCGTGATCGTGCCGTCTTTTTTGAACGCGGCGCGAAGATTTGGAATCTTATCGACTTTGATCTTGCCGGGTCCCTCATCAATATTGATGATTTGCTCGCCCTGGCGGGTGGTGACTCTGACCGGGGCGATTTCCGCAGCAAAGTGGCCGGATGATGTGGCTGCTTGGGCACGCTTGACTGAGGTCATCGCGAAATGGTCTTGTTGCTCTCGCGTAAAGTGGTACTTGGCGGCGCAATCTTCGCCAAACGTTCCCATGGAACGACCCGCCTCGTAGGCGTCCTCGAGGCCATCCAGCATCATGTGGTCATAGACCTTGTCATGGCCCATGCGATAGCCACCACGTCCTTTCAACAAAAGGTAAGGCGCATTTGTCATGCTCTCCATGCCGCCTGCGACCAGAACCTCTGATGAGCCAGCGACCAAAAGATCGTGCGCAAGCATGGTCGCCTTCATGGCCGAGCCACACATCTTGGACAAAGTCACGGCGCCGGTGGAAAGCGGCAGCCCCCCTTTGAGCAAAGCCTGTCGGGCTGGGGCTTGGCCCTGTCCGGCCATCAAACAGTTGCCAAACAAGACCTCTTCGACCAACTCGGGCTGGATGCCTGCTCGCTCAACAGCCGCCTGAATCGCTACACCGCCCAAGTCGTGGGCGGCAAGGCTAGCGAAATCACCTTGGTATGCACCCATCGGTGTGCGCGCCGCACCAACGATGACAATCGAATCTGACATGTTTTTCTCCTCAAGGTTTAGGGGTTGCCGCTGGACGGACAAAGCGACGCTCTTGCTCATAGGGGAACACATCGTGCACGTAGCCTTGGGCAATGCGATCCTTGTGTGCCTGCCAATACTCCGATTCCAACAGGTCGCCGTGAACTTTCATGAAGTCTTCTCGCACCATTGGGTTGCCCAACAAAAACGGCGCAAAGGTCTCGGGGAATACATCTTGAGGGCCAACGTGGTACCAGATCTCGCCAGACATTTCGTCTTCTTCGTTGCGGGGAGCCGGCACCTTGCGGAAGTTGCAGTCAGTGATGTATTCGATTTCGTCGTAGTCGTAAAAAACAACCTTGCCTTGGTGAGTGATACCAAAATTTTTCCAAAGCATATCGCCCGGAAAAATATTGGCGGCGACCAGGTCTTTGATGGCGTTGCCATACTCGACGACAGATCGGCGCAATTGGGTTCGTGCTTTTTCGTTGCCCGGATCGGCCTGCAGCGCGTCGAATGCCTCTTGCAAATAAATATTCAGCGGGATCATGCGGCGCTCGATGTACACGTGTTTGAGCACCAACTCCTCCTCTCCGTCACCATCGACGTCCGCAATTTCCAGTTGACTTGGCGCAAATTTCCGGATTTCGTCAATCAACTCAGGCGCAAATCGTTCAAGGGGAAAGACGACATTAGAGTACTCCATGGTGTCAGCCATGCGACCAACTCGGTCGTGTTGCTTCACCAGTAAATACTTGCCCTTGATTTGTTCGCGCGTCGTTTCCTTTGGAGGCGGGTAATAGTCTTTGATAACTTTGAAGACGAATGGGAAACTAGGCAGATCAAACACCAACATCACCATTCCCTTGATGCCCGGAGCGATGCGGAATTGGTCTGTGCTGTGGCGAAGGTGAAAGAGAAAATCGCGGTAAAACAGGGTTTTGCCCTGCTTCGCTAACCCCAGCGCGTTGTAATGCTCTGCTCTGGGTTTGCTCGGCATCATGGTGCGCAAAAACTGCACATAAGCAGAAGGCACCACCATATCCACCATGAAATAGGCGCGGGCAAAACTGAACAAGATCACCAGTTCTGCCTCGCCAAATAATACGGCATCGACATACAAGTCACCTTGCGCGTTGTGCAAAACGGCGATGGCAAATGGGACGCTTTGGTAGCCGTTGATGATTTTCCCAACGATGTAGGCTCCCTTGTTTCGGAAAAACAAACTCGACAACACTTGAAACTGAAAATTGGGGCGCAAACGCTCATGATCGCAGTTGTCGAGCATCGCTTGGTGCACGCGGGCAACATCTCCTTCGAGGTCTGCGAAAGGACATTGCAAATCAAAATCTTTGATCATGCTATGGACTTGCGCCCGCATGTTTTCACGCGTGGGGTAATACGCCCGGTAGGTGGGCGGGGCTCCACTGCTGTCGCTGTCAATGTATTCCGTTGATACTGCTGGGCGCACGAAGATGAAGTCGTTGTGAAAATAACTTCGATGAAGGATTTTCGTCGTCACTGAATTGAAAAATGTCTCAGCCAATTCAGGCTGATAGTGATCTACCAGAAGCCCGATGAAATGCAGTTTGACTTGCGCCCAAACCTCTTTTGACTGCTGACTGGCATTGAACTCCCGCTCCAAACGAGTCGAGGCTTCGCGGACCCGCAGATCGTAAAACTCGATGCGTTCACGCTGCGCCCTTTGCTGGCCAGCCCAATCTTGCGTTTCAAATCGATGTTTGGCTCTCGCCGACTCCGCGCGAAACAATCGATAGTGGCGGTTGAATCCATCCAAGAGCGCACGGGCCATGTTGTAGGCATTCACTGAATCCAAACGTTGGGGGAACATCAGGTTTCCTTGAGAAATAGGCTTCAACGTTGGGCGTTGGCAACGCCATCCACGGCTGACTTATAAATCGCGACCACACTGTCGGTGCCATCGATGCTGACCATCAAGTCCTTCAATAGCCCGTCGCGCAAGCCATAAACCCATCCATGCACTTGCAGCGATTGCTGTCGAGCCCAAGCGTCTTGCATGACGGTGCTCTGGCAAACATTCTTGACTTGCTCAATAACATTGAGCTCACACAATGCGTCAGCGCGATGTTCCGCAGGCAATTCAGCCAAAATATCTGCGTGTCGATCCCGCACATCTTGCACATGGCGCAGCCAATTGTCAGCGACGCCAATGCGAGCGCCCTCCAAGGCGGCCTGCACGCCTGAGCAACCGTAATGACCGACCACCATCACGTGTGAGACACCCAGCCGCTCGACGGCAAACTGCACGGTCGACAATGCGTTCAAATCGCTGTGCACGACGACGTTGGCAACGTTGCGGTGCACAAACACCTCACCAGGCTCCAGGCCTGTGATTTGGTTGGCTGGAACGCGGCTGTCCGAACAGCCGATCCACATGTAGCGTGGCTTTTGCTGTTCACTCAAGCGAGTAAAGAATCCAGGCTGCTGGGCTTGAACTTGGGCTGCCCAGCGGCGATTGTGTTCAAAAAGGTCGTCGAGAGATTTGCTCAATGTCTTGCTTTCACTTGAATTATCGTAAAGGCATCGCTCTGCGAGTGCTGCCCGATCTGGAAGGCTTACATTGTTTCAGCAAATAGCTCTCTGCCAATCAACATCCGCCGGATTTCTGAAGTGCCAGCGCCGATTTCATAGAGTTTGGCGTCTCGCCAAAGGCGTCCGAGCGGGTATTCATTGATGTAGCCGTTGCCGCCAAAAATCTGGATACCCTCGCCTGCCATCCAGGTCGCCTTTTCAGCGGTCCATAGGATCACCGATGCACAGTCCTTTCGAACTTGTCGCACGTGTTCGGTGCCCAATGCATCCAGGTTTTTTGCGACAGTGTATGCAAAGGCTCGACCCGCCTGTAGGGTTGAATACATGTCCGCTACTTTGCCCTGCATCAGCTGAAACTCGCCGATGCTTTGGCCAAATTGCTTGCGATCGTGGATGTAGGGAATGATGTTGTCCATCACAGCCTGCATGATGCCCAGTGGCCCACCACTCAACACAGCGCGCTCGTAATCCAACCCACTCATCAACACTTTGGCGCCGCTACCCACTCCGCCCAGGACGTTCTCCGCTGGCACCTCTACGTTGTGGAAGACCAGCTCCCCAGTATGGCTGCCACGCATACCGAGCTTGTCTAGCTTTTGGGCAATGGAAAAGCCAGGCATCCCTTTTTCGATTAAAAAAGCAGTCATGCCACGTGCGCCCATGTCAGGCTCTGTCTTGGCATAGACGACCAGCGTGTCGGCATCTGGACCGTTGGTGATCCACATCTTGGAGCCATTCAACACGTAATAACCGCCTTTATCTTCGGCGCGCAACTTCATGCTGACAACGTCTGAGCCAGCGCCCGGCTCACTCATGGCCAATGCGCCGACTTGCTCTCCAGTGATGAGCTTGGGCAAATATCTGGCGCGCTGTTCAGGTGTGCCATTGCGGCGAATTTGATTGACACACAAATTGCTGTGTGCGCCGTACGACAGCCCCACAGAAGCTGACGCACGACTGATCTCCTCCATCGCAATCATGTGAGCCAAGTAGCCCATATTGGCACCGCCATACTCCTCTTCAACGGTGATGCCGAGCACGCCCAAGTCACCCATCTTCTGCCAGAGATCCATCGGAAATTGGTCTTCTCGGTCGATTTGTGCAGCGCGGGGAGCGATCTCGGCTTGCGCAAAATCTGCCACCGCTTCGCGCAACGCGTCGATGTCTTCGCCCAATTGAAAGTTCAGGCCTGGTAAATTCACGATGTGTACTCCGTCAATGGTTGGGGGCTCGGCGGTGGCGCCATAGGATCATTTTGAGGTAGGTCTCGAGAGTCTGAGGGGAGGCATCCATTGCCACGCTCTGCCACACCCATTGAGCCCCGCCAAAGCTCACGCCTCGATTTCTTTCAGGAGCGCTTGGGCTTCCTTTTCATGGGCTTTGAGCTCATCGAGGTTGCTTTGCAAATCGGCCATTTGCTCCAACAATTTGGTCTTGTTCTGAGCGATGACCTGCAGAAATTTGCGCAATTGTGGTGCTGTGTCACGAGGCGATTCATACATGTCGATCAGGTCTTTGGCCTCCGTGAGGGAAAGACCCAACCGCTTCGCTCGAAGTGTCAACTTCAGGCGCGTGCGGTCTCTGCTGGAGTACACCCGAACCCGTCCCCCCGGACCATCGCGCTTGGGGTCGAGCAGGCCCATGTCCTCGTAAAAACGAATAGCGCGGGTGGTTAAGTCGAATTCCTTTGCCAGTTCTCGGATCGTGTAACTCGGGGTTGCCATAGGGACAGAAGAGCGTTGAGCGGTTATTTACAATGGCGTTACGTTAATTGACGTTAACGTAAACGTCAACCTCTGTTTGGAAAGTTCATGGCCAACCCCTACGAAGCGCGCTTGCATTATCCTTTTGCGGATGCATTGCCGGGGGCTGGCGAAGTCATTGAGGTGCGGCCGGGCATCCTCTGGGCGCGCCTGCCCTTGCCGTTTGCACTTGACCACATCAATGTGTGGCTGCTGAGGGACTACGTTGAGCGCGATGGGGCTCGCGTTGAGGGATGGTGCATCGTCGATTGTGGCGTAGATCGCCCCGAAGTCCGCCAGCAGTGGGAGGCCATTTGGGCGGACCATTTGCAGGGTCTTCCAATTGTGCGTGTGTTAGCAACACACATGCACCCCGACCACATTGGCTTGGCCCATTGGATCTGTCATGAGTGGAGCAAGAATGGGTTTTCCTGCGACTTGTGGATGAGCGCGACAGACTTCCATTTGGCCACTTTAGGCACACTGGATGGAACCGGCTTTGGCGGAAATGCAGGCGCGGACTTCATGGCCTCCCATGGCATGGCAGATGCAACACTTTTGGATGGCATGAGAACCCGACAAAACGGCTTTAAAGTGTTGGTGCCACAAATGCCGAAGTATTTTCATCGATTGATGGCGGGCATGAAGGTGCGAATCGGTCATGCTGAGTGGACTTGCATCGTTGGTCATGGTCACTCGCCTGAGCACATGGCCCTGTTTCAGAGAGAGTCTGGGGTGTTGATCTCTGGCGACATGGTTTTGCCCCGGATTTCCACAAATATCAGTGTTTACAGCGGCGAACCTGAAGGGAATCCGCTCCAGCAGTTTCTGGACTCATTGAGCGCGTTCGAAACACTCCCCGCCGATACGCTGGTCCTGCCCTCGCATGGCCGGCCCTTTGGGTCGTCACCGACAGATACGGAAAACCGTGGGTTGCATGAACGCATCAGGCAGCTGCGAGCGCACCACGAGGAGCACTTGGCAAATGTTCTCGCAAGCTGTCAGATCACACCGAAGCATGCAGCGGATATCCTGCCTGTCCTTTTCAAACGGCCTCTCAATGCGCATGAAACATCGTTTGCCATTGGCGAGGCGATTGCCCATTTGCACTTGCTTTGGTTCAAAGGAGCCCTCCAGCGCCATCGTGACGCAAGCGGTAGATGGCTTTTTTCAGCATACTGACCACTCAGCGGGGCGGCAATACCCACTCTTGCAGCTCTCGCTGCTGCTGCTGATAGTCAGGCATGACACTGGCAACGGTGCGCCAGAAGCGCGGACTGTGGTTCATTTCTCTCAAGTGACTGAGCTCATGAACCACCACATAGTCGGTGAACGAAAGTGGGCCATGAATCAAGCGCCAATTCAGTCGGATGCTGCCGTCCCGGCTCGCACTGCCCCATCTGGTGTGCGCGCTGCTCAGCTTCAGTTTTTGCCACTGCACGCCCAGCTTAGGCGCGTACTCATTCAGTCTTTGTGTGAAAATTTCTTGCGCCTGCTGCATCAACCATGCATGAACCATGTCCTTCACTTGCAATTCGGAAGCCTGTGATGGCAAAGGTATCCACAACTCGGCACCTTGATCGCCGGCGAGGGCACGCCAAGGTGTCGAGCACTTCGCACCGAGGCCAACGTGACGGTGCTCCGGCAAAAGCTTGAGTGTGAGTGTCGCCCCAAGGAAAGGCAGTTTGCCGCCAGAACGCCACGCAATCGCTTGGGTTTGCTGCTTGGCTTCCCGTTGCTGCATCACGGCAAGTTGCTGCAAGATCCAATCGGCTCGTTCGGTCAGAACCCGATTGAGCTCACCAATCAAACAAAACCGAGGAGCCCTTACCTCCAGGCCAACAGAAGTGATGCGCATCGCAATCGACTTTCGCTTGGCGCGGGTGAACAAGTAACTGACGGTTCGGCCTTTGAACACAATGGAGCGATTGGCTTGAGGATGGGCGAAAGGTGCGGCCCTGCCCAATTCATTCAGCCCCTTGGCTTCAGCTGCCGGAATCCACTCGGTTGGTGGCTGGGGTTCTGACAACCAATGCTCGTCCCCCCAGTCAAACGAAAGCTGAGGCACAGCATTCCATTGGGCACTGGCAGGTGGCATCGACCTCACCGATAGGCTTCAGGATCAAGCCGAAGCATTTCGGTCTCAATCCACTGTTCAACTTCTTTCATCAGTTCTTCTGGATCGCGTCCTTGGCTAGAAATCATCGGGCCAATTGAAATGTCCACAATCCCCGGGCGCTTGACCAATGCTTTTCTGGGCCAGCACTTTGCTGAGGTAACAGCCACCGGTATGACGGGAGCACCGGTTTGAATCGCGAGGCGCGTCCCACCTGACTTGTATGTTCCCTTTTCACCGCGCGGAATACGCGTCCCTTCAGGAAACATAATGATCCAAGTTCCTTGATCCAGCAGCCGCTGACCTTGCTCAACCACTTTGGCAAACGCCTGCGCTCTTTTAGAACGGTCAATGTGCACCATATCCAGTCGCCCCATGGCCCAACCAAAAAACGGGACATAAAGGAGCTCACGCTTGAATACATAGGCCAAAGGATGCGGCATCAACACCGGCATCGAGAATGTTTCCCAAGTCGACTGGTGCTTGACCAACAGAATAGCCGGATCACTTTTGCCACTCGGCAGGTTCTCCATGCCGGTGACCCTGTTTTCAATGCCTAGAATCCAGCGCCCCCCATTCACCGCCAAGCTCAACCACCCCACGCACATCCAGTAAAGCCGTGTGCTGTTCACGAACCACGAGGCGACGATCACAACCAGCGCCCATGGGATCACGGTCACAGCCATGAACAACAGGTGCGCTACCGAACGAGTGGCATTGACCCATTGCGTCATGGCTTCTCACGCGCCGACACGCGTACCAATAATTCGTCCACGAATGCCGACAAATTTTTGTGCATCTGCGTGGAGGGTGGAAGCCCTTGCGGCGGATGACTCAGCGAATAAGCTGCACACTTACCAGTGAGAATCAGATGGGTCGAGGCACCGACACTGGCACCGGCCTCGACATGTCGAACGGTGTTGCCGGCGACGACCATTTGCGATGGTTGCACACTGAATCGCTGGCTAATTTTTTCAAACAGTCCGGATTTAGGTTTCCGACACCCACAATCATCTTCGCGGGTGTGCGGGCAAAAGAAAACAGCCTCTACCCGCGCTCCCTCTTGCGCCAGCAAGCGATGCATTTTGTCGTGCACAGCGTTCATGGTCGCCATATCAAACAACCCCCGACCAAGGCCAGATTGGTTGGTCGCAATAACGACCTTGAAACCTGCTTGATTCAATCTCGCGACTGCTTCCAGCGCGCCCGGGATGGGCTGCCATTCCGCCGGCGAAGCGATGATTGAGTGACGGTCGTCATTCAACGTCCCATCCCTATCCAAGACGACGATGGTGGCTGCGGTCGAGCTGGGCATGGTTTTAAGCGCTCAACCGTGATAAATCTGCCACTTGATTCATCGCCGCATGCAAAGTCGCGAGCAGGCCCAAACGATTCGCTTTCAGCTCAGGGTCGTCTGCATTGACCATCACATCTGCAAAGAAGGCGTCCACGGGCTCTCGAAGAATAGCCAGAGCCTTCAATGCTGCTTGGTAATCACCTTGATCGACATAGCCTTGAGACTCAGTTAACGCAGGTCCCATGGCGCGAAATAAGCTCACCTCAGCGGCATCTTTGAGGAGTGTCTCCTTGACGTCGGCCTGCACGCCGTCTGCCTTTTTAAGTATGTTGGAGATGCGCTTATTGGCCGCAGCCAACGAAGCAGCCTCTGGCATGAGAGCAAAAGCCCGGACAGCTTGTAAACGCGACGGGATATCTGCCAAACACTGGATGTTGAGTGACAACACAGCCTCGACCTCTTGAGAGGAGTACCCTTGCTCTTTCAAACTACCTGCCAAGCGATCCATCACAAAATCGTTCAGCGGCTCCAGTGAGTGGGTGAGCAAATCGCCAAAGGTCTTCGCTGCATCGCTGATGAGCGCATTGAGCTGCAAATCAAGCTTGTTTTCCGTTAACAGCCGAATCACCCCCAGTGCATGGCGACGCAGAGCGAATGGATCCTTCACACCGGTTGGTAAGTTGCCAATGCCAAACATGCCCACCAGGGTTTCCAGCTTGTCCGCAAGCGCCAGCAGCGTACCGGTGTGATTGCGAGGCAAAGCGTCGCCGGCGAATCGAGGTTTGTAGTGGTCTTCAATTGCAATTGCAACGCCGTCGCGCAATCCTTCATGGCGAGCATAGTAGCCCCCCATGATGCCCTGCAATTCCGGGAACTCGCCCACCATATCTGTGAGGAGATCAGTTTTTGCCAAGCGTGCTGCCTCTTGAACCTTTGAGTCCAACACATCAAATTCGTCTTTGGCGGCGACCGTGAAAGGAACTTGTGCTTGGCGCAGCTGATTGATGATCGCGTGTCCAATCTGCCGAACTCGCTCGCTGCGCTCTCCTTGCGTGCCCAGCTTGTTGTGATAGACCACTTTGCCCAGCCCTTCGGCTCGAGAGGCGAGGGTCTTTTTTCGATCTTGGTCAAAGAAAAATTTGGCATCAGCCAAGCGCGGTCTCACGACGCGCTCATTGCCCTGCACCACGGCGCTCGAATCCGTGGGTGAAATGTTACTGACCACCAAAAATCGATGTGTCAGTTTCCCTTGCGCATCTAACAATGGAAAGTACTTCTGATTGGCCTTCATTGTGAGAATCAGGCACTCCTGGGGGACTTGGAGAAACTCAGGTTCAAAAGCACAGGCGACAACATTAGGCCGCTCAACCAAGGCTGTGACCTCATCCAGCAAATCCTCATCATGGATCGGCTTGACACCCCCTCCTACTTGCGCAGCAGCGGCTTGAAGCTGCTCCAGAATCAAGGCGCGGCGGGTCTCAAATGATGCGACCACGGCGCCCTCTTGAAGCAACAAGTTCTCATACTGATCGGCGTGCGGGACATGAAGCGAGGTCTGCTTGGCTTCAAACCGATGGCCAATGGTCGTTCGCCCGGCTTCAAGCCCCAACGCCCGCACAGGAACCACTTCAGCCCCGTGTAACGCAATCAAAGAGTGAACAGGCCTGACGAACTTGACACTGTCCCAACCTGGCAATGCGCAGCCCTGCTGCAGCTGATACGTCATCACCTTGGGGATCGGTAGGCCAGCGATGGTCTCATCGAGCGCCTTTTGTAGCCCTTCGACCAACGACACTCCTGCCACATCTCTTTCATAAACCAGCACCTCGTTTTTCCCATCTTGGAGCCGCTGGAGTATAGGTACAGCTGAGAGATCTAAGCCCAAGCTGGTCAGTCTTTTGAGCAATGCAGGAGTGGCTTGCCCATTGGCGTCAAGCGCCACCGAAACCGGCATCAGCTTTTGGCTTTGCCGCGAATGAGGGGCCAGTGCTTGCACGCTTTCGACCCATACGGCCAAACGGCGCGGAGACGCGTAACCACGGTGTTGCGCCGTTTCATTTGCAAGGCCTTGTCGCTGGAGGCTATTCAACACCTGTTGCGCAAATGCTTCGCCCAAGTTTTTCAATGCCTTGGGTGGCAACTCTTCAACCAGCAACTCAACCAATAGGTTTTGTGAATTCATGTTCTGTCCTGTCGGTCTTGGCATCAAGCAGCTTTGGGCTGCATTTGCGCAACCCACTCTTTGGGGGCCATGGGGAACCCCAGGCGCTCACGGCTCTCGTAGTAGCTTTGGGCCACAGACCTCGCCAAATTGCGAATGCGACCGATGAAGGCAGCGCGCTCGGTCACGGAAATCGCACCTCGCGCGTCCAGCAGGTTGAAAGTGTGGGCAGCCTTGAGTACCTGCTCATAGGCGGGCAATGCCAGTTGCTGAGTCATCAAATGCTGGGCCTGGCGTTCATGGGCATCGAATGCTTGGAAAAGGAAGTCCACATCGCTGTGTTCGAAGTTATAGGCCGACTGCTCTTGCTCGTTTTGCAGGTACACGTCTCCATAGGTCAAATCTTCGGTCCACTTCAAATCGTAAACGTTCTCCACGCCTTGAAGGTACATCGCCAGCCGCTCAAGCCCATAGGTGATCTCGCCGGTCGCTGGGCGGCAATCAATACCGCCCACTTGTTGGAAGTACGTGAACTGAGTCACTTCCATGCCATTGAGCCAAACCTCCCACCCTAAACCCCACGCGCCGAGGGTTGGATTTTCCCAGTCATCCTCGACGAAGCGCACATCGTTTTTTTTCAAATCAAAGCCCAGTGCTTCGAGGCTACCCAGATACAGATCCAAAATATTGGCGGGTGCTGGCTTGAGAACCACCTGAAACTGGTAATAGTGCTGGAGACGGTTGGGGTTCTGGCCATATCGACCATCTTTGGGTCGGCGGCTTGGCTGAACGTAAGCCGCTTTCCAAGGCTCAGGCCCAATCGCCCTCAGAAATGTGGCGGTATGGCTGGTTCCAGCGCCCACTTCCATATCGTAAGGCTGCAGCAAAGCACAACCCTGTTGGTCCCAATAGGACTGGAGTTTCAAAATGATTTGTTGGAATGTCAACATATTGATTTGCTTGCGCCGTAAGGCCCCGTAAGGCCAATTGATTAGCCTAGATTCTACGGGCAGCGCGGTCGCGCGCGCGGTGGCGCCACTCGACAAGGCCCAGCACCCACAACGCGATGATGACCCATGGCCAATGGCCCCATCGACCTGCCCATCTCACATAGGGCGTTAAGCCCTCGCGACCCTCAACCTCCCCCTCGAGGACTCCCCGCTCAAAAGCAGGCAACAACGCATCAACCTGCCCAAGGTGATTGATGATGGCCGTAGCCCCAGAGTTGGTGGCTCTCACTGTCGCCCGTCCAAGTTCGCGCGCGCGCCAACGAGCGATATTCAGGTGCTGCGGGACGGCAACGGTATCTCCAAACCAAGCAATGTTGCTCAAATTGACCCACACGTTCGGATGCGTTTGCCACATCCGCTCAGCCAACTCGTCGCCAAACAAGTCTTCGTAACAGATGTTGATGCCCCACCGCAGATCATTCCACTGAGGTGCCACTTGATTCAAACCACCGGATGAGAACCCATTCAGTGGTAATCCAAGCACCTCAGTCCACCAACCAAACAAGGCGGGGGTATATTCGCCGAATGGCACCAAGTGCGTTTTCGCATACCTTTGCGACGCCGGCAATGACGGAAGCTGCCCCCCTCTTTCCAATAATCGCTCCGCATCCTCTGGGCGGACAAACCAAGCAGCGTTGTAGTACCGGCTTTCCTTTGATCCTATTGGCAAGCCAAATATGACGGCGTGTTCACTGGAAGCGATGCGAGCCCACATGTTTGACCAATACCCCTGCTCTACGTTCTGGGGCAACCAAGGAATGGCAGTCTCGGGTGCGATGGTGATGCCGCGCCTTGATCGAGTTAATTCAGCTCCGTACCAAGACAGCGCCTCGGGAATGCCCTTTTGTTCTTCAAATTTGTGAGTGGGATTGATATTGCCTTGGAGGAGTGTGACCGGCACTCGATGCATCGCAGCCGTTTGACTGAGATCTACATCTGACCAACGCAACGACGGATGGATGATCACACAAGCAGCTGCAACGACAAACACAGCGCGCAGACTACCTTTCCCAGACCATGGCATGACGGCGAACCAAGCGGCCATGAGAGCTACCAGCGCACCAACGCCCAAGCTTCCCAAAATCGGGGCTAGAAACCCAAGACCATCGACGTGCGCAACCGCTGCGCTGCCCCAAGGGAAGCCACCCAACCACGTCGCGCGGGCCCACTCAGCCAAGACACATGCTGCGGCCCAAGCCCAGGGGGCTCGCCAAGCGATGAACGCATTGCTGCGGTGTAACCACATCGCCAAGATGGCGAGATAGAGCGCGAGGAATGCGTTCAGCAGCAAAACGGCTATCACTGCGGCGATCATTGGGGCTTGACCGTAGGTCGCCATGGAGATGTAAAGCCACCAGGTGGTGCTCACACCTTGCGCCGTTCCACACAACCAAGCCCAGAATCCCGCTTGGAGCGGACGCTCAGCCCACGTGAGCACCTTGACCATCAATGCCATCCCCGCAAATTGCAGGTATGGCTGCGGCGCCCCGTAAATCAACCCAATCTTGGTGTGCCATGTCACGTCGTCCGTACCAGGCCATGCCAGCGAGGCGGCTTGCATGAACCCGGCCAACACCAGCAACGCCCAAGGCCAAAAGGCCTGTGCCAATGGTTCAGTCGACTTGCGATTCATCAGGCAATGGCATGACCTTGAACCAACGGACAGCTCCTCTGCGAGCGTGCATCACCCAGAATCGCTTATCCCCAATATCGAAATATTCGCCTCGCTTAGGAACTTGACCCATTTGATGCGCGATCCACCCCCCAATGGTTTCGAACTCGTCGTCAGGCAACTCAATGGCGAACGCTTCGTTGATGCGCTCAATCGAAGTGTCTCCACTGACGCGCCATGTTTTATCGGCCAATCGATAGATGTCGCCAGACTCCTCGTCTTCATCAAACTCATCTTCGATTTCGCCCACGATCTCTTCTAGAACATCCTCAATTGTGATCAAACCCGCCAAGCGTCCAAACTCGTCGATCACCATGGCCAAGTGGTTTCGATTGCCGCGAAAATCGCGCAGCAAGTCGTTGAGCCGCTTGCTCTCAGGAACGAACACGGGGGGACGCAACAAACTGCGTAAGTTGAGGTCTGGTGCTCGCTGAAGTTTCAGCAAATCTTTCGCCAACAAAATGCCGATGATGTTGTCGCGGTCTCCCTCGAACACTGGAAACCGAGAATGCGCGGTTTCGATCACCACGTGCAACAGCTCTTCCAGCGGCGCATCGATATCGATCAGGTCTGCACGTGGCGCTGCGACCATGACTTCTCCGGCCGTCATATTGGCCATCCGGAGCACACCTTCAATCATCAGACGCGAGTCTGTCCCGATCACCGCGTGCTCCTCGGCCTGGGCAAGCGAATCAATCAGTTCGTCGGTGTTTTGGACTTTCGGGCTAGCCAGCTGAAGCAATCGCTGGAGCCATGGTGTTGAGGTTCGCCTCTCTGAGGGAGACGCTGGTCTTCTAGGGTGAGGGTCAGGCACTGGTGGCTGGCAAAAGTTACGATGGACCAAGGATAACCCAATCCGATTTACCCCTGCTTGTTTGGGATGAGGCCGCCAAGGCGTTTGATCCACTTCTGCGCGCCGTAGAGCAACCGCGCCAAGTTGTCTTGCCATACCTCTGTTAATTGCGACTCTAAGTCAGCAGGTGGAAGCAGGATCATGGCTTGGGACTCATCGCCTTCAGAAACAACAGAGGCTCCAGCACTCTTGGCAATGTGCAACATGGAACGATTCTGTGTCAGCGCATGAACTAAAAATCGGTCGACTCCCTCATTGCGCGCGTGCATCGCCGCCCGATCAAACAATGCTCGCCCGTATGAGTGTCCCCTGTATTCCTCTAGGACGGACACACCAAATTCAGCACACCGATTGCATTGTCTGTCTAAAGTAAATCCAATCTGCGCCAGGGCCACCAACTTGAGGCTTCGATTGAAGATGCCAAACAAAGTCGCATGCTGAAAGTCAAGGGTTTCGACGTGTGCAATGATGTGCTCATCTGAAGCCGCATATCCAAATCTCAAATAGCGATCTTCCGCAGACAGCAACAAAAGATGCTGCGTCATCGCAGCACGATGTCGTGGGGTGAGTTGGTGAATTTTTGCACGCCGCCGTTTTTGCAACGGTGCACACTTGCTATGAAGCGGGGATGGCATAGGTTGGATTTACACTAGGGATAACCCGTATTTTGACACGAATCTGACGTCCTCGCAGAGACTAAGCAATCGACCGTTTCAGTGACAATGCGAGCATGATCCGTTCAGCCTCATCGAACCCTCATCTTCCCGTTGGCATTACATTTTTAGAGCGCGGCTGGTTGTCCAGCAACAACGTCGTTCTTTGGGACGAGCGAGAGATCAATTGGATCGATACCGGATATGTGAGCCACGCGGAGCAAACGCTCTCGTTGCTCCAACGGGGCTGGCCAAACCGGACTTTGACCAGGATTATCAACACACACTTGCACAGTGACCATTGCGGAGGCAACGCCCTCCTGCAAGGCGTTTTCCCTGGGGCAGAAACGCGCATACCGATTGGGCAGTTTGCAGATGTTGTGGCTTGGGACCAAGCTGCATTGACCTACGAATCAACCGGGCAAAAGTGCCCACGCTTCCGAGTCGATAAGGCCATCATGCCAGATGAAACCCTCCATTTGGCAGGCCGAGAGTGGGTGTCCATCAGCGCCCCTGGACACGATCCACACGCAGTCATGTTGTGGAACCCAAATGACCGAATTCTCATTACCGCAGATGCCTTATGGGAAAACGGCTTTGGGATCGTATTCCCAGAGCTCAGTGGGATTGCAGCGTACGCCGATGTCGAATGCACGTTAAACACCATTGAAGGCCTAGCGCCCCTCACCGTGCTGCCCGGGCACGGAAACTTCATCGTAGACGTGCCAAAGGCGCTGGGTCTCGCTCGCTCCCGCCTCGACAAATTCAGCAGGAACCCTGGTGCGCACACGCACCATGCGCTGAAGGCATTGCTCAAGTTTTTACTCCTAGACCGAAAGCAGGTCACGTGGGAAACATTGGCGAATTGGGTACTAGAAGCATCGCTCATGAGGGATGCGCTGAATTACGGCGTAACCAATAACTGGCAAACCGTCGAGCCAACCGCAGCCCGCCAATGGCATGCCACATCACAACAGGAGCAATGGCTGGCAACCGCACTCCAGCAGTTGGTCACAAGTGGTCAACTCCGAACTGACGGTCACACGATCTCTGACGCGTAGGCAATGTCGGCTTACTAAAACGAGAACACTGAACTCTAGGAAGCCCTTTCAGACCACCCAAACAATAAAGAGCTTCAACAATCAGCGCACAAAAAAACAAACCCCCTGAGTGATTAGCTCAGGGGGTGTGTTAAATAAAAGCCTGAC
>CAYZHE010000012.1:0-63036 GCA_964478285.1 uncultured Burkholderiaceae bacterium
TCAGGCTCATGCAGAACTGGTTGAGCCAGTAGCCTTTGCGGCTTTGCTCGGCATCGAAAATGATGGTGCCGGGTACATCCAGGTAAGGTTTCTCTAATGCCATGGTTTAGCACTCCTCTGGCCAATACAGGCGCATGGGGTTGGTGACCAGCAGCTTCTGTTGCAACGCTGCAGTGCGAGCAATGTGCGGGATGAAGTCCACCAACAAGCCGTCGTCGGGCATATGTTTTTTAAGGTTGGGGTGAGGCCAGTCAGTACCCCAAAGCACGCGGTCGGGAAAGGATTCAACAATGTGACGCGCAAAGGGCACGACATCGGTGTAGGCATTGCGCTCTCCGTTCAGGGCGGCCGGGCCAGTTTCACTCAAGCGTTCGGGGCACGTGACCTTGCTCCATACGTTTTCGTGCTCGGCCATGAAGCGCTCAAACAGTTTGAATTCAGGACCATCTACCGGCAAGGCGGTGTTGGGCCTGCCCATGTGATCAACGACCACGGTGGTTGGCAGGGCGGTGAAGAAGTCCCACAGCTCGGGGAGGTCGACAGCCTCGAAATAGATGACGATGTGCCAGCCGAATTCCTTCACGCGCGCGGCGATTTCCATCAATTCGTCTTTGGGGGTGAAGTCCACTAAACGTTTGACGAAGTTAAAGCGCACACCACGCACACCTGCGGCATGCAGTGCCTGCAGCTCTTCATCGGTAACACTGCGTTTGACTGTCGCCACGCCGCGTGCCTTGCCACCACTGCTCAGACAAGCATCCATCATGGCGCGGTTGTCTGCACCGTGGCAGGTAGCCTGCACGATGATGTTGCGAGAAAAACCCAAGTGGTCTCGCAGGGCGAACAACTCTGCTTTGCTGGCATCGCAGGGCGTGTACTTGCGTTCGGGCGCATAAGGGAACTGATCGCCAGGACCAAACACGTGGCAGTGCGCATCAATGGCGCCTGCTGGCAGCACAAACTGTGGGCGTGAGGGACCGTCGTACCAGTCCAACCAACCCTCTGTTTTGGTGAATCCGCCGGAAGTGATTTTGCTCATCTCGCGTCCTCAATCGATGTAACGCAAACCTGCTTGTGCCAGGGGTTCGCGCATTTTGTACATGTCCAATCCCAATACGCCGGAGGCGAGCTTCTCGCGTTTCTCGCCTTCGAGGGCTTCGCGCTTGGCGGCGGCCTCGAGTGTCTTGGCGGCCCAGGCGCGGGGTACAACGACGACGCCATCGTTGTCTGCCACGATGACATCACCGGGGGTGACCAGCGCATCGGCACACAGCACCGGGATATTCACTGACCCCAACGTTGCTTTGATGGTGCCTTTGGAACTGATGGCTTTGCTCCAGACTGGGAATCCCATTTCATTCAAGTCCTTGGTGTCGCGCACACCGCCGTCGATCACCAATGCCTTCGCACCACCCGACATGAAGCTGGTCGCCAACAGGTCACCAAAGAAGCCATCGGTGCTGGGCGCTGAGCAGGCGGCAACGACGATATCGCCCGGTTGAATCTGCTCTGCGACGACGTGCATCATCCAGTTGTCGCCAGGGTGGAGCAAGACGGTGACAGCGGTACCGCTCACGTGTGAGCTGGCGTTGATCGGGCGCATATAGGTGGCCATCAGACCGACGCGGCCCATGGCCTCGTGAACAGTGGCGCTACCAAATTGGCCCAGTTTTTCTGCGATGTCTTTGTCTGTGCGGTTGATGTTGCGGTACACAACGCCGAGTTCGTACATGGTTTTTTTCTCCAGTGTGGGGTTAGAGGCCTTTGGCCTTCAGCGCTGCGTCGAGCCGCGGAAACACGCGGCGTGCATTGCCTTCGAAGACTTTGTGACGTTGCTCTTCGCTGAGGTTGGGGGTGGCGTTGACGTAGCGCTTGGTGTCGTCGTAATAGTGGCCAGTCTGCGGGTCAATGCCACGCACGGCACCAATCATTTCCGACGCAAACAAGATGTTGTCTACGGGAATCACCTTGGTTAGCAAGTCGATGCCAGGCTGGTGATACACGCAGGTGTCAAAGAAAATATTGTTCAGCAAGTGATCTTCTAGCAAAGGCTTTTTCATCTCTTGCGCGAGGCCGCGGAAGCGACCCCAGTGGTAGGGCACCGCGCCGCCGCCATGGGGGATCAAGAATTTGAGAGTCGGAAAATCTTTGAACAAATCGCCTTGAATGCACTGCATAAATGCGGTGGTATCCGCGTTCAAGTAGTGCGCGCCCGTGGTGTGGAAACACGCGTTGCAGCTGGTTGACACGTGGATCATTGCGGGGATGTCGTATTCGACCATCTTCTCGTAGATCGGATACCAATGGCGGTCAGTCAGTGGAGGGCTGGTCCAGTGTCCGCCGGAGGGGTCAGGGTTCAGATTGATGCCGACCATGCCATAGTCCTTGACGCACTTTTCGAGCTCAGGAATGCATGACGCCGGATCTACGCCCGGCGACTGCGGCAGCATCGCAGCACCGATGAAGTTGTCGGGGAACAACTGCGCGACGCGGGCGCACAGTTCGTTGCAGATCGCGGCCCAAGTGCTGGAGGTTTGGAAGTCACCGATGTGGTGCGCCATGAACGAGGCGCGGGGGCTAAAGACCGTGAGGTCGGAACCGCGCTCTTTCATTTTTGCCAGCTGGTTGGTCTCAATGGACTCGCGCAACTCGTCATCGCTGATTTTCAGTGCCTTGGGGTCAGCCACGATGTTGGGGTCTTTGAGCGAGGCAATCTGAAGGTCACGCCACTCGCCTAACGCTGCGGGGGCGGTGGTGTAGTGGCCGTGTACATCAATGATCAAAGGGGGGCGGCTCATGGGTCAACTCCTGTGAGGATAAGTCTTGAGGGTGAATGTCAGGCGGGATCCATGCCTTGCAGGCGCTTTGCTTTGGTGGCTTCTGGCGAAGCCATGAAATCGAGCAATGCGCGCACCGCATCCGGCTGGGTCGAAGCGGTGGCGATGCCACCTGAGAAGATCGTTTGAATGGCCACAGGCTGAGGCATGACACCGACGATATCGATGCCATCCACGTGCAACAGCTCGCTGAGCTGCTGAAAGCCCAAAGCCACTTCACCGCGCGCGACCAGTGAGCCAACGGGGACGCCCGGTGGCGGAGTCAGCAAACGCGGCGCCAGCATCTCAGCCAAGCCCCAACGCTCAAACAACGCAGCGAGCGCGACGCCGCTGGGACCTGTGGAATAACTCAGCGAAGGCGCAGCCGCCACGGCAGCCTTCAACGCCTCTTCGGTGCTGATGTCTGGGTGGGGTTGCCCAGACGCCACTGCGATGGCAGTGGCGGAGTTGACCAAGGGGACAATGCTTCCGGCTACGAGGTGCCCTGCGTCGAGCAGCTTTTTCATGGCCCCGGAGCCCAGAAAAACGGCGTCAAAGGCTTCGCCCTCAGCCACCCGTTTGGCGGCATCGACGCCACCGACAGATTCGATTTGGATGCGCACACCGGTCTTTTCGGTATAGGCATCGGCGAGGTCTTGCAACACCAAGCGGGTCGCCATGGACGAAATGCCGCGCAATGTGAGAGGGGTAGTCATGGTGGCATTGTTCTCCCGGAGAGGGGGATTTCCAAGCCTTGGATCAGACTATCTGATATATCAATTTGATATATCCGATTGAATTCTATTTAAAATATTCCACATGGACCTCAAGCAACTCGAGTACTTTGTGCGCGTCGCCGAGATGGGCAGCTTCACGCGCGCCGCGCAAGCGCTGAATGTCGCGCAGCCTGCGTTGTCGCGTCAGGTTCGGTTGCTCGAGGTCGAACTGCGGCAAAGCCTTTTGCTGCGCAACGGGCGGGGGGCGCTGCCGACCGAAGCGGGCAAGCGCTTGCTGGAGCATGGGCGCGGGATCCTGCACCAGGTGGAGCGTGCACTGGAGGACATGGGGCGGGTCCGGGGTGAGCTCGCAGGACATGTCACGATCGGCTTGCCACCGAGTCTCGGGCGGGTGTTGACGGTACCCCTGACCCACGCCTTTCGCGCGGCGTTGCCTGGTGCAAGCCTGTCGATCAGTGAGGGCCTGTCAGCCCAGTTGTTGGAGAGCGTCCAACAAGGGCGCCTGGACATTGCGGTGGTCTACGACAGCCCAAGACATACCGATGTTGAATTGCAGCCGCTGTTGCAAGAGCGATTGGTGCTGGTGCAGCAGCGCCCACCTGGGCTGGCGCTGGATCCGCCGGCGCCACCCATTCCCCTGGCCGAGGTGGCGGCGTTGCCGCTGGTGATTCCCAGTCGCCCGAATGCGATTCGGATGCAGGTTGAAGCACAAATGGCGGTGGAGGGCAGCCGGCCCAACGTGGTGCTTGAAATCGATGGGGTCTCTGCCATCTTGGATTTGGTCGCCGATGGCGCAGGGAGCGCGCTGTTGCCACCCTATGCCGTGACGCGCTCGATCAAGCCGTCAGCCTTCGTGGTGCGTGAAATCGCGGGAGCTGGACTGACCATTCCAGTCTCGCTCGCCTGGAGCCGCTTGCGCCCAGCGACGCGAACCCAAGCGGCGGCGGTTGATGTGATTCGGGAGACCTCCAAGACGCTGTGACGGGCTCGGTGGTTGACGGTGGTTCAGTGCCCACCCAATCCGAGCACCAACAGCAGTCCGCTCAATGTGAAAAAGGCGCCAATGGTGGTCGCAAGCAAGGCTGCGCTCGCCATGTCCTCCTCGCCCACACGCGAGGCCAAAATCGGATAAACGCCCAACATGGGCATGGCGGTAGAGAGCACGGCTGCCAGCCGCAATTGAGGGTCTGCGATGGGAATGACCCACCAAGCGAACAGGGCGGTTGCGAGGGGGTGAATGATCAACTTGGTGAAGGTGATCCAGGCGACCATGCGCCTCAAACCCTTGAGCGATAGACCCACCAAGCCACCGCCAATGGCAAACAACGCGGCACCACCCGCGGCATGAGCGAGCACGCTGATCGAGCGCTCCACCATGATGGGCAACTCCCAGCCCAATGCCGACCAAGCGCCGCCGGCCACGATGGCCATGAACAATGGGTTAGTGCGCAGTGGGCGCAGCCCCTGCAAGAGGGCTTGGCCCCAGTGCCCGTGTTCGCCTGGCTTGCGCTCGCTGTAAGCCATGGCCGCGGGCAAGCTGAAGAAGTTCTCGGCCACCATGTTCAGCGCCAAGACAACAGGCGCAATGCTCGGCATGGTGAGCAACATGATGGGGAAGCCGACAAAGCCACTGTTGGGACAGCTTGAACCCAACGCAGCCATTCCAGCCCGGGCGGGCGTGGCACCACGCCGGCGTTGCCACCACAACATGCCGACCATGGGTATCGCAGAGCCCAGCACATAAACCGCGATGTAATCGTAGTGAACGATGTCACTGAATGAACGGCTGGCCAACGCGTTGAAGAGCAAGGCTGGCAGGGCCACCAGCATGACAAAGCGACCGACGATGCGCATATCTGACTTTAGAAACAGACCAACCCGCACGCTCAGATAGCCCAGGCCCACGATCAAAAAGATGGGGCCAGTGATGTTGAGGATGGCGC
The DNA here is from genome assembly GCA_964478285.1 of uncultured Burkholderiaceae bacterium. Classification (GTDB taxonomy): domain Bacteria; phylum Pseudomonadota; class Gammaproteobacteria; order Burkholderiales; family Burkholderiaceae_C; genus RS62. The sequence continues at coordinate 5,497 of CAYZHE010000012.1, forward strand.
TCATTGGTCCGTCTTGGTGTTGTGCGAGGGCGCGCGCGTTGCCAGCAAGGCATCCGCGTAGGTCTGCCAGTCGGCTTTGGCAGGGACCGATGTGAACGCGCCTGCTGCCGCTTGGTCCGCGACAAATTGTTGTTTGTCGGCAATCGCAGCTCCCATGAATGGCTCAAAGCCAGCCTCCGCAACAGTGGCAGCTGACTCGCGCATTTCTTCGGCTCGCCGCTTCCCGTGCTGGGCCACGCGCATGAAAAAGTAGGCCGCTTGTTCGCTCCAATTGATGCCAGGAAACGTCTCTTGCAAGGTGGCAACCATGTCGTCTTCCACGCCGTAATGTCGTGCAGAGCTGAAGCTTTCGATCACCAGCGCCTCCAGCCCTTTGATCATGATCGAGCGACACATCTTGGTTGCAGAAGCGACACCGACTTCTGAGCTCACGACCTGCGTGTCCATGCCCCATGCGGCCAAGATCGGTTGCAACCCATGGGCCTGGCTGCCACCCAACAACATGGGCACGCGGATGCCATAAGGCGGGACTGAAGTCATCACACCCGCTTCGACGTACCGACCACCTGCCGCCTCAATGGCCTGGCTGGCTTGTTGCTTGGTGCCAGGGGAAGCCGAATTCAGATCTAGAAAATACACACCCGAACGGATGTGCGCTGCCGCGCTCAACGCCACTTGCAGCGCGTTCGAGGCGGTCACAGCACTGATCACCAACTCGCTGCTTCGCAAGGGCTCGGCCAGGCTTTGACCGAGCTCAATGTGGTGCGCATGGGCAATGGATTGCAGCGCCGCTGCGGTGGCGGGCTCTTGCAGCTTGGTGTCCCAAGCACTGACGCGCAGACCCTGAGATTGCAGGGCGTGCGCAAATGTCTGACCAACCTCGCCGTAGCCGATGAGCGTGATGTGTTGCATAGCAATCATGTTGTGGAGCACAAGAAGCGCATTGTGCCTCCGTTGTCGGGGCTTCAGGTGATCAAGCGCCTGGCAGGAATTGCATACCGATGGCGGTCATGATGATGTAACGCAGCAGTTTGCCAATACCGGAATACAACATGCATGGCCAAAAGGGCAGCTTTAACCAGCCTGCCAGCGTGACCAAAGGGTCGCCAATGATCGGCAACCACGCCAGCAGACACACTTTGGGCCCGAGCCGCTGCAACCAGTCCAGCGCGCGCACATGGGTGGGGCTGTTGCGCAGGCGGTTGGTGACATGGTGGGCTCCCAAGCCCATCCACCAGGAGATCGCTCCCCCAAGTGTGTTGCCCAGCGTTGCTACAAAAACGGTGTCCCAGAACAGATCTGGTCGCAGAGCAACCAAGCCCAGAACTGCCCACTCCGACCCGCCAGGGATCAATGTCGCCGAGAGCGTGGCGACAATGAATACCGTGGGTAATCCCACCGTGGGCAGACTCAAAAACGCCAGCAAACTTTGTAACCATGCTTCCATGCTGGCGCAGTATAGGGGTGTGGCCTTACCCACAAGCGATGGAGTGGAAGGGCGCTGGATCAGCCATCGGCCTGGGGGATGAGTGATGACAAAAGGCACGAATCCAAAGCCGCTCGCTGACCTTTCGCCGGGTGACAACGGCGAACAGGTACAATTCAATGCTTAAATTTTGAGCAGACAGGGTGTTTTCAGAAGCACCAGCAAGCTGGCATCGGCGCGATCGGCGATCCAGCTCAGACCTGTCGCCTTTTCTATGCACATTGGTCCCTACGCATTACCCAACAACCTGTTTGTTGCCCCCATGGCGGGTGTCACAGACCGGCCATTTCGCATGTTGTGCAAGCAATTGGGTGCGGGTTATGCGGTGAGCGAGATGGTGACCTCGCGCCCTGATTTGCGGGACAGCTTGAAGACGTCACGCCGTGCCAATCACGACGGGGAAACCGCACCCATCGCCGTGCAAATCGCGGGCACTGATGCCCAAATGATGGCAGAAGCCGCGCACTACAACATCGATCGCGGTGCGCAAATCATCGATATCAACATGGGCTGTCCAGCTAAAAAGGTCTGCGACAAATGGGCAGGCTCTGCCTTGATGCAGGATGAATCTCTGGCGCTGGAGATCATCGAGGCTGTCGTGCAAGCCTGCAGTGCACACGGGGTACCGGCCACACTGAAGATGCGTACTGGTTGGCGAGCTGACAACAAGAACGCTCCCCGCTTGGCATATCTAGCCGAACAGGCGGGCATCGCCATGGTCACTGTGCATGGTCGAACTCGAGAACAAAAATACGCCGGCGAGGCGGAACACGAGACGGTAGCAGCCATCAAGGCAAACGTCTCTATACCTGTGGTCGCCAATGGTGATATTGATTCGCCACGCAAGGCCAAGGAAGTGCTGCAGCAAACGGGGGCAGATGCGATCATGATCGGGCGCGCGGCCCAAGGCCGGCCCTGGATATTCAGAGAGATCGCACATTTTCTGGCAACGGGAGAGTTGTTGCCTGACCCGACACCGAAGGAGATGCGCGTTTGGATGACTGGCCATCTGGAAGAGCACTACGCTTTGTACGGCGAGTACACCGGCGTGCGTTCAGCGCGCAAGCATTTGGCTTGGTACACACAAAGTTTGCCCGACGCGATGGTGTTTCGTCGTGCGATCAACGCCATGGAGTCTGCCCAAGAACAGCTGCAGGCGGTAGTGCGATTTTTTGATGCTATGGCCGCAGGAGTTGCTCCTGCTCAGGCCTTCACCAGCGAGTGCGCGACATGAACAGTCCTCAGATGAACCACGACATTGAGACGCCATTGCGTGCCCGTTTGCGCGCTTACTTTGCGGACTTGGACGGCAGCACGCCTGTTGATATGTACGAGATGGTGTTGAACGTCTTTGAAAAACCCATGCTAGAAGAAGTCATGGCTCAAGCCGGACAGAACCAATCTCGCGCCGCGCAGTGGCTGGGACTGAATCGCAATACCTTGCGAAAGAAATTGATCACACACGGTCTGTTGGACTGAGGTCGCCTTTTTTTATTTTTGACTTGAATGGAACCTTGAATGAACGCACTGATTTCTGTGTCGGACAAGACTGGCATTGTTGAACTGGCACAAGCGCTACACGCCCTGAACATTGGCCTGATTTCCACGGGTGGTACTGCCAAGCTGTTGATGGAAGCCGGGTTGCCTGTGCGCGAAGCGGCGACAGTGACGGGATTTCCTGAGATGCTCGATGGTCGGGTCAAGACCTTGCACCCCAAGGTGCACGGAGGCTTGCTGGCGCGCCGCGATGTCCCCGAGCACATGGCGGCTTTGGCAGAGCATCATATCGATACCATCGATTTTTTGATCGTTAATTTGTACCCCTTTGAAGCCACTGTTGCCAAGCCGGATTGCACGTTGGAAGACGCGATTGAGAACATCGATGTTGGTGGCCCTGCAATGGTTCGCAGTGCTGCAAAAAATTGGAAAGACGTCACCGTCTTGACCGATGCAGAGCAATATCCTGCAGTGTTGGATGAGCTCAAGCGTTTGGGACACACCACAACGCAGACACGTTTTAAGTTGTCGGTGGCGGCCTTCAATCGCATCAGCAACTACGACGCCGCAATCAGCGATTACCTATCCAGTTTGAATTTGGAAGATGGCTCGCGTCGCGCATTTGCCGATCAAACCAATGGTCGGTTTGTCAAAGTCCAAGATCTGCGATACGGGGAGAACCCGCATCAGCAAGCGGCCTTTTACCGCGATCTGTATCCAGCGCCCGGCTCCTTGGTGACGGCCAAACAATTACAAGGCAAAGAGCTTTCGTACAACAACATTGCTGACGCTGATGCCGCCTGGGAGTGTGTCAAAAGCTTTGACACACCCGCTTGTGTCATCGTCAAGCATGCCAACCCATGTGGTGTGGCCATTGCCCAGGACGCACTGAGTGCCTATCAAAAGGCGTTTCAAACCGACCCTACCTCTGCCTTTGGCGGCATCATTGCACTCAATTGCATCGTTGACGAAGCCGCTGCGCAAGCAATCAACAAGCAGTTTGTTGAGGTCTTGATGGCGCCGGCGTTCACTCCAGAGGCTTTGGCTGTGTTTGCGGCCAAGGTGAATGTTCGAATTTTGCAAATCGCATTGCCGCCCGGCGGCGCGTCGCCATGGGAGCAAGGCCGCAATGCCATGGATATCAAACGCGTTGGAAGTGGCTTGTTGATGCAGACGGCTGACAACCATGTGTTGCAAGCGTCTGATTTGAAAGTCGTCACCCAAAAGCAGCCTACTGCTGCAGAGTTGCAAGATTTGTTGTTCGCCTGGAAGGTCGCTACCTACGTCAAATCGAACGCGATCGTGTTTTGCAAAGAGGGCATGACCATGGGCGTTGGTGCCGGGCAAATGAGTCGCCTGGACTCTGCTCGCATTGCCTCGATCAAGGCCGAACACGCTGGCCTGAGTCTGCAAGGTACGGCGGTGGCGAGCGATGCTTTCTTCCCATTCCGTGATGGTCTCGATGTCGTCGTTGACGCCGGTGCGACGTGTGTCATTCAACCTGGGGGATCTATGCGTGATCAAGAAGTGATCGATGCTGCCAATGAACGTGGCGTTGCGATGGTGTTTTCTGGCGTGCGTCATTTTCGCCATTGAAGCCGCACTCAGTGTCAATGTCACCGCGCGCAGGCGTCACTACTGAATACTCCACCACCCCAGGGTTTGCCGCCTTGGGTTTGAACATGGCCTTGGTCAATGCGGCCCTGTCGATGGGTGTGCATGAACCGACACCGGTCCAGGAAAAGGCCATTCCACCTGTACTGGTAGGTCGTGATGTCTTGGCACAGGCGCCCACGGGATCTGGCAAAACCCTGGCTTATGTGTTGCCATGTGTGCAGCGTCTTATGGCACACCAAGCCTCACCGCAAGAGCGGCGTGTGACGCGAGCATTGGTGGTGGTGCCGACCCGCGATCTGGCCGACCAGGTCAGTGCTACAGCGATTGAAATCCTCAAGCCCATGCGCGCCCACTTGCGGGTTGTCACCCTCACTGGAGGCACCTCGGTCAACAAGGACCAAGTGACCCTGCGAGCAGGTGCCGACTTGGTGGTCGCCACGCCAGGAAGACTGCTGGACTTGATGAAGCAGCGCGCCTTGCGATTAGATGAATTGCAATGTTTGGTGCTGGATGAAGCAGACCGCCTGCTTGAGACAGGATTTGCGGCCGAGCTCAGCGCGCTGCTGTCGCAGCTTCCCCAAAATCGGCAGACCTTGCTTTGGTCGGCGACCTTCAGTCCAGGCGTGTTGGCACTGGCAGCGGCGCACCAGCAGGATGCTGAGCGCATCGAAGTGAAAGCGATCGACGCGGATCTGCCTGCGATTGAACAGCGGGCGGTGGCGGTCGATGAGGGACGACGCACAGGCTTGCTGAAGGCGTGGTTGGCCGCCGAATCTTGGAAGCGGGTGTTGGTGTTCGTAGCCACCAAATACGCGAGCATCCATGTCTCCGACAAACTCTACCGTGCAGGCATCAACGCCACTGCATTCCATGGCGATATGGCGCAAAGCACGCGCCAAGAGGTGTTGCGCGATTTCAAAGCGGCGAATTGGCAGGTCGTCGTCACCACCGATTTGGCTGCGCGTGGCATCGACGTGTCACAACTCGATGCAGTGATCAATTTCGATTTGCCTCGCTCCACGACCGATTACGTGCATCGCATTGGGCGCACCGGACGCGCTGGTCAGCAGGGGGTTGCGATTTCGATGGTCACGGCGGCGCAAAGGGCGCATTGGCGTCTGATTGCGCGTCGACACGGGCTTGAGCTGGAACTGGAAGAAGTGCCAGGCTTTGAGCCAAGAGACCCCGAGCCAGAGCGCCCACTAGACCCAGAAGGAACGGGGGGGATCAAAGGCAAGCGCCCCAGCAAAAAGGACAAGGCACGCGCAGTAGCGCGTCTTCAAGTCCAACCACCAGCCGACGGCACCACGGACCGGATGTGAGCGATGGTCTCAGCTGGGTGAGGAGACCTAGAGTTTGAGTACCAGGAGAAAGGGATGTTCTGCGTGGTTGTTTGGACCACGCGACTGCAGGCGTGGCGCAGCTGAGACTTAGGCGTCGTCGGACGCGTTGGGATTGCGAGCGCCGGGTGCAGGTCGTTTGCCTCTTAACGCGCTTTGCGCAACCACCTCGAGGTAGATTTGAGTCGCCCCTTGCTCAGCCCAGCGCTGGACTGCAGCAGAGAGGTCCGCTTCTGCGATGGACTCGGCTTGGGACTCATCGGGCCCTAATTTGCACGCAAATCGCCAAACTTCACCGCCCTCAGGAAGTGCGCGCGCACGCAACCGTTTGAATTGTTGGCGGATTTCGTGTCGAACAGCGTCAAGCACTCGATCGGGGTGTTTGCCGGGAGCTTGAAGCGCGTAGATTTTTTTCATGTGATTCCTTGTTGTCGGATCATAGCCCACGCATGGCATGACAACGCCGCCGTTGGCTCACACCGCGCACGATCCATGGATGGTTGGGTGCGCGGGGGCTTGTACATCAGCCAGGTCAGAGCGCCTTCAATGCTTCTCGAGCGGCGTGCAGCGTGTGGTCGATGTCAGCCTGCGTGTGCGCGCCAGATACAAAGCCGGCCTCATACAAAGCGGGGGCCAAGTACACCCCACGGTCCAACATGCCGTGGAAAAAGCGATTAAAGGCATCGCCGTTGGACTGCATCACTTGCCCATAATTATGGGGCAGCTGATCCAGCAGGAAAAATCCAAACATACCGCCTTGCGAGTCTGTGCTGATGGAGACCCCGACCTCTTGCCCTACTTGGCGCAGGCCATCGGACAGCGACCGCGTGCGTTGGCTCAGGGCTTCGAAAAAGCCTGGCTTGGCAATCGCCTTGATGGTCGCCAAACCACAGGCAGTCGCTACCGGGTTGCCCGAGAGCGTCCCTGCTTGGTAGACAGGACCCAGTGGCGCGAGTTGTTCCATGACATCTCGCTTGCCGCCGAATGCAGCCAGAGGCATACCGCCGCCGATCACCTTGCCGAGTGCCGTTAAGTCGGGCTCAAAGCCTGGAATCTCGCGGGCATACACCGCTTGTGCGCTACCCAAGTCGACGCGAAAACCAGTCATCACTTCGTCCAAAATCAACAGTGCCCCGTGGCGGGTACACAAGTCTCGACAGGCTTTCATGAATGGAATGCTGGCTCGCACAAAGTTCATGTTGCCTGCGATCGGTTCGATCATGATGCACGCAATGTCGCTGCCAAACTCTGCAAACGCGGCCTCAAGACCGGCAACATCGTTGTAGGTCAGCACCAAGGTGTCTTTGACGACATCGGCCGGTACACCTGCACTGGTGGGGTGACCGAATGTGGCCAGGCCTGACCCTGCCTTGACCAGCAAAGCGTCGGCGTGGCCGTGGTAACAGCCTTCAAACTTGATGATTTTGTTGCGGCCTGTCGCGCCGCGTGCAAGACGCAAGGCGCTCATACCAGCCTCAGTACCGGAGCTCACCAAGCGCACCATGTCCATACTGGGCAGGTGAGACAAGATGGCCTCGGCCAACTCGACTTCGCGCTCCGTGGGCGCCCCAAAGCTGAAGCCTTGCGCCATGGCTTCCTGAACAGCAGCCAACACTTCAGGGTGTCCGTGCCCCAAAATCATCGGCCCCCAAGAACCGATGTAGTCGATGTAGCGTTGGTCATTCGCGTCCCAAAAATAGGCGCCTTGTGCGCGTTTCACAAATCGAGGCGTTCCGCCGACGGCTTTGAATGCGCGCACGGGCGAGTTGACGCCACCAGGAATGGCGCGCTTGGAACGGTCAAAGAGGATCTGGTTCTGGTCCATGAATGGTGTGCAGTGTTAAGGGTTGATTCAATGGCGGGTATTGTCGATCGGGAAATCGCTCAGGACTTGGACAGCATCGCTGTCTGCTAATTCGTCCGTGTCATCTCCAGGATCTGACCAAAACAGTCGGTCGGGTATGGCGTGCCCCATACCAGGCTGAAAGCCGCCGTCCAGGGCCTGGTCCAGGTAGTTCAATGCCTCGCTGCAGGCGGTTTGCAAATCGGCGCCCGCAGTGAGCAATGCAATCAAGGCTGCACTCAGGGTTTCGCCTGCGCCGCTGAAGCGGGCTTCAAAACGATCGAAACGGGCACTGGTCAATACGGTGTCTGGCGACGCCAGGTGGTTTTCCAACCAATGGTCTGCGCTGGGAAAGCTGGTGACCAAGGTGTACGCGACGCCATGTTCAGCTGCAGCGCGGGCCACGTCTCGAGGACCGGGTGGTTGTTGTCCCTCCCAATCGGGCAGTAGCCAGCGGCACAAAGTGGCGTAATTACCGCAAAGGATGGTGACTTGTGGCAGCATCAAGTCGCTGAAAGCGTCGAGGTAATTTTCGATCGCCAATTCATCCATCCAGGACAGGTCTGGCATGTAGGCCACGACCGGAATATCAGCGTAATCACTGGCAATTTGAGCGACGGCGCTCACATTTTCAGGATTGCCTAGGAAGCCAACTTTGAAGCCTTGGGCAGGCGCATCTTCAAGGATGCATCTGGCTTGATCGGTGACCGTTTCTTCATCGATCGCGATGTGATCGTGGACCTCAGAGGTGTCTCTGATCAGCACCGCACAGGCCACCGACAAAAGGTGGGTACTCGCGGAGGCAGCGGTCAGCGCATCTGCCACCAGTCCTCCCGCTCCGCTGGGGTCTAGTGCGTTGAAGCTGAGTACACATGGCAAGCTCACGGACTCGTTGCTTTGGGGTTCGCGTGGCGCGTCAGACATGGCGGGAAACGCCCTCAAGAATGTGCATGTTTGATCCGAATCGGCAGCCAACCAATTGACTGCACTCGTCCACGGGGTTTCGTGGGCTGGCTACAATGAAATCATTCTATGACAAGGAAGTGAGATTCATGAGTGACGCAACTGAAACCTGGATGTGCCTGATTTGTGGCTGGATTTACGATGAAGCCGAGGGTTCACCTGAGCATGGCATTGCGCCTGGAACCAAGTGGGCTGACGTGCCGATGAACTGGACTTGTCCTGAGTGCGATGCCCGCAAGGAAGATTTCGAGATGGTTCAAATCTGAGTACTCAGACGCATGAAAAAACCGGGCATCGCCCGGTTTTTTTGTGCCCATCGCCAGCTTCCTTCGCGTGGTAGCGATCAAGCGCTGACCGTTTGCTCGCTTGCAATGTGGTTCAGTGCTGAGCGCAGCATCTCGACGGTGCGCGCGGTGTCATGCCATTTGTCGAGTCCAAAAAGTCCGATGCGGAAGGTTTTGAAATCTGGGCCTTCGTCACATTGCAAAGGGACGCCGGCAGCGGTTTGTAAGCCCAGCTCCAAAAACCGTTTGCTGCTTTGAATGTCCGAGTCATCCGTATAACTGACCACCACTCCGGGGGCTTCAAAACCCGGCGCTGCGACACTGATGTAGCCAAATTCTTTGAGCAGTTCCCGCACGGAGGTACCCAGTTCGATTTGTTCTTCGCGGATCTTGTCAAAGCCGTAGGCTTCGGTCTCCAGCATGGTATCGCGCAGCCTTTGCAACGCATCCGTGGGCATGGTTGCGTGGTACGCGTGCCCGCCCTTTTCGTAGGCTTGCATGATGTCGTGCCACTTTTTGAGGTCCATGGCAAAGCTAGAGCTTTGCGTCGTGGGGAGTACCTGCAGAGCGCGCTCGCTCAACATGACCATGGCGCAGCAGGGTGAGCTGCTCCAGCCCTTTTGAGGAGCACTCACCAACACATCAACACCTGTCTTGCGCATGTCCACCCACATTGCACCCGAGGCGATGCAGTCGAGGACCAACAATCCACCCACCGCATGTACGGCGTCGGCCAATGCTTTGATGTAGTCGTCCGGCAAAATCATGCCGCAAGAGGTTTCTACATGTGGCGCAAAGACCACGGCGGGGCGCTCTGCAGCGATGGCCGCTGTCACCTCATCGATGGGGCAGGGTACCCAGGGTGCCTGGGCGCCAGCGCCGGTGGGGCGGGCTTTACACACGCTGTGGGATGTGGGGATCTGGCCCATGTCAAAGATCTGCGTCCAACGAAAGCTGAACCAGCCATTGCGCACAACCAAGGCCTTTTTGCCGGTGGCGAATTGGCGCGCTGCTGATTCCATGCCAAACGTACCGCTGCCAGGCACGAGCACCGCGGCGTCAGCGTGGTACACGCTTTTCAACATGCGGCTGATGTCGATCATCACGCCCTGAAAGCGTTTGGACATGTGGTTCAACGCTCGGTCGGTGTACACCACCGAGAATTCGAGCAATCCATCTGGATCAATGTGGGGCAATAGTCCTGGCATGAGAGTCTCCCTCTGCGCAATGGTTGGCGCAGTGTCTTTTAAGTTTGGGTGTGTGAGCCATTATGGCGCGCGCGCCGCAACTCGTCGATGATCATTAATACTGCACCCAGGGTGATGGCTGAGTCGGCCAAATTGAAGGCAGGGAAATGGCCCCCGACAAACCAGCCATCTAACAGTGCAAAGTGGAAATCCAAGAAATCGATGACGTGACCGTGGGCCAATCGGTCAACCACGTTGCCCAGAGCGCCGCCGATGATGAGGCTGAGGGACAGCGACATGAGCCTGCTGGGGCTGGTTTTGATCAACCATGACATCCAAATCGAGGCAGAGATCCCCAGTACGACGAAAAACCAGCGTTGCCATCCGCCTTCATCGGCTAGAAACGAGAACGCAGCGCCTTCGTTGTGAACGCGGACCAAATTGAAAAAAGAAGTGATGAGGTGGCTTTCCCCATACCCAAATTTCTGCACGATGAGCAGCTTGGTCACCTGATCCAGCAGGGTAACCGTCAAAGCCAAAGCAAGCCACCGCCGCCAGACCATGAAGTCGCGCATGGCCTGGGCGTGGGCTTGTGGCAAGTCGTTGGTGGTATCAGACATACAAACGTGTTTCGCCGGACCCGGTCAAGTTGCTGACGCAGCGAGCGCACAAAGCGCTGTGTGCGCTGTCGTGGCCAACGTCGTCGGTGTAGTGCCAGCAGCGCTGACACTTGGTGCCGTCACTGCTTTTTACCTCTACCCGCAACGCATCCGCCAAGACACAGGTGACGCGTGAGGTGATGAATGCGAAGCGCAATTCATTGCCCAAGGTCGCCAGGTGATTCAAGGTTTCTTGCGGAGCGTGAATCGTGATGTCAGCCTGCAGGGATGCACCGACCTTGCCCTGCACACGCAAATCCTCGATGGCTTTGTTGGCGGTGTCGCGTACTTGGCGCACCTGGTCCCACTTGGTGACCAGATCGCTGCCGACTTTGGGGAAATCCCAAAACGTTTGGATAAAGATGCTGTCTTGATTCTTGTCAAAAGTAGCCCATGCCTCTTCGGCCGTGAACGACAGGAACGGCGCCATCCAACGCAGCATCGCGTGTGTGATATGCCACAGTGCGGTTTGGGCGCTGCGGCGAGCCATTGAATCTGCAGCGGTCGTGTAGAGGCGGTCTTTCAAGATGTCGAGGTAAAACGCTCCCAACTCCTCAGAGCAATAAATTTGCAGTTTGCTCACGACGGGGTGGAATTCGTAAACATCGTAGTGCGCCAAGATGATTTGTTGGAGTTGAGAAGCCTTGGCGATAGCGTAGCGATCGACTTCAAGCAGGTCTTCCACTGCAACGGCGTCCTTTGCAGGGTCGAAATCGCTCGTGTTGGCTAGCAAGAAGCGCAAGGTGTTGCGGATGCGGCGGTAACTGTCGACAACACGAGCCAAAATTTTGTCGTCAATGCCCAAGTCACCAGAATAGTCGGTCGATGCAACCCAGAGGCGGATGATTTCGGCGCCAAGTTTGGCGCTGATTTCTTGTGGTGCCACGGTGTTACCGACGCTTTTGCTCATCTTGCGACCTTGGCCATCTACGGTGAACCCGTGCGTCAGCAGGCTTTTGTAGGGCGCGCGACCGTACATCGCACTGGCCGTTAGCAATGAGGAGTGGAACCAACCTCGGTGCTGGTCATGGCCTTCCAGATAGAGATCTGCCTCGGGGCCGCCATCATCTCGAGCACTGCCTGCGTGGCTGCCGCGCAAGACGGTGGTGTGGGTCGTGCCTGAGTCAAACCAGACTTCGAGGATGTCGGTGCTCTTGGTGTATTGACCGCTGTGGCCCGCGTCTCCAATCCGCTGGAGCACATCGTCCGCACTGAGTTTGCTCCACGCTTCAATACCGCCCTGCTCGACCACTTCAGCGGCGAGGTCGATGATGGCCGGGGTCTCGGGGTGCAAGCTGCCGTCATCGATGTGCATCAAGAACGGCAGCGGGACGCCCCAAGAGCGCTGGCGACTGATGCACCAGTCTGGGCGGTTGGCAATCATGTCGCGCAAGCGGGCTTTGCCATTTTCTGGATAGAACGCGGTTTGCTCAATGGCTGCCAATGCAGTTTGGCGCAGCGATTCTGGTGCCTTGTCCTTGGTGAACACGCCGTCGCCTTCGTCCATGCGGACGAACCATTGGGCTGCTGCACGGTAAATCACAGGGGTCTTGTGACGCCAGCAGTGCGGGTAGCTGTGGGTGATGGTCTTGGTGGCCATCAAACGGTTGCTTTGTCCGAGCACCTCAATGATGCGGGGGCAGGCTTTCCAAATGTTCATGCCGCCAAACAGACCTAAATCTTCCGCATATTCACCGTTGCCTTGAACAGGGTTCAAGATGTCGGCGAACGTCATGCCGTTGGCCATGCATGAGTTGAAGTCGTCGACACCATAGGCTGGCGATGAATGCACGATACCTGTGCCATCGCTGTCGCTCACATATTCAGCCAAGAACACAGGGCTTAGGCGTTGGTAGTCGGCATGGACATCGTACAGGGGGTGGCGGAACTGCAGTCCCCCGAGTTGCTGCCCCTGGGTCGTAGCGACCACTTGGCCGCTCAAGCCGTAGCGCTCAAGACAGGCGCCCACCAAAGTCTCTGCCAGAACCAAATGACCTCGAGCGGTTTCTACAAGCGCGTAGGTCATTTCAGGGTTGGCGTTGAGCGCCTGGTTCGCTGGGATAGTCCATGCGGTTGTGGTCCAAATCACTGCAAATGCATCTTTGACTTGGCCGGGCAAGCTGCTCAGGCCAAAAGCCTTGGCGACTGCACTGTTGTCGTGCGCAAGAAATGCGACATCCAACGTGTCACTCTTTTTGTCTGCATATTCGATTTCAAATTCGGCAAGGCTTGAGGCGCAGTCAAAACACCAGTAAACGGGTTTGAGTCCACGGTACACGAAGCCGCGTTCCATCACGCGTTTGAACGCACGGATTTCATTGGCCTCAGTCTCGTAAGACATGGTCTTGTAGGGCTTTTCCCAAAGACCCAAAACGCCCAAACGCTGAAAGTCGGCCATTTGTTGGGCGATCTGCTCGGTCGCAAAGGCCCGGCTTTTGGCCTGCATATCATCGCGCGCCAAATTGCGCCCATGGAGCTTTTCAATGGCGTTTTCGATCGGCAAACCGTGGCAGTCCCAGCCTGGAATGTATTGCGCGTCAAAGCCAGCCAGCTGCCGCGCTTTGACGATCATGTCTTTGAGTACTTTGTTGACTGCGTGGCCAATGTGAATCTTGCCGTTGGCATAGGGAGGGCCATCGTGCAAGATGAAGGGAGGTCGACCGACGCGAGCAGCGCGCAATCGGGCATACACACCATGCTCAGGGTTGTTCCATTCTTTGACCCAGTCGGGCTCGCGCTTGGGCAAGTTTCCGCGCATGGGGAACGGGGTGTCGGGCAGGTTCAGCGTTTGGCTGTAATCGGTCTCAGAACTAGACATGGCAATAGGAATGCAAGTGGCCTAAAAGGCGGGGCGCTGGGAGGCGCAAGAGCAAACGAGGCGCAGCCGGTTGAATGCGCGGCAAGCGAATATCAAATTCGGTCGCGGGTGATTTGGCGGTGGGTTTGCAAGTGCATGGACGCAAACCACGCGCGTGCGTCATCACAGTCGCGAGCGATGCCTGCTTGGAGGGCGTCTAGACTGTCGTACTTGAGTTCGTCGTGTAGTTTGTGCAATAAATCCACGCGCACGATTCTACCGTAGGCCTCCCCATTGGGTAGGTCTCGGCTCAGGGACTGCGGCCAATCCAAGACATGGGTTTCCAACAGCACCCGGCCGCCATTCACATCGCTGGCGTCCAGCGAGGGTCGAATCCCCATGTTGGCGACGCCCAGCAGCGGCGCATCGCTCAGTCCGTGGACTTGGACTACGAAAATCCCGCTGGCAGCAGGCTTCCAGTGTGCAAAACGCAAGTTTAGTGTGCGAAAGCCGAGTTCGCGGCCGAGTTTGCGGCCGTGGACGACGTGGCCAGAGATGCTGTAAGGGCGCCCCAGCAGGGCAGCCACGTCTTGCATTCGTCCCTGGCTGAGTGCCTCACGCACCGCAGAACTGGAAACCCGCAGCCCATGCACCTCGTAGCTGTTCATGCGGGCAACGTCAAAGCCTTGTGTCTCGCCCGCTGCATCGAGCATGGCGTAGTCACCCGCCCGCTTGGCACCGAAGCGGAAGTCGTCGCCGACGAGCACATATTGCACGCCTAGGCCTTTGACCAAGATGTCTTGTATGAAGTGCTCTGGGAGTAGGTTGGACAGGCGTTCATTGAACGGCAACACGACGCAATGGTCGACACCACAGGCGGCCAATTCGGCGAGTTTGTCACGCAGGGTGGCGATGCGGGCTGGTGCCAAATCTGGCTTTTGGTGCAGCTGAGCAAAAAAGTCTCTGGGATGCGGCTCAAACGTCATCACGCAGCTGGGGATGCCTCGGTGCTTGGCCTCGTTGGTCAACAAAGCCAACATCGCTTGGTGCCCCCGGTGGACACCATCAAAGTTACCAATCGTGAGGGCACAAGCCTGAAGCCATTGAGGAGCGGTTGCGCTCTCGGGGGGCAGGCCACGGAAAATGTTCATGCTGTCAAACAGGTGATGCGCTTGTCATATTTGCACGCTACTATAGCGTGGCAGGGGTCGCCATGCCCGGGGCCCCATCATGAAACATCTTCTAAGGGGTTGTCGCGTGAGAGTGCTGAGGCTGTCGGGTCATGGATTGCCACAATCGTGGATCACATTGCAAGAAGCTGTGATTCACTATGCTTGCGGCGAGGTGCAATGGGAGCTGGGCGAGACCATCGCGGTGTTTCGCGGCGGTCACAACGCGCGCACCGGCCAACAATCGGTGGTGCAAGTCAGTTCCATCATTGGCACGCAAGGGGTCCCACGCGTCAACCCTCTGGCGGCCAAAGTCTCCCTAACGAACCCTAAGCTTTTTCAGCGTGATCGCTGCACCTGTGCATATTGCGGAGGGCAATTCCCAGAGGAGGAGCTCACCCGAGAGCACATTGTTCCGGTTGCACAAAGAGGCGCGGACCACTGGCGCAATGTCGTCACCGCTTGCCGCTCTTGCAACCACCGCAAAGGCAATCGCACACCTGAGCAAGCCCATATGCCATTGCTTTATGTGCCCTACGTTCCGAGCGTATGGGAGGATTTCATCTTGCGGAACCGCCGCATTTTGAGCGATCAGATGGATTTTTTGGCTGCTCGTTTGCCGAAAAATTCGCGCCTTTGGGGAGACCCATGGCTGGAGTCACCAGCGGATGCTGGCTCCACCCGAGTCTTTCAATGAGTGAAATTATTTGAGGCTGCCAGCCAAGAACTGCTGCAAACGTTCACTGCTGGGCTGAGTCAGGACTTGACGGGGGTCGCCTTCTTCTTCAACTCGCCCCTGGTGTAGGAACATGACGCGATTTGCCACCTCTTGCGCGAAGCCCATTTCGTGAGTCACCACGACCATGGTTCGGCCTTCTTCAGCGAGTCCTCGCATCACGCGCAACACTTCTCCAACCAACTCAGGATCCAATGCGGAAGTGGGTTCATCAAACAGCATCACCGCAGGTTCCATGGCCAGCGCTCGGGCGATGGCGACACGTTGCTGCTGTCCGCCCGACATGTGGGCCGGGTATTTGTGTTCGACGTCGACCAGCCCTACTTTGTCCAGGTAGCGACGGGCACGCTCGATGGCTTCGTCTTTGCTCACTCCCAGGACATCAATCGGCGCTTTGGTGATGTTTTCAAGTACCGTCAAGTGCGCCCATAAATTGAAGTGTTGAAACACCATCGCCAATTTGCTTCGCATTCGTTGCAGCTGTTTGGGTTGGGTGGCTTGCAGCATTCCGTCTTTGGCGACATGCAGCTGCATGGCCTCACCTTGAACCGAGATCGCACCTTCATGGGGGCGTTCTAGCAGGTTGATGCAACGCAAAAATGTGGACTTGCCGGAGCCACTTGAACCGATCATTGCGATGACGTCACCGGATTGAGCTGTCAGGGACACGCCTTTGAGCACTTCATGTTGACCGAAGCGTTTGTGGATGTTGTCGACTTGAAGTTGTGGGCTCATAAGGGTCGTTTCAAAGTTCAGGTGAGGTCCGTCGGAGGGCATCAATGCACTCCATCATGGGCTGAGCAGGGGGCCTGTTTTGAAAGCGGTAGCGCCGGCAATTTTGCCCAAGTCCATGCCCGAGTAAGCCCAGCGCAAAATATGGCGGGCATACAGCACGCCATCCACTTGTGCGTATACGCCGCTGCGGATGCCCTGGACGGGTTCAATCACCCAGGCGATCAGGTCACCTGCCTTTACCCTCGAGCCAACCGCTGCTTGATAATCCACCACGCCTGCATGAGGTGCTTGCAAGGTTTGGGATCCGGCCAAAGGCGTCGGTTCACAGACTGCTGCAGGCATCGCTGGCGGCTTGCCAGCCAGCGCACCCACATGTTGCAGATAGTGCTCAAGCGCGGTGGCGTCCTGCACGGCGGATGCGCCCCCAACATCTGTTTGGCCACGGAGCTCGACAGTTGAGCTCAAACAAGCCAGTGGGATGGGGTGGCTCGGGTACCTTGCGGCCAAGCGCCACCACACACCACTCAGAGCTTCGTCGTAGCAAAGGCCCGTGCCAAAGCCCTCGGCCCAGAGCACAGCTTTGGCGCCCAGGTAACGACTCAAGGCGTCGACTTGATCGAGATAGGGATATTCAACGTACAGATGCAGCGCGGCTTCAAAGTCGCAGTGCAAATCCAAGGCAATGTCTGCGTCACAGGCCAAACCCATCAACACGTGGCGCAAGCTGTCCAATTCAGTGGCTGACTCCGCTTGGGCTAAACGTTCGCGCATGGCGGCCCGAATCACATCGCGGTTGTGATCTGGGTCTTGGGTGAGCAGGGGGCCCACTTGTTCCCCAACCATCAAAGCCAGATCTGGGTAGTAGCGATTGAAATTCTCCATGGTGTTCAACTCAAATCGACCCAGGTGTGCGTACATCACTTGCTGGTCTAGACCGATTGGATTGGCCATGGGAATCAAAACGATTTCACCCAATACTTTGCCACTGGACTCCAGCGCCTCGAGGCGTTCGCGCAGGTGCTGCAACACGACCATGCCCGGTAATTCATCCGCGTGCAGTGCTGTTTGCAACACCACTTTGGGACCACTGCCGGGGCGCCCGTAGTGCAGACTGACTAGGCTGCGCTCAGTTCCACTGTTCGAGCCGGATAAAACGTGTCGTTGCGTATGCATCTCGCGTGTCCGTGGCGTTTGTCACTCAATCGTTGCTCAATGCGGACGGGGCTGTAAGTAAGCCAGCCAACGTCCCTCAGCCAAACGAAACAGGCTGACCAGAGTAAAGGTGAGTGTCAGATAGATCAAGCCTGCAGTGATGAAGGCTTCAAAGGGCAAATAAAACTTAGAGTAAATCGCGCGAGCTGCCCCTGTGATGTCCAGCAAAGCGGGCACAGCGCTGGCCAATGAGGTTGAGTGCAACATCATGATGACTTCGTTGCTATACGCAGGCAGCGCCCTTCGCAAGGCGGATGGCAATACGATGCGCCAGACGGTTTGCCGGCGAGAGAGACCCATAGCCTGAGCGGCCTCGATTTCGCCCGCAGAGGTGTCACGGATCGCACCTGCCAACATTTCAACGGTATACGCGCAGGTGTTGATTGCAAAGGCCAGTACGGCGCAAAAGAATGCGCTCTTGAATGCCGTCCACGGCCATGCGTCATTCCAGCGTTCTTGAATCCAATCCAATTGCGCAATGCCGTAGTAAATGATGTAAAGCTGAATTAGGAGGGGTGTGCCGCGGATCACGTAAGTGAACAGCCAGACAGGACCTGACACCCATAGCCGCGTGGATACGCGCATCAGCGACAGAGGCAGTGCGAACGCGCCGCCCACGATCAGGCACGCGATCAGCAGCTGCAGTGCAACCCATGTGCCTTCAAGGTACATCGCCACGTGCTGGGGCTCAAAGATGACGCCGAATTGCATCAGAGCGTCCCCCGCTTGACGCCCATGCTGTAGCGTTTTTCAAGCACTCGCAGTCCGACCATGGATATCGACGACAAAATCAAATACAGCAGTGCAGCAAAGGCCATGAACAAAAGTGGCGCATTTGGCACGGTGCCGCGTGCGGCAGCACCCGCTTGTTTGGCTAGGTAAGTCAAATCTTGAAGACCCAACAAAGAGACCAGTGCGGTGGACTTCAGCAAGACCAGCCAATTGTTGGTGAAACCAGGCAACGCCAAACGCACCATCTGCGGCAGCACAATAGAAGTAAAGACGCGAAATGAACTCATCCCGTAAGCCAAGCCCGCTTCGGCTTGCCCCTTCGGGATCGCCAAGATGGCGCCCCGAAATGTCTCGGTCATATAGGCCCCATAAATGAAGCCGAGGGTCAGCACCCCTGCAACAAAGGGATTGATGTCAATGTAGTTGTCACTGCCCAATGCCTCGATCAGGGCGTTGAGGCCAATTTGACCACCATAAAAAATCAGCAGCATCAATACCAAGTCTGGAATGCCGCGAATCACAGTGGAGTAGACACCACCCACGCCGCGCAGGAGCGGCTGGGTGGAAAGTTTGGCGGTTGCACCTGCCAAGCCCATGACGACTGCCACCAGCAAGGAACCCAACGCCACTTGGAAGGTGAGCCAGGTGCCGATGAAAATGCTGGTGATGTAGCCGGAAGACATGGGCAGGTGTGTCGCCTATCTCAACGTCAAGCGATCACTCGCCCCAGATGTCCAAGCCTTTGAAGTACTTGTCGCTGGCTTTTTGCCATTCGCCATTGGCGCGAATCGCTTTGATGCCTGCGTTCAGTTTGTCTTTCAAATCGGTGTCGCTCTTGCGTACTGCAATGCCAGCGCCGGTACCAAAGTACTTGACGAAACTGGCCAAGGGCTTGCCGACAAAACCGTAGGCTTTGCCATCCGCGGTATCCAAGAAACCGCCCTGAACTTCGAGCACATCAGCCACGGTGCCATCGAGGCGGCCTGCCTTCATGTCCAGATAAACCTGATCCTGTGCTTCGTAGCTCACCACGTTGACGCCAGCTGGCTTGAGCTCACCCATCGCATATGCCTCTTGGGTTGACCCCTTCAGCACGCCGATATTTTTGCCCTTCAAGCTGGCAGGGGTGCCATCAGTCTTGACGGTATTTTTCACGACGATTTTGGAAGGCGTGTTGTAGTACTTGGTGGTGAAGTCGACCACTTTTGCGCGCTCTTCGGTGATCGACATCGAGGAGATGATGGCGTCGTATTTGCGGGCTTGTAGTCCGGGGATCATTGAGTCCCAAACTTGCTCAACAAATACACATTTCGCTTTGATTTCTTTGCACAAAGCGTTGGCGACATCGACGTCGAAGCCGGTGGGCTTGCCATCGTCAGTTTTGTAGGTGAACGGCTTGTAGGTCAAGTCAACGGCGACTCGCACTTGATTCCAGTCCTTGGCCAACGCGGCTGAGCTCAGACCCAACACGATCGCGCTCAGCAAGAGGGTTTTTTTCAACATAAAGATCTCCATTTTTTAAGGTTGGTGGCGGTTTTGTATACCGCACCGAACCATTCTAGCCCCCGTTGAGAATGTTTTCCGACAGCCAATACATGATCAGTGTGTGGGGCTTGTGTGCGAGGCGCGCGGGAGAGGGCGTAAAATCCAGTTCGTCACCGGGGGTGCCAGAGCTGCGCTTAGGCTGAGAGAGTCCCCAATGACCTGATCTGGTTAATGCCAGCGTAGGAAGCGTGATGTGCCTCAGCATGAGTACCCTATCGGGAACCCGTCGTTGAAACTGGCCGCGCCTCTTGCGTGGCCTTTTTTATTGCTGAAGGACACCAAGAAAATGCATTTTTTTGCCACTTTGATTCGAGCCACGAGCGGTTTGCTGCTCTGGGGTGCGTTTGCCCATGCCAGCGCTGCCGAGCTGCGTGTGGTCACCCACGACTCCTTTGAACTGCCTAAGCCTTTGTTGGAGCAGTTTGAGAAGAGCCAAGGCGTGACCCTGCGTTTGGTGAAGGCGGGGGACGCTGGAGCCATGGTCAACAAATTGATTTTGACCAAAGGCCAGCCGATTGGCGATGTGGTTTACGGGATCGACAACAGCTTGCTCGGCCGTGCACGCGGTGCGGGCATTCTGGCGCCGCTGCCGAGCAGCGTGCGTGATCTCCGAGTCAGTGCGGCGCTCGCGCAAGCTGCGCCGGGCACTGTCAATGCGTCTGACTGGATGCCTGTGGATTGGGGGCACGTCACCTTGAACGCCGACAAGGCCTGGTTTGCGAACCGCAATATGCCGCTGCCCAAGACCCTAGACGATTTGGCCCAACCCCAATACGCCCAATTGCTGGTGGTGCAAAACCCTGCCACTTCCAGCCCAGGCATGGCATTTTTGGCAGCGACTGTGGCGGCCAAAGGCGAAGGTGTTTGGGACTGGTGGAGGCAGATGCGCCAAGGCGATGTCAAAGTTGCCAACAGCTGGAGCGATGCTTATTACAAAGAGTTCACGCGCAACGGTGGCACTCGCCCCTTGGTCGTGAGCTACGCCACCAGCCCGGCTGCTGAGGTGTTTTACAGCGAGAAAAAAATCGACACTTCGCCCACCATCAATGTGTCGCTGCCCGGCGGTGTGTTTGTGCAAGTCGAGGGCATTGCCCTGCTCAAAGGCGCTCGAAACACGCAGGACGCAGCACAATTCATGCGTTTCATGCGAAGCGCCGAAGTGCAGTCCGCGCTTCAGACCACCATGTGGATGTGGCCAGCACAGGCTGGGGTTGCACTCGATCCAGTGATGCAACACGCGGGCAACGCTCCCAACGTGATGGCCATGAACAGCGTGACACTCCATGACTCCGCGAAAGCCTGGCGCCAGCGCTTTGCGGATGTGGTGCTGCGTTAATTCAGCCATGTTCATCCTGACACATCGGCTTGTGTCCGCTTGGTGGCGCAGTGTGATCTGGGGCTTGCGTTGAGGCGCGCACGGCTCAGCGGTTCTGTAGCACACGCGGGGCGTTCACGCCGCGTGGATGCGACCCTCTTGTGGGGCCTACTGCCGCTTGGGTTCATTGTGTTCTGGGCCTTGTGGCCAGTCGCTCGCCTGGGATGGGAAGGGTGGTTGCAAGTGCAAGAAGGTGGCGCGTCACTTTGGCTGTCACCTTGGCAAGATCCTTATTTGCGCAGTCGCATGTTGTGGTCACTCTCGCAAGCGGCGATCACCACCGCGCTCGCCCTGCTGATGGGCATACCAATGGGTTGGGTGTTGGTGCGGTGGCAATTTTGGGGCCGCGATTGGTGGGTGCGTGCGCTGATGTTGCCATTTGTGGTGCCCACATTGGTCGCTGCGTTAGGGGTGATGGCGATGTGGCATTGGATGGCTGAAGAAGGCCCAGTGCTGCTGATCTTGGGTAACTTGTTTTTCAACTTGTGTTTGTTGGTGCGCGGCGCCATGTCGGGCTTTGAGGGCGTGAGTGCGAGCCGCTTGGCAGCAGCACGCACGCTTGGCGCCAGTCCTTGGCGCGCATTTTGGCGTCTTGAGTGGCCGACTGCGCAGCCTTCCATTTGGGCTGCCGCCTGTCTGGTTTTTTTGTACTGCCTCAGCGGTTTTGGCTTGGCGTTGTTGCTGGGCGGTCAAGGCTGGGCCACCGCAGAGGTCGAGATATACACGCGTGTGGCGTATGACTTAGATCTTGCTGTGGCCAGTGTGCTGGCTTTGTGGATGCTGATCCTGGCGAGCACTGTGGTGCTGGTCTATGCCGCCCTCACTGTGCGTCA
This sequence comes from uncultured Burkholderiaceae bacterium, assembly GCA_964478285.1. Classification (GTDB taxonomy): domain Bacteria; phylum Pseudomonadota; class Gammaproteobacteria; order Burkholderiales; family Burkholderiaceae_C; genus RS62. Next base: position 27,507 of record CAYZHE010000012.1, read on the forward strand.
GCGGGATCGCCAGCGGGGTGACCCTGTAAATCCCAAGCGCGCCCGGTTGAACTGGTCGGCTTGGCCTGTAGGGCTGACTATCGCCGCACTGTTGGTCTTCAATTTTGGTCCATTGTTGGCGTTGGCTTGGCGCGCATTGCAATCCAGTCCTGCGGCTTGGGCTCACGCTTGGAGCGCAGACGCTGTGCTGGCGGTTTCGAATACCTTGCGCTTCACCGCGATGGGCTTGGTATTGGCCGCTGGGTTGGGCGCGATCCACGGCTGGGCGGCGCAACGCAGCCTTTGGTGGAGAGCGCTGGGCATGGTGCCGCTGGTGGTTTCTCCGATCATGGTGGCTTTTGGCTTGCTTTTGCTCTGGCCCCAGTGGATGGATCGGTTGTGGGTGTTGGCCTGCGCTTATGCATTGCTGGCGATGCCCCTGGTGGCCACACCGGTGGCTCAGGCGGTGCAGCAAGTGTCACCGCGCTGGGTAGATGCTGCGCGTACGCTCGGTGCCAGCCCTTGGCGAGCTTTTTGGCGGGTCGTTTGGCCACAAATTGTTCCCAGTTGGCGGCGAGGTGTGGCTTTTGCTGCAGCCACCATGGTGGGTGAATTTGCGGTCACGCTGCTGCTCTCAAGGCCAGAATGGTTGACCTTATCGACGTATATCTATCAGTTGCTGGGTCGCCCCGGGGCGTTGAACCTAGAAGCCGCCTGGGTGATGTCTGCGACACTCATGGTCCTGTCGCTGATGATGTTTGCTCTGCTTGAGCCGGCAGCTGTGTCCAAGCGCGCTGTTGCCAACTCTCACCCAAAGGTCCCCAATGCTTGAGTTGTACGAATTGACGCACACTTGGTCTGACATCCACGGTCGATCGCAAGGCGTGGTCGCTGACCGCTTGAAGTGGCGCATCCCCCGCGGTCAAACGGTCGCTTTGTTGGGGCCTTCGGGCAGCGGCAAGTCGACGTTGTTGCGTTTGATTGCTGGCTTAGAGGTGCCAGATCGGGGTGACATCTTGTGGAACGAACAGGTGATCACGCATTGGCCACCTGAGCGCCGTCACTTTGCCTTGATGTTTCAGGATTTTGCGTTGTTCACGCACCTCAATGTGCAGGACAACGTCGCGTTTGGATTGCGTGAACAGGGCCAGTCAAAGCAAGAGGCGCGCAGGCAAGCCCTCATTGCTTTGGGTGCAATGGGATTGGCGGACCGCGCCATGTCGGATGTGCTTTCGCTGTCAGGTGGTGAGCAGCAGCGGGTTGCTCTGGCGAGAGCATGGGTGACCAACCCTGAATTGCTTTTGTTGGACGAGCCGTTTTCAGCCTTGGATGCTGATCGGCGAGCTCAACTGCGTCTGGAATTCAAAGCTTGGTTCAAAGCCCACGGCATGACCTGCGTTTTGGTGACCCACGATCTGGCCGATGCCGAGGCGATGGCCGACCATGCGTGGCGCTTGAGTGAAGGCAAGCTCGAGCAGCTGTGGTGAGCCACTCGCGCACCCGAGCAGTTCATCGCAGGTCGAAAGACCAGTTGTCGATCAAGCGTGCAGGGCCGAGGCGGGCAGCACCCAGAGCGACCAATTCACGATCATCCGGTTGCGGTAGCTGAAGGTCGTGGCGGCGGCGAACCGTCAAATAGTCGGGCGCCCAGCCACGGCCCTTGAGCTCTGCTGTGGCGGTCGATTCGAGCGCATCCCAATTGCGCTCTCCACTTTGGACTTTCGCAATCATGGCCCGCAGGGTGCGAGACAGGGCCACTGCCTCAGTGCGTTCACTGGCGTCCAAGTAACCGTTTCGTGAGCTCAGAGCAAGGCCGTCGTCAGCCCTCACAATGGCGCCACCATGGATTCGGATCGGCAATGCAAATTGCTGAACCAAATGGCGAATCACCATCAGTTGTTGAAAATCTTTTTCGCCAAAAACCGCATGACCCTCATCCCGCACGTGGGTGAACACGCACTGAAACAATTTCATCACCACGGTCGCTACACCTTGGAAAAAACCTGGCCGAAACTCACCCTCTAGGATGCTGTCCAACGCAGGGTCAGGCGTGACCTTGAAGGTTTGCTTTTGAGGGTAGAGCTCGCGCTCATCGGGCGCGAACAAAATGTCGCAACCGTGGGCTTGGAGCTGTGCGCAATCGGCTTCGAAAGTTCTGGGGTAGCTGTCAAAGTCTTCGTGCGGTGCAAATTGCAATCGGTTGACAAAAATCGATGCCACGCAGACATCACCCAAGGGCTTGGCCTGATCTACCAGCTTCAAGTGTCCAGCATGCAAATTGCCCATGGTGGGAACAAACGATGGGCGCTCAAAATCGCGCAGATGCTCACGCAACTCGGCAATGGTGTGGACGATTTTCATGGCCGGTATTGTGCCTCAGCATCAGCCGGTTTTTTGGATGGATCAGGCGCTCCAAGCGTGCAGATCGTTGTCGGGGAAGCTGCCGTCTTTGACCGCTTTGACGTAGGCGGCCAGCGCCGACTGCACACTGACGTTGTCTGCCATGAAGTTGCGAACAAACTTAGGGTTGCGGCCCAAATTGATGCCCAACATATCGTGCAGGACCAGAACTTGTCCAGCGGTGCCATTGCCAGCGCCAATACCAATGGTGTGACAGGTTGGCAGCTCGGATGTCACCAGCGTTGCCAATGGGACAGGGACCATTTCCAGCACCAACATTGATGCGCCGGCGTCAGCCAGCTCTCGCGCGTGCTGCCGCAGAGTCGATCCGGCATCCTCACGTCCTTGAACGCGATAGCCACCCAGGGCGTGTACGGTTTGTGGTGTGAGTCCCAAGTGCGCGCAAACTGGAATGCCCCGCTCGACCAAAAAACGCACAGTCTCTGTCGTCCAGCCGCCACCCTCCAGTTTCACCATGTGTGCACCGGCTTGCATCAGAACGGAGGCACTGCGCAGTGCTTGCTCTTTCGACTCTTGGTAGCTGCCAAACGGCAAGTCTGCAATCACCCAAGCTGAACCTTGCGCACGGCGCACACCGCGCGTCACGCTCTCCGTGTGGTAACGCATGGTTTCTAATGACACTGCAACGGTGCTGTGCAGGCCTTGGCAGACCATGCCAAGAGAGTCCCCCACCAATAGACAATCCACGCCTGCTGCATCAGCCATCGCCGCAAAAGTGGCGTCGTAGGCGGTCAACATCGCAATTTTTTCGCCACGCTGGCGCATCTCCAGCAGACGAGGGAGGCTCACGGGCCTCCTCGCTGGTTGGGGAGCTGCGTTGGGAAGTGTGCCGTAGGGCGTAGCGGAATTGTTGGTGTCGTTGATGGTCATCGCTAAACCAGTGTTGGATGTGCCGCTGGGGGCACGGTCAGCCGATATTTTGCACGCCTTTGGATTGTGACTGCACGCGCCCCTATCTCCAGCAGCCCAACCCGTCTGGGTTAAGCTAGCGGGTTATGACACACTTGAGCGCATTTACTCCCGACGATTTGGCCGAATTGGCGCGTGTTGACGTTCAAAAAGCCCTTTCTGAGGATGTGGGTGATGGCGACTTGACGGCGGCTTTGGTGCCGGCCGATCGAACGGCATCGGCCAAAATCCTCGCTCGTGAGCCTGCCGTGTTGTGCGGCAAAGCCTGGGTAGAAGCTGCAGTGAGTGCTTGTGACCCGAGCGCTCGGTTGACTTGGTACGTTGGTGAGGGCGATTGGTGCACGGCGGACCAGGTGGTGGTTGAAATCCATGGCATGGCGCGACCATTGCTGACGGCGGAACGCACTGCGTTGAACTTTTTGCAGATGCTCTCTGGTGTCGCGACTCAAACGGCTCGATACGTGGCTGCGGTCAAGGGCACCAAGGCTGCCATTGTGGATACCCGCAAAACGCTGCCCGGATTGCGCTTGGCACAAAAGTATGCGGTGAAGATCGGCGGCGGAGTCAACCATCGCATCGGTTTGTACGACGCCGTTTTGATCAAAGAGAACCACATTGCCGCAGCAGGTGGCATTGCCCAAGTGCTGAAACGGGTGGCGGAAACCGCGCCCAATGCCCAATTTGTTGAAATCGAAGTGGAGACCCTGGATCAACTCGACGAAGCGCTGGCCTGCGGCGCCAAAATGATCCTGCTAGACAACATGCCAGTCGATCAATTGGAAGCAGCAGTGGCGAAAAACGCCGGTCGAGCAGTGCTCGAAATTTCAGGCGGCGTCAATGAAAGCACTGTGACGCGATTGGCTCAAACGGGCGTTGATCGGATTTCGATTGGTGCTTTGACCAAAGACGTCAAAGCAGTGGACTACTCCATGCGTTTTGTAGCGATGTGAACCCATGACAGATACCCAATTCATCGATGTCGAATACGAGCAGCCTGCTTGTTCAACCCAACATGCTTGGGCGCGTGTCCCTGTTGAACCAAGTGCGAAACAACGTGAAGCCCTGAAATCAGAGATCCGTCAACTGCTCAAGGCAAGAAATGCGGTGATGGTGTCACATTACTACGTGCATCCAGATTTGCAGGATTTGGCAGAAGAGACGGGTGGCATCGTCAGTGATTCGTTGGAAATGGCTCGGTTTGGGCGGGACCACACTGCTCAAACGCTGGTGGTTTCGGGCGTGCGATTCATGGGTGAGACAGCCAAAATCCTCAGCCCCGAAAAGACGGTGTTGATGCCAGACTTGGATGCCAATTGTTCATTGGATTTGGGGTGTCCCATCGATGCGTTCAGTTCGTTTTGTGATGAACATCCTGAGCGCACGGTGGTGGTTTATGCCAATACCAGCGCAGCGGTGAAGGCCAGAGCGGATTGGTTGGTGACCTCCAGCTGCGCGCTGGATGTGGTGAGTGCTCTGAAAGCCAAAGGACACAAAATTTTGTGGGGGCCAGACAAACACCTTGGCGCTTATATCCAGCGCGAAACTGGCGCCGACATGCTGATGTGGCAAGGGGCTTGCATCGTGCACGATGAATTCAAGGCGCTTGAGCTAGAGATGTTGATGGCCGAGCATCCCCAAGCCAAGGTATTGGTGCATCCTGAGTCGCCTCAAGAGGTGGTGGCTTTGGCACACGCGGTGGGCTCGACCTCCGCCATCTTGAAGGCGGCCAAAGAGCTTTCTGCCGACACATTCATTGTTGCCACCGACAAGGGCATGATGCACAAGTTGCGCACGCTCAATCCAAACAAGACATTCATAGAAGCACCCACCGCGGGCAACAGTGCGACTTGTAAAAGCTGCGCCCATTGTCCGTGGATGGCCATGAATGGGTTGGCTGGCGTAGCGAAGGTCTTGCGGGAAGGCTGTAACGCCATCGAAGTGGACTCGACGTTGATACCGCGCGCCCGCTTGCCCATTGATCGCATGCTTGATTTCACGGCTGCACTCAAAGGCGGACAGGATGCCGGGGCACTGGTACCGCACATCGGTGCGGCCTAAAGACTGCGATTTATTCGACCGCGCTGTGTCAGCGCGGCGGAGTGAGGATGGTGGGTTTTGCGACAGGTAGGGTATCGGGGTAATCGCGGCTGTAATGCAGCCCCCGGCTTTCTTGTCGCATCAATGCAGACATCACGATCAAGTCTGCCACTTGCACCAAATTGCGAAGTTCAAGCAAGTCGCGGTTGACTTGAAACTGCGCATAGAACTCGTGGATCTCTCGCTGTAACAGAGTGATGCGGTGGGCCGCGCGCTCGAGGCGTTTGTTGGTGCGCACGATGCCCACATAGTCCCACATGAACCGGCGCAATTCATCCCAGTTGTGCGAGATGACCACCTGTTCATCGGCATCGGTGACACGGCTGTCATCCCAGGCTGGCAGTTCAGGCGAGCGGCTGTGCTGTTGACCCAATATATGCTTTGCAGCGGCTTGGGCATAGACCACACATTCAAGCAAGCTGTTGGAGGCCAATCGATTCGCGCCATGCAAGCCGGTGTAGGTGGTCTCGCCAGCGGCATAAAGTCCCGGAATATCAGTGGCGCCATGGTCATCCACCATCACGCCGCCACACGTGTAGTGCGCAGCGGGCACCACCGGGATAGGTTCCTGGGTAATGTCAATGCCCAGCTCGGTGCAGCGCGCTCGGATGTTGGGGAAATGCTCCTCAATAAAGGCTGCGCCTTGGTGGCTGATGTCCAAGTAGACGCAATCAATGCCATGCCGCTTCATCTCAAAATCAATCGCACGCGCCACCACATCGCGAGGCGCGAGCTCCGCCCGTGGATCGTGGTCAAGCATGAAGCGGTGTTTGCCCAAATGCGCTGGCAAGCAAAGCTGACCACCTTCACCGCGCACTGCCTCGCTGATCAAAAAGTTCTTGACTTTGGGGTGGTAAAGGCAGGTTGGATGGAACTGAATGAACTCCATGTTCGCCACTCGGCAACCGGCACGCCAAGCAGCCGCAATGCCGTCTCCAGTAGCGGTATCGGGATTGGTGGAGTACAGATACACCTTGCCCGCACCGCCTGTGGCCAGCACCGTTGCATTGGCTTCGAACACATCGACCCGCGCGGCTTCCTCATCAAGGATGTAGGCCCCCAAACAGCGCTTGGGCCCGGGCAAATCCAAACGTTCGCTGGTGATCAGGTCGACCAGGGTGTGGTGTTCAAACAAGTGGATATTGGGTGTTTGATTGACGCGTGCCAGCAAGGCATTTTGCACGGCTGCACCAGTGGCGTCGGCTGCGTGCACGATGCGGCGTTGGCTGTGTCCCCCCTCGCGAGTCAGGTGCAGGGCCCCAGCCTCTTCGGTGAACGCAACCCCAAGGCTGCGCAGCCAACCAATGGCTGCTGGTGCGCCCTGGACGACCAGCTCAGTGGCATGGGGGTCACACAAACCAGCGCCAGCGATTTGGGTGTCTTCCATGTGCTGTTCGAAGCTATCCGCATCGCCCAGCACCGCAGCGATTCCCCCTTGCGCCCAGCCACTTGCGCCATCGTGGCGCGTGCGCTTGGTGATGACAGCGACGCGTTGGGTCTTGGCCAGTTCCAGCGCAGTGCTCAGGCCTGCCAGCCCGCTGCCGATGATGAGGGTGTCGAAGGTGTGGTGTGCCACGTTAGACCGATTCAAGAGGCGGTGAATGAAAGCCGCACGTAAATAGGAGCAAAAGCTTCAGCTTGGGTGATTTCGATCAACGATTCTTTGGCCAATTCCAGCATGGCGATGAAGGTCACAACCATCACTGGCGCGCCCCGTTCAACTTCGAATAGATCGGCAAACTCCACAAAGCGCTGGCCCTGCAGCTTGCGCAACACCAGGGTCATGTGTTCTCTGACCGAAAGCTCTTCGCGTGAAATCTTGTGGTGTTGCACCAGTTGTGCACGCCGCAATATATCCGCCCAAACAGCACGGATGTCGTTCGCAGAGACGTCTGGAAACCGGGGCTGTAGCGACTGTTCGACGTAAACCTGAGCTTTGAGGAAATCGCGCCCCAGCTGAGGCAATTCGCTCAATCCGGCTGCCGCGAGTTTGATTTGTTCGTATTCCAGCAATCGACGGACCAGTTCGGCGCGCGGATCTTCGGCCTCTTCACCCTCCGCGCTGGGCTTTACCGGCAAGAGCATCCTTGATTTGATCTCGATCAGCATCGCAGCCATCAAAAGATATTCGGCAGCCAACTCTAGGTTGTTGACCCGAATTTCATCGACATAGCTGAGGTACTGTCGGGTCACCGCAGCCATCGGAATGTCGAGGATATTGAAGTTTTGCTTGCGAATCAGGTAAAGCAGGAGGTCGAGAGGTCCTTCGAAGGCCTCAAGAAAAATCTGCAACGCATCCGGCGGAATGTAGAGGTCTTGAGGCATGGCGAACAAGGGTTCGCCGTACAGCCTCGCCACCGCCACATGGTCAACGACCTTCGGTGTCGGTGGAATCACAGGGGAGTCAAGACCTCCCTCGTCCGCGTGGGCCATGTCGTCAGAAATCGGACTGAGTCTGATAGACGTAGGGCTTTTGGGGTACCCGTCCCGCCTCAATATCTCGCTTGATTTCGCGGTTGATCTCTTTGTCCCACAGCAGCGCACGCCCCGCCTTTTGCTGGGCAACAAGCTCTGGCTTTTCCTGGCGCAATTTCGTCAGAAACTGGGTCACGTCAGAGGTGTACTGAGGGTAGGCAAACAAATGCATGGCTGTCGAATCTTTGAAAGGATGAATGCTTGATTTTAATGGCAAGCCACATGGACGGCGTCGGTGAGGTCTGCGACCACGCGCTCTGGAGCAATCCGTTTGAGCAAGCCACTGCGTTGCAGCATGTCGTATGGCTGGTGAGTGACGCCGCTGAGGATCAGTCGCACGCCCCTCTTCTCGCAGGTATCCAACAGGTCATGCAGGGCGTCGGCCCCCGATGAGTCGATGTAGATGAGGTTTTTGACGTCGACGATCAATGTGTGTGCGGGCAAATTTTCTTCGATCTGCTCGATCAGTTTGACGGCGCCAAAGAAAAGGGCACCGTACAGGCGCAGGCCAGAGACCGACCCAGCATGGCTTGCCAAGGACGGGTGCGCGTCGGCGGTGACAGGCTCCGCGCGAGTGAGGCTAGAGATGCGGTAGATGAAGGTCAGCGCGGCTGCAAACAAGCCCACTTCGACGGCCACTGTGAGGTCGAACACGACTGTCAGCAAAAAAACCGCCAATAGCGTGGCGCGATAGGGTAGGCGGAACTGGCGCAACTCGGCAAAAGCGCGCCATTCCCCCATGTTCCACGCCACGAACATCAAGATCGCAGACAGAGCCGCCAAGGGGATACTGGATGCCAAGGGCGCTGCGATCAGCACAATCACCAACAAGGTGAGGGCGTGAACCACTCCCGCGATGGGGCTACTGGCACCGCTTTTGATGTTGGTTACGGTCCGTGCAATCGTTCCAGTGGCAGGCATCCCACCAAAAAAAGGTGTCACGAAATTGGCGACCCCTTGCGCCATCAATTCTTGGTTGGGATTGTGTCGATCACCGATCATGCCGTCAGCCACGCGTGCGCACAGCAATGATTCGATGGCTCCTAGGAGCGCCAGTGTGAGGGTTGGCATCAGCAAATAGCGGGCGGTCTGCCAACTGAATTCGGGCAACTGGAAGGCTGGTAGCGACGCAGGAATGCCGCCAAATTTCGAACCAATTGTGGGAATGTCAAGACCCATAGCCGCACTCAAGCCTGTGGCCACCACCAATCCGACGATCGATCCTGGCAATATTTTCAAACGGCTCCAGCGGGTGCCCCTTTGCACCCAACGCGGCATGAGCAGCTGCCACCCAACAAGCAAGATCAAAGTCAAGGCGGCGATGCCAAAAGCGGATGGATTGAAGGTGTGTATGTGATCGGAAATTGCTGCACTCATGCCAAAAAAATCGGCAGGCATCTGCTCGATCTGAAGGCCCATGAAGTCTTTGAGCTGCGACAGACCAATCAAAACCGCGATGCCATTGGTGAATCCTATGACCACAGCGACCGGGACAAAGCGCACCAACGTGCCCATCCGCAATACACCCATCAAAAAGAGCAAAACGCCTGACATCGCTGTGGCGATGATCAGGTTGGCCAACCCGTACTGCTCCAAAATCCCGTACACGATGACGATGAAGGCACCGGCTGGACCGCCGATTTGAACCCTCGAGCCACCGAGGAGGGAAATGGCCAAGCTGGCAATGATCGCCGTAAAAATACCTGCCTCGGGGCTTAAACCAGATGCGATCGCAAACGCCATCGCCAAAGGCAGCGCCACCAAACCGACTGTGATGCCTGCGCTGACGTCTTGCCCCAAACGCTCTTGGTTGTAGCCCTGCAGAGCATCGATAAGTTTGGGTCTGAATGAGAAGCGAGGGAATGCCATGTTGTCTCCGAAGAATGCGAAGGGAATCGGATGCTTCAGAGAGTGGGAGGATCTCCGTGGTGCCATACAACGCCAGCCAGCCGACGCGTGCGGCGGCGACAGTTAGGCGAGCGACAGTTCAAGTGCGCAGACAACATGTTGGACCACAGTGTAGCGTGGCTTGCCTGGTGTCTCTTCAGTTTGCACTGGACCTGAGTCAACGCACTCGCATGCCGGGCAATGCGCCAGCAACGGGCTCCAGGATGTAGATGCCGGGATGACCCTTCTCATCGCTGTGGCTGGCGGCCAGCACCATGCCTTCGGATACCCCAAACTTCATCTTGCGGGGAGCCAAGTTGGCCACCATGATGGTGTGCTTTCCAACCAATTCCTCGGGTTTGTACATGCTCGCGATGCCCGAAAAAACTTGTCGCATTTGCGCTTCGCCGACGTCGAGCATCAAGCGCAGCAATTTGGTTGAGCCCTCGACAGCAGAGCACTCGACGATTTTTGCAATCCGCAGATCAACTTTGGCAAAGTCGTCGATCGTGATGGTGGGCGCAATGGCCTCACCTCCGGGCAGTGCAACTGGCGCTGCGGCAGGTTCAGGAACCTCAAACAGCTGATCCAATTGCTCCTCTGTCACACGCTGCATCAAATGCTGGTATTGCCCAATGGCGTGTCCGGCGCCCAGCAGGTGTTGAGCACCAGCAAACTGAAGGGGCGGGATGTTCAAGAATGCCTCCACCGCCTCAGCCACACGCGGCAGCGTGGGTTTTAGCATCAGCGTCAATAGGCGGAACGCTTCGATACATGTGCTGCAAACGGCGTGAAGGCGATCGGTTTGCGCTGGATCTTTGGCCAACACCCAAGGTTGATGTTCGGCGATGTAGGCGTTGACTTGGTCAGCAAGCAACATAATTTCGCGCAGGACACGCGCCGTATCGCGTTGCTCATACATGGCAGTCAATGTCGGGATGGCCGCTTGCAACTGGGCGACCAATGCCACACCGTCTGCACTCACAGCACCAAGTTTTCCGTCAAAACGCTTGGCAATGAATCCCGCGCTTCGGCTGGCGATGTTGACAAATTTGCCGACCAAATCGCTGTTGACTCGGGCTAAAAAATCCTCGGGATTGAAGTCCACATCCTCATTGCGACCGTTCAGCTTGGCGGCGATGTAATAGCGCAGCCACTCTGGATCCATTCCAATGGATAAATACTTGAGAGGGTCAAGTCCGGTGCCCCGGCTCTTGCTCATTTTCTCTCCTGAGACCGTCAAGAACCCGTGCACGAAGACGTGATCTGGTGTCTTGTGGCCTGAGAAGTGCAAGGTGGCAGGCCAGAACAAGGTGTGGAAATACGTGATGTCCTTGCCGATGAAGTGGACCTGCTCGGTCGCTGGATCTGCGAAAAACGCGTCGAAATCGCGGCCTGTCTTATCAAAATAATTCTTCAACGACGCCAAATAGCCGATGGGGGCATCCAGCCACACATAGAAGTACTTGCCTGGAGCATCTGGAATTTCGATGCCAAAGTAAGGTGCGTCGCGGCTGATGTCCCAGTCTGACAAGCCGCCTTCGCCCTGTTCATCAGTATCAAACCATTCTTTGATTTTGTTCAAGACCTCGGGCTGCAAACGACCAGTCGCGTGCGTCCACTCTTGCAAGAATGCCTTGCAACGGTCATCGGACAATTTGAAGAAGTAGTGATCAGACTTTTTGAGGACAGGCGTTGCTCCTGACAAAGCAGAGTAGGGCTTTTTCAAATCTGTGGGGGCATAGACCGCACCACACGATTCACACGAGTCGCCGTATTGATCCGCAGCGCCACATTTGGGGCATTCGCCCTTGATGAAGCGATCGGGCAAAAACATGTTTTTCTCGGGATCGAAAAACTGTTCGATGGTTCGCACGGCAATCAGGTTGTTGTCGCGCAACTTGCGGTAGATATCTTGCGCCAGTGCATGGTTCTCGGGGCCGTCTGTCGAGTGCCAGTTGTCAAACGCAATGTGAAACCCATCGAGGTAGGGTTTGCGGCCAGCTGCAATGTCTGCCACGAATTGCTGGGGCGTCTTGCCCGCCTTTTCAGCCGCAATCATGATCGGCGCACCATGGGCATCGTCAGCGCAAACGAAGTGCACCTCATGACCCATCATGCGTTGAAAACGCACCCATACATCTGCTTGGATGTATTCCATGATGTGGCCAATGTGGAAATTGCCATTGGCGTAAGGGAGTGCAGTGGTGACAAAAATGCGGCGCTGGCTCATGGGGTGTGCTTGGGTGGGCGAAACTGAGATTTTAGGGCACGTGCAGCGCCATCTCAGCCGATAGAGACGGGACCAGCCGATGGGCATCCAAAAGCCCCCTCCAGCGCGGGGCGATGCGCTTGGGAGACAATTCGTTCCATGAACTCTTCAGAAATCCAATCCACCATCGCCGGACTGATCGATCCATTCACTGGGCGCAGTTTGGCTCAAGACAAGGTGTCTATCGACATCCAAACGCATGAGGGTCGCTGCGACATCACGCTCACATTGGGGTATCCATGCGCGGGGCAAGTCGATGCGTGGCAAGCCAAGGTCAGTGACCATATGCGCGAGCGAGGTTTCAGCCCAAGCGACTTCAATGAAATCAAAGTCAGTTTGCGCCATCGCGTGGTCGCGCACCAGGTGCAAGGTGGTGTGCAGACGATTCCCGGTGTCAAAAACGTGATCGCCGTCGGTTCTGGCAAGGGGGGCGTTGGGAAATCCACGGTCTCAGCGAACTTGGCTTTGGCCTTGGCAGCTCAGGGCGCGCGAGTGGGCCTGCTGGATGCTGACATTTATGGCCCGAGCGTGCCGACGGTGATGGGTGTGAACCGCAAGCCGGAAGTCGTCAATGGCCAATTCATGAAGCCCCTAGATGCCCATGGCCTGCAATTGATGTCGGTGGGATTTATGGTACCCGCCGAGAGCGCATTGGTGTGGCGCGGTCCGATGGCTGTTCAAGCCTTGGAGCAACTGTTCCGCCAGACGGCTTGGGATGATCTCGACTATTTGATCGTCGATCTGCCGCCCGGTACCGGTGATATCCAGCTCTCTTTGGCACAAAAGATGCCAGTGACAGGCGCTGTGATTGTGACGACACCGCAAGACTTGGCGCTGGCGGATGCGCGCAAAGCGGTTGCGATGTTTGAAAAGGTCAGCGTGCCCGTGCTCGGCGTGGTGGAGAACATGGCGATGTACTGCTGTCCCAACTGTGGGCACCAAGAGGCTATTTTTGGTACAGGCGGCGGCGCATCGATGGCTGCCAGCATGGGGTTGGACAACCTGGGGGGGCTGCCATTGCATGCCCGCATTCGTGCCGATGCAGATGCAGGTTGCCCAACCGTGGCAGCAGCGCCGGAATCGGAATTGTCGGCGCTCTATACCGAGGTGGCACTGAAGGTCGCCGCCAAAGTGGCCATGCGGGCCAAGGATTACAGCCAAAAGTTTCCAAGCATCCGGGTCAGCACAGACACCTGAAAGGGCGTTGCCCGTCTGAGGACGAGCATTTCATTCAATTGGTGTGGGCCGATCAGGCGCCTTCTGTGAGATGCTGGCGATCCCACGCAAGCGGGCCATCAGGATGCGCGAGGCGCGCTTGATGTTCTGTGTGCTGCAGACCGATGAAAGCATCGACCAAGGTGTTCCCCAAGAGGTCGCGCAGGGTATGGCTTTCACTCAATCGTTGCAGGGCAGTGGGCAAATCGCGAGGGAAAGAGGGCGGGTGATCTAGCGGGTTGAGGCGTTGCTGGGTCCCCAGTAGGCCCAAGCCCAGCGTGACCGCCAACACCAAATACGGATTGCTGTCACCGCCAGCGACCCGGTTTTCGAGCCGACGAGCCTGAGGTGGACTCGCGGGTACCCGCAACGCCAGATCGCGGTCCTCCTCGCCAAAACTCGCACCAGTGGGCGCCGCATCTGCCAGCGCGATCCGTCGGAATGATGCATCATGGGGCGCCATGAGTGCCATTGCCTCGGCCATGTGGTGTTGAATGCCCGCGGCGAAGTGGCTTAGAGCAGGCGTCGAAGTGCCATCTGGCGCGCCAAATACATAGGGCCAATCGGCGGTTTCCTGCGCGCTGATATGCCAGTGCAGTCCAGTCCCTGGCTCGCGGTCAAAGGGTTTGGGGGCAAATGTCGCTACAAAGCCTAAGTTCGCCGCACAGTGTTTGATGATGGTTTTGAGTCGAAACACGGCATCGGCTTGGCTGAGCGGGTCAGCTGGGGCGAGATTGATCTCAAACTGTGAATACGCCGCCTCATGGTCGTGCCCGATGAGCGGAATACCCAACGCCTCGGCGTGTGCGTAGACCGAATCAAAAAACGCGTGGAAATATCCCAAACGTTCAAGGCTGTTGGACTCACACGCCTGTTCGCGCACGTGAATCTGTGCGCTCGGTTTGGCGGCCTGCCATTCACCCGTCTGAGATGGGTGGGGTTGCAGCAGGAAAAACTCCAACTCAGGTGCGACCAGCGCGCGCCAACCCTGTTGATCCCAATGTGTGATCACGCGGCGCAACGCGGCCCTTGGAGACAAATCCTGGGCATCAATCACTTGTCCAGATGGTGTGCGCAATAGTGGGCCTATGGGCTCACAAATCACACTCAATTCCTGTGCTCGTCCCGCTTTGGGTCGGATCGTGTTGCCGTCAGCGATTAGCCTCATGTCGGCAAAGGTGCTTGGGACAATAGGGCCAAGCACTTGCTTGGCCACCTCGCCACTCAGCGACATGCCCCAAAGGGCACTGGATAGCCGGCAGCCTTGTTGGCTCACGAAAGAATTGATGTCGACAACTTTGCCACGAGGAATGGCTGAGAAGTCAGACATGGCACATTCCACACGACGGGCATCGGGCCAGTGTTTGGCGAGGTCTGGAGGCGGTGCTGAAAAGGGAGGGTTCATGGTTCGGCCTAGCGACTGGATTGTAGGCGTCGCCCCGATCCAGCCGGTGGCAGCATTTGACTCAGCAGATGAGCAGTCTGTCGGTGGATGGCCAACCATCCCGACCACCAGCGGTTGCATGCCCCCACAAATTTTGGCAGCTCCCCAACCCAGAAATCAGGGACATCAAGACAGTGGGTTATCGTGTCGCCATGGCTACACATCACCTGACGAATTCTGCTGTTCAACATCGATCTCAAGCACCTGTCGCGCGCATCGGCGCATGGCGCATGGGTTGGCGCATGGCAAGGCGAGATGCGGCCGCTGGCGATCTCAATATGCTCTGGATCGCGGTCGCACTCGCGGTAGCGGCGCTCAGCGCGGTGGCGTTCTTTGCGGACCGATTACAAGGAGGTCTCCAGAGAGACGCGCAGTCCCTGCTCGGGGGGGATGCAGTGGTTCGCAGCGATCAGCGCCTTGATGACACTTGGTCAAGTCTGGCTGTGCGAGACGGCTTAAAGGTTGCACGGTGGATGACCTTCCCAACCATGGTGCGGGCGCTGGACGAGCAAGGCGGAGAAACGCGCTTGGTTTCTTTGAAAGCGGTCGATGCCGCTTATCCCTTGCGTGGGCAAGTTTTGACTCGTGATCAGACCCAAGCCGCAGCCCAAGCAGCGTTACAAGGGCCTGAGGCTGGCACCGTTTGGGTTGATCCCCCAGTGCTTGAAGTCTTGGGCATCGGAATCGGAGACTCGGTGTGGCTTGGAGATATCAAGGTTCAGGTGACCCGATTGATTGAACTGGAGACCGACCGAGGTGGAGGCTTCATGAGCTTCTCCCCCAGGGTGATGATGAATCTCAGCGACATCGGCGCCACGGGTTTGGTCCAGCCTGCCAGCCGCATCACTCATCGGCTCGCGGTTGCTGGCGAGTCCAGTGCAGTCCGTGCGTTTGAGCAGCGAGTGTCGGAGGCCATCGACCGAGATGAGTTGCGAGGTGCACGCTTGGACACTCTGTCCGGTGGTCGACCTGAGACGACGCAAACCTTAGACCGTGCCCGTGATTTCTTGAACTTGGTCGCGATGCTCACGGTGGTGTTGTGCGCTGTCGCGGTCGCCAATGGCGCGCGCCACTTCGCCCAGTCTCGGCTCGATGCCTGCGCCTTGTATCGCGTCTTAGGCGTATCGCAGGGCACGATGGCTAGGGCTTTTGCCATGGAGCTGTTGCTGGTTGGATTGTTTGCCAGTGGCGTTGGTTTGTTGCTGGGGTGGGGGCTTCATCATGTGTTTGTTGCGCTGCTTGGGACTTTTTTGAAGGTGGCTTTGCCGCTGCCGGGTTGGATGCCATTGGCGCTGGGTTTGGGGTTGGGTGGTGCTTTGATGGTGAGCTTCGGTATGCCGACAGTGTTGCAGTTGGCTCAGGTTCCGCCGCTGCGTGTGATGCGTCGGGATTTGGGTGAAGCCAGGCTCGCGCCCGTTTTGATGGGCGTGCTGGGGGTCTTGAGTTTGACTGCGCTGATGGTTTGGGCAGCGGGTCAATGGCGCTTGGGCTTGTTGAGTGCTGGGGGAGTCCTGATCGCCGCCGCAGTTTTTGCCGGTGCTGCGGCGTTGGCCGTTCTGCTGCTGCAGCGGCTCGTCAGTCCTCGGTGGGCGTCTGCTCCCTGGTTGCTGGCAACGCGGGCATTGTCTGCGCGTCCTGGACTAGCGGTGATTCAGGTTGGGAGCGTTGCATTGGGTTTGATGGCATTGATGTTGCTTTTGTTGTTGCGCACTGATTTGATCGACAGTTGGCGGGCTGCGACACCGCCCGATGCCCCCAACCGATTTGTCATCAATGTGCAGCGTGACCAAGCAGACGACTTTCGCGCCTTTTTGGGGCAAGCGGGCGTGTCAGATATGGATTGGTACCCGATGGTGCGGGGAAGGTGGGTGCAGCACAACGGTCGAACGATTCACGCCGACGCATTTGAGGACAGCCGTGCGCAGCGGTTGGCAGCCCGAGAGTTCAATCTTTCTTATGCGCAGAGTGCACCAAATCACAATACGGTGGTCGATGGACAATGGACGTCCGGCGATGCCCAAGGCATCAGCATGGAAGAGGGCATCATGGACACGCTGGGCTTGAAATTGGGCGATGAGATTGGGTTTGACATCGCCGGTCGATTGGAGGTGCGTCGCATCACCAGCGTGCGCAAAGTGGACTGGGCCAGTATGCGCGTGAATTTTTTCGCGATGTTCCCCGTTGCCGACGAACCCTCTTGGCCGACCACGTACATCGCCGCCTACCGCTCTCCAGATGGGGCGCAAGTAGACGGACGATCGCTGGACAGTGCTTTGATTCGTGCGTTTCCCAATGTGACGCAGATAGACACCACGCGCACTGTGGCTCAGGTCCAAGCCATTCTTGATCAGGTGATCGCGGCGGTTGAGTTCTTGTTTGGTTTCGGTGCTGTGGCTGGCCTCGTCGTGCTGGTGTCTACCCTGGTTTCGACTCGGGCGCAGCGTTTGCAAGAGATGGCGACTTACCGGGCACTCGGCGCCAGAGCACCTCAATTGCGGGCGATGCTCAGGGTCGAGCTGTTGGGGTTGGGCGCGTTGGCGGGCGCGCTGGCAGCAGGTGCAGCATGGTTGATGGGCGCAGCACTGGCGACGTGGGTCTTTGAGTTCCCATGGACAGCCTCCTTGTGGTGGGTGCCCGCTGGTGCGCTGTGCGGTGCTGCCTTGGCACTGTTCACGGGTTATTGGAGTCTGCGCGGGGTGCTGAGCACGCCAGTCTGGCAAACCCTGAGGCAAAACCAAGGTGTGTGACATCGCCGAGATTGGCGCGTCAGCCTGCGCTGCGAACGGCATGGCTTGGTCAATTTGTCCGCGCGATAAATGGATGAGATGAACGGAAGTGAGCGTCTGATGCAAATTCAAGAGTCTTTGCCCCGGCACCCGGATGGCAGTCAGTTCACACCATTTCAGTGGATAGGCGGTGAGGACGCTGTGCGCGGCTTGACGGATCGCTTTTATGATTTGATGGAGCTCGAGCCTCGGTTTGCCATCCTGCGCGGTGTCCATGGCAATTCTCTCGACACGGCCAGGGACCGGTTGTTTTGGTTTCTATGCGGTTGGCTGGGAGGGCCTCAGCATTACATGGAGCGATTTGGGCATCCTCGCCTGCGTGCGCGGCACTTGCCATTCGCCATTGGGGTGGTGGAGCGTGACCAGTGGTTGGCGTGCATGGAGCAGGCCATGAAAGACCTGAGCGTCCCGGATGGACTTCAGGTGTTTTTGAGACAGCAGTTCGCGGGTACTGCAGATTGGATGCGCAATCAGCCAGAGCCTGCCGGGACGCCGTCTGGCGCTGCCTGACGGCGTGCCTGCTGCAGTCGGGCACTGGAGCGCAGCAAAACAATGAGTGCTCCCGCCCCTCCGTCGCACGCTCTGGCCTGGACGAAGGCAGCCACGTCTTGACGTTGCGCCAGCCAACGCAGGGCTTTGTGTTTGAGAACCGGAGTTTTGCCGGGTGATCCCAGGCCTTTGCCATGCACCACGCGCACACAACGCCACTCATTTTTGTGAGCTACTTGAATGAATTGGCTCAGGGCTTCACGTGCGTCGTCTGAGCGCATGCCGTGCAGGTCAATTTGGCCTTGCAGGCTCCAGTGACCTCGCCGCAATTTGCGGACTACGTCTAAGCCAACCCCGCGTTGGCGAAAACTCAACGCCTCGTCTGTCTCTAATAGCGACTCGACATCAAAATCATCGGAGATTGATTCTCTGAGCGCGGCTTGGTCGTCCAGCTCCCGCTGGTGTGGGCGCGCAGAGATGCGGGGCGGTGGGGGGCGCGTTCGGTTGTCCGGCTTGAGGGGAGTCACGTTTCCGATGCTGTGAGCAAACAGAGCGCGCTCTCGTTCTGCGCGCATTTCTGCTTCGCGCTGCAGTCTCGCACGCTCCATGGCAGCTGCTTGCACCGCCTTGACTTGGCGATGCAGTACTTTGAGTTGATCCAGGCCCTTGGCTTTCATAGCGCTGCCATCGTAGCGCCATTTGAAGCCCCTAAAGCAGCCCCTGGCTTTGCATTGACGAGTGGCCGTTGGGCCCAACAATCACGTGATCAAGAATGGTCACGTCAATCAACGCCAAGGCTTGGCGCAGGGTGTGGGTTAGATTCACGTCGGCGGCAGAGGGGTGTAGAGAGCCGCTGGGGTGGTTGTGCGCCAAGACGACGGCATGGGCGTGCAATTGCAGTGCGCGGAGCACGACTTCGCGCTGATACACGCTGGTCTGTGTCAGGGTCCCTCGAAACATCGGTTCATAGGCAATCAGGCGGTGTTGTGCATCTAAAAAGAGGACCGCAAAGACTTCATGCACCTCCATTCCCAAGTGCACTTGTAAGTATTCGGCGACCGCATCGACCCGCTGAAACACCGGCTGCTGGCGGAGTGACTGGGTCATACCGCGCTTGGCGAGTTCCATCACTGCAATCAACTCAGAACCCTTGGCGGGCCCGAGTCCCTTGACGGCGCGCAATCCCAGCTGATCCGCGCGAAAAAGCCCAGCAAGTCCACCAAAGGTGTTCAAAATTTCAGCAGCCAGCTCCTTGACCGGCTTGCCCTTGAGTCCCGTGCGCAGCAGGAGGGCCAACAGCTCGGTGTCGTCTAAGGCCTGGACGCCGTGCTTTTGCAATTTTTCCCGAGGCATGGCGTGGGCAGACCACAAGGGCAGGGCGTCTTTAGTCATGGGCATGGTGTGAGCGACCTAAAATAAGGGACTTTTACTTTTATCGGTCTGTCATGTGCTTGGCAATGAATGCTCGGCACAGGGCGCATCAGAATGGCGACTATTTCATGAACCGTGTGGATGAACAATCCTTCTTGACGTTGCACTACCGCCTCAGTTCGCTGGAGGGTGAGGATTACATCAACACGTTTGCCGACAAGCCAGCGACCTTGAGTATGGGTACTGGCGAGTTGTCAGCAGCGCTGGAGACTCGTTTGATGGGTATGCCTGAAGGCGCGCATGAGGTCATCGAAACTGAGCCAGGTGAGGCGTTTGGCCCTCACAACCCAGAGTTGGTGCAATGGGTCGCGCGCAGCTTGATCGATCAGTTGGGTGGAGCAGAGCAGATCTATACGGTCGGAGATGTAGTGCAGTTTCCAGCTCCCCAAGGTGATCGCAATATCGCGGGCATGTTGATTGCGGTGAGTGACGATGGTCAGTCGCTACAGTTTGATTTCAATCACCCATTGGCTGGACGACCGGTGCGATTTGAAGTCCAGCTGATTGGAGTCTTGTGATGCCCGCACTGGATGAGATTTTGCTTGCTCAGCCCCGTGGCTTTTGTGCTGGCGTCGACCGAGCAATTGACATTGTTGAGGCTGCAATCGCCAAATTTGGGGCACCCATTTATGTGCGTCACGAAATTGTGCACAACACTTATGTCGTCAACGATTTGAAAGCCAAGGGCGCGGTATTTATTGAAGAACTTTCGGAAGTACCCGCTGGTGCGACCTTGGTGTTTTCGGCACACGGCGTGAGCAAGGCAGTCAAACAAGAAGCAGCCGAACGCGGTTTCGAAATCTTCGATGCGACTTGCCCATTGGTTTCAAAGGTTCACATCGAGGTGGCCAAGCTTTCCAAAGAGGGATTTGAATTCTTAATGATTGGACACAAGGGCCATCCTGAAGTCGAAGGCACCATGGGCCAGCTGCACGAAGGCATTCACTTGGTCGAGGATGTCGAGGACGTTTGGAGAGTCAAGCCTAAACAAACAGAGCGCATCGCTGTGGTCACCCAAACGACCTTGAGTGTGGACGATACGGCCGATATTTTTGCCGCGATCAAACAGCGTTTTCCGAATATCCGTGAGCCCAAGCAACAAGACATTTGCTATGCCACCCAAAACCGCCAAGATGCAGTCAAGTTGATGACGCCGATGGTCGACGTGGCCATCGTGGTGGGCAGTCCTACCAGCTCAAACAGCAACCGGTTGCGTGAGGTGGCGGAGCGCTTGGGCAAGCCAGCCTACATGATCGATACCGTGGCGGACCTCAAGGCCGAATGGTTGGTGGGGGCCAAAAAAGTCGGCTTGACCGCCGGCGCTTCTGCGCCTGATGTTTTGATCGAAGAGGTCATCGCTCAGCTGCGAGCTTGGGGTGCACAATCCATTCGGAAATTGCCAGGGGCTGAGGAGCATATGCAATTTCCAATGCCCAAGGGTCTGCGCCTCGACGCTTGACTCTCTTTTTTACTGACATATAGAGCGACCCATGATTGATATTCAATTGCTGCGCAAAGACATTGATGCCGTTGTTGCCAAGTTGCAAGCGCGCAAAAACCCCCAGCCATTTTTAGATGTGGCTGCGTTTCAAGGTTTAGAAGCCGAGCGCAAGACGATTCAAGTCCGCACAGAGGAGTTGCAGGCCTCGCGCAACGCCATGTCCAAGCAGATTGGCCAACTCAAGGCCAAAGGTGAGTCGGCGGACGAGGTCATGGGCCAAGTGGCAGCCATCAAGTCTGAGCTAGAGCAATCTGCTGCTCGATTGGATGAAATTCAGGTACAACTCAATGCGTTATTGTTGGCGGTTCCCAACTTGCCTCAAGACGATGTCCCCCTGGGTGCTGATGAAGCGGATAACGTCGAGATGCGCCGTTGGTCTCCTCTAGGGGGCGTGGGCGGTGATCCTGTCGCCTTGGGCTTCGAAGCCAAAGACCACGTTGACTTGGGGGCGCCGCTGGGTCTTGATTTTGAAGCAGGCGCGAAATTGTCAGGGTCGCGGTTCACCGTGATGCGGGGTGGTATTGCACGCCTGCATCGTGCCTTGGCCCAATTCATGTTGGACGTGCAGACGCAAGAGCACGGTTATACCGAGTGCTACGTCCCTTACATGGTCAATGCCACTTCGCTGAGGGGAACCGGACAGTTGCCCAAATTCGAAGAGGATTTGTTTGCATCAGTCAAGGGTGGCCAAGGCGGTGAGACCAGCCATTTGAGCGATGACTCTGCGCTCTATCTGATTCCAACTTCCGAGGTGCCACTCACCAATTTGGTGCGTGATGAATTGCTCATGGAGGCTGACTTGCCCATCAAGTTGACGGCCCACACGCCCTGTTTTAGGAGTGAGGCGGGTTCGGCGGGGCGCGACACGCGCGGCATGATTCGCCAACACCAGTTTGACAAGGTTGAGATGGTGCAAGTGACGCATCCCGATCAGAGTGAAGCAGCGCTACAGGAGATGACGGCTCATGCTGAAGCGATTTTGCAAAAGCTTGAGCTCCCTTACCGTGTCGTCAAATTGTGTACGGGTGACATGGGGTTTGGGGCGACCAAAACCCACGACATTGAAGTGTGGTTGCCTGCGCAAAACACCTACCGGGAAATCAGCTCGATATCAAACTGCCAATCTTTTCAGGCGCGCCGAATGCAGGCACGTTTCAAAAATGGGCAGGGAAAAAATGAGTGGGTTCACACCTTGAATGGTTCCGGCTTGGCGGTTGGACGCACGTTGGTCGCAGTGCTTGAGAACCACCAGCAGGCGGATGGAACGATTCGAGTGCCTTTTGCGCTTCGCCCCTACATGGGCGGCATGGAAGTGCTCGGATAATCAACACCAGCCCATTTAGAAAGGGCCCATCGGGCCCTTTTTTATTGCATCAATCAAATGGCAGGGTCTCGCATCCGCCAGCGCACTTTGTCAAGCGCTTTGAGCAATTCTGGGCTCAATTCGATGCCCCATGCATCAATATTCTCGTCAAGTTGCTCGACAGATGTGACGCCGATGATGGTGCTGGCGACACGCCAGTTTTGATAGCAAAAAGCCAAGGCCATCGCTGTCGGGGTGAGGCCATGTTCGCGAGCGATTTGGTTATAGGCACGCGCCGCTTCAAGCGAATCACCGCGGCCCCAACGCTGCTGCCGAACAGTGTCGTATTTGGCGATCCGGGCCTCTTTGGGAGCGTTGGGCCCTTCCACACCATGCTCATCATATTTGCCTGTGAGCAATCCAAAACCGAGAGGTGAGTAGGCTAGCAAAGGCACATTCAAACGGTGACAGGTCTCGTCAAGAGCGTTTTCAAATGTGCGGTTAATCAGACAATAAACGTTTTGAATGGATGCCACGCGAGCGAGGCCGTGTTGCTCTGCCAAACGCACAAACTCGTGGACGCCATAGGGTGTTTCGTTCGATAAACCGATGGCCCGCACTTTGCCCGATTTGACCAAGTCCGAAAGCGCCTCCAGTTGTTCAAGGATCGAGGTTTGTGACGTCTCTTTACCCGGGTCATAAGTCATGTTCCCAAACGCAGGGACATGGCGCTCTGGCCAATGGATTTGGTACAGATCGATGGCGTCGGTTTGCAAACGTTTGAGACTCGCTTCGACGGAGCCGATGATGTCTGCAGGCGTCATTCCCTTGCCTTCACGCACCCAAGGCATACCGCGCGAAGGACCTGCGACTTTGGTCGCGAGTGTGATTTTGGACCTCACGTCGGGCCGTTTGGCGATCCATCGCCCGATGATGGATTCGGTGGCTCCATAGGTCTCGGCTTTGGTGGGCACCGCGTAGATTTCTGCGGTATCGATGAAGGTGATGCCACGCTCGAAAGCCCGATCTAGGATGCGATGCGCCAAGTGTTCATCCACTTGTTCACCAAACGTCATGGTACCCAGACAAATTGGCGTGACCGATAAGTCGCTTTCGCCCAGTGATACCTTGTTCCAATCTCTCGCCATACCTGCTCCTTGCGGTTCATATAAATGTCCCAAAGACGTGCGCCCGCAACCGCGGGCGCACGAAGATGGGACGCTGAGGTTTAGACCAGTACGTCAGATTTCACGTCATCGATCCGGGTACGACCACAAAACGCCATGGTCAGATCCAGCTCTCGATGAATGATTTGCAGCGCCTTGGTGACGCCCGCTTCGCCCATCGCGCCCAAACCATATAAAAACGCGCGTCCGATGTATGTACCTTGGGCGCCAAGTGCACGCGCCTTTAAGACATCTTGGCCGCTGCGGACTCCGCCATCCATGTGCACTTCAATTTTTTGGCCCACTGCTTCAACGATGCGTGGCAACACTTGGATGCTGGACTCCGCCCCATCCAATTGACGTCCACCGTGATTCGAGACGATCAGCGCGTCTGCACCGGCATCCACGCACAACTGGGCGTCCCTTTCGTCCATGATGCCCTTGATGATCAATTTGCCGCCCCAGCGCTTCTTGATCCACTCGATGTCGTTCCAATTGAGCGCTGGATCGAACTGTGAGGCCGTCCAAGATGCCAAATCGCCCATGTTGTCGACGCCTTTGACGTGCCCAACGATGTTGCCAAACTGGCGACGTGGCGTACCAGCCATGCCAAGGCACCAACGGGGCTTCGTCAACAGATTGATGATGTTGGCCAGGGTGGGCTTGGGGGGGGCTGATAAACCGTTTTTCAAGTCTTTGTGTCGTTGCCCTAAGATCTGTAAATCAAGCGTCAACACCAAGGCTGAGCAGTTGGCGGCTTTGGCTCGGTCAATCAGGCGATTGATGAAATCGCGGTCCTTCATCACATAAAGCTGGAACCAAAACGGATGGCCGTCGGTCGCCTTCGCCACGTCCTCGATCGAACAAATGCTCATGGTCGACAGCGTGAAAGGCACACCAAATGCCTTTGCGGCACGCGCAGCCAGCATTTCTCCATCGGCGTGCTGCATACCCGTCAAGCCAGTTGGCGCAATCGCGACTGGCATGGCCACAGACTGGCCGATCATGGTGGTGGCGGTGCTGCGGTTCTCGAGGTTGACGGCGACACGCTGGCGCAACTTGATTTTTTGGAAATCACTTTCATTGGCCCGATAGGTGGATTCGGTCCAACTGCCTGAATCGGCATAGTCATAAAACATCCGGGGCACCCGGCGCTTGGCGAGCACGCGCAAGTCTTCGATATTGGTGATGACGCTCATCTGCTTGGTCTCCATGGGTGTGGGTGGTTTGCTCTACTGCGACCGGCTGAAGAGCCGCAGTTGAGTCAACCATGGGGAGATATTAGCCCGAGCCAAGCAGATGCGCTTGTGAAAGCGCGACAGCGCAGGTTGAAAATTTTTACACCGCCTGCCGGCCAGCTCTGGTGAGAGGGTGTGGAACACCTAAAATTTCACGCATCCGAAGCCGCTCAATCATTGGGGAGCCCGGGGACGTTCTGGAGACTGCTTCGCAAGCCGAATGGGAACCCCTCTGGGGCCAGGCCACAGCCTTGCTTAACCTATCAATCCGTACAAGTGACGCTGCCGCAACCGCTCATGACCACGTTCTTCAGTTTGCTGGGATCAGCGACCTTTTCGGTGACGCTGTCAAAGCCCACTTCGCTCAAGTGCAATGCCAAGCCTCTGTCCATGCTGTTGGCATGACCAGGAAACCACTCTGCCATTGCATCCATCATGCGGTTGATGATGTCGGTGTCGCCCTTGACGTAATGCTCGTCGACGGCGCGCATCGTCTCTAGGATGGTTTCGTGGTGCGCCGCGTGGCAATTGTCGGCAGTGAATCCAGTGGCCAACATCCACCGCTCTTCTTGTGCAAAGTGCTCAACGGTATGTTGGTAAAAGTCGCGATAGGGCTGCAGTTGTTGATCGTGGGGTAGCGACTTGATTCGATTCAACATGTCGACAAATTCCGCGTGGGTTTCGTCCATTCGGGCATCACCGGTGACCAAGTCACCTGACCATTGCAGGTCAACGGTCGGCGGAGTTGAGGGTGCTGAAGTCGTTTGCATGGTGCTGTTTGGGACTTGGTGGGTGTTAGACGGAGCGCTTTGATCAAATGGAAAGCTCGATTTTTTTGCATTCGCGATGCAAAAACGTGTCAAATAACACCATGAATGATACGCCTACCCACATGACCTCGCCGAGTGCCGTCTTATCGGAGTGTCTCGCTCGACTCGAAGCCCTTGAAGTGAAGGCTGCATTCAGTGACGACGCTGTGGACCAATTGAGTTCCGAAGTCTATCGTCAGCAAGCGGTCATTGAACGGTTGCTGCGCGAGGTTCAGGACTTGCGGCGCCAACTGGACGCGACCCGCGTTGCGGGTGAGGGTGGATCAGTCCGGGACGAATTGCCCCCCCACTATTGATCAGGCAGGAGGCTTTCCGGGGTAGCCGGGACGCCCACGTCAATGTCAACGACCATCCACGCTGAGGCGTGCGTCACGCCAGGTCTCTGGGTCGATCAAGCCAAACGCGCTCTGTGTCGTTGCAACTGGAGTGCGATTTGCGACGGTGCAGTGCCCCCAGTGGTGGCTCGAGCGCCCATGGAACCTTCCAGACTCAAGGGCCCAAAGATGTCAGCCTCAATCCGCGAATCAAAGCCCTGCAGGGTCTCCAAAGAGAGCTCGGAAAGATCCAAGCCTTGGTTTTGTGCCGTCTTGACGGCGTGCGCGACGATTTCGTGGGCATCTCTGAAGGGCAGCCCCTTCTTGACCAAGTAATCGGCCAAGTCGGTCGCTGTGGCATAACCTTTTTGGGCCGCTGCTCGCATGGCCGTCGCGTTGACGCTGATGCCGCCCTCCTTCTGACCGGCGGCGTTGGTTTGTCCGCCCACCATTTCTACAAAGATGCGAAGGGTGTCTTTGAGCGTATCGACGGTATCAAACAGCGGCTCTTTGTCTTCTTGGTTGTCCTTGTTGTAGGCCAAAGGCTGACCCTTCATCAGCGTGATCAACCCCATCAAGTGACCTACCACACGACCGGTCTTGCCGCGAGCGAGTTCGGGAACGTCAGGGTTTTTCTTCTGGGGCATGATCGAACTGCCGGTGGTAAAGCGATCGGCAATCTTCACGAAGCCAAAGTTCTGACTCATCCACAAAATCAGTTCTTCGCTCAAGCGGCTGATGTGTACCATGACCAAGCTGGCAGCGCTGGCAAATTCAATCGCAAAGTCTCGGTCGCTGACCGCATCGAGGCTGTTCTGGCAAAGTTGAGGCACACCGTGTGCATCGACCATCCCTAAGGTGCGTGCGACCCGTTCACGGTCCAAGGGGTAGGTGGTACCAGCGAGTGCAGCGCTTCCGAGGGGCAATCGGTTGGTTCGAGCACGCACCTCAGACATGCGCTCGCTGTCGCGGGCGAACATCTCTACGTAAGCCAGCAAATGGTGGGCGAAACTGACAGGCTGCGCGACTTGAAGGTGTGTGAAGCCTGGCAAGATCACCTCAACGTTGCGCTCGGCCACTTCGACCAGTGCCAGTTGAAGCTCTTTCAATAGATCGACGATGAGGTCAATTTCATCGCGCAACCACAAGCGAATATCAGTGGCAACTTGATCGTTGCGACTGCGGCCGGTGTGCAAGCGTTTGCCAGCATCCCCCACCAACTGCGTCAGGCGAGCCTCGATATTGAGGTGCACATCTTCGAGATCGAGCTGCCATTGGAAGACGCCTGACTCAATTTCAGATCTGATTTGTCCCAAGCCTTTTTGAATGGCTGCCCAATCATCAGCCCCGATACACGCCACGGCAGCCAACATGTCTGCATGGGCCAATGACCCGCGGATATCGGCATCTGCCAAACGCTTGTCGAAGAACACACTAGCGGTATAGCGTTTGACCAGTTCGCTCATGGGCTCTGAGAACAGAGCAGACCAAGCTTGGGATTTGCTGTCGAGTTGATTGTTGGAGGCCATGGGCGTTCACTTAACGAAACGAAAACCCCGATTTTAGGCGCAGGGCAGGCTTGCCACCCCGCCTACGTTTAACCGGTGTTGCGAATTCCTGCAGCGATGCCATTGATGCTGATGTGAATGCCGCGCTGAACCCGTTCATTGATATCGCCTGCTCTCATGCGCCGGATCAGTTCAACTTGCACATGGTGGAGCGGGTCAATGTAGGGGAATCGGTGCTCAATCGAGCGGCGCAGTGCAGGATTATCAGCCAGGCGCTGCTTGTGCCCGGTGAGCAAAGTTAGTGCGTCTGCCGTCCGGTGCCATTCGGCTTCGATGGTGCTGAAAATGCGCTGACGCAATTTTTTGTCGTCGACCAGTTCGGCGTAGCGCGAGGCCAACGCCAAATCGCTCTTCGCCAGGACCATGTCGATGTTGGACAGCAAATTGGCGAAGAATGGCCACTCCTTGACCATGGTCCGCAGGTGTGCAAGGCGCTGGTTGCGGGAGCTGGGCTTGAGCTCAGGGCAAGCCTTTCCATCAAGGTAATCGATCACGGCTGCGCCAAATCCGTACCAGCCAGGCAAGGTCAGCCTGCTTTGGCCCCAGCTAAAGCCCCAAGGAATGGCCCGCAGGTCTTCGATGCGCTGGCTGGGTTTGCGTGAAGCTGGGCGAGAGCCAATGTTCAAGTCGGCAAGCTCTTTGAGGGGTGTCGCAGCAAAAAAGAAGTCCGTGAAGCCAGGCGTTTCGTAGACCAAGTTTCGGTAAGCCTTCATGCTGGTTTCGGACAGGCACTCGGCTGTGTCCAAGAACGCTGGATTCACCTCAGGAGCGCGAGGCAACAAGGTCGCTTCGAGCGTCGCGGCCACGAGGGTCTCGAGGTTGCGCCGGCCGATGTCTGGGTTGGCATATTTGGAACCAATGACTTCGCCTTGCTCAGTCAGTCGAATTTGGCCGCGCACGGTTCCAGCCGGCTGCGCCATGATCGCCGCAAAGCTGGGCCCACCGCCCCGACCGACGGTGCCGCCGCGACCATGGAACAAACGCATCGCAACGCGACGCCCGGCAGGCAGCGCATCGAATACTCTCGCTAACGCCACTTCGGCGCGATACAGAGACCAGTTGCTGGTGACAATGCCACCGTCTTTGTTGCTGTCAGAGTAACCCAGCATGATGTCTTGCTCACGGTACTGGTGGTCTTGCCCCTGATCGAGCATGTCCAAAATGCCCGGCAACGCAAAGTACTCCTCCATGATGCGGTCTGCTGCGGCCAAATCTTCTATGGTTTCGAACAGCGGCACCACAATCAGGTCCGCGGTGGCATTGTGTTGCAGACGACCTCGCAGGAGGCCCACCTCTTTTTGGAGCAGCAGCGCTTCGAGCAGGTCACTGACTTGTTCAGTGTGGCTGATGATGGCGTGTCGAATGGCCTCGGCACCGTAACGCCGGCGCGCGGTCAATGCCGCTTCGAAAATCGCTAATTCGCTTTCGCTGTGTGCCGAGTAAACCTCGCCAGGCACACGCAGCGCGCGAGGGTCGTTCAACTGTGCAAGCAAGACCTGGCGCTTGCTGGATTCATCTAGGTTGCTGTAGTCCTCATGAATGTGTGCTTTGTCCAACAATTCAGCGACGACCGCCTCGTGTTGATCTGAGCTTTGCCGCAAGTCGAGCGTGCCCAAATGGAAGCCAAAAACCTGCACTGCGCGAATCAAGTGCCGCAGACGCTGATCTGCCAGCGCCTGAGCGTGGTTCATGCGCAGCGACTCATCGATCACGCGAAGATCATGTAAAAACGCCGCCGGGCTGTCATACGGCTCGCTTGGAGCCAGCGCATGGCGTGCCGCTTGGCCACCGCTGAGTTCGGTCAGAGTGGCTGCCAAGCGCGCGTAGACGCCCGTCAGCGCTCGGCGATAGGGTTCATCTTGGCGGTGCGGGTTTTGGTCCGGTGACTGCACAGCCAAGGCCTGCATATCGGCCGTCACTCTGACAAGAGTCCCCGACATTGACAGCTCTGCGCCCAGCAAATGAACTTCTGTAAGGTAATGGCGCAGCGCCATATCCGATTGGCGTTGCAGCGCCAATCGCAGGGTATCGGCGGTCACGAAGGGGTTGCCATCGCGGTCGCCACCAATCCACTGGCCCATGCGCAAAAAGTTGGATTGAACGGGATGGTCCAGCAACTCTTCAAGTTCGTTGTAAAGGCGCGGCACTTCGCTCAAAAATGTGGCTTGGTAATAAGTCAGGGCGTTGTCGATCTCATCCGCAACGGTCAACTTGGAAAATCGCACCAAGCGCGTTTGCCAGAGTTGAGTAACCCGTGCTCGCAAGGATACGCTGTTGTCATGGAGCTCTCGTGGCAGCAGGTGCTCGCGAGCCAACAACAGTTGGGCGATCGCCCGTTCTGCATCGAGAATAGATTTCCGCTGAACCTCTGTGGGGTGGGCGGTCAGCACCGCTGAAACATGCGCACTCTCAAGGGTTTGGAGAATAGCTTTGGGTTTGATCTTGGCTTGATGCAGTCGCTGCAAGGTCTTGGATAGGCTACCTTCTTGAACCTCTCCGGCACGCTCGTGAGTAGCGCGGCGCCTGATGTGGTGGCGGTCCTCAGCGATATTGGCCAGGTGACTGAAATAGGTGAACGCGCGGGCAACGGTGACGGTCTCATCGCCACTCAGGCTCTTGAGCAATTTTTTTAGCTTCTGTCCCGCTGACGCATCGTCCCGATGCCGAAATGCCACTGACAGCTGGCGAATATTTTCAATCAGATCAAAGGCTGCTTTGCCTTCTTGTTCACGAATGACTTCGCCAAGAAGGCGACCCAACAATCGAATATCCTCAATCAGCTGGTGATCTTTGGGGGCTGAAGCGTTGGTGTTGGCAGCGGTCATGATGCTCTCAAAGGTGAAGTTGGCGTCCGCGCTGGCAGTCTGTAAACGGACGATCAAGCCATGCTAGCATCGCCTTCATTGCATGTTTACCAATGAGTTACGAAGTGACCGCCACTCCCCAGCCCCTCTCCTTGACCATCGCGACCCGTGAAAGCCGGCTGGCGTTGTGGCAAGCGAACCATGTCAAACAGTTGTTGGAAGCCAAGGGGCACCGAGTGACGCTGATGGGCATGACGACCAAGGGCGATCAAATTTTGGATCGCTCTTTGAGCAAAGTGGGTGGCAAGGGGCTATTCGTCAAAGAACTCGAGGTCGCCTTGGCCCAGGGTGAGGCTCATTTGGCGGTTCATTCGCTCAAGGATGTGCCCATGGACCTGCCAGAAGGGTTTGAGTTGGCGTGCGTAATGGAGCGCGAAGACCCTCGGGATGCTTGGGTGTCAAACCACTGCGCGACCTGGGCTGAATTGCCCACCAACGGAGTGATCGGTACCTCGAGTTTGCGCCGCGAAGTGCTTTTGAAAGCTGCATTGAAGCGCATGGGTCGCCAAGATGTGCGCATCGAACCACTGCGCGGCAATTTGGACACGCGATTGCGCAAGCTAGATGAGGGGCAATATGACGCGATTGTGTTGGCAGCGGCCGGACTCAAGCGGATGGAGATGCACCATCGCATTCGGGCCGTTTTTGCCGAATCCGAGATGCTCCCGGCGGCGGGCCAAGGCGCCTTGGGTATTGAAATCGTGGCTGGAGCCGATGCGGTGCGAGCGGCACTGCATCACCTCATCGATATGTCCACATGGATGCGCGTCGAGGCAGAGCGCGCTGTCAGCCGCACCCTTGGTGGCAGTTGCTCTGTCCCATTGGCGGCTCATGCACATTGGGTCGATGCTTCAGCGCGACTGCTGCAAGTGAGTGCGGCCTGGGGCGATGTCAGTGGAAGCAAAGCATTGATTCAAGCCTCCGCGACTGCCGTTGTGTCGGAATTGGCAGATGCCAACGCGCTTGGCTGTGAGGTGGCGCGGGAATTGTTGGCGCAGGGTGCGGAGATCCACCGCGCTTGACCGCGCTGGGAGACATCGGGTGAGATCGCCTCGAACTGTGGTCGTGACCCGTGAACGCATCGATGCCCAACGCTGGGTAGGTCCTCTGCGTGCTGAGGGGCATGAAGTGCTACAGGTTCCTTGGCTGGACCTCATTGATGTGCCTAATGTCGACATCGTTGCTCCGAAGGTGGGATGGGACAAATTGCAAGCGGTCATGTGTGTGAGTGCCAAAGCGGCAAGGGCGCTTTTGCGCTCATCCCGAGGATGGGGCGCTGCGCTGACCGACTTATGGGGTCGAGGTATGGGCCCTCGGGTTTGGGCACCCGGACCGGGCACGGTCAAGCAATTGCTTGCATTGGGTGTCCCAAGAGATCGCATTGATGCACCCGATCCCAAAGCCGTTCAGTTTGACTCAGAGCACTTGTGGCAGGCAGTGGAGTCTCAAGTGCAGACGGGATTTCAGGTGCTGATTGTTCGAGGTGAGGGTCTAGAACTCAGCGCAGATTCGGTGACCGATGCGGCGGCTAACAGTGGCAGAGATCTCATCCGAGCGCGATGTGAGGCTGCAGGAGCCAAGGTTGATGAGTGCGTGGTGTACCGCCGTGGTGTCCCAGAGTGGTCTCCGGAGGAGTTGGCTGATTGGGAGCGCGCCCTCAAGATGCGAGAGGCGGTTTGGCTGGCCAGCAGCTCAACCGCACTGCAATTCGGACAGGCTTTGGCGCTTCAACATGGCTTGACGTCAGACTGGTGCCAAACGCGCAGGGTATTGACCACCCATCCTCGCATTCAAGCGACTGCGTTGGCGGTGGGTTGGGGAGAGGTGTCGCTGGTCCGCCCAGATCATGCCTCTGTGTTCGCATTTCTCAAGGGCGATTGACGTTCCGCTGGTGCGACAAGAGGGCGCTCCAGTGAGTCTGGGGTTCTCTACAATGGTGGATCACCTGGAGAAACCCCATGTCGAGTGTCCCCCCTGATCAATCCATGCCCAACGAAGGCACAGACGCGGCTCCTTCAGTGCCGAAAGCATCCGAAACCGTCGCTCCAGAAGTCAAGTCGTCAGAGACTGGCTCGCCTGCAAGTCGAGAGGTGGCTACCGAGCCGGCAGAGAAGGGTACGTGGCCTTTGTTGGTAGGGGTCGGGTTGACCTTGCTGGCGGCGGCAGCCTTGGCCCTGGCAGCGTCTGCTTGGCTTCGCTTGAATGGTCTTCAGGAAGACTGGGGTCGCAAGGTTGCGGATGTGGCGCAGAAGCAGCGCCAGGATTCGCAAGCCATTCAAGACTTGCAATCCCAAGCCCGAGAGGTTCAGACCCTGGCAAGAGCGCAGGAGGCGCGCTTGTTAGAGCTCGCCGCCCAGCGCTTGCAATTGGAAAACCTGGTCAAGCAATTGACGCAGACCCAGGATCAATCGTTGGCGCAGGACATTGAATCGTCGATCCGGATGTCGGTCATGCAGTCAGAAATGGTGGGGCATGTGCGACCCATGGTTGCAGCATTACAAAGTGCTCTAGACCGTGTCGCGCGAAGTGACCAAATCCGCACGGGCGCTCTCCAAGTTGCATTACAAGAGGACCTCAAGACCATTCAGCAAACCCATGTGGCCGATGTTCCCTTGGTGTTAAAAAAGCTGTCAGATGCGGTTCAAGCAGTGGCCATTATGCCTCTTGGCGTCGCACCTCCTAACGCTTCACAAGTGCCATCTGATGCGGCCAAGACCCAAGGGAGTTGGACCAATATTTGGGATTGGTCGCAATGGCAAACCTGGGGTATCGCGATCCAAGAGGCATTGACCGGAATCCTGCGCATTCAGCAGGCACCTCAGGCCTCAGCTTTGACGCTGCAGCCCCAGCAAGCTCAGTTTTTGAGTCAACAATTGCAGCTGCGCTTGCTGGCTGTGCGTGTATCGGTGTTGAATGGCCGAACCGAATTGGCGCGCCAAGATTTGGATGTGGTGATCAATGGTATCAATCAGTTTGCGCAGTTAGAGCAAGCCCCTGTGCAACGCACCCTCAGTGAACTCAGTGGTGTGAAAGAGGCCTTGGATCAGATGGTGTTGCCCAAGCCTGAACGCAGTTTGCGGGCATTGGCCTCCATCGCTAAATAAGGGGCGGTCATGAGAGCAAGCGTCGGATTAATATGGGTAGCACTGCTGGCCGTGGGTTTCGCTACCGTACTCGACAACCCAGGTGTGGTGTCATTGTTTTGGTATGGCACACGGTTGGATATCTCATTGAATGCGGTTTTGGTGGGTCTGCTTTTCTGTGTGTGGGTGTTGGTCAGTGTGGTTCGATTGTGGGATCGCGTTCGCCAATCAGCGCACCAGGCCAAGGCCTGGCGCCAGCGTCAGCAGGAGCGGCATGTGTGGTCAGCGGTACTGGACAGCATCACCCATCTGCTGGCAGGCAAACATACTCGAGCCCAGGATGCAGCGCGTGAGGCATTGACTGCGCTCCACCGGGTGTCTCACGAGGATGGTGTTCGCTGGCCACGGATGCAAACTCTAGAAGTGATGTCCAACTGGGTATTGGCAGAAGTGGCTCGATCGACCCGCCAGTCTGAGCAGGCTGAATCAGCAATGCAAGCGGCCTTAGCGGTGCCGGAGGGTGAAGGCGCAGGAATCGCCCAAGAAGCGCTGCAATTGCGCGCTGTGGAGTGGGCGCTGCAAGATCAAAATTGGTCTGTTGCACAGCGCCGACTCAAGGAATTGCCGCAAAACGCAGCCAAGAGAGTTCAAGTTTGGCGCATGAAGCTGCGTTTGGCGCGGGCGCTTGGACAATCTCACCAAGCGCTGGAGGCGATGAAGGCACTGGCCAAGTTGAACGCTTTCAGCGCTAGGGCTTCGGAGAGTTTGTACGCTGCTCTGGCATCCACCGCATTGCGGGAATCGAGCACCCAGTCTGAGCTCGGTAGTCTGTGGGCTTCGTTGGATCGCGCGCGCCACACAACGCCAGACGTTTTATGCGCCTACGTGCAACGGCGTTGGTTGCTGGCTACGCCCGAGGAACAGGGGCCAAATTTGGCAGCTGATTTGTTCAAACGGCTTCGCTTGATGGATGCCCAATTCGATGAGTTGGGCACACGTCAGCGCCGCGAGTGGTTGGATGCGCTAGAGCCCTTGATGCCTCACCTCACCAAGGAAGCTTTGGCTTGGGTACAAGAGCTCATTGATACCCATGTCGATGATCCTTGGGTGCAGTACATGGCCATCAGCGCTTGGGCTCACCAAGGTTTGTGGGGCAAAACGCAAAAAGCGATAGATGCGCTGCTTAAGCGAGGCTCGGTCCCTGACGAACTCGGCGCTAGGGTCTGGTTGCTCAAAGCATCGGTGGCAGAGGCGGTTGACGATCCGCTTGCCGCTCAAGCTGCTTGGAAAAGAGCGGCGCAGTTGCAAGCCAGCACTAGCGTTCAGCTGCCTAACGTGGTCAAGTCAGCGGGTTTGCCTTTCGATCCTCCACGTGGGTTGTGAACATCTCTGCGCAAAAAAAACGGGCCGATTGGCCCGTTTTTTTAGTGAACACAGCATCAATGACCAATGATCTTTGACAAAAAATCTTGCGTGCGCTCATTCTGGGGATGATCAAAAAAGTCGTGGGGATTGTTTTGTTCCACGATTTGCCCTTGATCCATGAATATCACTCGGTCCGCAACAGCCTTCGCAAAGCCCATTTCGTGCGTGACACAAAGCATGGTGATGCCTTGGTCAGCGAGTTCGACCATCACGTCCAACACTTCTTTGATCATTTCTGGGTCAAGCGCAGACGTGGGCTCATCAAACAGCATGATTTTAGGGGTTAGACACAAAGCTCGAGCAATTGCCACGCGCTGTTGCTGCCCGCCGGATAGCTGCAAGGGGTACTTGCCCGCCTGTTCGGCGATGCGCACGCGCTCGAGTTGCTGCATCGCGCGCTCTTCAGCCTCTTTTTTGGGCAGCTTCCCAACCCACATCGGAGACAGGGTGAGGTTTTCCAAGACAGTCAAGTGAGGAAATAAATTGAACTGCTGGAATACCATGCCGACTTCTTTGCGGACACGGTCAATGGCCTTGACGTCGTCACTGAGTTCAGTGCCGTCAACAACCAAGCGCCCTTGCTGATGTTCTTCTAAGCGGTTCACACACCGAATGAGTGTTGATTTGCCAGATCCTGATGGACCGCAAATGACAATGCGTTCGCCGCGTTGAACTTCTAAATCGATATCGCGCAACACGTGGAAGTTGTTGCCATACCATTTATTGACTTTTTCAAATGTGATGATGGGATCAGACACGATCTCAATCCTTTAGCGTTGTTTGCCTTTGTTGACTTGTTTCTCGACCCAGCGGCTGTAGCGCGACATCGAAAA
>CAYZHE010000013.1:0-47758 GCA_964478285.1 uncultured Burkholderiaceae bacterium
TGTGCTGTCTTGCATACCGGTCATCTCCTTAAAGTTACTTCGAATGTGCAGTGAAAGACACTGCGGTTTGAGTCAACATGCACGCAAGTTGAACTCGCACGCAATAAGACAGACCGAATG
The DNA here is from genome assembly GCA_964478285.1 of uncultured Burkholderiaceae bacterium. Lineage (GTDB taxonomy): Bacteria > Pseudomonadota > Gammaproteobacteria > Burkholderiales > Burkholderiaceae_C > RS62. The sequence goes on from CAYZHE010000013.1 coordinate 121, forward strand.
TCTTTAATTTGGCTTACAGCTAACTTATGGAAGGCAGCTTTAACCAGCAAAACTAGGGTAAGTCCTAGTGTCACACCATTCGCGGTGACATGAGCGATGAACCGGCGGGCATCAGGGGATCAGTGCGCCGACATATACCGCGTACGCAACCAGCAGCAACGCACCTTCGAATCGGTTCACGCGTCCAACGGGCTTGCGCCAGCCGTAGCCAATCACAAACAAGGAGGCCGTCAATGCCAGCAACACCCAAACCTCGCGCTGCAGCAAGACAGGATCAATATTGATGGACGAAACCATACCTGCCACGCCCACCACGCCTAAGGTATTGAATAAATTTGATCCCAATACATTGCCGAATGCCAAATCATGCTCACCCTTGCGAACAGCTGCAATCGACGCTGCTAATTCTGGCAATGAAGTGCCTACCGCGACAACTGTCAAGCCGATCACCGTCTCACTCACACCCCATGCCTGAGCAAGCCCAACGCCGCCCCAAATCAACAGCTGTGCACTGACAATCAGACCGACCAGGCCATAAGCGACCTGAAACCCGCTGCGCTTTGGATTCACAGTCCCTGCTGCAATGGTGTCTGTTTCGGCGTTCACGTCGTGAGCCAAATGATCAGGCCCTTGGCGCGATTGCCAAACGGACCACACCATCAACGCAATGAGCAACAGCAAGAGTACGCAAGCCTCGGCGCGAGAAAGCACACCGTCTTGCATCTGCCACGCCAGTCCACCTGTGACCGCCAACAGCACAGGCAATTCTCTTCGCAAAATTTGAGACTGCACCTGGATAGGGCTGAGCACTGCAGTCAGCCCTAAGATGAGGCCAATGTTGGCAATGTTTGAGCCAAACGCATTCCCAAGCGCGAGGCCAGCACTGTCATTCATCGCGGCCGAAACCGACACCACCAACTCAGGTGCTGAGGTGCCGAAGCCCATGATCAACATGCCAATCAGCAACGGCGGCATTCGCCAATGCAGAGCCAACCCCACAGCCCCGTCGACAAACCGCTCTGCGGTCCACCACAAAGCCACAAGCCCGATGACCGTGGCCAAACTGAATGCAAGCATAAGACTCCTTGATGCGAAAAAGCCGCTGTCTAAGCAGCGGCTCGATAACCTCAACGGGACAGCACTAAAGAAGCGTCAAGCCAAATTCAGCGCCGCAATCCCAGCCTTGGCGATTTGCAGATCTTCATTGGATTTCACCCCACTGACACCCACTGCACCAACGCACTGACCATCCACCATGATCGGTGCTCCACCCTCGAGAACGGCGGGCAACACGCCAACACTCAAAAACGAAAAGCGACCATCGTTGACCACCTTCTCGTACGCGCCAGACTCGCGCCAGCCCATCGCAGACGTCACCGCCTTGCCGGGCGCAATGTGGGCAGACACAGGGGGGCAGCCGTCCATCCGGGTCAATCCAAGCAGATTGCCACCGTCGTCGACGACGGCAATCGTGACCGCCCAATGGTTGCTTTCTGCTTCTTTGAGGGCAGCCTGAATAACGGCATTCACGTCAGCAGCTTGCAATACAGCTTTGGTCTTCATGAGTAGCATCCTTGGTTACAAAACAATCCCCTATTTTAGGCTCGGAATCTGGCGCCCATAAAGCCTCAAAACACTGGTGAATTAGAGGGCTTTACACCGCAGACACAAAGCCCGTCTAAACTGCGCTCTATGTTCGTTGAAATTGAAAGGAATTCCACATGAACACCAGAGTAACCAGCAGCCCGTTTGGCCGAGCTCTTGATGGCGCAGAGCGCAATCGGGTACTTCGAAATACCTACGCGCTGCTAGCCGTCAGCATGATCCCAACCGTACTTGGCGCTTGGTTCGGTGTCAGCACCGGCATCACTGCAGCGATGGGCGGCGGCTTGTCCATCATTCTGTTCCTCGCTGCGGCGTTTGGATTCATCTTCGCCATTGAGAAAACCAAGCACTCAGCCACCGGTGTATGGGTGTTGTTGGCGTTCACATTCTTCATGGGCTTGATGATGTCAAGGCTCATCGCCTTCGTCTTGGGCTATTCGAATGGCGCGTCATTGATCATGACTGCGTTTGGTGGAACCGCTGGCGTGTTCTTTGCCATGGCCTCACTGGCATCAGTGATCAAGCGAGATTTGTCTGGCCTGCAAAAGTTTCTGTTTGTTGGCGTGATCGTCTTGTTGGTTGGCATGGTCATCAACATGTTCGTCGGCAGCTCAGTTGGGATGATGGTGCTGTCCATGATCGCGATCGCGATCTTCAGTGCCTTCATGTTGGTGGACATCAAGCGTGTTATTGATGGCGGCGAAACCAACTACATCTCAGCGACATTAGCGATCTATTTGGACATTGTGAACGTGTTCCAAAACCTGCTGATGCTGCTAGGCATATTTGGCGGCGAACGCGATTGATCCCTCGCCTAAGTTAAAAAAACCGCGCCTAGGCGCGGTTTTTTTATGGGAACTTTGCCAAACATTCAGCCAACCCAGTCGAACACAGCCATACTTTCGACGTGGGCGGTGTGTGGAAACATATTCACTGCCCCAGCGGATTGACACACGTAGCCAGCCTGATGGACCAGCAAGCCGGCATCCCTTGCCAGAGTTGCGGGGTTGCAGCTCACATAGACGATGCGCTTAGGGGGTAACCAGTTCCCGCGCAAATCAGCGTTTTGATGCAATTCCGCCAGCGCTTTGGCTAAGGCAAACGCGCCCTCGCGCGGAGGATCAACCAACCATTTGTCTGCAGCTCCGTACGCGACCACATCGGCACCCGTCATTTCGAACAAATTGCGCGCTGCAAACTCAGCAGGAGCAACACCCGCGCGGCTTTTTGAAAATGCCTGCCAGTTGTCCTTGGCACGTTGGACCAACACCTCACTGCCTTCAATACCTAGCACCTCCGCCGCTCGCGTTGCCAGAGGCAACGTGAAGTTGCCTAGGCCGCAAAACCAGTCGATCACTCTCTCATTTGGAGCCACATCGAGTGAGCGCAACGCACGGCTGACCAACACTTGGTTGATGTGCGGATTCACTTGCGTGAAATCGGTTGGTTTAAAGGGCATGTGTACCCCGAATTCGGGCAACTCATATGCCAAGTCACTGGTCGCACGGGCATCGAGCAAGTGAACCGTTTCTGGTCCCTTGGGCTGAAGCCACCATTCAATGCGGGTAGCCAAACGTTCGCCATGCTGCTGAGCAAATGCCTTGAGCGCATGCAAATCAGCATCGCTGAGAGGGGCCAAGTGACGCAAAACCAGTGCTGTCACTCGTTCGCCAACCGCCATCTCAATTTGCGGGCACTGTTCTCTTGCATCCAACCCCATGATCAATGCCCGCAAGGGCCGCAGCAGCGCATTCATGTGCTTAGGTAAAACGGGACACTGCTGCATATCAGCAACGTATCTGCTCTTGCGCTCGTGAAACCCGATCAAGACGTCATTTTTCTTGGCCACGTAGCGGACCGACAACCTCGCACGATGGCGGTAATGCCAGGCAGGACCCTCAATCGCCCTCAAAATCCGCTCAGGCTTGACCTTGCCCAAGTGCCACAAGTTGTCTTCAAGCACCCTTTGCTTGATCGCGACCTGTGCAGCCGCGTGGACATGCTGCATCTTGCAACCACCGCAAGCACCCGCGTGCAAGCCAAAGTGAGCACAGCCCGGCTCTGCACGCAAAGTCGACTGGCTGTGGAGGTCAGTGGCCTGGCCTTTTTCCCAATTGTTTTTGCGTCGCTGTATTTGCACGCTCGCCCACTCACCGGGCAGAGCGCCATCAATGAAAACGACTTTGCCATCATCACGATGCGCTACGCCTTGGGCATCCATATCCAGACCTTGCACCCACAATGCGTCAGGCGGAACGCCAGTTGGCCGCTCAGGCTGAGAGGCAAAACTCTGGTTCAATTCTTCGGGCTCATGCATGTTGGTCTGATTCAAAAAAAAGCCGCTGCGCAATCCCCACAGCGGCGTTTGGCGCGTCGTGCCAGTTACTTGTTGGGAAGGTAATTCAAAGGGTTCACTGGCTTGCCCAGTTGGCGAACTTCAAAATGAAGCTTCACCACGTCTGACTCTGAATTTCCCATTTCAGCGATGCGCTGACCTTGCTTGATCGCCTGATCCTCTTTGACCAACAGTGCTTGATTGTGGGCGTAGGCTGTGAGGAACGTATCGTCGTGCTTGATGATCACCAAATTACCGTATCCGCGCAATCCTGAGCCAGCGTACACCACACGGCCATCGGCTGCTGCCAAGACGGGAGCGCCGAGTTGACCGCCGATGCCAATCCCTTTGTTGTTGTTGCCATCAAACTGGCCAACGATAGGTCCGTCGGCTGGCCAAATCAACTTTAAGGCAGCCGCAGAAGGAGTACTTTCAGCCACCTTCTCGACGGGCTCAGGGGCTGCCTCTTTGGGCTGCACAGGCGTCGCATCGCTGTTCGAAATGGGGCGAACCACAACACCATTGGACTCAGCACGCGGAGCAGCTTTGGGGGGCTCAGAAGAACCGCTCAAGGCCAGCAGTTGACCTACCTCTAGACGATTGGGGTCGCTCAGGTTGTTCCAGCGCGCCATGTCCTTCCAATCGACACTGTAAAGGCGAGAAATAGCCACCAATGACTCGCCTGCTTGAACACGGTGGTATCCCGGCGGTGTTGGCTTGCTGCCTAGATTCACATCACGAGCAACGACGGGTGCCGGCCCACGCACCTTGGTTGACGAGCAAGCAGCCAAAACTGCCGCAGCGATCACCACCAACATCACTCTTGTGTAACGATTTTTCATCGCGCTATTGTGCATTGCCTACCTGTCCTTAGATGAAACGTGCGTCGCACTTGCTAGCCAATCAGCCCTTCGGCGCTGATTCAACCGTGTAACAACCCTGATTTTAAAGGGACGAACAAAACCGCCTCTAACTCAGTCTGTTGCAACCCGCTTTCTGTTCGATCGATGATCACCAAGCTCTGCCCTCCTCGCGCGTTGACAAATGGCGCAATAAGCCGCCCACCAATCGCCAGTTGATTCAGCCATGCCTTGGGGACATCCTCGCCGCCTGCAGCTGCGACAATGGCCTGAAAGGGCGCGCTGGGTCCATGCCCGCGCATGCCATCGCCGAATACGCTTTGCACGTTGGCGATATTGGCTTGAGCCAAGTGCTGTCGGGCCGACTTGTAGAGACCCTCAACCCGCTCGACCGTCACCACGTGTCTTGCGATGCGCGACAAGACCGCCGCTTGATACCCACAGCCAGTGCCCACCTCAAGGACTTTGCCTACGCGGCCCTGAGCGTCAAACGGCAACAGAGACAGCATCCGCGCGACCACACTCGGCTTGGAAATCGTTTGGCCCCACCCGATGGGTAGGCTGGTGTCTGCGTACGCCTGATTCACAAGCGCGGACTCGACAAACAGGTGTCGCGGGACCTGAGCCATAGCAGCCAACACAGATTCGTGCATGTGAGGTTGCTGGCGCAACTTTTGTACCATCGCTGTGCGCACGGCCTGGGAGTCCAGCCCAAGCCCAAAGGCACGCTCAACGGGGACCGCTTGTCTTGCACCCGCAAGCAGGCCTGGGACCTGTGGGGCGACGGAGCTCCCGCTCCCACGGCTGCTCCATGTGGTTTTGGGTCCCACGACCGACGTACTCCCCGAGGGGACCGTCGCTGGGAATCGCCGCTTGGGAGTCTGTTCAGCCATACATATCAAGGGATATCAACGCGGGGACAGTGCATTGGCCATCCCAGCCCAATATTTAAGATGCGCGTGGTCAGTCAGATCAACTTGAAGTGGCGTCACGCTGACAAATCCATGAGAAGTTGCATGAAAGTCGGTGCCAGGGTCTGCGTCCTTGGCATCACCCGCCGCTCCAATCCAAAACATGGTTTCACCTCTGGGGTTGTCCTGCCGAATCACGGACTGGGCAGCGTGCCGCCTTCCCAGCCTCGCAATCTGAAAACCTTGCATATCAGACTTGCGCCGATTGGGCACATTGACATTGAGTAGCCAAGGCTCAATCAGCTGGGCCTGAGCCTTGGCCTCTTGAATTCGGGCCAGCTGGTATTGGACCAACTCCACCGCCACATCAACTGCTGCGTCGAGGTTCTCCCAACCGCGCTCAACCTGTGAAAATGCGATGGCGGGGATGCCAAACAAGTAGCCCTCCATCGCTGCGCCCACCGTACCCGAGTAGATGGTGTCATCGCCCATGTTGGCACCATTGTTGATGCCCGACACCACCAAATCAGGCAATGCCTCAACACCGCCCGTGAGCGCGATATGAACACAGTCCGCGGGCGTGCCCGTGACGTAATAAAACCCCGGTGAGACTTCTCGCATGTACACCGGATCATGCAGGGTGAGTGAATTGGACTTGGCGCTATTGTTGACTTCCGGCGCGACCGTGACGACATCGGCCATGGACACCAGGGCTTCCCTTAAAGCTAGGAGGCCCTTGGCTTGGTAGCCGTCATCATTGGATAGGAGGATTCTCATATGCTGGATTGTAGGGCCGCAGACTGTTTTTCAAGCTTTGACTGGTGCCACAAATGTGAGCTCCAGCACGGTGCGCGCGGGCTGGTTCATCGTCTCTATCGAGACAGCCTGATGGGCTCGGTACATTGCAGCATTTACTCAGTTACCTATCATCGGCGACACAAATCTCAGCAAAATCACTCGAGGACATGACATGCAAGCTTGGCTATGTGAAGACCCCATCGGCGAACAGGCACTGACGTGGCAAACCATGGAAACCCCGGCGCCAGGCGAAGGTCAGGTGCGCATCCAGATCCACGCCGCCAGCGTCAACTACCCGGACTTGCTGATCGTTCGCAACGAGTACCAGATGAAGCCACCCCTGCCATTTGTGCCTGGGTCCGAATTTGCTGGCGTCGTCGATGCCGTTGGCCCCAACGTCACCCAATGGCGAGTGGGGCAACGCGTGGCCTGCCTCAATGGCACTGGTGGATTTGCCACCCACGCCGTCGTTGACGCGTCGCTTTGTATGCCTTTGCCCGATGCATTCGATATGGCCGATGCAGCGGCGTTCATCATGATTTATGCGACGTCATACCACGCGCTCATTGACCGTGCCGCTCTCCAGCCCGGTGAGACAGTGTTGGTTTTAGGTGCTGCGGGCGGTGTTGGGACTGCAGCCATTCAAATCGCTAAGGCGCATGGTGCTCGCGTCATCGCGGCCACGAGCTCTGATGAAAAGTGCGCTTTGTGCAAAAAAATCGGTGCCGATGACACCATCAACTACACCGAGCACTCACCCGGAGGCTCCTGGCGCGACCAGATCAAATCTCTCACCGGTGGCAAAGGACCGGATGTGGTGTATGACCCCATTGGCGGCGATTGGGCTGAGCCTACTTTCCGCTCCATCGCTTGGCGCGGGCGCTATCTCGTCGTCGGTTTTGCTGGCGGACCTATTCCCAAACTGCCACTCAATTTGCCCCTCCTCAAAGGCGCGTCCTTGGTTGGCGTATTTTGGGGTGCTTATGCGCGGCAGGAAACCAAAGCCAATGCAGCCATGATGCAAGAGCTGGCCAAGTGGTATCTTGAGGGCAAAGTAAAGCCAGTGATGGACGGGACCTTGCCCATGAGCGCCCTGCATCAGGCCTACGACCGAATGAAAAACCGGCAGGTCCAAGGCAAGCTTGTGCTGTTGAACCACCTCGACTAGACCAATCCACTGTTTCTTGCAAGCCATGCCATGTGCGTGGCTTTTTTTTGCCAATTTTGCGCCACTCAAGAACAAAAACGATAAATATAAACTTTCATGCACTATTTAGGGAAAATACTAACCATTAAATGCATGAAAATACATATGTCTGCCGAATTCGTACCTACATACGCATGAGAGTTCTCCAGAATTCGCCCCACGGATTGAAAAGTCCGTTGATCACCATCCTCAATCTCTGGGAGACATTTATGAAATTTCGTTTGATCTCTACCGTCGCTGCAGCCATGCTGGCGACAGGTGCTGCTCAAGCAGCAACTGAACTGGTCGTGGCCACCGTGAACAACGGTCACATGATCGAAATGCAGAAGCTGACCAAGCACTTCGAAGCTGCAAACCCTGGCATCACCGTCAAGTGGGTCACTTTGGAAGAAGGCGTGTTGCGCCAGCGCGTGACGACTGACATCGCCACCAAAGGCGGCCAGTTCGACATCATGACCATCGGCATGTATGAAACACCGATCTGGGGCAAAAAGGGCTGGTTGAAGGAAATCAAGGGCGACGCCGCCTACGATGCTGACGACTTGTTGCCAGCCATGCGCAATGGCCTGTCTGTCGACGGCAAGATGTTCGCGGTTCCGTTCTACGGCGAAAGCTCCATGTTGATGTACCGCAAAGACTTGACTGACAAGGCTGGCATCAAAGTCAAAAACAATCCAACTTGGGACGAAGTTGCCGCATTGGCATCTAAGATCCACGACCCTGCGAACGGCGTGTATGGCATTTGTCTGCGCGGCAAGCCAGGCTGGGGCGACAACGCTGCTTTCTTGACCACCATGGTTAACACTTTCGGTGGCCAGTGGTTTGACATGAGCTGGAAGCCCCAGTTGGAATCCAAGCCATGGAAAGACGCCATCAACTTTTACGTTGACTTGATGAACAAGTACGGCCCTCCCGGTTCTTCCGCCAACAGCTTCAACGAAATCTTGGCGCTGTACAACGAAGGCAAGTGCGGCATGTGGATCGATGCGACCATTGCGGCATCTTTCATCACGGACCCCAAGCAGTCTAAAGTTGCTGACAAAGTCGCTTTCGCACAAGCACCGACCAAAGTCACCCCCAAAGGTGCCAACTGGTTGTGGGCATGGGCTTTGGCTATCCCAGCAGGCACTCAAAAGGCCGACGCAGCACAAAAGTTTGTGACCTGGGCGACCTCTAAGGACTACATCCAGTTGGTTGCGAAAACCAACGGTTGGGCACGCGTTCCTACCGGTACTCGCAAGAGCACCTACGCCAACCCAGAGTTCCAAAAAGCCGCTGTGTTTGCCGCTGCTGAAAAAGCGGCTATCGACACCGCCAACCCCAATGACAGCACCCTGCCCAAGTCACCTTACGTGGGCGTGCAGTTTGCGGCCATCCCTGAGTTCCAAGCCATTGGTATCGCGGTGGGTCAAGAGTTGAGCGCTGCGTTGGCTGGCAAAAAGTCAGTGGACGCCGCTTTGAAGGCTGGTCAGGAAGCTGCTGATCGCCAAATGAAGCGCGCTGGTTACTACAAGTGATCTCCGCAAATGAGGCCAGCGCTGTCATGCGCAGCGCTGGTGCTCATGTGATGTGTTCTTCTCCAATGGGTTCTTCAGCCCAATTTGGGTTGTTTCAGTGGGGTGATTGATCCGCTTGGTCACCCCGCTCTTTTAATGATCGTTGCTGTCCCGTTGGGCATCTAGCGAATTCAGTCAGGCGCCTGTTATGAACCGTCTTTTACCCCGATTGCTGCTGACACCTGCGGTGGCGTCATTGCTGCTTTGGATGATTGTTCCGTTGTTGATGACGCTTTATTTTTCCGTCATCCGATATAACCTTTTGCAGCCCGAAGTCAGTGGCTTTGCAGGCTTAGAAAATTACGAATTCTTCATCACAGATCCCTCATTCTCGACATCTGTGATCAACACCCTGCTGTTGTTGGGCAGTGTGGTGCTTTGCTCTGTGGTGATGGGGATTGGTATTGCACTGTTGATTGATGCTCCATTTCCCGGGCGCAACATCGTGCGCATTTTGCTCATTTCACCGTTCTTCGTGATGCCGACCGTCAATGCGCTGCTGTGGAAGCACATGATGATGAACCCGATCTACGGCGTACTCGCCCAGGTTTCAATGTTCTTCGGAGCGGAGCCAATCAACTGGCTCAGTGACTTCCCCTTGTTGTCAATCATCATCATGGTGACCTGGCAGTGGCTGCCTTTTGGGACATTGATTTTCATCACTTCATTGCAAAGCATGGACCGCGAGCAGCTGGAGGCTGCACGCATGGATGGGGCCAACTACTGGCAGCAACTTCGCTACTTGTACTTGCCGCACCTCTCCCGCTCCATTGCTGTGGTGGTGATGATCGAAATGATCTTCTTGCTTTCAGTTTTTGCAGAGATCTTTACCACCACTGGCGGTGGACCAGGCGATGCCTCGACGAACTTGGCGTTCTTGATATTCAAACAAGCCTTGCTGAATTTTGACGCAGGTGCTGCCTCGGCTGGCGCTGTGTTCGCCATCATTCTTGCCAACATCGCCGCGATCTTCTTGATCCGCATGGTCGGCAAAAACCTAGACAAGTGAGCCAAGTATGACGATTCGCCACAAACCAGTTGTTTCGCCTTGGCATTGGGTGCGCATTAGCGCAGCTTGGATCATCAGTCTGCTGCTGTTCTTCCCATTGGGTTGGCTGGTATTGACTGCATTCAAAACCGAACTGCAAGCCATCGCGGTTCCTCCACTGTGGTCGTTCACCCCAACCTTGGAAAACTTCATAGAAGTCCAAGAGCGCAGTGACTACCTCCTCTACGCCAAGAACTCTCTGGTCACGAGCGTGGGCTCCACCGTTCTGGGTTTAATGATTGCGTTTCCCGCTGCCTACTCCATGGCATTTTTCAAGTCGAAGCACACCAAAGACATGTTGATGTGGATGCTATCGACCAAGATGATGCCCGCTGTGGGTGCGCTGGTTCCAATCTATGTGTTGGCGCAAAAAACCAGCTTGCTCGACACGCAGCTAGGGCTGATCATCATCTTTACGCTCTCCAACCTGCCCATCATGGTGTGGATGCTTTATTCAGGTTTGAAAGAAATCCCGCATGAAATCTTGGAGGCTGCACGCATGGATGGCGCAAACCTGTGGCAGGAGTTTCGACAAGTGCTGCTGCCCCTGGGCATGGGAACCATCGCCTCAACGGGTTTGTTGTGCTTGGTGTTGTCTTGGAATGAAGCATTTTGGGCGCTCAACTTGTCTGCTGCAAAAGCCGGCACTTTAGCGGCATTGATCGCCAGCTACTCCAGCCCCGAGGGCCTGTTTTGGTCAAAGCTATCAGCCGCTTCTTTTATGGCAATTGCGCCCATCGTTGTTTTTGGCTGGTTCAGCCAAAAGCAGTTGGTGCAAGGACTTACCTTTGGCGCTGTGAAATAACCTGCGACTCGCAATCGCTCCTAATATCGGATTCAAATTTATGTCATACCTCAACCTTCAAGGCATCGAAAAATACTTTGGCGATTTGCGCGCCATCAAAGGCATTGACCTGTCCATCAACCAAGGCGAGTTCATCGTTTTTGTTGGTCCATCGGGCTGTGGCAAATCAACCTTGCTGCGTTTGATCGCCGGGTTAGAGCACATCGATGGCGGCCAGCTTTCACTGGATGGTAGGGACATCACACATGAACCATCTAGCAAACGCGACTTGGCCATGGTTTTCCAAAGTTATGCGCTTTATCCACACATGAGCGTGTACGACAACATGAGCTTTGCGCTCAAGTTGGCCAATGTGCCTCAGGCTGAAATCAGCGAAAAGGTCACACGTGCAGCCGACATCCTCAACCTCACGCCATACCTGCATCGCACTCCCAAGGAACTGTCGGGCGGGCAGCGCCAACGCGTTGCGATTGGTCGTGCCATCGTTCGCGCACCCAAAGTCTTTTTGTTTGACGAGCCCTTATCCAATTTGGATGCAGCGCTGCGCGGTCAGACTCGGGTCGAAATCGCCAAATTGCACCGAGACTTAGGCGCGACAACCATTTATGTGACGCACGATCAAGTAGAAGCCATGACCCTGGCTGACCGCGTGGTGGTGTTGCGCGATGGAGTCATCGAACAGGTAGGTACACCGCTGGAGCTCTATGACCGCCCTGCGAACCAATTTGTTGCACAGTTCATCGGGACCCCCCAGATGAATGTCGTGAGCTTGGAGCAATTGCCGCTCTCGGTTCGCCAGGCTGCCCCCGCCTCAGCACTCGGAGGCTCCATTGGCCTTCGCCCGGAGAACGTGCGTGTCAGCGACGCAACATCCGACGCTGCGGGGCGGGTCGAACTGATCGAGGCGCTGGGGGCAGAGACGCTGATCTATGTCACCACGCATGAGGGCGCCCAATTGGTTTCGCGTCAATCTGAGCGCAGCACACTCCGCATGGGCGACGCCGTCAGCGTATCGATCGATGCATCTCAAGCGCATTGGTTTGATGCACAAGGAAGAATCGTTCAAATCCACTAAATTCAATCCTTCAGATCACCACCATGGCCATATCTCTTCAAGGCAAAACTGCAGTCGTGACCGGCGGGGCTTCCGGCATTGGTTTGTCCAGCGCCAAAGCTTTGATGGCCGAGGGCGCTCACGCGGTGATCGTCGATCGGGATGCTGAGGCACTGGCTGAATTGAAGGCGACATACCCGGACCAACTCAGCACGATACAAGCGGATTTACTGGATAACGCGCAGTGCGCAGACCTCTTTCCGCGGATATTGGCCTGCGTCCCTCGCATTGATATTTTTCATGCCAATGCAGGACTTTATGTCGGCGGGAATCTGGTGGACGCGAGCCATGACAGCATTGACCGAATGCTTCAACTCAACGTGAACGTGGTGATGAAGAATGTGCGTGACGCTGTGCGCTACATGAGCGAATCTGGCGGTGGAGACATCATCGTCACCAGCTCTCTTGCCGCTCATTTTCCGACCCCTTGGGAACCGGTTTACGCAAGTTCTAAATGGGCAATCGACTGCTTCGTCCAAACGACCCGTCGACAAGTCTTCAAACACAACATCCGGGTTGGATCAATTTCACCAGGGCCGGTGATTACTGCTCTATTGGCCGATTGGCCTGCGGAAAAACTTGCGCAAGCCAAGGCGACCGGAAGCCTACTTGATGCGGCTGAGGTCGGCGAAGTGGTGGTTTTTATGTTGACCCGCCCTCGAGGGATGACGATACGCGACGTGGTGATGATGCCCACTCATTTCGACCTTTGAATCCCATCATTGTCCAAACAACTCACTTTTTAATTTCCTATGAACTTCATCCTTCACATCGGACTCGGCTCCTTTCACAGAGCGCACCAAGCAGTCTATCTGCACGCGTTGCGTGAGTCTGGGGATTCCACGTGGGCACTCGCTGGCGGCAACATCCGTGACGACATGGCTGATACCGTTGCCGCACTGGTCGCTCAAGACGGCGCCTACACACTCGAAACCATCTCACCAGCCGGTGAGCATCATTACGAGCGCATCACGTCAATCAAGAAAGTGATCCCGTACACGCCAGATTTAAAGGCATTGATTCAGCAGGGTGCTGATGGAAATACCAAGATCATTTCCTTCACGGTGACGGAGGCCGGATACTACCTAGACGCCAACAATCGCCTTGATATCGCGACATTTGCTGATTTGCGATCTGACTTGGAGTCCGCTAAACAAGGGAAACCGGGCGCCACCATCTATGGTGCTTTAACGGCCATTTTGCGCGCCCGCATGTTTGCTGGAGGCGGTCCAGTCACCCTCATGAATTGCGATAACTTGCGCCACAACGGCGACCGCTCCAGGGCCGGACTCTTGGAGTTCATCGAACGCGTCGGTGACGAGGATTTGCTGCACTGGGTGAAGACCCACACCACCAGCCCCAATGCCATGGTGGATCGCATCACCCCTCGTCCCACGCCGGATGTGCGTGAGCGTGTCCTCGCATCAACTGGCATCGATGATCCGGCGGCCCTCATGGGTGAAACCTTCATCCAGTGGGTGATCGAAGATCGATTCATTGCCGGTCGACCGGCTTGGGAAAAGGTCGGAGCTGAGATGGTCACCTCTGTCGATGCCTATGAAGAGGCGAAGATCCGTTTGCTCAATGCCACCCACTCCTGCATTGCTTGGGCAGGCACCTTGATCGGCTACCTCTACATCCATGAAGGCACGCTCGATCCTCAGATTCGCAAAATGGCTTTCGACTACGTCACAGAAGACACCATCCCAGTTCTAGACACGCCCGAAAAGCCCTGCCCTATTGACCTCATGCGTTATCGCGATGTGGTGCTTGACCGCTTCAGCAATGCAGCGATTCAAGATACCAACCAACGCGTCGCCATGGACGGCTTCAGCAAGATACCAGGCTTTATTGCGCCGACGATTCGAGAGCGTTTGGCCCGCGGTGAGTCGATCGCCGCTGTCGCCATGCTGCCAGCCCTGTTTTTGGCTTATCTGCTGCGCTGGCACCGGGGTCAAATCCAGTACGCCTACCAAGACCAAGCCATGGATCCTCAGGTCGCTCACGCCATGTGTGAATCAACTGATGCCGTTGCAGCTTTTTGTGCAGATGTCCCGTTGTGGGGGGATTTGGCGGGTGACCCAAGGCTGACCTCAGGCGTTCGAGGTGCATTCAATCGCGTTCAGGCTTTCGTCGCAGAACATTGCCCTGCAGCGGCCGCTTGATGGCTACATTGTGAGAAACTTGCACTGAACGTCCATCACTTTTAATCTCCGCAATGCCTCATTCTGCGCGCCTTCAACCTCGACAGCTCAAGCCCGAACTCGAGCGTGACTACACCCGTTCACCTGAATTGGGATACGAGGCGCCAGAGGAGACAGGCATTATCCGTTGCCTGTCGCATGGCTTTCCCACCCCTTTGGCGAGGTGGCACTTTCATGACGAGTATGAGCTTCATCTCATCACGGCAACCTCAGGCAAGGTATTCGTAGGCGATTGGATCGGTCAGTTTCAGCCTGGGCAAATCGTTTTGACTGGGCCACGCCTGCCCCACAACTGGGTCTCCATGGACCTGCCTGAAGGTGGCGTGCCTTTGCGCGACTTGGTGATTCAGTTTCCACATGCGCCCCTGGCTAACGCGGCTCAAACCATCCCAGAGTTGGCGTCGATTCTGCCCTTGCTGGATCGAGCCAAGCACGGGATCGAATTTTTTGGATTAGAGCAAAAGGGGCCGGCCGCTTGGCAGCGAGTCAAGGCATCCAAAGGCGTTGCGCGTTTTTCAGCCTTCTGTGAGTTTATGAGTGAATTGGCAGACTGCACAGATTATCGGTTGTTATCAAATGTCCAGCTCCAAAGCGATGACAGCGAGGACAGTGATTCAATCAACGCGTTGGTCAACCGAATCACTGCAGATTTGGCGGCACCGCTTTCTGCTGCCGATTTAGCCTCTGAGTTGGGTATGAGCGAAAGTCGTTTTTCGCGCTTTTTCCGCAAGGCAACCGGCAACACCTTTACTGACTTTGTCAACCGCGTGCGTATCAATCGGGCCTGTCAGCTGCTCATGGAGTCCGAGCAATTGGTGACGCAAATCTGTTACGACGTAGGCTTCAACAACGTCGCTAATTTCAACCGTCGGTTTCTAGAAATCAAGGGCATGACGCCCACTGAATTTCGAAAGCAAGCCCAAAACCGCTTCCGTGGCGCAGCCTGATTCGGCTGCTCCCTGCTCGGGGTATCCACGCTCCATAGATTGACCCTTTCACTCAGATGCCCTCACTCAAGGATTCGACATTCATAGGCTTAGATTTGGGCACCTCAGAGCTCAAAGCTTTGTTGATAGACGCCCAGCAGAAAACCATCGCGACCGTCGGCGCCAAGCTCACTGTGCAGCGTCCACAGCCGCTTTGGTCCGAACAGGCTCCGACCGACTGGTGGAATGCGCTGGAAGACGTGATGGACCAGCTGTCACGCCAACATCCTGAAGCCTTAAGTCGCGTAGCGGGGATTGGTTTATCCGGTCAGATGCACGGTGCAGTCTTATTGGATGGTGCACACAACGTGCTTCGCCCTGCGATCTTATGGAACGATGGTCGCAGCGGCGAAGAATGTCGAGAGCTCGAGGTCTGTGTTCCTCTTTTGAGCGAAATCACTGGCAACTTGGCGATGCCAGGGTTTACCGCACCCAAGCTTTTGTGGGTCAAAGCCCATGAACCGGCATGTTTTGCTCAAACCCGCAAGGTTTTGCTGCCCAAAGATTGGTTGAGATTGAAGCTCACGGGGGAAGCCGTCAGTGAGATGTCTGACGCAGCAGGCACGCTTTGGTTGGACACCGGACGGCGTGAATGGTCCTCAACCATGTTGCGCGCTTGTGGCTTAGACGAAACCCACATGCCGCGGTTGGTCGAAGGCTCTGAAGTATCGGGTTATTTGTTGCACGAATGGACTGAGCGTTGGGGCATGCCAAAGTCTGTGCCTGTCGCTGGAGGGGCAGGTGACAACGCTGCCAGCGCGATCGGCATGGGCCTGGTCAAACCAGGTGACGGCTTTGTTTCTTTAGGGACCTCAGGCGTCGTCTTCGTCTGCGGAGACGCCTATGCTCCCAATCCATCACAAGCAGTTCATGCGTTTTGTCATGCGATTCCTGGCTGCTGGCACCAGATGTCAGTCATGCTCAGCGCAGCCAGCGCAGTCTCATGGGCTACGCGCATCTTGGGCTTTGAGCACGAAAGCGAATTGATGTCAGCGGCCTCCACGATCGATGACACCAGCAGATCCCTTGCCCCCATTTTTTTGCCTTACCTCAGTGGCGAACGTTCCCCTTTGAATAACCCATTGGCAACGGGTTCATGGCAAGGGTTGACATCGCAGCACGCCCGCGCCGACTTGGCCTATGCCGTGGCAGAAGCGGTTGGGTTTGGATTGCTAGACGGCATGCAAACGCTTCACAGCGGTCAACCTCTCCAAGCGCTGTCGCTTGTGGGCGGCGGTGCACGCAGCGACTGGTGGGCTCAACTGCTTGCGGACACTTTTGACGTCCAACTGAATATCCACGCTGGAGCCGAAACTGGTGCTGCATTGGGTGCTGCCCGCTTGGGTTACCTGGCAGCCGGGGGCGATCTGGAGGCGGTCTGCTACGTGCCTGAGGTCGCAAAAACCTATCTCCCTGCAGCCAATCGACAGGTCACACTGCAGGCACGCTACGCTCGCTTTAAAGCCCTGCGTGCCTTGGTATCTCCAAGCTACACGCAACACTAAAAACCGCGTCAAACCACAACAAAAAAGCCCGGCGAACCGGGCTTTTTTTAACTGGTGGGGTGGCTGATGGGACTCGAACCCACGACGACCAGAATCACAATCTGGGACTCTACCAACTGAGCTACAGCCACCGCAGAGCCTGAAATTATAGCAGTAGAGTTTAGTCGGTTTCACTCACATTTGGCTTGGGAACCAAGATTTTGGTCTTGAGCACCTCGCGCAAATGGTCAACATAAGCTTGGCTTTCGGCATCGGCGTATGTTTGCGCCAACTGCTGAGACTCACTCGCAGACCGGGCAGTTTCGACTCGGCCTCTGCCCTCTACCTTGTCCAGTTTGATCAGGGTATAGCCATCGGCGCCCAAATTAACCCCTGTCCAAGCGGGCAGTGCATCGGCCTTCATGGCCATGGCCGAGCGCATCACCGCCGCTGGCAACTGGCCTGGCGCATCACGCGACACCGTGATTGGTTTGTTGAGCGCTTGGATGCTTTCTCCTGCACGAGCACGCTTCAATTCCTCATCTCCAGCTTGCCAAGCGGCCTCGGCGGCACGCTCTTCGAGCAGCATCGCTTTCGCCTGCTGAACGACATCCGCCAGTGGCTTGGTGTGTGCCGCTTCGTAGCGGGTCACGCGGGCTGAGATCATCTGCGTATTGCTAACTTCGACGGCATCAGTGTTTCGTTGCCCACGCAGAGATTCAGGATCAAAAATAGCCCGCAGCACCTTGGCATCCGCCAGCACCCCTTGGGCACCAGATCGCGTCATCGCGGCTTGCCGCTTGATTTCAAGGTTCATGGACTTGGCGACGGCCTCGAACGACGTCGCCTGCTCGTAAACCATATTGGAGAACTTTTCGGCCAGTTCGGCGTAGCTCACCCGCGCCTTGCTTTTTTGAACCTCGGCCAGCAGCTGAGCGCGCATGGTCTCAAAAGACTTGGGCTGGGACGATTCAATGCCAATGACCTCGAGGATGTGCCAGCCGAACTCTGTTTGAACCAAGCCGGACATCTCACCTTGCTTCAATGCGAAAGCGGCATCTTCGAAAGGCTTGACCATGGCTCCGCGCTCAACCCAGCCCAGGTCTCCGCCCTGAGCGGCGCTTCCCGGATCCTGTGATGCTTTCTTGGCCACCTCAGCAAACGTTTGAGGCTTGGCTTTGAGCTGCGCGAGCAAGGCCTCTGCACGCGTCTTCGCGGCACTCTGACCTTTTTCATCCACGCCCCCCTCAATCAAGATGTGACGAACTCGCCGACGTTCTGGCGCAACGAACTGGCTCTTGTTCTGCTCATAGTAATTTTTAAGCTCGGCGTCATCGATTTTGATATTCGCAGCAATTTGGGTTTGATCCAGGACCACATACTCAACGTCAACGACCTCTGGTGCTTGGAAAAGCTGCGGGTGCTTGTCGTAATAAGCTTGAATCTCGGCATCGGTGACGGATTGTTTGCCCCTGAAATCGGCGGGCACGAAGTTCTTGGTACTGATCGTCCTGCGTTCAAAGAAAGCCTCCAAAATCGGCCGCTCCACATTGGCGTTCGTGACGGTCGTATTGGTCACAACCTGGGTCACCAAATCCGTCGCCAAAGAGGCACGCAAACTGGCCTCATAAGAAGCCGGTGTGAAGCCTTGGGCTGCCAGCAAGTCACTATACTTTTGCGCATCCAACTGCCCATCAGCACCTCTCAGTGAGGCGATCACGGGCTGTTGCAGGAGAGCGCGAGCAAGCTGCGCATCACTGACCGTCAGCAATTTCTCATCGCGAGCTGTCGTAAGCACCAAATCTTGAACCAGACGCTCCAGCGTTGCATAGCGGGCCGGCGGGCTATCCAACAGCTTGAGGTCCACGTTGGGAGCGGAGCGCTGAATCCGTTGAATTTCGGCCTGGTGGGCTTGCTCCCACTGGTCTCGCGTGATCTTCGCCGTCCCTACCTCGGCCACGGGCTCGCTGCGCTCGCTGTATTGGGTGTACCCGTTGACACCTACCAGAACGAAGGCCGGGACCACCACTATGCCTAACAACAAGGCCATGATGCGGGTGTTTTTGCGAATTGACTCAAACATGCGCGTGCGCTTTCTAGCTGAAACTGGAACAGGGCCGTTATTGAGCGGCTAACCCTTGATTATCCACTGAAATCTCGAGCCACATGAGTGGCACGTTGGCGCCACCCTTTGATGGACTCAGCCGCCACAATCCAACTTTAAAAGCCACCACTGAATGGAGCGCCAGAGCATGCCATCCCCTTTGCTTTATGAACTGCAAAACCACACGGTCATCCTCACACTGAACCTGCCGGAAGCCAGAAACCCCATATCTGAGCCAGAGATGATCGAAGCGTTTGAGGATGCGGTGCAACGCATCAATAGCGACAGCCAGGTCAGAGCTGTGATCTTGACGGGCGCAGGCAGTGCGTTTTCATCGGGCGGTAATGTCAAGCATATGCGCGAACGCAGTGGGATGTTTGGTGGCACGCCGGCCCAAATTCGCCAAGGGTACCGACATGGCATTCAGCGCATTCCAAGAGCCATGGCACAGCTCGAAGTCCCTGCCATTGCCGCTGTCAATGGCCCGGCCATCGGTGCAGGGTGCGACTTGACTTGTATGTGCGACCTCCGAATTGCGTCTGAGCGCGCCATATTTGCCGAAAGCTTTGTCAAAGTCGGAATCATCCCCGGTGATGGTGGCGCATGGCTTCTGCCCCGAGCAATTGGCATGGCCAGAGCCAGCGAAATGGCCTTCACTGGAGACGCGATCGATGCTCAAACAGCATTGCAATGGGGTTTGGTCTCTCGGGTCGTCCCGCACAATGAGTTGATGGAGACAGCGCACAGTCTCGCCAACCGAATTGTCTGCAACCCCCCCGATGTCTTGCGCATGACCAAAAAACTAATGCGAGAGGGACAACAACAGAGCCTTGATGCCTTGCTTGAACTATCGGCGTCCATGCAAGCGCTTGCTCACCACACGCGCGACCATGAAGAAGCGGTCGCGGCTCTGCTCGAGAAACGAACAGGTCAATTCACAGGCCAATGATTTTGCACCGACAGGCACAAAAAAGCCCGCACTGCGGGCATTTTTGTGAATCAGTGGTGGGTGCTGACGGTCTCGAACCGCCGACCTACGCCTTGTAAGGGCGCCGCTCTACCAACTGAGCTAAGCACCCACTGCATTCCATTTATTTTTTCTTGACGCCGTTGATGGTGTCTTTCAGTCCCTTACCTGGACGGAACTTAGGCACCTTAGCTGCCTTGATCTTGATTGTATCGCCAGTTTGGGGGTTGCGGCCATTGCGGGCAGCGCGCTTGCCGACGGCAAACGTACCGAAACCAATCAAAGAGACTGAGTCACCCTTTTTCAAGGCTTTGGTGATACCAGCAACTGCAGCGTCCAAGGCACGGCCAGCGGCTGCTTTAGACAAGTCCGCTTCGGTCGCGATGATTTCAATCAATTCTGCTTTGTTCACGAGAGCTCCTTTTTGCGGTTGCGGGGGGCAACCGTCGGTTTATTGATTCTTTTATGAAAAACTGAACCCAATGCGGGGTCACAAAAAAAGCGCCGCGACAAGCGCAGCGAAGTTGATTTAATACCCCGGCCAACGCAATGTCAAGCGCCTGTGCAGCACTATACCGATACTTTGCCTCAGATGCCTCGATGGAACCGGGTATCAAAGACATTTCTCTTTGTAAAGCGCCGCCGATTGTACATCCTTCAATTCAACCGCCAGCTACACCGCTTGTGCAATCGCTTGTCCAACATCTGATGTAGACGCAGAACCCCCTAAATCTGGCGTCATCGGGGCTCCGCTGCCAGGCGCCAGTGCGCTTTCGATTGCCGACAAAATGGCGTCGTGTGCATCTGTGTGTCCCAAATGCTGGAGCATCAAGGCCGCCGACCAAATTTGTCCAATAGGATTGGCCAGCCCCTTCCCTGCGATATCGGGTGCGGACCCGTGCACTGGTTCAAACAGAGAAGGCCATTCACCCGAGGGGTTCAAGTTCGCGCTCGGCGCAATACCAATAGTCCCCGTGCACGCAGGTCCTAAATCGCTGAGGATGTCTCCAAACAAATTCGAAGCCACGACGACGTCAAAAAATTCTGGACGCTGCACAAAATGCGCAGTCAAGATGTCAATGTGAAACTTGTCTACGGTGACATCTGGATATTCTTTGGCCATCGTCGCAACGCGTTCATCCCAATAGGGCATAGTGATGGCAATGCCGTTCGATTTGGTGGCACTCGTGAGATGCTTCTTGGGTCGGCTACGGGCCGTCTCAAAAGCAAATCTCAACACACGGTCCACGCCATGGCGCGTCATCACAGTCTCCTGCATGACGATCTCGCGTGCCGTGCCTTCAAACATGCGCCCACCAACGGCAGAGTACTCCCCTTCCGTGTTCTCGCGCACGATGACCATGTCGATTTCTCCAGGCTGTCTCGGACTGCCATCGCGGCGCACAACAGGAGCAATCACGCCCGGCATCAAACGAGCGGGCCGCAAGTTGACATACTGATCAAACTCCCGCCGAAACAACAACAATGAGCCCCATAGGCTCACATGGTCCGGTATCTTTTCTGGCCAACCTACCGCCCCGAAAAATAGCGCGTCATGCCCACCAATCAACTCCTTCCAGTTGTCTGGCAGCATCTTGCCGTGCTTTTCGTAATACGCCCAGCTCGAAAAATCAAAGTGATCGAACGCAAGCTCAATATTGAACCGGCTGCACGCAGCTTCTAGAACGCGCAAGCCCTCGGGCATTACTTCGGTGCCAATGCCGTCACCCGCAATCACTGCAATTCTTCGCGTCATTTATTTCGTCCCATTTTTAACGACCCACCACACACCCCAAGCCGTGACTGCAACACCCATCAACACCTGCCAACCCAGTGGTTCGTCGAACAAAATCCAGGCCAAAATTGCCGTACACGGAGGAACCAGATACATCAACGACGCCACGGATGTGGCCGCGCCCCTCTGAATGAGCATGTACAGCAACGAACTGGCGCCCATGGTTAAGGCCAGCACCGACCAAGCCATCGCCCCAACTGATTCAGCGTTCCAGCGCACCGACTCGGTTTCTAGCCAAGCCAGCGGCAGTGTGACAAGCAGCGCCGCACCGAGTTGCAAGGCGTTGGCACCCCGCACATCGCAGGGCTTCACAAACCGCTTTTGATACAGCGTGCCTGCAGTGATGCTCAATAGCGCAAGCACAATCCAGGCGCCGTTTTGGAGGGTCACGATGCCTTGACCCATCCGGTCGCCGATCACCAAGGTGAGCCCCGTCAAACCGAGCAACAACCCCTGCCATTGCCGTTTGTGAACATGTCCGCCGCGATACGCCAACCAAATCGCAGTCAAGACGGGCTGCAGACCTACGATCAGAGCAGAAAGTCCCGCGCCAAGACCGCCTTTGACGGCAGCCCACACTCCGCCTAAATACCCTGCATGCATCAACATCCCTGTGACGCACAAGTGCCGCCATTGATCCCGAGTTGGCCATGCAACTTTGGCCGCAAGACCCCACAGCAGCAATCCAACAACGGAGAGCGCATAGCGCCAAGCCAAAAAACCAAAAGGCGGTGCATGTGGCATCCCAAACCGCGCCACGATGAAGCCAGTACTCCAAATCAACACGAAGACGGCAGGCATACTGGCTAGCCATATCGATTCGCGCTCGTTTTGCGCCTGGCCTGTGCTCATGACTGAGAGTCGCGTCCGATCAAGTCTGCCCTCGCGCTGCGCAAGTAGTAGAACATCGACCACACGGTTAACACCGCTGAAATCCAAACCAACACGGTGCCCCACTTCGCCGTATCGATGACACCAAATAAACTGCCGTTGAACAGCAGAAACGGAATTGCGACCATTTGTGTGAAGGTTTTCAGCTTGCCGAGCATGTGAACAGCGACGCTAGAGCGAGCGCCTACGGTGGCCATCCACTCACGCAACGCAGAAATGGCAATCTCACGCCCGATGACAATCAGCGCCACGAATACATGGACGCGATCCAAGTGAAGCAAAGCCAATAGGCAGGCACTGACCAAAAATTTGTCCGCGACTGGATCAAGAAATGCGCCAAACGCCGATGTCTGATTCAGCTTGCGGGC
This sequence comes from uncultured Burkholderiaceae bacterium, assembly GCA_964478285.1. Taxonomy (GTDB): domain Bacteria; phylum Pseudomonadota; class Gammaproteobacteria; order Burkholderiales; family Burkholderiaceae_C; genus RS62. The sequence continues at coordinate 23,159 of CAYZHE010000013.1, forward strand.
CAGATAACCATCAGCCCAATCCGTAAGCGCGAAAATCACAAACAACACCGTCGCAACCACGTCTTGAACGTCAGCTGTGATTCCTGGCAGGAAAAACACCCCTATCACCAACGGAATGGCGACGATTCGAGCCCAAGTGAGTAGGGTGGGGATAGTGAAGTACATGACGCCACATTATGCGCGAGGAGAGGATCCAAAATGGTCTCTCGTCGGACGGACTCGCGGCTCTATCTCAGCGCCTTGTAAATCACCTGCGCCAATTCAGCCGATATGCCAGGAACCGTCTGCAAATCTTGCACGCTCGCATCTGCGACGCCACGGACACCGCCAAAGCGCTGCAACAAAGCAGCCCGCTTCTTGGGGCCAACGCCGTCAATGTCTTCGAGCCGGCTCGAGCCGGTGCGCAACTTAGCCCGCTTAGCGCGCATCCCTGTGATTGCAAATCGGTGGGCTTCATCGCGGATTTGCGCCACCAACATCAAAGCTGCCGAGTCGTGCCCTAGGTAGACTTTCTCTCGACCATCGGCAAAAACCAATTCTTCAAGCCCCACCTTGCGGCCCTCCCCCTTTTCGACCCCAACAAGCCTTGAAATCTCCAAGCCAAGGGATTCAAACACCTCTTTGGCGGTCGAGATTTGACCCTTGCCACCATCAATCAGCACGACGTCCGGCAGACGATTTTTTGACTCGGTATCGTCTGAATTGAACTTGCCATATCGCCGGGTCAAGACCTGGCGCATCGCGGCGTAATCGTCACCTCCCGTGATGCCCTCAATGTTGTAACGGCGGTACTGGGCTGGCTGCATTTGATGTTTTTCAAATACCACACAAGACGCCTGCGTCGCTTCGCCTGCCGTGTGGGAGATATCAAAGCACTCGATCCGCAAGGCAGCCATGTCATCTGGCGTCAAGTCCAAAGCCTCGACCAAAGCGCGCGTGCGGGCTTGTTGCGACCCTTCCTCTGAGAGCAGTCTCGCAAGCTGCCGCTCAGCGTTTTGCATCGCCATGCCGGCCCACTCCTTGCGCTGTCCACGAGGCTGATGCACGGTGTGCACCTTTTGGCCAAGTGACTCCGTCAGTGCCAACAGCACATCCCCCGAAATCGGATGGGAGGTCACTAAGACAGCGGGCATCGGCACCTGCAAATAATGCTGCGCAACAAAAGCGTGCAGAACCGCCTGCGCAATGGCATCGCCATCGCTGCAATCTCCCCATGCAGCAGCATCTTCGACGTGCGATGGGAAATACGCACGATCGCCCAAATGTCTCCCTCCTCGCACCATCGCAAGGTTCACGCAGGCGCGCCCCCCTTGCACGGCCACCGCGAGAATATCGACGTCGGTTTCCTCAACGTTCTCTACAGACTGCTGATGAAGAACTTTGGAGAGTGCTGCGATTTGATTGCGCACTTCTGCCGCTTTTTCAAATGCCAACGTCTCGGCATAGGTCAACATTTGTTCTTGCAACTGGGCCAACAAATCTTTGGTCTCCCCCCGCAGAAAAGCCGTGGCCTTTGCAACATCTGCCTGATAGCTTTGGGGGTCAATATGGCCGACACAGGGCCCTGAACACCGCTTGATTTGGTACAACAAACAAGGGCGACTTCGGTTCTTGAAGACGCTGTCCTCGCAGGTGCGCAAGCGAAATACCCGTTGCATCAGTTGAATGCTCTCCTTGACCGCCCAGCCGCTCGGATAAGGGCCAAAGTATTCGGCGCGCTTGTCAACCAGCCCGCGGTAGTACGCCATGCGCGCAAAGTCATGGTGCGTAAATTTCAAGTACGGATAACTCTTGTCATCTCGAAACAGGATGTTGTACTTGGGATTCTGAGTCTTGATGAGGTTGTTTTCCAGCAGCAGCGCTTCTGCCTCAGAGCGCACCACCGTGGTCTCCATGCGAACAATTTTGCTGACCATGTGGCCAATGCGCGTGCCATCTTGCTTTTTCTGGAAATACGTGGAAACGCGGCGTTTGAGCGCCTTAGCCTTGCCAACGTACAGCAAGCGGTCATGCGCATCAAAATACCGATACACACCTGGCAACTGTGGCAGGGCAGCAACCTCAGCCAGCAAAGCCTGCCACTGGGCATCATCAGCTTCAGGGGTATTGTCAGCCGCTATTTCCTCGCGTTCGGCTGGCGACAAGGGACCGGGATCGTGGACACTCTTTTTGCGCATCACTCTATTGTGCCGCGCCGGTGATGGAAAGGAGGAGACGGTGCGACAATTCTCCGATGCACCCCCCTCGGCGTCCTCGCTCGGACCATTTCGATCGCGTTACCCCAACCGCCAACGGCGCTGATGTAGCCCGCCGGGAGCCTCGGCACTGGCATTTGTTTTGTCAAGTCATCGACAACTGGGGAGATATCGGTGTCAGCTGGCGACTGGCCTCCGATTTGGTACACCATGGACAATCCGTCACTCTGTGGCTCGACGACGCCAGCGCTTTGAAGTGGATGGCGCCCAAGGATTCAGTCGGAATCCAGGTGGCGCCTTGGCCTGTGGGAGCCGTTTTTTCGCCATCGAAATCCCAGTGGCCAGATTTGCCCAACGTAGTCATCGAAATGTTTGGCTGCCGCCTAAGTGAAGGGGTCGAGCAATTCATAGGACATGTGCAAGGCCACTCCGGTAACAATGCATCGCCACTGATTTGGATGAATCTCGAGTACTTGAGTGCAGAAACCCATGTGCACGAGCTACACCGTTTGCCTTCGCCGGTCATGAGTGGCCCCGCATCGGGCGCAACCAAGTGGTTTTTCTACCCAGGCTTTTCGCCAAATACGGGTGGATTGATTCATGACCACCCTGCGCAAGATGCAGTGCCCTCCGATGGTGAGGAGTTCAGCTCAACCTGCAGCCTGTTTTGCTACGCCACCCCTGCTCTGGCAGATTGGGTTCATGCATGGCAGGAGGCAGGCTTCAATTTGGCGACTTGGCCAGGAGCTGGTGCGCACGCAGTGGACGCCCTCGGTCAGGCCAACATCATTCGCTGGCAGGCAGTGACGCAACCCGAGTTTGATGCTCGTTTGAGCCAGTGCATGTTCAACGTCGTGCGAGGCGAGGACTCCCTCAGCCGCGCACTTTGGACGGGCAAGCCCTTTTTGTGGCACATCTACCCTCAGTCAGACGGCGCACATGTGGACAAGCTGAATGCATTCCTCGACTGGGGTGAAGCACCGGAACCGGTACGTCAGGCCCACCACATTTGGAATGGCGTGGGAGTACCTCGGCACGCCGGTGATACAAGTTGGGTTCCGACGCCCCTGAGCGCAGACTGGCCACAGTGGCTCACTTGGGCACAAGCCGTTCAATCGAAAGCCAAGGAGATCCCGAATTTAACGCTGAGTTTGATCGCATTTGTGCAAGAAGTCTCAACAAGCTAAGCCTAGACTCGTCCCGTCCGACTGCATCCCGTAGCCACCGCAGCTCGAAAAGGCAAGAACGCCACAACGCCGCAGTCTTCGCGTCAAGAGCGGTTAAAATCTTGGTTTTTCGCCTTTTGACGTGTGGTTTCAGAGTCCTCTCTGGCGACCGCGCCTCTTCATCCAGAAACCAACACTCATTTTTATGAAAATCGCACAAGAAATCCGCGCAGGCAACGTCATCATGCAGGGCAAAGACCCCATGGTGGTTTTGAAAACCGAATACAGCCGTGGCGGCCGCAACTCCGCGACCGTGCGCATGAAGCTCAAGGCATTGTTGACCAACTCTGGCACTGAAGTGGTGTTCAAAGCCGACGACAAAATCGACAACATCGTGCTGGATAAAAAGGAGTGTGAGTACTCTTACTTTGCTGATCCGATGTACGTGTTCATGGACGAGGAATACAACCAGTACGAAGTCGAAGCCGAAAACATGGGCGATGCCCTGAACTACCTCGAAGACGGCATGAAGGTCGAAGTCGTGTTTTACGACGGCAAGGCGATTTCCGTCGAAGTCCCCACCTCTGTCGAGCGCGAGATCACCTGGACGGAGCCTGCAGTCAAAGGCGACACCTCTGGCAAAGTCTTGAAACCCGCCAAAATCTCAACGGGCTTTGAAATTTCGGTGCCTTTGTTCGTCGATCAAGGTGATCGCATTGAAATTGATACCCGCACCGGCGAATACCGCAAGCGCGTCTGAGGTAACTTCCTCTCCTTAAAAGGCCTCGCAAAGAGGCCTTTTTTTATCCCGGTAGGCGCCGACGGCAACGGCAAACTCTGTTTATCCAATTGACCTTCGACGCGATGCGGGACTAGTTGAGGGAATTACATCTGAACGCATTTCTAGCAAAATGGCGTCATGAACACAGAGCACCCATTCCATGACCCTAGATTGATTGATGCGTGGACGGACGCTCGCGCCAATACGGACGATGTTGAGCCGTTTGAGCCGCATACGCCTCGCCTGGCCTTCAACGACACTGAATTCATGATGCGCCGTGAAGTGCGAGGCATTCGACTCCAGCTCGAGCTGCTCAAGCCAGACCTGGCGCAAGAGCAAGCGGGCATCAATCATACGGTTGTGGTGTTCGGTAGCGCCCGATTCAGGAGCCAAGAAGATGCAGACGCGGCCTTGGCTCAAGCCCGCCTGAGCAACGACGCAGCCTTGATCCGCAAGGCTGAACGATTGGTTAAAAACGCGCACTATTACGAGTCTGCTAGGCGTTTCGCTCAATTGGTTTGTGCTTACAACCAGCGCTGCGGAGTGCCTGAGCGCCAGTTGCACATCTGCACAGGAGGCGGCCCAGGCATCATGGAGGCAGCCAACCGAGGTGCGTATGAAGTGGGCAGTCCAAGCGTGGGGTTGAACATTGCACTCCCCCATGAGCAGTTCCCCAACCCTTACATCACTCCTGAGCTGAGCTTCAAGTTCCACTACTTCGCGATCAGAAAGCTGCACTTCATGATGCGGGCCAAAGCCTTGGTAGCGTTCCCTGGAGGATTCGGCACACTTGATGAGCTGTTTGAAATCATCACTTTGGTCCAATGCAGGAAATCCAAACCTACCCCCATCGTGCTATTTGGCAAGGACTATTGGCAGCGGTTGATCAATTTTGAAATGCTGCTCGAAGAGGGCGTGATTTCGGACGACGATTTGAACCTGTTCGAATTCGTCGACACGCCAGAGGATGCGTGGCGAGCGATCCAGCGCTTTTACGTCCTTGACGGTGACGCAGAGTCGGGCTGCGCGGTTTTTTGACTCTGGGTTGTCGCTCAGAAAGCCCACAGCCACGACTCTGTTCGCATCGCCCGCGTGTTGCGCGGATCGATCAAGGCAATGCAGGCGACTCGCTCAGCCAGAACTTGGCATCACTCAACTCTGCAACGTGAAATAGCCGGAACTGGCGATGCATAGCAAAGTGCAATGTCCGTACGCCCACGCGTACCCACGCTTCATCCGTAACCACGGCGACGCGGTCCCACGCGGTGTAACGCGACACCCCCAACATCGCATCATCCAACATAGCCTTGGCTTCAAAGCCCTCAAACTCTGGTGCCAATTGATAAAGCATTCGCACGTGCTTGAGGCGCATCGTCATCACCAGCACCGAAGGAATGATCGTGGTCTCGCAGTCCTGGCCTGACAACCTCCCTAAGGCTTTGAAGCCCAACACGTGATCGGGCAAATCACTCATTGATTCGATCATCTCAACCCCCTCCTCCGCGGGAGTAAGCGGATGTCGCGAAACCATGCCGTTCGCAGCCAGGTGCTGATTTAGTACAAAAAAAACCCAGCCGAAGCTGGGTTGTCAATCACGTGTGGGCTTTACCCAAACCCATCAATGGTTCTGCGAGAGCTGTTCCAAAATGGCCGGGTTCTCCAAGGTTGACGTATCTTGGGTGATCGCTTCCCCCTTGGCGATGGATCGCAGCAAACGCCGCATGATCTTGCCCGAGCGGGTTTTGGGCAGATTCTCTCCAAAACGGATGTCTTTGGGTTTGGCAATCGGTCCAATGTCTTTGGCAACCCAGTCGCGCAACGCTTTGGCAATCGCCTTCGCTTCGTCACCCACCGGTACAGAGCGCTTAAGAACCACGAACGCCACAATGGCTTCGCCCGTGGTGTCATCGGGACGACCGACGACGGCCGCCTCAGCAACCAGATCGGTTTTAGCGACCAAGGATGACTCAATTTCCATCGTTCCCATGCGGTGACCTGATACGTTCAATACGTCATCGATGCGCCCTGTGATGCGGAAGTAACCTCGATCCTCGCTGCGCACGGCACCGTCGCCAGCCAAGTAGTAGCCCTTGAGCTCAGGCGGGAAGTAACTCGATACAAAGCGATCTGGATCGTTCCAAATGGTTCGAATCATGGACGGCCAAGGGCGCTTGACCACCAAAATACCACCGGCCCCGTCGGCAACATCTGCACCCGATTCGTCAACGATGGCGGCTTGAATACCGGGCAATGGAAGCGTACAGGAACCCGGCACCATCGGCGTTGCGCCAGGCAGCGGCGTGATCATATGGCCGCCGGTTTCGGTTTGCCAAAACGTATCCACAATCGGGCAACGCTCACCACCAATATGGCGGTAGTACCACATCCAAGCTTCAGGATTGATCGGCTCGCCCACAGAACCGAGGATGCGCAAAGAGCTCAGGTCCCAATTTTTGGGATGAACTTTTTCATCGCTGTCCGCAGCTTTGATCAGGGAGCGGATCGCCGTTGGCGCGGTGTAAAACACCGTGCACTTATGGCGCTCGATCATTTGCCAAAAACGGCCTGCATTGGGGAAAGTAGGAACCCCCTCAAACACAATTTGTGTCGCACCAGCAGCCAAAGGACCGTAGGCGACATAGGTGTGTCCGGTAATCCAACCGATGTCTGCGGTACACCAAAATACATCTGAAGGCTTGATGTCAAAAGTCCACTTCATTGTCAAGTTGGCCCACAACAAGTAACCCCCTGTGCTGTGTTGCACGCCTTTAGGCTTGCCTGTCGAGCCTGACGTGTAGAGCACAAACAGCGGATGCTCTGCGCCTACAAATTCGGGAGCGCACTCCGAGCTTTGCCCAGCCATCACGTCGTGCATGAACAGGTCACGACCAGGCACCATATTGATCTCAGTTTTGGTGCGCTGGTAAACGATCACACTCTTGACGGCTTCGCAGCCACCCATACCCAATGCTTCGTCGACAATGCCCTTCAAAGGCAACTCCTTGCCACCCCGCATCTGGAAATTCGCGGTGACCACCGCAACAGCGCCGACATCAATGATGCGGTCTTGCAATGCCTTGGCAGAGAAGCCGCCAAACACCACAGAGTGCGTAGCGCCAATGCGAGCACAAGCCTGCATGGCTATAACGCCTTCAATGGTCATGGGCATGTAAATCACAACGCGATCGCCGCGCTTGACGCCTTGGGCTTTGAGCGCATTGGCAAACTGTGAAACTTTTGCCAGCAACTCCTTGTAGGTGACCTGAGTCACCGTGCCGTCATCGGCTTCGAAAATGATGGCGGCCTTGTTCTCAACTGGCGTGCCCATATGCCGATCTAGGCAGTTGAAGGACGCATTGATTTCGCCATCATCAAACCACTTGAAAAATGGCGCTTTGGATTCATCCAAGACGCGTGAGAAAGGCTTGTGCCAAGTCAGTGTGTCTCGGGCGAGCTGCCCCCAGAAAGCCTCAGGATTGTCGTTGGCTTGCTGGCACATGGCGTTGTAGGACGCCATGCCGGAAACTGCGGCCCCAGCTTTGATACTGTCGCTGGGCTCAAACACGCGGTTTTCATGCAACACGGACTCAATCGTACTGGACATTTACCATCTCCTCTTCAGTCATCGAAAGTGAATTTCAACCCAAGAATGTGAACTGAGGCTCTTACGAGCCACTTACACCCCGCCACCATACAATCAGAGGTTGCTGGGTAAAAGCCCCGTTGTTCAATGCACGTAGCCCCTTGGAGTCACCCCATGAGCATCACCGTTATCCGTCAAGAAGACTTGATCGAGTCTGTCGCCGCCGCCTTCCAATTCATCAGCTACTACCATCCGGCTGACTATATTGAGCACTTGGCACGGGCATACGAGCGTGAACAGTCTCCAGCGGCCAAAGATGCCATGGCGCAAATCCTCACCAACAGCCGCATGAGTGCAGAAGGCCATCGCCCCATATGCCAAGACACCGGCATTGCCAACGTCTTTTTGAAAATCGGGATGAACGTTCGATTCGAGGGCTTCGATGGAAGCCTAGACGATGCCATCAATGAAGGTGTCCGTCGCGCCTACAACCTGCCGGAAAACACCTTGCGCGCCTCGGTCGTCGCCGACCCGCAATTTGCGCGAAAAAATACCAAAGACAACACCCCCGCCGTGATCTTCACGGAGATGGTCCCTGGCAACCTGTTGGACATCACCGTCGCCGCCAAAGGGGGTGGCAGTGAAAACAAAACCAAATTTGTGATGTTGAATCCCAGTGACTCATTGGTCGACTGGGTGCTCAAAACCGTGCCCACTATGGGGGCGGGCTGGTGTCCTCCTGGCATGCTTGGCATCGGCATTGGCGGCACTGCAGAAAAGGCCATGCTCATGGCCAAAGAGGCCCTGATGGAGGACCTCGATATGTATGCACTGCAGGCTAAAGCGCAAAGCGGTGCACCGTTGAGCGATGAAGAAAAACTTCGCATCGAGTTGCACGACAAAGTGAATGCCCTGGGCATTGGAGCACAAGGCTTGGGCGGTCTCACAACCGTGCTCGACATCAAGATCAAGATGTATCCGACCCACGCCGCCAGCAAGCCTGTGGCGATGATTCCCAACTGCGCAGCCACTCGCCATGCCCATTTTGTGATGGATGGATCGGGTCCGGTTTACATGACGCCACCAGACATGAGTGTCTGGCCATCCGTCAGCTGGACTCCAGATACGAAAAAGAGCAAAAGGGTCGATTTGAACCAGTTGACCAAAGAGGAAGTGGCCAGCTGGAAACCTGGTGACACCTTGCTTCTGAATGGCAAGATGCTGACCGGCCGCGATGCCGCCCACAAGCGCATTCAAGACATGTTGGCCAAAGGTGAGCCCTTGCCAGTGGATTTCACTAATCGCGTGATCTACTACGTAGGACCTGTTGATCCGGTGGGGGATGAAGTGGTTGGTCCTGCAGGCCCCACGACGTCCACCCGGATGGATAAATTCACCAACATGATGCTAGAGCAAACCGGCCTCATCGCGATGGTCGGTAAGGCCGAGCGTGGCCCGGTTGCCATTGAAGCGATCAAAAAACACAAGTCGGCTTATCTCATGGCGGTCGGCGGTGCCGCCTATCTCGTCTCCAAAGCGATCAAAGGCGCCAAAGTAGTCGGCTTTGAAGATTTGGGGATGGAAGCTATCTATGAATTCGACGTGGTCGATATGCCGGTCACCGTGGCGGTGGATTCAGGTGGCACCAGCGCACACATCACTGGACCAGACCAGTGGCAAAAGCGGATCGCTACCGGTGAATTCAAAGGCATTGGCGTCACCGCTGGCTAATCCAAACCCCTCTCGACACCCCCAAAAGACCATGCTCTGCACGTTCGCACAGCCTCTCTATTGGAGGCACTCACGATGGCAAAACAGGTTGGTAACCGGGGAAGTCGGCCGGTATCGCGGTGGTCATGAGTGCCCTGTCTCACGTCAGGTGGACTTCGCACGATGCTGACCAGCGCCCGCCCAATTGGTGTCTTTGATAGCGGCGTCGGCGGACTCAGCGTGCTGCAGGCTCTGCACCGCTTGATGCCACATGAACGTTTCGTCTATTTGGCGGACAGCGCACATGCTCCCTACGGCGAGAAGTCTGACGCCGAGGTTCAAGCGCGAGCGCTGGCGGTCACGGACCATTTGATTCGAGCACACAGGATCAAAGCCCTGGTTGTCGCCTGCAACACCGCGACTGCAGCTGCCATCCAACTGATGCGCGCTCAGCACCCCCAGATGGTCATCGTTGGACTGGAGCCCGCCATCAAGCCAGCCGTTGGCATGACTCGCACTGGGCGCATTGGCGTGATGGCGACGCGCGGGACAACGCAAAGCCAAAAATTCAAAGACTTATTGGCCACTCTCGAACACCAAGCGGAGTATGTGGTGTGCGCTTGCGATGGGCTCGCGCTAGCGATCGAGCAGAGCACGCGCAGTGCACACATGGACACTGCCCCAGCACGCATCACGGATTTGATATCGACCTACACCGGGAAATTAGGCCCTTGGGGCGACCAGCCAGGACAAATGGATACCCTGGTGCTGGGGTGCACGCACTATGTGTTTGCCCATGATGAAATTCAGGCGAAAGTCGGGCCGAAAGTCACCCTGATTCACACCGGAGACGCGGTAGCGGTGCAGACTCGGCGGCGCCTTACAGAAACGCAGCAGTTGTCGAATCGCTCAGGGCCAATTGAACCGGCTGACATGTTGGGTTTCTGGACCACAGGTGATCTGGACAGTCTGAAAGCAGCGACCCAGCGTTGGCTTCAACTGCCTCGATCCCTCTGTCATCAAGCTGAGGAAGTCTAATCCCGCTCAAACCTCAATGAGGCGCATCGGCTTGATTCATGGGTGCTGCATCCGCAAATGCCGGGAGCGCCATGCACGCAGCATCCACTGCGCTGATCAGGGGCCAGCGTGACATATCGACATTGAAGCGGCGCGCACTCTCGATCTGCGGAATCAAGTAAAGATCCGCCATCGATGGTGTATCTCCGTGACTGAAAGCTCCCCGGGTCGGGTCGGCCTGCAGCATCGCTTCATACGCATCAAACCCGTCGCTGATCCAACGGCCGCACCAAGCGTTGATGGCTTCCTCATTCGCCCCGAAATGTCGGCGCAGATACTGCAGAATCCGACGGTTGTTGACCGGATGGATATCACAGCCAACCATGGCTGCCAACGCCCGCACATGGGCGCGCTGCATCGGATCAGAGGGCAACAACGCAGGCGAGGGGTAGGCCTCATCGAGCCACTCTAGAATTGCCGGGGATTGGATCATGACCTTGCCGTCAACGACCAACGCAGGGAGCAATTTTTGGGGATTGACTGCAGCGTACGGTGCTTCGAGTTGCTCATCGACTCGCAAATCTACGTAGGTGTGCGTCGCGGTCAAGCCTTTCAACCCTAGTGCGATGCGCACCCGGTGAGCTGTTCCACTGCGAAAGAACGTGTAGAGATTCATGTCGGCGGCCTCTGTCTGGGAGTCATTCCGTGGCGTTCATGCGAATCGGTTCAGATTGATTTGACTTACTCCGCTGGTCCGATGTTCAAGGCAATTTCTGAAACGCCTTCAACTTGTCCTGTGATGCAATCCCCCGCGACCACTGGCCCCACGCCTTCCGGTGTACCCGTGTAGATCAAATCGCCAGGCTGCAGGTGATAAAACTGGGAGAGGTCTTCGATGATTTCTCGAATATTCCAAATCAACTTGCTGACATCCGAGCTTTGTTTGGTCTCACCATTGACAGCCAGAGAGATGCGGCCGCTTTCGATGATCACATGAGGCATCGGGACAATGTCAGTGCACACGGCAGAATTCTCGCAATCCTTGCCTAGATCCCAAGGCCTCCCCTTGTCACGAGCCACCAACTGCAAGTCCCGGCGTGTCATGTCTAGCCCAGCCGCATAGCCGTAAATGTGGCGGTGTGCATCCTCTGCGCGAATGCGAAAACCACCCTCACCAATGGCGACCACCAACTCCATCTCATAGTGAAAATTTTGCGTCCCAGGAGGGTATGGAATCGTTGCGCCAGAGGGGGTCAAAGCTTGCGGCGCTTTAGTGAAATAAAAAGGCCGCGCGGTTGCCTTGTCAATCGGATTGCCCATCTCTTCGGCGTGCGCCATGTAATTGCGGCCAACAAAATACAGACGATGCACCGGAAACAAATCGCTGCGACCCCGCACGGCAACAGCCGCTGGTGCTGGGGGATTCCAAATGTATTGCGTCATATTTAATTTCCCTTGGGATTATTGGATGAGTGCGAATAGTTCGAGAATTTTTATAGATTAAGTTTATCGCTGAGAGATCGTCAGTGGCGTCGCTCAGTTTTCACCCTCTGGTTTCATAGACGCCCAACTTGCGATGCAGCGGTGACTCATCGGCAATGAATACGTATGCCGCTTGCGTTTGAGAGCAGTTGCGTAAGCTCACCGGGGTGTAGCCAGGCGCACAGCAGGTGTCTGCCTCAGCCAGTTCAAAAGTATGGGCTTCCACGCTCACCTCCGTGCGACCTTCGACCTGGTGAAACACTTGTGCGGGTGAGCGGGCAGGCAATTGCAAGACTTGGCCGGGCCGCAACATCAACGCATAAAAGCCCAAAATATTCTCGGCATCCTCACCCGTTTCAGGGTTGACGTAGGTGACCTGTACGGAGTCAAGGTCCGGACGATCGTTCGCAAGGGATTGCAAAGCAGCCTTGACGTCAGCCCATGGATATCTCAGCATGGGGTAACGCTTGGTATTTCGCTGGAAAACTGGAGTGGGCAAAACCCCACCGCGCACATAGGCCCGATCTCCGCTGCCAGCACGCTGAACTTGGCGCTCGCCATTGATGTGGTAGCTGGCTTCCATGTAATAAACCAGTGGCAAATCCAAAACGTCAAGCCATACGACTGGCTCATCGCCATCATGCCCGTGCTCATGCCATAGACCAGTTGGCGTCAGGATCAAATCGCCACGCGACATCTGACACTTTTCTCCGTCAACCGTCGTCCAAGCGCCCTCACCTTCAACCACCATGCGCACTGCATTGGGGGTATGACGGTGGGCCGGCGCCCACTCTCCGGGCAACAAGAGTTGCATCCCCAAATAAATGGCTGGACTGGCTTGCATCTTTTCAAGACCGTGACCTGGGTTTGCCAACACGAGCACGCGGCGCTCAGCCTTTTCGATTGGCGCCAGATCCCCCGCCTGCAACAACAGTGGCTTGATTGTGTCGTAAGGCCAGTGGATAGCGGCGGTCTGCCGCGCCGGAATTTGGGGTGGCAATAAGCCTCGCAAACTCGGCCACAAAGGCACCAAATTGAGCGCTTTGAGCGCGTCTCGATACGCTTGCGGCAAATCCTCTAAACGACCCAATTCATTCATCGCAGACTCCAAAGGTGAAATCGATGCGGCCTATTCCTGAGTGACAGCTCCCAAAAACAGCCTTGCGTTCACCCTGAACCTTACAGCCAATTCGGTCAGAGCATCTGTCCGCGTTGCGTCTTCGGCGGGGGACGCGCTCGCTGTCCCTGCGCAATCTAGGCAAAAGCTCAGGTCACTGCCAGCCATTGAACATGAAATCACTGCCGGGCCAGACGATGTTGGGCTGGTGTGGGGCTGGGGAAACTGGTGCGAAAAGGATTGATATCCATGCCCCCCCGGCGGGTGAATCGAATCAAAACCTGCAGTTTCATGGGGCGACAGTAGCGCCAAATGTCGACGAAAATGCGCTCCGACAAAGGTTCATGAAATTCCTGCTGATCGCGAAAAGAGATCAGATAGCGCAGCAATTTTTCTTGATCGATCGCACGCCCGACATATCGGATCTGTATACTGCCCCAATCAGGTTGCCCGGTCACTCGACACAGAGCACGCACCAAGTCACTGCGCAAGGTCTCCTCAACGACTGCCTCATCATCGACGCACGAGAGGACTGGTCCGTCCAGAGCAGCCGCATCCATATCGATGTCCAGACGATCTAGGCTCAGCCCCTCTAGCTCACCGATGCGCTGCAAAGCAAAGGCGTCTGGTGACAGCAGCTCAACACTAGGCTTCGCTCCGTTCTTGCCATCCCAAAGCACCGGATGGATGTCTTCGACGATGCGCTTGGCCACTTCTTCTGCCGAGGCAAAGCGGTGCGCGTTAAACCCGTTCAAGTACAGCTTGAATGACTTGCTCTCAATCATGAAAGGCGTCTCACACGGAACGTGAATGCGCGCAATACCGATCTGAGGTTTTCCTTTCAGATTCAACCAACCCAACTCAAAGGCAGTCCAAGTGTCGACACCCATGAACGGCAGCGCGCCGATTAGCCCAAGCCCATCGCGAGCAAGAGACCTTGGAATAGGGAAAAGCAGGCTTGGGTCATACCCCGTTGGGGTATCGCTTTTTTTGCCCAGTGGGGCATCGGCTAGTACGTCGCTCATGTGAGGTCGGCTTTCAAATGATCAGTGCAGTGCGTTGAAAATACGCCCCTAGATTGGAAACAGCCTTGCCTCGGCTCGCGATTGGCTCAAGACTGTGCGGATTCCTTGCGGCGGAACACAAGCCTGTCTTCGCTGGAGGCCGATGGCACATACACATAGCCTTGCGCGTTGAACTGGCGAAGCGCTTCGACCGTGGTCACGCGATGCTCGATCGCCCAACGCGCCATCAATCCTCGGGCACGTTTGGCAAAGAAGCTGATGATTTTATATTTTCCAGCCTTTTCATCCTCAAAAACGCACTGCACGATGCGCCCTTTGAATGCCTGCACGTCCACCGATTTGAAATACTCTTCGCTCGCGAGATTCACCAGCACGTCGCTGCCGGACTCCTTGAGTCGCTTATTCAAATGCAGAGCGATGTCAGTACCCCAAAACTGATAAAGATCCTTGCCACCTGGATTCTTCAGTGCGGTACCCATCTCAAGCCGATAGGCTTGCAGTGCGTCCAACGGACGCAGCACACCATACAAGCCGCTGAGGATACAAAGATGGTCCTGCGCCCAGGTCAAGCTGGCGTCATCCAGACTCTTTGCATCCAAGCCGTCGTACACGTCACCGTTGAACATCAAGACCGCTGGCTTGCTGTTCTTGGCAGTGTTTTTTTGACTCCAGGCCTCATATCTCGCCGCATTGAGCAACGCCAGCTTGTCACTCAGCTTCATCAAGCTGGCGATTTGCTGAGGCGAGTGCTTGCGCATAACAGAGACCAGTTCAGCCGCTCGTCCCATGAACGCCGGCTTGCTGCTCTTGATATCGCGAGACAAGAGAGACTCATCCAGAGATTTCGCGGGGGAAAGCACAAACAACATATCGACTCGACTCATGTAAAAAGGGGCATTATCTCAGCCCCTTTTTTTCTGACAACACTGAAAAAATCAGCGCAAATCACCCGCCAAACTGGCCAGCGTCTCTGCGGAAATTTGGAGGTGAGCAGGATAGTTGGGGTGGTCACAACCCAGCTTGACAGCTGCCCCAGCCCGGATCGCAGCGCACATCGCGGGCGAAAATTCAAACCGCACAAAATGTACCGCCGAAGTCTTCTCTTCGGTTTCGCGGTCCAGATCTTCATCGGCGATGGCATACACGCGATCGTGTCCTTCAACCTCGACAAACATGCGGTCTTCGATACCGATCAATCGGGCCAGCTCGCGCTTGCGTTCGTTGATATCGATGTACTCGATCAGCATCGTGGCTTTCCAGTTCGAGCCATCTGGTACCAGAGGCGCATAGGCATCGATTTCGTCCTGAATGCCTTCTTCTTCAAAAATTTTCTCAATGCGAAGCATTTCCTGAATTTGGTAGCGAATCGTCATTTCGCTCTCAAATTGAACGTTCACATGTTCACCCAACATGACGCTGCGTAACTTGCGGTGCGCAAGGACGTCAGCTTTGTGTGCCTTGCGGTATTTTGAATATGCCTCGAGAGTCATGAGGCTTTCAGGCGTGATGTGTCCAGTCAATTGCATGATTTATTACCTCTTGAGTTTTACTTGAGACCGTAGGCCTTGCGGACCAAGGTCAGTGGGTGAGCCAATTCAGGCTCTCCCAATTGGTTGACATCGAAACCTTGCTCGATGTGATGACCGCCCAATGGGCAATCGGAACTGATGTAATCAGGCTTGTTGCCGCCAACATCTGCCATGGCTTTGAACAGCGGCTTGCCGATCTTCATCGCCGTCGCGTGGTGATCCTTTTTCACGCCGTAGGTGCCGGCGTGACCAGAGCAACGCTCCAGCGTTTTGACCGTGGTCTCAGGCGCCATTTTGAGCATTTCCTCGGTCTTTTTACCGATGTTTTGCACTCTGCTGTGACAAGGCACTTGGTAGGCAATGTGTCCCAAAGAGGTGGTGAAATCCGTCTTGAGCAAGCCATCCTTGTTGCGAGCAACCAAATACTCAAATGGGTCCCACATGGCTTCCTTCACCGCCTGGACATCACTGTCATTGGGGAACATCAGCGGGATCTCTTGTTTGAACATCAAAGTGCAGCTGGGCACAGGAGTCACGATGGCATATCCCTCTTTGGCGTACTTCGCCAACACAGGAATATTGGCCTCTTTGCTCTTAGCAACAGAGTCCAAATCACCTAACTCGAGCTTAGGCATACCACAGCATTGCTCTTTGTCGACCAACTCGTAGGGAATGCCGTTGTGCGCCAGGATCTTCAACAGGTCATGGCCAATACCGGGCTCGTTGTAGTTGACGTAACAAGTTGAATAAATCGCCACTTTCCCGGGCGTGCGCTCCCCATTTTTGACTGGCAATGGCGCACTCCCTTCCGCTCCAGAGCGGAACTTTTGCGTCGCCAACTCTGGCATCCAGGCATTGGCGTCGACACCCAGCACTTTTTCCATGGCGTTGCGAGCCACTTTGGTCTTGTTGATGGCATTCACGGCCTGCACAACGATGGGGATTCCCGCCAAAGAGCCGTGCGTATCGGTCGAAGCCAGGAATTGATTGGCTTTGCCAACTTCGCCTTTTTTAAACTGGATGGCCTTGGCGCGCAGCATGGTGTGAGGAAAATCCAAATTCCACTCATGCGGCGGCGTGTACGGGCATTTGGTCATGTAGCACAGATCGCACATGTAGCACTGATCCACGACCTTCCAGTAATCGGCCTTGTCGACGCCATCGACTTCCATAGTGGGGCTTTCGTCCACCAAGTCAAAAAGTGTGGGAAAGGCGTTGCACAAGCTCACACATCGCCGGCACCCATGGCAAATGTCATAGATGCGCTCGAGCTCGGTCAAGCAAGCTTCTTCGTCGTAAAACTCTGGTGATTGCCAATCCAGAGGATGACGGGTGGGAGCCTCTAAGTTACCTTCACGTGACATTGGGAGTCCTCAACAAATATAAAGTGCAAAAGGGGGTTAGTGAAAAATTTTGAACTAGACAAAAGGTGGACAAAACCAAGGTCAAAACTTTTGACAAACCCGCCTTGCTGGCCCCTCAAGAGCCAAGCAAGGCAAAGGCGAACCCGGGGCATCAACCTCAGGTTCGGTGCGCAACGCGATCAGTCTTGCAACTCAGCCAGCGCTTTGGCGTAGCGGTTGGCGTGTGAACGCTCAGCTTTCGCCAGGGTTTCGAACCAATCAGCGATCTCGTCGAAACCTTCTTCGCGAGCTGTCTTGGCCATACCAGGGTACATGTCGGTGTACTCGTGGGTTTCGCCAGCGACTGCTGCTTCCAAGTTTTGACGGGTGCTGCCGATGGGCAAACCTGTCGCTGGATCGCCAGCTGCTTCCAGGAACTCGAGGTGACCATGGGCGTGACCCGTCTCACCTTCAGCGGTAGAACGGAACAGAGCTGCTACATCGTTTTGACCTTCAATGTCGGCCTTGTTCGCGAAGTACAGATAGCGACGGTTGGCTTGTGATTCGCCAGCGAAGGCGTCTTTCAAGCACTGCTCCGTCTTGGAGCCTTTCAAGTTAGCCATTTTGATCTCCTAGATCGTTGGTTGATAAAACGCCCCACAGGTTTGGGGACCAGGTGAAGATATCCGCACAAGACCAAATCGTCCAATTGTTTAAGACAATCTGAGTCATAGCTTTTGCCTAATGTATATAGTTTGCCGATTGATTTTTCTTATATTCACTCGCGTGAGCCCTCAGCGCAGCTGTGCACTCTGGCTCCAAAGGCTTGCTGTTGGCTCGCCACTGCCCTAGGCGCGTCTTTGTGCCGCGTACACTCTCCCCCTTAAAATGCGAGGTTGACCTCCACGCAAAGCCCTGACCCCAGCGAATAGCCGACCTTTGGCAGGCACTGCTAGACAAAAACACCACCAATATGACCACTGACGTCCAACAACCTGGCCTCGAATCACTCTCTAAGTCTTTTGAACCGCACCCCTTAGAGGCTGCTTGGGGACCTCAATGGGAATCACGCGGCTACGCCCGCTCCGGTGCCAGAGGCACCGGCGAAGCAGACCCGGCGGCTCAGAGTTTTGCGATTCAACTCCCACCCCCCAACGTGACAGGCACGCTGCACATGGGACACGCGTTCAACCAGACCATCATGGACAGCTTAACGCGCTATCACAGGATGCGCGGATTCAATACTGCGTGGATTCCGGGTACCGATCACGCCGGTATCGCGACTCAGATCGTCGTCGAGCGACAACTGCAGGCGCAAGGAGTCAGCCGCCACGACATGGGCCCCACGCCGGAAGAGGCGCGCAGGAACTTCATCGCTCGGGTCTGGGATTGGAAGGAGCAAAGCGGCAGCACCATCACCAATCAAATGCGCCGCATGGGCGCTAGCGTTGACTGGGAACGAGAGTATTTCACGATGGACGATAAATTGTCCAAGGTGGTCATCGAAACCTTTGTCCGCTTGTATGAGCAAGGGCTCATTTACCGAGGCAAGCGGCTGGTCAATTGGGACCCTGTCCTCAAAACGGCTGTCTCTGACCTCGAAGTTGAGGCCACGGAGAGCGACGGCAAGATGCACTACATCTGTTATCCGTTCGCCGATGGTCCCCAGATCATTGATGGTGTGCCACAAAAAGGCATGACCATTGCAACCACGCGACCAGAAACAATGATGGCTGATGGCGCTTTGGCGGTTCACCCAGAAGACGATCGCTATCGCCACCTGGTCGGCAAGATGGTGGATTTGCCCCTGTGCGGGCGCCAAATTCCGATCATCGCCGACGATTTTGTGGACCGCGAGTTTGGGTCGGGCTGCGTGAAGATCACCGGCGCACACGATTTCAATGACTACGCTTGCGCACAGCGACATGACTTGCCGCTGATCACGATTTTCACGCTCGATGCGCACATCAACGAAAACGGTCCTGCCGCTTATCAAGGCATGGACCGCTTTGAGGCCAGAAAGGCCTTGCTCGCGGACTTGGAGTCCCAGGGGTTCCTGATTGAGATCAAGCCCCACAAACTGATGTTGCCGATCTGCGCACGCACTGGCCAAGTCGTCGAACCCATGCTGACAGATCAATGGTTCGTGGCGATGAGCAAAGTGTCGGACCAAGACCCCAGTGGCAAAAGTATTGCGCAAAAAGCCGTTGATGCCGTGGAGTCAGGCGCCGTCAAGTTCTACCCTGAGCAGTGGGTCAACACCTACAACCAATGGATGGGAAACATTCAAGATTGGTGTATCAGCCGCCAGCTGTGGTGGGGGCACCAAATTCCTGCGTGGTACGACGAAGACGGCAAGGTCTACGTCGCGCGCGATGAAGCCCATGCACAAGCACAAGCCGGTAGCAAGACTTTGCGACGCGATCCCGACGTGCTGGACACCTGGTACTCATCAGCGCTGGTGCCATTCAGCACCATGGGTTGGCCAGAGAAGACACCAGACATGGATCTTTATCTACCCTCCTCGGTTCTCATCACTGGCTACGACATCATCTTTTTCTGGGTCGCCAGAATGATCATGATGACCACCCATTTCACCGGACAAGTACCTTTCAAGCACGTCTATATTCATGGCCTCGTGCGCGATGCACAAGGTCAGAAAATGAGCAAGTCTGAAGGCAATGTGCTTGATCCGGTCGACCTCATTGACGGTATTGAGCTGGCGCCCTTGTTGGACAAACGCACAACGGGCCTGCGCAAGCCTGAGACAGCGCCCGTCGTGCGCAAAAACACTGAAAAAGAGTTCCCAGATGGCATCCCGGCCTTTGGTGCAGACGCCTTGCGATTCACATTTGCTGCGCTCGCAACCCTCGGTCGAAACATCAACTTTGATACCAAGCGGTGTGAAGGCTATCGCAACTTCTGCAACAAACTGTGGAACGCCAGCCGTTTTGTACTGATGAACTGTGAGGGCCACGATTGTGGCTTGATGGAGCACACCAAAGCAGACTGCACCGTCGGGGGCAAAGCGCACGGATACATGTCGTTCAGTGCTGCAGATCGTTGGATCAAGTCCCGCCTGCAAAAGGTCGAAGCGGAGGTGGCACAGGGTTTTGCGGATTACCGCTTGGATCTGGTGGCGCAGTCCATTTACAGTTTTGTCTGGGATGAGTTCTGCGATTGGTACCTCGAGATCGCGAAGGTTCAGATTCAAACCGGCTCAGAGGCAGAACAGCGTGCGACACGCCGGACTTTGATTCGAACGCTTGAGACCATTTTGCGTTTGGCGCATCCCATCATTCCGTTCATCACCGAAGCATTGTGGCAAGTCGTTGCACCTGTGGCTGGCATCAAGGGCGATTCAGTTAGCATCGTGCGGTATCCAGAATGTCAGCCAAACTTCTTTGACGAAGCATCTGAAGCCGTCATCAGCAAACTCAAAACTTGGGTTGACGCGTGCCGCACGTTGCGTGGTGAAATGGGTGTATCCCCGGCGACCAAACTCCCTCTTTACGTGTTGGGCGACAGTGCGTTTGTGGCTTCGCATGGCGCGGTCCTCAAAGCGTTGGCGAAATTGAGTGACGTTCAAGCGTTTGAGAGCGAGGCCGACTGGTCCCAAGCGGCGGGAGCCGCTCCAGTATCGGTCGTTGGCGAAGCACGCTTGTGCCTTTTCGTTGAAGTGGACGTCGAAGCCGAGCGGGCGCGTTTGAACAAAGAAGTGCAGCGGCTCGAGGGAGAAATCGCCAAGGCGCAAGCAAAATTGAGCAATGAAAAATTCGTAGCCAAAGCGCCTGCGGCGGTGATTGAACAAGAGCGGCAACGTGTGAATGAATTTGGCGCCACTGTCGAAAAGCTGCGTGACCAATTGAACAAACTGGCTTGATTGCTGCAACCCTGCAAACCCTAAAGCCAGCCAAGTGAAAGAAACAACACCATGACTGAATCTCGCCCTGAACTACCCGATCAACTGTCCATCGACCCGACCAGCCCCCATTACCAAGCAGCGGTGCTCGAGCACGACATCGGCATCCGATTCAACGGTGTAGATCGGTTTGACGTCGAAGCTTATTGCCTCAGCGAAGGCTGGATCAAAATTGCATCGGGGAAAGCCAAGGACCGCAAAGGACGCCCATTGCTGATCAAGCTCAAAGGCAAGGTTGAAGCGTTTTACCGCTAGAGCTGCCGGTTTGACCACAAAAAAGCCCGCTGTTGCGGGCTTTTTTTGTGCGCGTTGTGCTCGGGCAAAAGAGAAACGCGTCAGCGACGCTTGAGCACATAGCTGTACTCGGGACCAGCGACGTCAGATTCGACCATCTCGTTGCCTGTTTGCTTGGCAAAGGCAGCGAAATCCCTGACCGAGCCCGCATCGGTGCAAACGATGCGCAACAGCTGCCCACTGGTCATGGTGGCCAACGACTTCTTGGCTTTCAAAATAGGCAGCGGACAATTCAAACCGCGGGCATCCAACTCTTGATCAATCGCAAGTGACATGTTCTTGTTTTCCTCAACTGCAGGTCCAACTTAGGGTGGATTTTAGGCTCAACCCGTTGGCACCTCCATCCACTGCGGCTCAATACCCCTGCTGCGCAACCAGTCTGCCAACGCCAACCCAGTTCCTCGTGGCCAACATTTGATTTGTTCTGGCGCCATCCACTTGTATTCAGCCAGTTCCGGCGACAACTTGACCTCGCCTGTCGCTTGCACGTGGTAGGTGATCAGCACCTGATTCATGCGTTGAAAGTCGTGTACGCCCACCAACTCGGTGCGTGTGACCTGAAGCTGCGTCTCTTCGAGCACCTCTCGCGCGATACCGTCCTCAGGCGATTCCCCTGCTTCCATAAAACCCGTGATCAGTGCAAACATGCGCCCAGTCCACGCAGCATTGCGTGCGAGCAGGATCTGTCCATTTTGTTCAACAATCGCCGCCAATACAGGAACAGGGTTGTTCCAAAGCGTGAACTCACACTGTGTGCAGCGCCAGCGGTATTTGATCCCGCCGTCTTCATTGGCAGGCGCCCAATCAAGGTCGGCCCGACATTGAGGACAAAAGCGATAAGAGGTGGGAGATGGGCTATCGAATGTCATGACAGCTCAGGCAGGAAAAACGCCGGTTGACAAATAGCGATCTCCTCTGTCGCACACGATGAACACAATGGTCGCGTTCTCAAGTTCTTCATTCAGCCGCAACGCGACTTGGCAAGCACCCGCCGCAGAGATCCCCGCAAAAATTCCCTCTTCCTTGGCCAATCGTCGGGCCATCTCCTCGGCATCGGCTTGACTCACATAACGCAAATCGTCGATGCATTTAGGGTCATAGATTGCCGGCAGGTATTCCTCAGGCCACTTGCGAATGCCAGGAATTCGTGAGCCTTCCTCAGGCTGTGCGCCCACAATGCGCACGTTGGGGTTTTGAGCCTTAAGAAAATGAGAGACCCCAGTGATCGTGCCGGTGGTTCCCATTGCACTGACAAAATGAGTCACCCGCCCTTGTGTATCAGCCCAAATTTCAGGACCTGTGGTCTCCGTGTGAATGCGCGGATTATCGGCATTGGCGAACTGATCAAGCATCACGCCTTTGCCCTGCACAACCATTTGATCGGCCAAATCGCGTGCGTACTCCATCCCCCCGCTCTTAGGCGTGAGGATCAACTCGGCACCAAAGGCCTTCATCGTCTGAGCACGCTCAATAGACAGGTCTTCAGGCATGATCAAAATCATCCGGTACCCCTTGATCGCAGCGGCCATGGCCAACGCAATCCCTGTGTTGCCCGAAGTGGCCTCAATGAGCGTATCGCCAGGCTTGATCTCGCCCCGCTCCTGAGCGCGCATGATCATAGACAACGCGGGTCGATCCTTCACCGAGCCAGCGGGGTTATTGCCTTCTAACTTGCCGAGAATCACATTTCCTCGGGCCTTGGCGGTCTCACTGCCAAGGCGCTGCAGCGCGACCAAAGGCGTTTTACCAATGGTCAAGTCGATGGTAGGGTACGCAGGGTGTTGAATATTTTGCATGTTAGAACGCGATCAAAGAATGACCTGCACTGTGCCACAAAAGTTTTTAACAGGCAGCCCACTTGGCATTAATTCGCAACCTAAATTTGTGCCATAATCTCGGCTTCGCTGAATACCCGCCGGGGTGGCGAAATTGGTAGACGCAGTAGATTCAAAATCTGCCGGTGCAAAACACCGTGTCGGTTCGACTCCGACCCTCGGCACCAAATGGGAAACCCGCTCAGAGCAATTTGAGCGGGTTTTTTCATTGGTAAATCCGCCCGTTGCGGGGTGTTAACGCTCCTGAGAACCATCCAAGTTTTAGGTGGTTTTGAGGTGATAACAAATGGCAAAAATCACAGTTGACGGACTTGCCGTTGCGCCCAAATGCTGCGACCTCAACAATCGTCCCCCCGCTAAACCAATTCTTTGTTCGTAATCTGTGATGTCGCTTGTTTGATTCATACGAAGCTTCTGCCTTGATCTACAAGGGCGAAGGGCGCTGCTCACAGCATGGCCACTCATGGCTTGATACAAACAATGAGAGATCAGCTTTGGTAGGTCGGCAACCTCGCCCTGGTCGCGGATCGTGGCTTGCGCGCCGCACTACAACTCTGATAGCCAAGCATGAATCTCCTTGATGCTCTTCAGAGGAGCGTTGACATGCTCTGCCTCAACATCCACAAATTTGGATATCGGATTCTTGGGGGCTTTTGAAAAGTATTCAGACGCTTGGCCACTTGTTGTCACTCCATCGGCATTGGGAGCAATCCACAAAAATGGGACTTTCCCAATGCTCCGGAGCACGGATTCAAAATTAAAGGGGCCTTCTGGATCAAAGAAGCTCAAATAATCCTTGGCTCTCACATTCAATTGAAACCTTCGATTGCCACTGTTGTAGTCTTCAACGCTCACGAGCTCTTCTCTCGCGCCCTTGGACACCGATTCACGAGCCTTGCGCACGTCAAAGAAGACGAATTTGTTATGGAATTGACTTCCGACCAGATGTCCGGGGGCGACGCCCACGACACCCGCGATTTCTTGATGAGCACCAGCATACGCCAGTGCAGCCGGCGTGCCCATGCTATGCCCAACCAAAACGATTGTTTTGCGCCCAGAGGCCTTTAGCTTTTCTATTTCTGTATCCAGGATGTTGAACGCATCAGTCAAGTCACCTGAGTAATCCGCTTTACCCTTTGTGCCCGCCCATGGCAATTGAGGCGCCGCAACTGCGTAGCCTTTGTCAGCCATCCTGGATGCGAATTTCTCGAGGATGTGGAAATGAGGGCTGCCGCCCTTCCCATGAAGGAGGACGATCCCGACGTCCGAAGGTGCCGCCGCCAAGCCGGGGACAGCGAACAAAATCACGATGCAACAGATGATGAATTTGAAACGCTTCATAAAGATCGGCCCCTTATTGCTCATGCTCATGCTTATGCTCACGCTCACGCTCATGCTCATTGTGCCTGAGGCGATGGGAAACTAACAGCTCTTTGCGCGGACAGCAAATGAATTACTTTGAATATCATTGAGGCTGGTTTTACAGGGCATACACCCATCCCAACGCGCCTGTTGAATGGATGTGGTCTGACACCAAGCACGCCCTCTCAGATCGCTCTTTCACCTTGGCTCGGCAAACGGTTGCGCTGGACTAACGTGAA
>CAYZHE010000013.1:47858-54856 GCA_964478285.1 uncultured Burkholderiaceae bacterium
CTCAGATCGCTCTTTCACCTTGGCTCGGCAAACGGTTGCGCTGGACTAACGTGAAGTGCCTAAAACCCCATCGGATGTGCTCGCAATGCACTGGGCTCACAATGACCATATGAGTGACGCCATACAACACCGCCGTTCAGAGCAGCCCATGCAGTCAGGCGGCTGGTCGTATGGACTGATGGGGATGCCACTTGCTTTTGTGGCGTTGCCTTTGTATGTCCATGCTCCACACTATTACGCTCAAACGCTGGGTGTTTCTTTGGCGAGTTTGGGGGCCGCTCTGCTCATAGCCCGCGCGCTAGACGCCATCACAGATCCATGGCTCGGTCGTATCACCGACCGGTGGTTTGATCAAAGTCCGAACAAAGTCTTGCGTCGCATGTGGTGGGGAGTGTTTGCCCTGCTGCTGGGGGTGCTAGCCCTCTGGTTCCCACCCCAACCGATGCTTGAGTGGGGCGCAACTTGGCTGACAGCGAGCATCACATTGACATCATTGGGCTACAGCCAACTCACCATCGCTCACCAGGCCTGGGGCAGCCGAATTAGCCACACCCCTGTGCAACGCAGCCGCACAATGGCATGGCGGGAGGGGTGGGCGCTGGTTGGTGTGGTCAGCGCCTCGGTGATGCCATCGTTGTTGGATTGGGCTGCGTGGAGCTTTGCTTTTGCAGCCCTGATTCTGGTTGGTATGTGGGCTTGGTATCGCAGTGCTGCGAACAGCGTATGGAGCTTTGGACCACCTGTCTCGCACGACGACCAAGCATCTACTCCGAGCGACCTCTCTCAACGAAGCCTGACGGAGGTTGCCTTTGCATCAATGCCTTGGCGCGATCAAGATTTTCGCCGACTGATGGGCGTGTTCGTCATCAGCGGCATGGCGAGCGCTCTTCCCGCGACGCTGGTCTTGTTTTTCATTGATCAAGTGTTGCAGCTCCCAGATTGGACTGGCGGATTTTTGGCGCTTTACTTTGCTAGCGCTGCCATAGGTATGCCGCTATGGCCTCGGGCAGTCAAACGCTGGGGGCTTGAGCGCAGCTGGGCCTTGGGGATGTTGCTGGCGGTGTTGAGTTTTGCCAGTGCGTCGACGCTGGGCGCCGGAGATGCATCTCTTTACGCGTTGATTTGTGTCGGTTCTGGCATGGCTTTGGGCGCCGATTTGGCGATTCCAAGCGCTCTATTGGCTGGACTTGCCCGCCGAGGATCTGACCAAGAGCAGAGTGGGATTTACTTTGGCTGGTGGAACCTTGCAACCAAACTTAACCTTGCGCTTGCCGCTGGGCTGGGACTACCCTTGTTGGCTACTTGGGGCTACTCACCGCAGACTCCATCTGAGGAGGGCTTGCAAGCACTCACCATGGCCTATGGTGTGCTTCCATGCCTGCTCAAATTGACCGCACTCGCTCTGCTGAAATATTGGCTGTGGCCCACTCAGGCATACAACACCCAAAGAAGGACAAAACCATGACACTTGCTTTTCGAGCCTGGGGCACTCGTCTTCGAACCATGTTGTTGTCGCTTCTCGCGTTGGGCTTGTTTTCAGCGTGTTCAAGCCCGTCAGTGGATCGATATGCTGGCACTCAGCCCACACTCGACTTGCGCACCTATTTCAATGGCAAGGTGCGGGCACACGGCTTGTTTCAAGATCGAAGCGGCGAAGTGATCAAACGTTTTGTGGTGGAGATGGATTGCCAATGGAATGGGGATGAAGGCGTTTTAGACGAGCGATTTACCTATGCTGATGGCAGCCAGGACCGGCGAGTATGGCGGCTCAAACACCTTGGCAATGGGCGATACACCGGCACCGCTGATGACGTCGTCGGTCAGGCATCTGGTCAGACCCAAGGGCACGCGTTTCGTTGGCAATACACGCTGAATTTGCCCGTCGACGGCAAAGTCTATGAGGTTCAGTTTGACGATTGGATGTATCTGATCGACAAGCAAACCATGCTCAATCACGCCAAGATGAGCAAATGGGGCATCCACTTGGGTGAGGTTATCCTGAGTTTCAGCAAGCCTTGAGGCGCGGACCCACAGAGCCTCAGTGAGGCGCCGCTGCCCTGGCTTGTGCAAGCAATGACATCACCCCACCCCCTTGGGCTTCGAAACGTGCCTTGCGGTGATAGATGCGCGTCGCACCCGGCCACAGCTGGACAGACTCAGGGTGTGCTGGGTCGCCCGGGTAGCAAAGCACGCGCACATCATCCTCTTTGAAGTGGTGCGGCATGATCACACCGACCGGGCGGGAACGCGCGAATGACAGCAGTGCATCCATGCTCGAAAACATGCCCAAGTGAACCAATGACATGATTTGTGGTGGCGCCAGATCGATCTCTCCCGCCTCATAGCGGCGCAAGCCCTCCTCAGGTGTGACCCACACGGATTCAGTGGCCTCATGCCCGTCGTGTAAGGCCACCTGCCCCTGCGGCACCACTGCGACAAAAAAACGCGTATCAAAACGCTTGTTCATCATCAAAGAGGCTTTCGGCGTGATCCACCGCGACCACGGTACGACGGCAGTCGCGTCAAGTTGGATATCTAAATGGCGCAGTGCTTGGGTCCAACTCTCGCCACGGCTCAGCGCATTGCTCAATTGGGCCGCCTTCTCGGCTCCGGCATCGCGTGCAAACAACAGGCCGCATTCCTCGAAAGTTTCACGCAGTGCTGCGCAATACAGGCTCGCGGGCGAGTCCTCGGAGTCTGCCCCCTCATTCAAGGCGGCGATCATAGCGTCGGTGCTAAGCCCCAACAACCTCTCGTCTGCCAGAGCATCATCGGCGTCCACCTTGCCTCCCGGAAACACATAGGCTCCTCCCAAGACGCCAGACTGCGAATGGCGCTTGAGCATCAGTACCTCTGGGCCATTCGGGCTAGCGCGCAGCACCATCACAGTGGCAGCGGCACGGGGGGGGACGTCAGGTTGATCGACAGCGGTAAAGAGTTCCATGCGTTGATTATGCTGGCCGACCGCAGCGGGCCGCGATATGTCGGTGACACCCATCTATACTTGCGGGCTGAACCACCCTAGACGCCTCTCAGCCCCATGAAACCGACTTATGTTTTAACCCTGTCTTGTCCCGATCAGCCCGGCATCGTGCACGGCGTGACTGGTTTGCTCTTGAAACAGGGCGGCAACATCGAAGAGGCAGCTCAGTTCAATGACCACCACACGGGACTGTTTTTCATGCGCGTCCAATTTGCGTGTGATGGCCGCAGCCAACTCGAGTTAGAGCAGGCATTTCAGTCGCTGAGCATAGAGTGGAATATGACATTTGAGCTGCGCAGCGCGACCGCAAAAATGCCCACCATCATCATGGTGAGCCAGCAAGGGCACTGTCTCAATGACTTGCTTTTCCGTTGGAAAAACGGCTGGCTGCCGATTGACGTCAAGGCGATCATCAGCAATCACCGTGATTTTTATCAGCTCTCTGCCAGCTACAACATTCCCTTTCACCACATCCCGGTGACCTTTAACACGAAAGGCACTGCCGAGGCCAAGCAACTTGAGATCATCCAGTCGGAAGGTGCCGAGCTCGTCGTGTTGGCGCGCTACATGCAAGTGCTGTCAGACAACATGTGTGCGGCGTTGCGGGGACGCGCGATCAACATCCATCACAGTTTTTTGCCCAGCTTCAAAGGCGCCAAGCCTTACTACCAGGCCCATGACAGGGGTGTCAAATTGGTCGGCGCCACCGCCCACTATGTCACCGCTGATTTGGACGAAGGCCCCATCATTGAGCAAGATGTTGCCCGCGTCGACCACAGCATGAACGTCGAAGATCTATCAGCGCGGGGACGCGATACCGAGAGCCAGGTCCTCGCCCGAGCTGTCAAGTGGCACAGCGAACACCGCGTGCTCGTCAACGGCCACCGCACGGTTGTGTTCCAGTAAATCAAACACCGCGCGTTCAATGCAGGCGCTGTCCATTCGGTACTGGCAAAGCCGGCTGGATCAGCACGATGTGCCCCTCGCTGTCGGTCAAACCCAGCACCAGCACCTCTGACATGAAGTGTCCAATCTGTTTGGGCGGGAAATTAACCACAGCAAGCACTTGGCGACCGATCAAGGTTTCAGGTGTGTAGTAGTCGGTGATTTGGGCTGAGGATTTTTTAGAACCGATCTCTTCACCGAAATCAATCCACATTTTGATCGCAGGCCTTCGCGCACCCTCAAACACTTCGGCTTGCCGCACGACACCCACGCGAATGTCAACCGCCAAAAAATCATCAAACCCAATGGTCGGCATACATCACCTTTCAGTCGCATTCGCACTTAGCTTGGTTCAATCCGCCGAGACGAGCGCGCCTCTCAATGGCATTCCAACACCTTGGCCACGTGCTCGCCAATAGCCAACGAAGACGTGAGTCCGGGCGACTCAATGCCAAACAAATTCACCAGCCCCCCAATGCCATGCACCTCAGGACCGTCGATGCGAAAGTCCATTGTTGCGCCACCAGGCGATTGCAGCTTAGGCCGCACGCCGGAGTATGAAGGGCTCAGCGCACCGTCTTTCAACCCGGGCCAGTAACGGCGAATCTGCTTATAAAAATCACCTGCGCGGTTAGGATCGACCGCGTAGTTGATGTCATTCACCCATTCCACATCGGGACCAAACCGGCCTTGACCACCCAAATCCAAGGTGTAGTGACAGCCCAACGATGCCGATCCAGGCACGGGATAAACCAAGCGCTTGAAAGGCGCAGCGCCAGTTAGGGTGAAGTAATTGCCCTTGCACAAATGGCGCGCAGGCACATGCCGTGGATTGAGCCCTGCAATCTGATGCGCCACCGCTTGCGCCTCAAGCCCCGCGGCATTGATCAGCCAGCGCGCTGATATTTCCGTCGGCGCATCCCCCCCCACTTGCAAATCAAAACCCTCGGCATGAGCCACTGCCCCGAGCAAGGGCGACTTCAGTGCCACCGCACCACCGGAACCCTCGATATCGCCTTGCATACTCAGCATGAATTGGTGGCTGTCCACAATCCCGGTCGTCGGTGATGACAAGACGCTCACACAGTGCAACTCTGGCTCAATGGTCATGGCTTCGGCTGCAGTCAACCACTCCAACTCGGTGCAACCATTTGCTGCCGCCTTGCGCACGACGTCTTGCAATTGAGCAAGCTCGGCATCATTGGACGCCACCAGCCATTTCCCGCACCGCCGGTGTGGAAGCTGATGTGCCTCAAGGTAGGCATACAACAACTGCTTACCCCGCACACACAAACGCCCCTTGAGTGAGCCTGCCGTATAGTAAATACCCGCATGAATTACCTCTGAATTGCGCGCGCTGGTCACGGACCCGATGGCATCCAATGCTTCAAGAACAATGACCCCTTGACCCCGCAAAGCAAGCTCGCGCGCGATCGCGAGGCCAACCACGCCAGCACCCACGACCACGCAGTCAACATCGGTTGACATCTCTAATCACCCACCTAAAGCACCAACGCCTGGGTAATCCATCGGCCGATCAGCCCGTGGCGCACCTTTGGATCACGGGGCAACGCCGGCATCGCGTTCAGCACATAGAAATAGTTGGCAGACACGAGAATCTGGGCGCCAGCATACGCTCCGGTATCAGTGAACGAACGCATCGGCAAAAAATGGGCCTGAATGTGCTTCATCAACGCCACAGTTTCTTTGAAAATTCTGATCGTCTGGGGGTCGGTCTTTAGCTCGCTCAAAAAGAACTCATTCATGGCTCTGTTGGCTGAGAAATCGACGAGCTGAATGCGCTCCAGCTCTTCGCTCATGTGCATACACAAAGCATCGAGCGATGGAAATGCGCTCAGCCTGGAGCCAATCGTCTCCAGCACTGCACTGGCGCGATCGGCATAGCGGCTATACAACTGAAACAAGGCCTCTTGTTTGGAGCCAAACCGATTGATGAATGCGCCCCTGTGCAGATCTGCAGCTTGTGCAATATCGTTGATGGATGTCTCGGAATAGGATTTGGACTTTAAGCACGCATCCAAAGCATCCAAAAATTTCTGCTCAGTCTCAATGGCGCGCTGCTGCTTAGGCTTGACGTAACTCATTTGGCTTTGAGGAATTTAGAAACGGCATGACCCATCAATTTGCTTGCTCTTCATTCAAATTTTTATCTAGCCATTAGGGTAGCACCGATTGCACTTGAATGAGGTCATGCCATCGACACTTCAAGAAGGAGCACTCGTTGGATTGCGCTCGCCCTGCTCGATGATGGCTTTCAAAGCGAACTGGATTTGAGCGGGTAATCGTCCCCTAGAACCAAAGACACGTTGAAGGTTTTTTGCTAAGGATTGTTACTTCGCAAGCGTCAGAAAAATATTTTGACTCTAGCTATTTTTACGCTTATAAGCTCATAAAAATTATCAGTTTAATGGGGCTGGAGTGACAGTGCAAAGTGTTATCAAACTTGCTTCAATCGCAAGCGGGTTTTTGATGTTTTTAGCGGCTTGCGGTGGTGGCGGTCAGTCATCAACGTTAGGAGCTTCTTCTTCGCTGACGAATTCAGCTGTGACTGGGCGGACGAACCAAGAGACAAAGACAACGACTTACAGAGGTAGCGTCCAAACGATTACCACGACATACGGCACTCTTGTGCTCAATACAGTGACAAACTATGCGGTAAGTTTGGTGCGGACATGGGCACCGGATAATGTTACACGGACCACAACATACTCGTTTGAAGATGGAACAACTAGCACTTTAGTGGAGGTATTTCCGGGGCTTGAGAGAGTTACTTATGTTGGCAATGTTCAGACGATTGTCACAAGATACGGTAACGGAGTGACCAGCACTGAAACGAATACAGCGACGAGCTCAGCGGTGACGTGGGGATCTGATAACGTCACTAAGACAACAACATACACGTTTGCCAATGGTGGTAGTAACTCAGTAGTTGAAACGGTCCCAGGGGTTACTGAAACACCCACGTATAGCGGCAATGTTCAGACGATTGTCACAAGATACGGTAACGGAGTGACCAGCACTGAAACGAATACAGCGACGAGCTCAGCGG
>CAYZHE010000014.1:0-54345 GCA_964478285.1 uncultured Burkholderiaceae bacterium
GCAAGTCAAGCAATGAGTTCGTACCCAAGCGGTTGGCACCGTGCACGCTCACGCACGAGCATTCGCCGACTGCGTACAAACCGGGCACTGGGTGATCGTCGACACCGTTCTTTTGTTCGACCACTTGGCCGTGGATATTGGTGGGGATGCCACCCATCTGGTAGTGAATGGTGGGTACCACGGGGATGGGCTCGCGCGTGATATCGACGTTGGCAAAGTTCACGCCAATTTCGTACACCGAGGGCAGTCGCTTGTGAATCGTCTCAGCGCCCAAGTGATCCAGCTTCAACAGGATGTAGTCTTTGTTGGGGCCACAACCGCGCCCTTCCAAGATCTCTTGGCCCATACAACGGGACACGAAGTCACGGGGCGCCAAATCCTTCAGCGTAGGTGCGTAACGCTCCATGAAGCGCTCGCCTTCGCTGTTCAGCAAAATCGCGCCTTCGCCACGGCAACCCTCGGTCAACAAGACCCCAGCACCGGCAACCCCGGTGGGGTGGAATTGCCAAAACTCCATGTCCTCAAGCGGGATACCAGCCCGCGCTGCCATACCCAAGCCATCACCCGTATTGATGAACGCGTTGGTGGAGGCTTGGAAGATGCGGCCCGCACCGCCGGTGGCCAGCATCGTTGCTTTCGCTTGCAGGATGTAGGTTTCGCCGGTCTCCATTTCGAGCGCTGTCACTCCGACCACCGCACCTTCGGCGTCACGGATCAGGTCAAGGGCCATCCACTCGACGAAAAATGTTGTGCCAGCCTCTACGTTGGCTTGATACAGCGTGTGCAACATGGCATGGCCAGTGCGGTCAGCCGCAGCACAGGCGCGCTGTACGGGCTTCTCGCCGTAGTTGGCCGTGTGTCCACCAAAGGGGCGCTGATAAATCGTGCCGTCTGGGTTGCGGTCAAAGGGCATTCCCATGTGCTCAAGCTCGTACACCACTTTGGGTGCTTCGCGCGTCATGTACTCAATTGCGTCTTGGTCACCCAACCAGTCAGAGCCTTTGACGGTGTCGTAGAAGTGGTATTCCCAGTTGTCCTCACTCATGTTGCCCAAGGAGGCAGACACACCGCCTTGAGCCGCCACCGTGTGGCTGCGGGTTGGGAATACCTTGGAGAGCACGGCAACCTTCAAGCCTGCGCGTGCCAACTGCAGGGACGCGCGCATCCCAGAGCCGCCGGCGCCCACGATGACGACGTCAAAGCGCTGCTTGATCAAATCAGAAGTAGTTGTCATGGCTTAGAGTCTCCACAAAGCTTGAATTGCCCAGCCCAAACAGGCAATGAGCCAGACGATGGTGGCCACGTGCAAGCCCAAGCGCACGCCCACCGGTTTCACATAATCCATCCAAATATCGCGCATACCGACCCAGGCGTGCCATGCCAGCGCAATGAACACAACCAAGGTCAACGCCTTCATCCACTGAGCAGCAAAAATGCCAGCCCATACTTCATAGGTAATGGGGCCACTGGTGAACAGCACCTGCGCCAGCAAAATCACCGTAAAGAGCACCATCAGTGATGCAGTTGCACGCTGAACCAGCCAGTCGCGCAAGCCATAGTGCGCACCAACGACGACGCGCTTAGATCCAAAATTTGCAGACATCTTTTGGGCTCCTGAATTAGTAAATACCAAACAACTTGGCGCCCAGCACCACAGTCAATCCAATGCTTAAGACCAGCGTCACCACAGCGGAAGACTTGCCGAATGCTTTGTCAACCTTGTGGGTGCGGTCCATGTAAAGGTGGCGCACACCAGCAATCATGTGGTGCAGATAGCCCCAAATCAGACCCAGAGTCGCAAGCTTTAAAAACCAGCCGGCATAAATCCCAGTGCCATGCGCAAACGCGCTAGTTAGTTCTTCGTGAGTCATTTCAGATGTGACAGATTTGTCGAACATCCACACGACGAAGGGCAACAAAACGAACATCAACAGTCCGCTAACGCGGTGCAGGATCGACACCCAACCTGCCACGGGCAGACGGTAGGTGGTCAAGTCCTTGAAGGCATTGATGTTGCGGAATTCAGGCCGCTTTTTGCTCAATTCACTCATGGTTGCTTGCTTTCAAATTGAGGGTTGGTAACTGCTTGGTAACTGCGGGAAAACCCGCTGATTCTATTGCAACGCAATATGTGTACTAGACGCTGACACGCATATACGTGACACCACCTAGTGCGAGGGTGTTGAGGTGATAGTGTGTGCTCACAACGCTGCATTCCATCAGCTCAATTCATTGCGGTAGTGGTGGGTATCAGTGAGGTACAAACCCCGCCGCAACTCCATCGGCTGATCGTTGTAGGTGTAAGCAATGCGCTCCACGCTCAATAAGGGAGCCGTGACACCAACCTTCAATAGCATGGCTGCTTGAGGGTCGGGGTTCACCGCCTTGATTTTCTCCTCTGCTCGGACCATGCGAACCCCGAACGCGGACTCAAACAAGCCATACATGGGGCCCCGATGATCTGACAATTGTTCAATGGTTAGGCCTTTGAATGGTCCAGCGGGTAGCCACAAATCCTCACATATGGTGGGGATTTTGTGAAACGAAAGCACCCGACGCACTTGAAAAACAGCTTCTCCGCTGGCCAAACTCAACAGACGAGCCACCTGGGCTGGAGCGCGTTGGCGTTTACACGACACGATCAAACGCTCGGCAGGGCCCTCGCTCTGGATGTCTCCTTCGTCGGGTTGCAAACGCAAAAATCGGTATTGAATTTGGGCTTCGGTGTGCGTGGCGACAAACGTCCCTTTGCCTTGGCGCCGCACCAACAAGTTACCTGCCGCCAGTTCATCAATGGCTTTGCGCACGGTCCCCTGACTCACCCGATAGCGAGCCGCCAGATCCATCTCGCTGGGAATGATTTCGCCAGGCTTCCACTCACCCGATTGCAGACTTTGCAAAATCAAGGATTTAATCTGCTGATACAAAGGGCTGAAAGCAGGGCCTAACCCGCTCTCTGCCATTGAGGCGGCATCGTTTAGCGCAGGTAATTCAGGGGTCGAGTTCATGCCAGTTACCAATGGAATTACAGCCCGAAAATTTATTTGTGTTTGCCGGGCAACAACCCGCAATCATATCTTATATAAGACATAAGACAAGTTGACTCGTAAGGGTTAACGCGAGTACACTCCCGTGCTGTTCTTCAAGGTGAATGCGTCCCACGCGCGTGTTCGCTGTTTCTTTTCTAGTCTGCCCCATCTGGAGTACTCATCATGAGCAAAAAGCCCGTTCGCGTTGCCGTCACCGGCGCCGCAGGCCAAATCGGTTACGCCCTGTTGTTCCGCATCGCCTCTGGCGAAATGCTGGGCAAAGACCAGCCTGTCATCCTTCAATTGCTCGAAATTCCCGATGAGCGTGCCCAAAAAGCCCTCAAAGGCGTGATGATGGAACTCGAAGACTGCGCGTTCCCCCTGTTGGCAGGCATGGAAGCACATGACGATCCCGTCAAAGGCTTCAAAGACACCGACTACGCGCTGTTGGTTGGTGCCCGTCCCCGTGGTCCAGGCATGGAGCGCGCCGACTTGTTGGCTGCGAACGCACAAATTTTCACCGCCCAAGGAAAAGCATTGAACGCCAGTGCGAGCCGCGACGTCAAAGTCTTGGTTGTAGGTAACCCTGCCAACACCAATGCCTACATCGCGATGAAGAGCGCCCCTGATCTGAACCGCCGCAACTTCACCGCCATGCTGCGTTTGGACCACAACCGCGCCGCCTCACAAATCGCGGCCAAGACAGGTAAAGCGGTGGCAGACATCCGCAACTTGGCCGTGTGGGGCAACCACTCACCCACCATGTACGCTGACTACCGCTTCGCCACTATCAACGGCGAGTCAGTTAAGACCATGATCAACGACCAGGAGTGGAACGCCAACACTTTCCTCCCAACCGTGGGCAAGCGTGGCGCCGCCATCATCGACGCACGTGGTCTCAGCTCTGCCGCCTCTGCAGCCAATGCTGCGATTGACCATATGCGCGACTGGGCGCTCGGCACCAATGGCGAGTGGGTCACCATGGGTGTTCCATCTGATGGCTGGTACGGCATTCCCAAAGACGTCATGTTTGGCTTCCCCGTCACCTGCGAGAACGGCGATTACAAAGTGGTCGAAGGCCTTGAGATCGACGCGTTCAGCCAGAGCTGCATCGACAAGACCTTGGCTGAACTCGTAGGCGAGCGTGACGGCGTGGCTCACTTGCTCTAAGCACTGCCATGGCCACTGCGCACCCCAGAGACGTTTTACTTGGCGCGCAAGGCGGACAAATCGCCTTGCCCGTCTGTGATCACTATTGTGGCGTTGAGGTGCGTATGCAAAAGAGCTTGGCTTTGCAAGCTGAGCTCATGCAACGATATGGGGCGTGCGTCTTTGACGTCACGCTCGACTGCGAAGACGGCGCTCCCGTGGGCGGCGAAGCCGAACACCGTGAACTGGTCTTGGCGCAGCTGAGCGCTGCAGCTCCAGCGATTGCGCAGGGTGCACGGGTTGGCACCCGAGTGCACCCGGTTGACCATCTGGCGTTCGACGACGACGTTGCCACGCTCGTGGCTCGCGGCGGCACACTTTTCTCGCACATCATGGTGCCCAAGGTGGATACCGTTCAAGACATCGAACGTGCCGTAGCAGCGATCGACGCGGCCGGCGGCCAGCATTTACCTCTGCAGTGTTTGATCGAGTCACCCCTGGGCGTCTACAACGTGCACGCGATTGCTGCGCATCCGCGTGTGCAATCGATCAGTTTTGGTTTGATGGATTTTGTGTCCTCGCATGGTGGTGCTATCCCGGCATCTGCCATGGGGGTACAAGGTCAGTTTGAACACCCATTGGTGGTGCGTGCCAAGCTTGAGATCGCATCGGCGTGTCACGCCCACGGCAAGGTTCCATCACACAGCGTGGTCACTGAGTTCAAAGACAAAGAGGCCCTTCGCGCTGCCGCCACCCGCGCTGCACGCGAGTTTGGTTTCACGCGGATGTGGAGCATCCATCCAGACCAAATCGAAGTGGTGATTGAAGTCTTTGCACCCAGCAGTGCTGATGTGGAACATGCCGTCGAAGTCATCGAGGCCGCTGTCGCCGCTGATTGGGCGCCTGTACAAGTTCGCGGAAGGCTGGAAGACCGCGCGAGCTACCGTTATTTTTGGCAAGTGCTCGAGCGCGCGCACCACACGGGTGTTGCGTTGCCCGCTTCGATGCAGAGCTATTTTTCTTCGCTAGCTGCTTAAAGCTGGTGTCTTTTGGAGTAGACCATGTCTGACTTTTTGAATGCCTACGAATCCCATGTAGCCGAACGTGCCGCATTGGGTATCCCTCCACTGCCGTTGTCAGCCAAGCAAACCGCTGACGTCATCGAGCTGATCAAAAACCCACCTGCAGGCAAAGAAGACTTCTTGGTCGACCTGTTGGTACACCGCGTGCCGCCTGGTGTGGATGACGCCGCCAAAGTCAAGGCCAGCTTTTTGTCAGCAGTGGCCCATGGCGACCAGCCTTGCGGCTTGATCACACGCCAGCGTGCGACAGAATTGTTGGGCACCATGCTCGGTGGCTACAACGTGAAACCGCTTGTCGATTTGCTCGACGACGCTGCAGTGTCGTCACAAGCTGCTGAAGCGCTCAAAGGCACGCTGTTGATGTTTGACGCGTTTCACGACGTCGCCGAAAAGGCCAAGGCTGGCAACGCCAAGGCCAAAGAAGTGATTCAATCTTGGGCCGAAGCGGAGTGGTTCAAAAAACGCCCCGAGGTCGAAAAGAAAATCACGGTCACCGTGTTCAAGGTACCCGGTGAAACCAACACCGATGACCTGTCTCCTGCGCCCGATGCCTGGAGCCGCCCCGACATCCCCATGCACTACTTGGCGATGCTCAAGAACACTCGCCCAGGCGCCGCTTTTGTACCCGAAGAAGACGGCAAGCGCGGCCCCATGAAGTTCA
This sequence comes from uncultured Burkholderiaceae bacterium, assembly GCA_964478285.1. Lineage (GTDB taxonomy): Bacteria > Pseudomonadota > Gammaproteobacteria > Burkholderiales > Burkholderiaceae_C > RS62. The sequence continues at coordinate 5,922 of CAYZHE010000014.1, forward strand.
TCGATGACCTCAAGGCCAAAGGCCACTTGGTGGCGTATGTCGGCGACGTGGTCGGCACTGGCTCAAGCCGCAAGTCAGCAACCAACAGCGTGATCTGGGCCACGGGTCAAGACATTCCTTATGTCCCCAACAAGCGCTTTGGTGGCGTCACGTTGGGTGGCAAGATCGCGCCGATCTTTTTCAACACCCAGGAAGACTCTGGTGCATTGCCCATTGAAGTTGACGTGACCGACTTCGAGATGGGTGACGTCATCGACGTGTACCCCTACGAAGGCAAGATCGAAAAGGGCGGCAAGACCGTCGCCGAGTTCTCGCTCAAAAGCGACGTCTTGCTGGATGAAGTCCGCGCTGGCGGTCGCATCAACTTGATCATTGGCCGTGGTTTGACCACCAAAGCCCGCGAGTTCTTGGGCTTGCCCGCATCGACCGAATTCCGCTTACCCCAAGCCCCCGCCGATTCTGGCAAGGGCTTCACTCTCGCACAAAAAATGGTGGGTCGCGCCTGTGGTCTGCCCGAAGGCAAAGGCGTTCGTCCTGGCACCTACTGCGAACCCAAGATGACCACCGTCGGCTCGCAGGACACGACTGGTCCGATGACGCGTGACGAGCTGAAGGACTTGGCCTGCCTGGGCTTCAGCGCTGATTTGGTGATGCAGTCCTTCTGCCACACAGCGGCCTATCCCAAGCCCGTCGACGTCAAGATGCACCACGAGCTGCCTGACTTCATCAGCACCCGTGGCGGCGTCGCTTTGCGTCCTGGAGACGGCGTGATCCACAGCTGGTTGAACCGACTGCTGTTGCCCGACACCGTGGGCACCGGCGGCGACTCTCACACCCGTTTCCCAATTGGGATCTCTTTCCCAGCGGGTTCTGGCTTGGTGGCATTTGCCGCCGCCACGGGTGTGATGCCATTGGATATGCCCGAGTCGGTGTTGGTTCGCTTCAAGGGCGAAATGCAGCCCGGTGTCACGCTGCGTGACCTCGTGCACGCCATCCCGCTCTACGCGATCAAGCAAGGTCTGTTGACCGTCGCCAAGGCTGGTAAAAAGAACATCTTTTCGGGTCGCGTCCTCGAGATCGAAGGCCTGCCCCAGCTCAAGGTCGAGCAAGCGTTTGAACTCTCTGACGCTTCAGCCGAGCGCTCTGCCGCAGGCTGCACGATCAAGCTCGACAAAGAGCCGATCATCGAATACATCAAGTCCAACATCGTCCTGATGAAGAACATGATCGCCAACGGCTACGCCGACGCCCGCACTTTGCAGCGCCGCATCGAAGCCCAAGAGGCATGGTTGGCCAACCCTCAATTGCTCGAAGCTGATGCCGATGCTGAATACGCAGCGGTCATCGAAATCGATCTGGCTGATATCAAAGAGCCCATCGTGTGCTGTCCCAACGACCCCGATGACGCCAAGTTCATGTCTGAAGTGTCTGGCACCGCCATTGATGAGGCCTTCATTGGCTCCTGCATGACCAACATTGGTCACTTCCGCGCAGCATCCAAAGTCTTGGGCGGCGTGCGTGATATCCCCGTCAAACTGTGGGTAGCACCTCCGACCAAAATGGACGAGTCTGAGCTCATCAAAGAGGGTCACTACGCCACCTTTGGTGCAGCAGGTGCTCGAACCGAAATGCCTGGTTGCAGCCTCTGTATGGGCAACCAAGCACAGGTGCGCGAGGGCGCGACAGTCATGTCCACCTCGACTCGCAACTTCCCCAACCGTTTGGGCAAAAACACCAACGTCTACCTCGGCTCTGCCGAGCTGGCGGCTGTGTGTTCCAAGTTGGGTCGCATCCCAACAGTGGCTGAGTACCAAGAGGCAGTCGGCATCATCAACAAGGATGCTGCCAACGTCTACAAGTACATGAACTTCAACGAGATTGAAGAGTATGCAGAGGTCGCTGACAAGGCCTAATCCGCCTGACTCAACCCAGTGAAACGGCTCCCTCGGGAGCCGTTTTTTTGTGCCTCAAGCGGTCAGAACCCGTCGGTGCTGATCAGCCCTGACGCGCATCGGCATCAGGCCGGGCTTCTGTAGCCGTCAACAGGTTCGCTGCTGGCTCCGGTTCCACCTCGCCGGCCCAGAACAGAGCGCGCGACACAATCGGCGGGCCGAGTGTTTCAAACGCTGCAACAGCTGCGAACACGATCGACGCGATCACGCCACCACTCTGCGGGAATCGGTCTACCGCCAGCTGCGCCAGTCCGATGGCCATCCCTGCCATTGGAATCAGCATCAAGCCCGCGCTGCGGTACGCTGGCTTGGACCATCCCCAGCGGTAACCCGCTGCCGCCACGCCGCCCCACTTGGCCACCGAGCGCGCCAAGATCACCACCAACGCCGCGGGTGCGTAGATCCACATCTCCGTGATGTGTAGGTTGGCACCTGCATACACAAACAACGCAATGAAGAACAACTCCAAGGCGGGACCAAATTCGATGTCCGCAATCAACTCCTGGCGTTCAAGGCTTCGCACCACAACGCCCAGCACCAGCGGCACAAACAAGGTGGATAAGTTCAGCGCCAATGCCAAACCCAGCGACATCATCACTGCCCCCACAATCAGCGCCAACTGGTACTGTGGCGCAGGGCGAGTTGCCTTGGCTACGTGGTGCAGGGCGAAACCCATCAAAGCGCCCAAAGCCGCCGAGCCGAGCGACTGGTACAAGGGACTGCCAATCACTGTGCTCAGTGGCGCAGCGTGCTCACGGTAGAGCCCAGGCAGCAACGCTGCAAACACCACAAATGCCAGCACATTGTTGATTGCCACCAATGTCTGCGCTTTTTGGGTGGTGGGGCCTTCTGCGCCCAATTCGTGGGCGACGTGAATCAGTACCGCGGGCGAGGAAGAGATGGCAATGGCTGCCACCACACTAGAGGTGATGTAGCTCAGACCCAGTCCAAAGTACAGCCCCACAAACACCGCGACAAATGTGATGCTTGACTCAATCAGTGACACAAAGAGCAGGCTCTTATCCCGGATCAACTCGCGCACATCGATGGACAACCCAAGCCGATAAAGGATCAGCGCCAGTGCGATGTCCACCACGACGCCGGTGCGCTCCAGCGCCTCCACAGAGATCAGCTGCAGCGCCTGAGGACCAACGATCAAGCCCACAAGCATGAATCCCGTGATCGATGGAATCCATCGCACCCGGTGCGCCAAATAACCACCCAGTGCGCCAAAAAACAGCAGCACACCAAAGAAAAACATGGCACTGGGCTGAGGTGGCCAGTCCGGTAAAAAAGTCATGGGGAAACAACCATCCAGTTAAAAAGAACGTGGCCGTCTGCGCGGACCGTTCAATAGTGAAGCACCAACGATATGGCGTGACAGTGACAAAACGGTGTCGTACCCCTCGGCGCCGCCGCAGGGGTCTCATGCGATCACGTGGGGTGTGCACTCAAGCCAAGGCATTTGGCGACTCGCCGCCGCCAACGCATTCGGGGTGTCAGTTTAACGGTCAACGATGCACTAAGTTCGCGGACCAAAATGACCCAAGCCGCATCAAGGGTTCAATGCTTGTGCCTATCTAGCAAACCCATGGCCACGGCCGACACCACAAAAGTCAGGTGAATCACCACGTACCAAAACAACTTGTCGTTATCGATGTTGGCGGCATTCATGAACACCTTGAGCAGGTGAATCGATGAAATCGCCACGATCGAGGCTGCCACCTTGTTTTTGAGCGTCGTGGTGTCCAGCGTGCCTAGCCAGGACAGCTTTTCGGTGGAGTCACCAATATCCAGGCGCGACACAAAGTTCTCGTAGCTGGTGAACATCACCATCACAATCAACCCCGAAACCAACGAGATATCGATCAGCGACAACACCACCAGCACCAAGTCTGCCTCGGCCATCGCAAAAATATGACCAAACACGTGTACCAACTCTTGGAAAAACTTCACGCCTAGCGCCACCAGCGCCAGGCTCAGTCCCAAATAAATCGGCGCCAACAACCAGCGCGACGCATACATCAAACGTTCGATCACGTTCTCCATCTCAACCTCGATCAATAAAACGGAATCCCCTTTGGACCCATCGGTCTGGGGTGCGGGCAGATTATGCCGTGATGGATGATGTAGGGCTTACGAATTTAGTCATAAAACCATTTAGAAAAATGAGGCTCAGAAAAGTAACAGCGTGCTCAGCCTCAATTCTCGAGATTCGAACATTAAGCCCGAAAACACTGACTCATTCTTACTGGCAGATTTTGCCAATCGATGGGTTGGTGTGTCCCCGTCGCTTGGCACTTGCGTGCACTTGAATGAATGAGAGCGCCATTTTTGAGGCGAAGCGTCCGTTTTTCGGCTTCATGGGTGAGAGGCGCTGGCGCGTGTCGTGAGGTTTGTCGCGTTAGCCGCTGTGCAGTTCAAACCTAGACAATAAAAAAGCCACCCGAAGGTGGCTTGTGATGGCGATAGGACGATGCCTGGTCGCTGCGTGGGCCTTAAAACATCCGCGCCAGCAGGCCACCACGCGCGGGGCCGTCCAGCTGTACCCACACTTTGGTGGGGCTACCCAGCGAGATGTCGATGGGTTCACCGTCTTCGCTTTTCATGGCGCTGAGGGTGATTTTGCGGTTGCCCGTGGGGTGAATGACTTCGATGGTGTCGCCGACGCCGAACTTGTTTTTGGTTTCGACCAATGCCCAGCCATCGCGCTCGTCTTGCACTTCGGCGACGAACTGGCTGCGTGTGCCGACCGAGCTGCCAGTTTCGTAGGATTGGTAGCTTTGGGCGGGGCGGCGTTGCAAGAAGCCGGTGGTGTAGCCGCGGCTGGCGAGGCCATCAAGTTCGGTGATGAGTTCGGGGTTAAAGGGGCGACCGGCCACTGCGTCGTCGATGGCGCGGCGGTAGGTTTGGGCGGTGCGACTGACGTAGTATTGGCTCTTGGTGCGGCCTTCGACTTTGAGTGAGTCGACGCCGATTTGGCAAAGGCGCTCAACCAGTTCGACAGCGCGCAGGTCTTTGCTGTTCATGATGTAAGTGCCGTGCTCGTCTTCCATGATGGGCATGAGGTCGCCAGGGCGGCCGACTTCTTCGATCAGGTAGACCTTGTCGGCGGCGGGGTGGCGTTTGCCATCGCCGGTGGAAGCGAACATCCGGTCAGCTTCTTCTTGCTCTTTCGCAAAGTCAAAGTCGCTTTCCAAGCGCAGGGGCTGGACTTCGCCGGTGTCGGTGTCTTCGGTGCCGTCGTAGGTTTTGTAGCCCCAGCGGCAGGCGTTGGTGCAGGTGCCTTGGTTGGGGTCACGGCGGTTGAAATAGCCGGACAACAAGCAGCGGCCCGAGTACGCGATACACAGCGCGCCGTGGACGAACACTTCGAGCTCCATGTCGGGGCACTCTTGGCGAATTTTTTCGATTTCATCGAGGCTGAGCTCGCGCGACAAGATGATGCGTTTGACGCCAACACTTTGCCAAAACTTGACGCTCGCCCAGTTGGTGGTGTTCGCTTGGACTGAGATGTGGATGGGTACTTCAGGCCACTTTTCGCGCACCATCATGATCAAGCCGGGGTCGGCCATGATGATGCCATCCGGTTTCATGGCGATCACCGGTTCGATGTCGCGCAGGTAGGTGCGCACCTTGTCGTTGTGGGGCAGCAGGTTGCTGGTGACAAAGAATTTTTTGCCGCGTTCGTGCGCTTCAGCAATGCCTTGACCAATTTGCTCTAGCTTAAATTCGTTGTTGCGCGCGCGCAGGCTGTACCGAGGCTGGCCGGCATAAATAGCATCGGCGCCAAAGTCGTAGGCTGCTCGCATTTTGGCTAGCGAACCTGCGGGAAGAAGGAGTTCTGGGGCTTTGATTTGCGTCATGCGCGTATTGTCGCCGCGAATGAATCCCTTTGGTGGGGTGGCACAATCTGTTGTATGAATACGAACTCATTAGCAATTGTCGGGGGTGGCATCGCTGGCTTGGCCTGTGCTTTGGCTACCGCGAGGGGCGGCTCTCGGGCGATTGTTCTGGAGCAAACGGCTGTTTTCGGGGAAGTGGGAGCAGGGATTCAGCTTGGTCCCAATGCGGTTCGGCGGCTACAGAGTTGGGGCGTTTTGAATCCAAAAACATTACACCCGTCTGAGCCTGAGGCGTTGCATATTCACAGCGCGGTCGATGGCAGCCTTTTGGGAAAGCTGCGGCTCAGGGGGCGGGCTCGGGCGCACTATGGCGCGCCGTATTTCACTGTGCACCGCGCCGATCTTCACAACACGTTGATACAAGCGGCGCTAACGTCACCCCGGATTCAAGTGGTGGCCGGTACCGATGTGCGTGCTTGTGAGTCGAGTGGCCATGTGTCTTGGAGCGATGCGAGTGGTGAGTGTGATCAGCGGTTTGATGCAGTGGTGAACGCGCAAGGTATCTGGAGCAAAGTCCGCACCGATGGGCTGGGAGGCAAACCACCCCAATGGACGGGCCACGTCGCTTATCGGGCCTTGGTGCCGATGGCAGCTTTGCCTTTGGTCCAGCGGCGATTGGAGATCGGCGTCTGGCTCGGCCCCAATATGCATGTGGTGCACTACCCCGTTCGTGGCAATGACTTGCTCAATGTCGTTTTGCTGGTCGAAGCGCCCAAGCGAGAACCCGCCCAAGACTGGTCCCAAACCTGTGACCGCAGTGAGGTAGATCAGTGGGTCAATCGGATGCACCCATCGCTGCGCAGCCTGTTTGATGCGGTCGCAGAGGCAGGCGCGGATTGGCGCCTCTGGGCGCTGGCAGGGCGCCCGCCCATATCGGATGCCGAGTCACTGTACAGCGACCGATTGGTTCATGTCGGGGATGCAGCGCACCCGATGTTGCCTTATTTGGCCCAAGGCGCTGCAATGGGCATCGAAGACGCCGATGTACTGGCGATGGTGTTGGCACGTTACCCGCACAACGTGCAGTTCGCCCTGCGTGAATATGCGAGGCTGCGTTGGGAGCGTGTGCGGCGGGTGCAAGCCCGGGCACGGCGAAACGGCAAGATTTTTCACGCCAGTGGCGTCATGGCTTTGGCGCGCAACTGGGCGATGGCGCTGGGCAAAGAGCAGGCGATCGATTTGCCTTGGCTATACAACTACTGATCACTTGCTGATTTTGGTGGCTGATTCTTTGGGTTTCGGATTCGCCTTCGTTGCGGTAGATGTCTTGGGTGTGGCTTTGCGCGCCGCTGGCTTGGGGATCTGAGTGCTGTCCGACGCTGACCCGCGGGGCTCCAAGTTTGGGGTCAGTGAACCAAAATGCTGAGACAAAAATGCTTCGCCTTGCTCAAGCATAAAGTAGCGAAAAGCCTCGGCTGCGGGCGATAACATTTTGCTCAAGGTATGCACCACATTCCAGCTACGCACCACCGGCGTCCCAGGCACATCAAGCACGGTGACGAGTTTGTTCTTGAGTTCCAACTCCAACACGTGCAGCGATACAAATGACAAGCCCATTCCTGCCATCACGGCTTGTTTGATGGTTTCATTGCTTTGCATCTCTAAGGTGTGAGTCAGTTGAATTCCAGCGTCGCGAAAGAACTTCTCCATGGCGGCACGCGTACCCGACCCTTCTTCGCGGATGATGAAATTGAACTGCGACAACGTGGATGCAGTCGGGTGACCGACACGGCACACAGGGTGATCCGGAGGCGCAATGAAGACATGGGGCTGGGCCGCAAAGGGTTCGGCGCGCGTTGCCATGTCTTTGGGTGGGCGTCCCATGATGGCGATATCAACTTCGTTGTCTCGCAGCATCTGAACCAGTTGCTCACGGTTGCCAACTGCCAGCTTGACATCGATGCCCGGATGCTCATTGCGAAACGCGACCAACAACCGTGGAATGAAGTACTTGGCCGTAGACACCATGCCGATGGTGAGTTGGCCAATCTCTAGGCGCTGAAGCCGAAGCGCTGCATCCTCTGCATCTTTCAGTGTCGACAAGATGCGCCTGGCGTAGACAAGCATGTATTCGCCGGCAGTGGTGAGACTGACCTTTTTGCCATTGCGCTCAAATAGCGGTAGGCCCACGTGGCCTTCGAGCTCTTTGACTTGCATGGTGATGGCTGGTGGTGTGAGGTGTAAGTTTTCTGCAGCGCGCACAAACGATAGGTTTTTGGCGACTTCGTTGAATACGCGCAATTGGCGGAAGGTGGCATTCTTCATTAAGTGATCCTTGAACTTATGGGCGAGAATATTTGAATTTACCTTATTGATCAAGCCCCCTACATTCAATCCATCGCGGCACTTGTCCGCCTTTATCTGGAGCAAAAGTTATGGATCAATCCGCACGCTACGCCGACCTCTCACTGAAAGAAGCTGACCTCATTTCAGGCGGTCGCCACATCTTGGTGGCCTACAAAATGAAGCCCAAGTCTGGCTACACCTATTTGGCTGCGGCGGCACACTTTGCGGCTGAGTCCTCTACGGGTACCAACGTCGAAGTGTCGACCACCGACGACTTCACCAAAGGCGTGGACGCGCTGGTGTATCACATCGATGAAGCGACCGAGGATATGCGCATCGCCTATCCCCTGGACTTGTTCGATCGCAACATCACCGACGGTCGCATGATGATCGTGAGTTTCTTGACGCTGGTGATTGGCAACAACCAAGGCATGGGCGACATCGAGTACGCCAAGATCATTGACTTCTTTATGCCTCCCCGCGCCATTCAGCTATTCGACGGCCCAGCGAAAGACATCAGCGACATGTGGCGCGTGTTGGGTCGCCCCATCAAAGATGGTGGCTACATTGCCGGCACTATCATCAAACCCAAGTTGGGCCTGCGCCCTGAGCCCTTTGCCAAAGCCGCCTATGAGTTTTGGCTGGGTGGTGACTTCATCAAGAACGACGAGCCACAGGGCAATCAGGTCTTCGCGCCGATGAAAAAGACCATCCCGCTGGTGCGCGATGCGATGCGCCGCGCCATGGACGAAACCGGCGAAGCCAAGATCTTCTCAGCGAATATCACGGCTGATGACCACTATGAAATGATCGCTCGTGGCGAATATATCCTCGAGCAGTTTGGTCCCGATGCAGACAAGGTCGCGTTTTTGGTGGATGGATATGTGGGTGGTCCAGGCATGATCACTACGGCACGCCGCCACTTCGCCAATCAGTATTTGCATTACCACCGTGCCGGCCACGGTGCGGTGACCAGCCCCCAGAGCAAGCGCGGCTATACCGCCTATGTCTTGGCCAAGATGAGCCGCCTGCAAGGTGCCAGCGGTATCCACGTTGGAACCATGGGCTACGGCAAGATGGAAGGCGAAAAAGACGATCGCGCTATCGCATACATCATCGAACGCGATAGCTACCAAGGTCCCGTCTATCACCAAGAGTGGTTTGGCATGAAGCCCACCACCCCGATTATTTCTGGTGGTATGAACGCCTTGCGTCTGCCCGGTTTCTTTGAAAACCTGGGTCACGGCAACGTCATCAACACCGCGGGTGGTGGCTCTTACGGTCACATCGACAGCCCCGCAGCTGGAGCGACGTCGTTGCGCCAAGCATACGAATGCTGGAAGGCTGGTGCGGATCCGCTGGAGTGGGCGAAAGAGCACCGCGAATTCGCGCGCGCTTTCGAGTCCTTCCCGGGTGATGCAGACGCACTGTATCCCGGTTGGCGTGACAAGTTGTCGGCCCACCGTTAAGCCGCAACAGTTAACCCAGCAACGGACAGCAGGATGCCGGTATGAGCGACGCCCCTTTCTACCAAACCCAACACCGCGAAGTGGAATGGTTTGATGCCGCTTATGCCGCGCGCCTGCCAGTGATGATCAAGGGACCGACGGGCTGCGGCAAGTCTCGTCTGGTCGAGCACATGGCGCACCGTCTCGGTCGTGAGTTGATCACTGTGTCTTGTAATGAGGACATGACTGCGTCGGATTTGATTGGTCGATTTTTGCTCGACGCGAATGGCACACGCTGGATCGATGGCCCGCTCACCACAGCGGCGCGCACGGGTGCGATCTGCTACTTGGATGAGGTGGTCGAGGCGCGCCAGGACACTACGGTGGTGATCCATGCATTGACTGACCACCGGCGCACACTCACGCTTGATAAGACTGGTGAAAAAATCCAGGCTCACCCTGACTTTCAGCTGGTGATCTCCTACAACCCTGGCTATCAAAGCCTCACGAAAGACCTCAAACCATCGACCAAGCAACGCTTTGTTGCCTTGGATTTGGACTACCCAGAAGCAACGCTCGAGTCTCAAATCGTGCAGGGCGAGACGGGTATTGACGCCGCGCGAGCCGATCAGCTGGTGCGCATCGCTGGCATGGCTAGGGCACTCAAAGGCCACGGTCTGGTTGAGGGCGTGTCTACTCGCTTGTTGGTCTACGCTGCACAGTTGATGCTCAAAGGGGTGAGTGAGAGAGAGGCGTCGCGTTTGGCGTTGGCGTACCCCATCACCGATGATCCTGATGTGCGCTCATCGCTGGAAAACGCGATCGACGCTGTGTTCACCTGAGGCGGGTTGGGGCTGCACTCTTGGCTCCCCCTGTTGACGCGGCACACCATTGAGCGACATGTCTTCGCACTACCCCAACGCACAACGCCGCACTGCTGCACCGACCATACCAGCTGAGCTGCTGCCCTACTGGGAGCGCTTGTCTTGCCAGCTTGAAGGCGTGGCGACGGTGTTCAGCGAGGTGTTGTCTCGCTGGTTAAATCGTTGGGATGCCTCACAGTTGGAGAGCTACCTGTCCGGCGGCAAACGCCTAGGCCAATTGGGCCGTGGTGCTGAGCCGGTGCTGTGTTGGCTGGAGTGCTGGCCCGATGTACTCAGTCAAATCCCAGATCCGCAAGAGCGGGCCTCTCTCGAGGCGTCTTTGTGGGCGCTGGTGCAGCGTTTTCAACGTTCACCCAACAGTGCTGCCATTGCTCCCCTGCTGCAGGTCTTCGCCCCGGTGGTGCGGCGCCTGGGCAGCGCAGCGCTGGTGACTCAGTTTTTAGATTGGGTAGGGGACTTTGCTGACGAAACCAGTGGCTCTGTGCATGGACGACAAGTCACGCAGCCCAGTCCATCTTTGGTGGACCTATTGCGGCAATCGCCTCGCCTTTTGCAAAGTCTGAGCCTCGAAGCATGGCACCGATGGGTGATGTTCGGGGTGCGCTCTCATGCCCAGCATCCAGATCAGCAGCGCGCCTATTTTCGCCTCGAGAGTGCGGAGAGCATTGCGACATGGCAACGCGAGCGCCATGGCACCTTGTGGGTGGATGTCGATCGCATTTTGGGCATGGACTTGCGAGCGTTTTGGTCAATCGATACGCCGCGTGCGCCGATGATGAGCCGAGGCGATGCGCCGGATCTGGTCTTGAGTGCTTGGCACGATGGTGCATTTGGCTTGCCTGATGTGTTGGATGATGCCGAAGGCGTGACGGGATTGATGCGCTATCGCTTGCGCGTGATGCATTTGGCGGCACATCAGGCTCACAGTTTTGCGTTGATCGCAGACAACTGGAGCCCCATGCAGCGCATGGCAGTGGAGTGTTTCGAAGATGCACGGGTGGACGCCATGCTGGTGGCGCTTTGGCCAGGTCTGCGCGAACCAATGCTGGCGTTGCACCCCGCGCCCAATGCGGCAGACTGTGACGATCGCACCCAATCCTGCGTCCGCCATCGACTGGCTCGGTGGTCGAGGGCGGCATTGCTGCGAGCCAGTGGCGCCCAAGGCACCACGGGGGATGCTCGCTTGGATGATTGGGTGAATCGGTGGTGGAGCGCGTGCCAGGAGGGGGGCGATACACAGGTTATGGCCTCGTTGGCTCTCGCCTATGTGGCAGCGAACCGGCAACCCAGTGATACCAGCGCGGATCTTGTATTCGTCGATACTTTGGTCGATTGGCGTGATGACAATCGGCACCTTTGGAAGTTCATCGAAGAGGGTGATGAAGAGGACACACAAGGCGAGGCCAAGGCAGAAGAACCGCAAGACTTGGACCACTTGCCACCCAAACACTACCCCGAGTGGGACTATCTGCAATCGCAAATGAAAGAGGATTGGGTGAGCTTGTATGAGCACCTGCATCCATCAGGCCCGGTGACAAGGTTGGATGAACTGATCAAACCGTTCGCATCTACCCAGTCTCAACTCAAGCGCGTGCTGGATCAATTGCGTCCGCAGTCTCGCGAGCGTGTGCGTCGGCTCGAGCAGGGCAGTGAGCTGGATCTCGATGTGGCACTGAACGCCTGGGTGGACTGGCGCAGCGGGCATACGCCAGACGCCAGGGTGATGCAGCACCACCGCCCCGCTGAGCGAGACATTGCAGTGATGTTATTGATCGATGCCTCGGCATCTTTGGCCGATGCTGCGGCGCCTGGGAGCGCACTGTCCAGGCTGCAGGTGGCACAGGCTGGTGTCGGCTTGCTCGGGGATGCCATGTCCGCTTTGGGAGATGCATTTGCCATCGCAGCATTTCACTCGAACACGCGACACGAAGTTCGCTACTGGCACATCAAGGGCTATAGCGAGGCGTGGGATGACACGCCTAGAGCCCGCCTAGCAGCGCTTGAGCCGGGATACTCCACGCGCATGGGGGCCGCTTTGCGCCATGCGGGGCGAACCCTCGCTCAGCGTGCTCAGAGCAAAAAGCTGTTGTTGGTCTTGACTGACGGTGAACCGTCTGATGTCGATGTGCACGATCCTCAGGCACTTACCTCAGATGCACACCAAGCGGTAGCAGAGCTCGAGGCGCAAGGTGTATTCACATGGTGCCTCAACGTAGACTCAGCCGGTGATGCCGATACCCGGGCGATTTATGGTGAGCGCTTCACCATGGTGGATCGCGTGCCTTTGTTGCCTCAGCGGCTGGCGGAGGTGTTCGTGCGATTGACGAAAGCCTGAAGACTGCCTGCGTCAGTCCTGATAGACCTTGCTGAGCAATTCAATGAGCATGGCATTTTCCGCTGATGTGAGGTTTTTTTGCCATTGTGCAGCCATCCCTTTGCTGGCACTGGAGGCCTCACGCATCAGCGCCTCTCCGGCAGCGGTGAGTCGCACATGTTGGCTTCGCCCATCATTGGGATTGCGCTCGCGCACTATCCAATCCCGCTCTTGTAAACGATCCAGCAGCATCGTCAGATTGGGGGCTGTCAGTGCCAATGATTTAGCCAATTGCTTTGGTGACAATGCGTGATTGGCTTGCAGCAGCATCAGCAGCGAATATTCAACCTTGCGCAGCTGCAGGGGTTCGCCGACGAATTGGTTGAACGCGTTGCTGGTGATGATGCTTGCCTGCGCCAAATGAAAGCCAAGCTCGTTGTGCAAAGCACCCAGAGCGATTTTCGTACTGTGTTTTTTGGCGGCAGACATAGATTTCTCCGTTACCTCAATTGTGAATCATGGGCAGCACTCGCACCTGCTCATTGAGCCTAGCCCAATGGGGTTTCGCATCGTCGAGCAGCCAGTCAATACCAAAGCGCGCTGCGTCCATGCGGTCCATTGTGGTTCGGTTATCGCTCTTTGTCGCGGCGGTTTGACACGCGATGGCAATTTGAGTCCACGCCCATGCCAGCATCAAATAGCCCGTGGCGTGGAGATAGTCATCTGCTACCTCGAGTGCCCAATTGGGTTGGGTGCTGGCACGGGAGAGTAGCAACCCATTGGCTGATTGCCACAGACCCAATTGCTGCCCTAACGCTTTTGCGAACGGCTCTGTCGCGCCAACGGCTTGCGCCTCATGGATGCAGCTTTGTATGCGTGCGACCAATGATTCTGCGTGGGCTCCGCCATCTGCCAAGAGCTTGCGTTGGACCAAATCAATTGCCTGAATTTCATTGGTGCCTTCGTAAATCATGGCGATGCGACTGTCTCGCACGGTTTGCTCGATGCCATATTCGCGCACATAGCCATAACCTCCCCACACTTGAAGCGCCTCGTCCGCGCTGTAGTGACCGAGGTCTGTCAAAAAGGCCTTGGCCACTGGGGTCAGAAAGGCCATGTCACTCATGGCCTCAGCACGCATCGCCTGATCAGGGTGGTGGTGTGCCTGATCTAGCCGCATACCCAACCAATAGGTGAACACGCGCGCGCCATCGGTGCGCGCACGCAAGCGCCACAGGATGCGGCGCATCGCTGGATGCCACGCGATCGGATCCGCTGGTGCCGCTGGCGCACCCTCAGGTCGCTGAGGGGATCGCATTTGAATGCGTTGCCGCGCATAGGCCCACGCTCCTTGTGTTGCCGCTTCGAGGTGTCCCATGCCTTGCATGGCGACGTGCAAACGAGCGGCGTTCATCATCAAAAACATGGCGCGCAAGCCTTGGTGCGGTTGCCCGACGATCCATCCCACCGCATCCTCGAAGCGCATTTGGCACGTCGCGCTACCGTGGATGCCCATCTTGTGTTCTATCCCATCCGCAAAAGCAGCGTTGCGACGACCGTCAGGTAAGAACTTAGGGACAAGCGCGAGTGAAATCCCCTTGGTTCCTGAGGGTGCGTCTGGCAAGCGGAACAGCACCAAGTGCACGATGTTGTCGCTGAGGTTAGAGTCGCCGCCAGAGATGAATATCTTGCTGCCGGTGATGCGCACTTCGCTGCCGTTTGAAGCGGGTTCACCGTTCACGGTGTGTCCTTTGGTGCGCACCAACCCCAGGTCGCTGCCAGCCTGTGGCTCGGTCAGCCCCATGGTGGAGAGCCATTCGCCGCTGGTGATGGCGGGTAGATAGCGGGCCTTCAGATCCTCAGTGGCGTGGGCCGCAACCGTCTCGTAGGCGCCATGGAGCAGGCCAGGGTACATCGTCCAGCCATGGTTGGCGGCAGCCAGCATCTCGAACAACGCGGCGTTGAGCAGGCTCGGTAAACCTTGACCACCGTGCTCAGGTGCGCAAGCCAGGGCTGGCCAGCCGTTGGCCACAAATTGCTGATAAGCCTCTCGATACCCTTTCGGCGCCTTCACGCCTTCTGGGCTCCACTGACAGCCCTCAGCATCGCCTGATGCGTTGATGGGCGCCAGCACTTCACTTGCAAAAACGCCACCCTGCTCTAGTACTGCGATTGCGGTGTCCTCGTCCATGTCTGCGAAGTCGGGCATCTCGCGCCATGCCGTGTCGGCCTTCAAGACGTGGCGCAGCGTGAATGCCATGTCAGCCAGTGGAGCGGTGTATGAGGTCATAACAATGGGACTGGGTTCTTTAAGTGTCAGCTACAGCGGGCCCGAATGTCTTGTGGGATCGGTATCGCTTTGATTCGATCAGGATCTTCTGGGTGGCGGATACAGAACGCACGCGTTTCAAACCCCTCGCACAAGAGCACGTCATCGCGCTTCACCTGATGGCGTTGGATAAAAACTTTGTCACGCCACTCATGGATGCAGGTGTGCACCTGCAGCGTTTCGCCATAGGTGGCCGTGCGCATAAATTTTGTGTTGATTTCCAGCAAGGGCGTGCCAATGATGCCCGTTGTCTTGACCAACTCACGCCAGGGCGGCACACCACATTGGACAAAAAAGTGCAGCGATGCGGCGTCCATCCATTTTGAGAAGTTGGGAAAGAAAACAATCCCCGCTGGATCACAGTCACCGAATGTGACTGGGGTTTCGAACACCGTGGTTTTGCTCATGGCGCTGTTGACCCAATCAGCGTGGCGCCATGCGCAGCGCGCCATCCAAGCGGATGACTTCGCCATTCAAATGCCCGTTGTGCACGATGTGGCAAGCGAGTTCAGCGAATTCTTGAGGATGTCCTAGGCGCGCTGGGAATGGAATGCTTGCGGCCAGCGATTGCTGCACAGGCTCTGGCAGTTCGCGCAGCAGAGGCGTACTGAAAAGACCTGGTGCGATGGTGCACACGCGAATACCGTGTTGTGCCAAGTCGCGCGCCATCGGCAGCGTCATGCCCACGACACCGCTTTTGGATGCGCTGTAGGCCTGCTGGCCCACCTGACCATCAAACGCAGCCACCGATGCAGTGAACACCATGACCCCGCGTTCGCCGTCAGTCATCGGATCGAGTTTGGCGCAGGCGGCTGCAAACAACCTTGCAGCGTTGTAGGTCCCGATGAGGTTCACGTTGATGACGCGCGCGAAGTCCTCTAGTGGCGCGGCATTGCCGTCCTTGCCGACAACCCGTTTGGCGGAGCCGATACCGGCGATTTGCATCAAAATGCGGGCAGGGCCATGGGCCTGCGCTGCTTGATCGATCGCAGCTTGCATGCTGACGGGATCTGAGACATTGCAAGACACAGCAAGGCCGCCGATGTCTTTGGCGACGCGCTCGGCATTGGCCGTGTTCGAGTCCAATACGGCGACTTTGGCGCCCAAGCGAGCGAGCTCGCGCGCCGTGGCTTCGCCCAAACCAGATCCGCCTCCAGTGACGAGTGCAGCAAGTCCATTGATGTTCATGTGTGATTCCTTGTTGGTGCGGGCCTCTGATCAGGCTTGTGGTTTCAAGATGGTGTGCAGAGTGTCGTTGTGCAAGGCGGCGACCGTATCAGCGCGGTGGCTGAGCACAGCGCGCTGGTTGATCGAGCCCTTGTCGGTGATTTCGCCACGGTCAATCGTGGGCGGTTCCGATAGCAAGCACAGGCGGGCAATCCGATTGGCGCTGCCAGTGGCGTTGGCGGCCAGGCGGTTCAACACGGTTTGAAAGTGTTCGAGGACTGGCGCACTGTTTAAAACATCGGCCAAGGGAGCACTGTCCGGCAGACCACTCAGTTGCCGCACAGCCGGTGTCGGGAAAATCATGGCACCGACTTCTTTCATGTTGATGCCCGTCAACACAGCGTCTTGGATGTAGGGGGCGCCTTCCGCGATGATCTTGCCGCGCAGCGGTCCAACACTCACGAATGTTCCTGTGGCGAGTTTGAAATCTTCTGCGATGCGACCGTCAAATTTCAGGCCCAAGTGAATGTTGGTTTCATCAATCCACTTGACTGCGTCGCCGGTTTTGAAAAATCCCTCTTCATCGAAAGCAGCTGCTGTTTCTTCCGCATTTCTCCAGTATCCCGGAGTGATGTTGGGGCCACGATACCGCACCTCTGTTTTGCCATCGATTTCGACCAGCTTCAATTCAAGTCCAGGTGTCGGGACACCCAAATCTCCAGCTTGCACGAACGGGTTCGTCACGAAGATTCCAAAAGGTCCGGACTCTGTCATCCCCAGTCCCGTGCCCATCACGATGCGTTCTCCCACCTCACGCTCCTGAGACGCATAAAGACTATCCCAAATCGGCTGAGCCAACGCAGCGCCAGCGTAGAAGAACATCTTGACCCGCGCCAACAAGGTCTTTCGCAACAGGTCGTCTGTCTTCATTGCGTTGGCGATCGCTTCGAATCCTGTGGGGACGTTGAAGTAGACCGTCGGCGAAATCTCACGCAGGTTGCGCAGGGTCTCGTGCATCAGTGTCGGCGTTGGCTTGCCGTCGTCGATGTATAGGGTGCCGCCGTGATAGACCACCATGCCAAAGTTGTGGTTGCCACCGAAGGTGTGATTCCATGGCAACCAGTCCACCAATACCAAGGGCTGCTCGCCTAGCACGGGCATCGACTGCACCATCTGTTGCTGGTTGGCACACCACATGCGATGGGTGTTGATCACCGCCTTGGGCATCTTGGTAGAGCCACTGGTGAACAGGAACTTGGCAATCGTGTCTGGCCCAGTCGCTGCCATCGCAGCATCGACAGCTGGTGTCGCTGATGTGGCGCTCAGCGCCTCAAAGGAGGTCACTGCGCGACCATTCAGCTCGGGTGCATCGCTCCCCTCCACCATCACCAATTCGATGTCAGTACCACAGGTGGCTGCCATTGCCTTGGCGTAGCGCGCGTCGCTGGCAAATACCAAGCCAGGTGTGGTGGTGCGCAGCACATGCTTGAGCTTGTCGAAATCTTGACTGATCAAAGAGTAGGGTGGTGAGGTCGGTACAAAGGGCACACCGGCGACCATGCAACCCAGAGCCAGCATGGCATGTTCGAGGCTGTTCTCGCTCAAGATAACGACGGGTCGCTCCGCGCTCAAGCCGCGGTCAATAAGACTTTGTGCGATGTTTTTGGCTGTGGCCCAGGCTTGGGCAAAGCTAATGTGTTTCCAGTCACCCAGAGAGCCGTCTGCTTGTTTGACGCGTCGGGCGAACAAGGTGCGGTCTGGCGCTGTCTCAGCCCAATGCTTGAGCCGATCCGAAAGCCGTGCCGGGTAATCCTGCAACGAGTAATCTGCCGCCAAGTAATGTGTGCCCGGGCCGCCATCGCGCAAATGAACGCGTGTAACGCCAAAGGTCATCGGACGGAATTTAGGTGTGCTCATGCTCAACGCTCCAGCCCATGCACAGGGCTAACAGATGAAAGGGGTGCTTAGATTCAGACCCTTCGGGGGACTAGCTTGACTTTTGAACTTTGGCTGCTTTGCCCTCTAGGAACGCACGCACCCGGGCCTTGGCCTCAGGCGCCGCTTGAGCGATCGAGGCCATCATGGCTTCGCTCATCAAGCCATGGTCTGCGGGCTGTTCAGCGATGCGTGGCAGCACGTGGGTCAATGCAAAGTTGGTCAGAGGGGCGTTGGTAGCAATGCGCTTGGCCAAATCAAGTGCCTTAGACAGTGCCTGCCCCTCGGGGACTCTGTATTGCGCAAAGCCTTGGCGTTCGCCATCCTCGGCGTTGTACACGCGACCCGTCAACATCATGTCGGTCATGCACGCTACCCCAACCAGTTTGGGTACACGGACAGCGCCACCTCCACCGACGAAAATACCGCGCGTGCCTTCGGGCAGGGCATAAAACGTCGAATCGTCGGCCACGCGAATGTGACAAGCACTTGCCAACTCGAGCCCGCCGCCGACGACGGCCCCATGCAGCGCTGCAACGACAGGAACTGGACCAAACTGAATGGCGTCCAGGGCCACGTGCCAGCTGCGCGAATGGAATACGCCTTCACCCGCATCGCGCTCCTTCAACTCAGACAAATCGAGCCCAGCACAGAAGTGCTCACCTTCGCCATGGATTACCGCGGCTTTGGCTTGCGGAGGAAGGTTTTGAAACACGTTGCGCAGGGCTTCGATCAAGCCATCGCTCAAGGCATTGCGCTTGGCTGGGCGACGCAGTTGGATGACCGCGACAGCCCCTTGCATTTCAACGGCGACGCCTTCTTTGGCTGCGAGATCGAGAATGATTTGGCGGGAATTGGTACTCATGGCAAGCTCGGATTGTTTCTAAAATAAAGTTCAATAAATGAACTAATTCTAATAACAAGCTTGCCTCTCAATATGGGTAAAAACCCTAGATGTTAGGAAACGCGACGAACGCTTGTATTAGTTTCGATATTGAAATTAAAATTCCGGCATGAACACCGAAGACCTGATCGCCATCGATATCCATACCCACGCCGAAGTCTCGTGCTGGAATCCTTTTGATAACTACGGAGAAGAGTACGACCGCGCAGCGGACAAGTACTTTGGCTCGGACCGCCGGCCGACCATCGAGGAGACTGTCGCGTATTACCGCGAGCGCAAGATCGGTCTCGTGATGTTTACTGTCGATAGCGAAAGCCAATTGGGTCGCCGCCGCATTCCCAACGAAGAGATCTGTGAAGCCGCCGCCAAGAACAGCGACATGATGATTGCCTTCGCATCGATCGATCCGCACAAGGGCAAGATGGGTGCCCGCGAGGCCCGCCGCCTGATTGAGGAGAACGGCGTCAAGGGCTTCAAGTTTCACCCGACTGTGCAAGGGTTCTTGCCCTACGACCGGATGGCTTGGCCACTGTATGAGGTGATTGCGGAGTACAAACTTCCTGCCATTTTTCACAGCGGGCATTCGGGCATTGGTTCTGGGATGCGCTGCGGGGGTGGTCTTCGATTGGCCAACAGCAACCCGATGCTGCTGGAAAATGTCGCGATCGACTTTCCGGATATGGAAATTGTGATTGCGCACCCCAGTTGGCCCTGGCAGGACGAGGCCCTGAGTTTGGCGCTGCACAAGCCCAATGTCTGGATCGACCTTTCAGGCTGGAGCCCCAAGTATTTCCCACCCCAGTTGATCCAGTACGCCAATACGCTGCTCAAAGATCGGATGTTGTTTGGCTCAGATTACCCTTTGATTACCCCTGAGCGCTGGATGTCGGATTTTGATGAGGCAGGATTTAAGGACAAAGTGAAGCCTCTGATTCTCAAAGAAAACGCCAAACGGTTGCTTAAGCTCAAATAAACAAAAATCACTTTCGAGTCAAATCCAAATCACTGCCAGATGTGGCGTGGAATCCATAAGGGCTAACGCTAAGTGGGCAGTGACCTAAATTAGTGGCATTATTGCCAAGCTTTTTCTACCTTCTCTCACGGAGTTAACACATGAACAAATCTGAGCTTATCGAAGCACTAGCAGCCAAGACCGACACCAGCAAAGCTGCTGCCGGCCGTTCTTTGGATGCGTTGCTGGAAATCATTACCACGACCGTTGCGAAAAAGCAGGACGTGACTTTGATTGGTTTTGGCTCTTTCAAAGCTGTGAAGCGCGCCGCACGCAAGGGCAAGAACCCCAAGACTGGCGAAGCATTGAAAATCGCAGCGACCACGGTGCCTCGTTTCAGCGCAGGTGCAAGCTTCAAAGCTGCAGTGTCCAAGAAAAAGAAATAAATCTTTTTCCAAAAAAGAAAGCGCCCTGCAGGGCGCTTTTTTTGTCCTCCGCGACCGCGGAGAGCCCAAGCCCACTTACTTGGAAACAGGCATGGTGAATTCAGCACCTTTGCTGATGGACTCGGGCCAGCGCTGCATGATGCTCTTCTGCTTGGTATAGAAACGCACGCCTTCTTCGCCGTATGCGTGCATATCGCCAAACAGACTGCGCTTCCACCCCCCAAATCCGTGCCACGCCATAGGAACTGGGATGGGGACGTTGATCCCAACCATGCCCACTTGAATGCGTCGAGCAAACTCTCTCGCCACGTTGCCGTCGCGGGTGTAGCACGCTACGCCATTGCCGAACTCGTGGTCATTCACCAGCTGCACAGCGTCTGCAAAGGAGGCAACACGAACGCAGGACAACACAGGGCCAAAAATTTCGTCACGATGGATCGACATTTCGCGGGTGACATGATCAAAGATGGTGGCTCCCAACCAAAAGCCGTTGTCACAGCCTTCGCCTGCTTGCTTACCATCAAAGTGACGACCATCCAGCAGCAAAGTTGCGCCTTCTTTAACGCCTGCTTCGATGCAGTTGCTGATGCGCTGATGCGCAGCTTGCGTCACGATTGGACCCATTTCGGCCGCAAGGTTCATGCCGTCGAGCACATTGAGATTGCGCGCACGCTCCAACAACTTCGGCATGACTTTTTCAGCGATTTCTTCGCCAACAAAGGTCGCCACTGAAATCGCCATGCAGCGCTCGCCTGCAGAGCCAAAGGCTGCACCCATCAGTGCATCCACCACTTGGTCGATATCGGCGTCGGGCATGATGACCATGTGGTTCTTGGCACCACCAAGGGCTTGTACGCGCTTACCGTGGCGAGCACCGGTCTCGTAGATGTAATTGGCAATAGGCGTCGATCCGACAAAAGATATTGCCTTGACGTCTGGGTGCTCTAGCAGAGCATCGACGGCCTCTTTGTCGCCCTGTACCACGTTAAACACACCTTCAGGCAAACCCGCCTCTTTCAAGATTTCTGCCATCAGCAGAGTCGCCGATGGATCGGTGGGGCTGGGCTTGAGCACGAACGTGTTACCGCAAGCAATGGCAACCGGATACATCCACATGGGCACCATGACTGGAAAGTTGAACGGCGTGATGCCAGCAACCACGCCTAGTGGCTGGCGTACCGTCCAGTTGTCAATACCTGTGGACACTTGCTCGGTGTAATCGCCTTTCAGCAATTGAGGGATGCCACAGGCAAACTCGATGATGTCAATGCCGCGCTGTACTTCACCTTGGGCATCGGTGAACACCTTGCCGTGCTCACGAGTGATCGCCTCGGCCAACTCGTCCTTGCGGGCTTGCACCAACTCCAGAAATTTGAACATCACGCGCGCACGCTTCAACGGGGCTGCTTCAGCCCAGGCCGGGAATGCCTCCTGCGCTGCTGCAACGGCCTGGTTCACATCCGCACGATTGGCGAGGGCAACTTGGGCTGTTTGCATCCCTTTTGCCGGGTTGAAAACCGGCTGTGTGCGGGTGCTGGTGCCAGCGAAATGCTGACCGTTCACAAAATGTCCAATGGTGTGCATGACTGTCTCCTGTGGGATATGACGAATGGTAGGAGAGGTGCCGCTGTACATCAATCGACTTTCTCTGAAATAATTGTTCATTATTTCGAACAATGTTGATATGAAATTTCTAGACAAAAAACAAGATAGCGTTTGGTGGGGGCATCTCCACTGGCTGGCGGTGCTCGAACAGCAGGGGAGTTTTACCGCGGCAGCGGCTCACTTGGGCGTGAGCAAAGCGGCGATGAGTCAACGCATGAGTGAGCTTGAACGCGCTGTCGGCTCACCGCTCATCCAGCGCACGACGCGCAGCGTTCGCTTGACGGAGCTTGGCCAGCATTTGGTTGAGGAGACGCGCGACGCTTTCGAACAAATTGCGCAGACGTTTGTTCAGGCCAAGGACGTGGCGGGTGAACCGCGCGGTC
Source organism: uncultured Burkholderiaceae bacterium (assembly GCA_964478285.1). Taxonomy (GTDB): domain Bacteria; phylum Pseudomonadota; class Gammaproteobacteria; order Burkholderiales; family Burkholderiaceae_C; genus RS62. The sequence continues at coordinate 28,432 of CAYZHE010000014.1, forward strand.
TATTGCGAGTGACGGCGCCGGTCGCGTTGGCGAGGCAACAGTTGGTGCAGCACTTGCCTGGGTTTTTGAAACAACATCCTGGCGTCCGGATACAGCTCGACCTGTCAGACCGCATTGCGCCGCTGGCTGCTGAAGGGTTTGATTTGGCGATTCGACATGTGGCCGCACCCCCCGATACCCACGTGGCCCGGGTGCTTTGCGACACCCAAACAATTTTGGTTGCGAGCCCGGCGTTTGTGCGGCAACACGGACTCCCCAATCAACCCGCCGAGTTGAGCGAGTTGCCTTGTCTCAGTTATCCGCGTCCGCAGGCCAGTCCAAGCTGGACTTTCGAAAGTTTGAACAAACGCAAAGGCACCAGACGAGAAGTGGTGGGTGTCCATGGCCCATTCGCTGCGAACAACAGCGAGGCATTGAGAGATGCCGCGATGGCCGGTCTCGGAGTGGCCGTTTTGCCGGATTTTAGTGTGCAGAGCGCATTACAGCAGGGGCAACTCGTGAGATTGCTGCCGCAGTGGCACGCTGTCGGGGTGTTTGCGCCGAGGATCTATGCGGTACGCCCATATGCCCCCCACGTGTCTCGCGCACTTCGGCTGCTGGTCGACCATCTGGCGAGCGCGTTCAAGCCGGGTTTTGGCTTGCGATAAAGCCACGCAACAAATCGCTGGAAACGTTCAGGCTCCAGGGCTCGGGAATAGGCCTCTCATCGATCAACCTCCGGCAGTGCGACCCATTGGTCATTCAAGCGATGCAACATCACACGGTGATCAAAAGCGCGCTCAATCGCGGCTCGCATTTCGGATTGCTCCGCAGACCCTTGGGCGACGATATCGCCGTGGTGGATTAGCCAAATGTGATCGGCTCTGAGTGCGATGTTTAACTCGTGCAACACGCTGATGACCGTTTGCCCGTTTTGGTTCAAGTCACGCACCCAACGCAACCAGTCGGCTTGGTGCGGTGGGTCAAGGTTGGCCAGCGGCTCGTCCATCAGCAAGACGTTCGCCTGCACTGCAAGCACACGAGCCAAGCGCACGCGTTGTCTCTCACCGCCTGACATCGCGCGCAGTGGCGTGTGGCGCAGTGACCAGGTATCGGTCTGGCGCATCGCGGCCTCAACGATTGCTTCATCTGCAGCATCTGCGCTCTTGGGCCACCAGCCCTGTTGTGGCAGACGTCCCAAGCGAACGAGGTCTATGGCTTGCCATTCATCGCCCCCTTGCTCGCCTTGACCCAGCCAAGCCAAATGCTGAGCCAGGGCTGCCCGCGACCACTGACGCAGCTCGCGCCCACCCCACATGATCTCTCCACTGGAGTGCGTGTGCTCTGGCAATAGTCGAGCGGCGGCTCGCAGCAGAGTGCTCTTGCCTGCGCCGTTCGGACCAACCACTGCAGTCCATCGGCCCGTCGGAGCAACTGCACTGACGCCGTCCAAGCTGTTGTCATCGGTGTCTGGCCACTGTACTGACAAGTTGCGCAATTCGAGAGCAACGGTCATGGCGTGTAACCCGGCGATTTGTGCAGGCGACGCAGCAGATAGCCACCGCCGAGCAGCGCAGTTAACACCCCAACAGGCAACTCGTTGGGTGCCATCAGTGCGCGTGCACCAATATCAGCAATCAACAGCAATAATCCGCCGGTCAGCGCAGAAAGAGAGATGAGCGCCACGTGTGTGACTCTGCACCACGATCGCACCAAGTGGGGGGCAGCCAATCCGATAAAGGCGATCAATCCAGTCTGCGCGACCGCAGCACCGGTGCACAACGCGACAACACCGATCAACACCCAACGCGCGCTGTTTAATGGCAAGCCCAAACTGCGCGCTGCCTCGGCACCAATACTCAAGGCATCGAGTACGCGCGCGCAGATCATGGCCAACATCCAGGCAACGACCCCCACAGCCGCCAGCACTTGGCTCGAGCGCCACGACAACAGCGTTGTGTTGCCGAGCATGAATCCTTGGGTGTTGGTCAACACTTGCGGCCACCACAGCGTGACCAGCGAAGTCAGCGCGCCCAACACGACACTGACCACCACACCACCCAGCAGCAACCGCACGCTGTGCTGAACGCCGCGGGACAGCGCAACTGTGAGTAGGACAGCAGCCAGCGCGCCAACGAAAGCGGCGCCTGCCAGCCCCATGGATGTCAACCAGGTGAGGCTGGCCACAGGTGCAGCGCCCCAAGCGACCCAGGCCAGCGTGACAGCGAATGCCGCCCCAGAAGAGCTACCCAGCAAAAATGGATCAGCCAGAGGGTTGCGAAAAAGCCCTTGCGCCACAGCGCCAGCCAACCCCAGCAGAGCGCCCGTGAGCCAGGCGCCGGTGCTGCGCGGCACGCGGATGGTCCAGGTCAATACGTCGGATTGGTCGGCTGGCCAGTGCCAGCCTGTGCTACCGCTTAGGCTGCCTACCACCAACCCCGCTGCGCTTAACAACAGCAAGAGCAAGGCCCACACACCAGGGCGCGGGCTTGAGTGCAAGTGCAGGGGTGACATGTTGGCGTTGCGGTGAGTGAAGGGCTATCGATCAGAGAGTGTGCGCCGAATGCACTGCGCGATCAATTGAGCTGCTTCGCCCCAACGAGGGCCAGCTCGGACCAGCACATCGGCTTGCTCGGGTGAAAAAGCGCAGACACGCTTGGTCTGAAGGGCCTTGAGTTGAGACCAACCCGGACGCTGACTCAACTGAGCGGCACCCATCGCGCTGATCAAAATCACATCGGGTTGCTGTGCCACAACCCACTCACTGCTGACGAGGGGAAAAATCCCTTGGCTGGCATCGACGACATTCATCAGGCCCAGCTGAGCCATGGTTTCGCCGATGAAAGAGTCGGGGCCAGCCGCATAAGGACCATCACTCGCTTCAAAATAGATGCGCAGACCACGGGCGGCTTGGGGCAGCGACCTGCGGGCCTCTTCGAGCTGGAGTTGCGCGTTGCGTTGCGCTTGTTCCACGCGCTCACTGGGTAGCTCTAGGAGGCTACCGAGTCGCGTCAGTGCGAGCTGCATTTGCGCGTGGGATTGAGGCTCCAAGACTTCGACGCGCAAACCAAGCTCGCGCAACCGGGGCAGCACCCGCGCGGATTTGGCTATCAGCACGAGGTCAGGCCGCACGGCCACGATCGCCTCCACATTGGGATCTAACCCGCCACCCATGATCGGTAACTGACGCACCGAAGCCGGCCAATTGCTGTAACGGTCAACACCCACCAAACGCTCACAAGCGCCCAAAGCACAAACGCTCTCTGTGAGCGAAGGCAACAAGCTCACCACACGCTGAGGCGCTGCATGCACGCTGAATGCAAGCAGAGCACTGAGGCAGAGAGTGGTGGTTAGACGCATCGTTACCAGTCCCAATTCATCGTCGCGAGTAGGCGACGACCGGGGGAAGCCAGCCCATCGACTTCAACAATGGTGCGATCGAAGACATTGTCAGCGCGCAAAGTTAGCCGGCTGGTTGATGACATGGCCTTTTTCAGTTCGATATTCACCAAACCAAACCCGCTCAGCAGTTTGGTATTCGCAGCATCATCCCAGCGGGCAGATTTCGCCAAAAATTCTAGTCGCGCTTGCAAGTCCCAAATCGGTGTCTCCGCAAATGCGGATAGCTTGCGAGGAGAGCGGTAATTCAGACGTTTCAATGTGTCACTGTTGATGGCATCGGCGAAGTCAAAAGATGCGCCAAGGGTCGTCGCGCCAACAGCTTTGGAACCACTCAGGTTGACGCCATTTACCCGGGCTCGCCCCACGTTGTACCAAACAAAATTCGAGTCGGCACTGATCAGGTCAACGTATTTAGATTGGTAAAACGTTGCCTTGAACGTCGCGCCATCTGCTTGGTAGCTCAACCTTGCCTCGAATCCCTTTGAGGTCTCCGGTCTCAGATTGGGATCTCCATAGATCGGGTCATAAACTTGGGACAAGTTCGGCGCTCGGAAGCCTGTTGACGCCGCCACAGAGAGTTTCAGAGATGGCGAAATTTGAATGCCGTAGTTGAGTCCATAAGTGACCTTGGGATCAAAACCTGAGATCTCGTCACGGCGGGTTGAGACGTAAAAAGACTGTTTGCCAACGCGAGTTCCCCAACCGACGTTGACACCCATTTGTGTGCGGCCACCCCCTTGTGCTGGGTTGCCCCAGTCATCTGCTGCAGCCCTGAAGGTGTCATCGATGTGCTCAACCCCGAAGCTTGCTTGTTGATCTCTGGGCAAATTGAATTCATTATCAATGCGAAAGGACGTGAGTTTGGTGAAGTGATTTTTGTCATCCACCAGGCTCGATGCACTGGGTTGCTTGAAATGAGTCTTGCTGTCAGACCACTGTGTTTTAGAGCGCCATTGTTCGTTCCATAACGATTCGAGCTTGAGGCTGTAGGCGGCTAAATGGCTATTGGTGGTCATGTCGTTGCCACCATTCCAGCGCACTTCTTTGTCCATGCTGCTGTTTTGAATCGTTTTGAAAGCCAGGTGTTGGGCCGGGTTCAATTGCAATCCAATGCTGGCATTCATGTGATTGCGCGCCCAGTTCTCAGTCTCCGGCGTATGCGCTATATCGGGTTTGGTATTGAATCCATCGTTGGTGTGACGACCAAGTACAAATGAGTAGTTGAGGTTGTCAACTTTCCCCGCTTTGATCAGGTTGATGAAACGGTCGGCACGATTACCTATACCGGCGGTTACCGCAGATTTTTCTCCATCTCTGCCGTCGTAGGTAAAGAGCTGAATCACGCCACCCATGCCGTCAGAGCCATACTGGCTGGAGCTGGCCCCTTGCAAAATCTCGATGCGCTCCATTTGTCCCGCGGAAATCAACGACCAAGGGGCGCCCCCTCCAGTGACATAGCCATCTTGTCGATCAATGCGAATGCCATCGATGTAGACCGCAGTCATTCGCGCCTCAGCGCCTCGAATAAAAATTTTGTCACCCGTTGCGGAGCTTTCAATTCCGGGGAGCGTTTGCAGCCTTTCACCTAGAGCGGTGGCACCAGTTCCGACCAACCGGTTGCCTTCGACCAGTGTGAGGTCGGACAGCACTTCGGACAAGGGCATTTCAATTCGAGTCGCCGTGACGACCACAGGATCAAGCGTTGTTTGCGCCAAGGCGCTCGCAGAGGCGTATACCGCACAGGCGGCCACGGCCACGGGGGTCCATTGTTTAAGCATGAGTTGCATTCAAAGTCAGCGCCCTGTGCTGTCCTCCCCGACAGCTTGAGCAAATGTGGCTTGACCGCAGTCAAGCCGCCTGGTTGGCCGGTATCCGGGCTGACGAAAACGACGCTCAATGCCTTCCCAACACCTTGGTGCCAGTGGCGATGGATTGAACGCGGGGTGCCATCAGTGATGGTGGCGACCCGTTCGCTTACCGTTGCGGGGGCAGCGCAGGTTAGGTCTGTGCGGTTGCACGCAACCCTCCTGCTTCCCGTTGAACTGCTGACTCAGAAGAGCCTGCGAGCACCAACGCCTTGATTGTAAAGCGAAGGCTTGCAGGATGGTGTCAGAAACACGTCAGCCGTGAGGCGAGGCACCCGGGGACTTCAGCGGGCGAGCGCGACAGATTTGATTTGTGCCCAAATCGGTGTGCCTACCTCTAGTCTCAACGCGTGGACGGCCTTTTGGGTGACTCGGCCTAACACCAGCGCCGAACCACAACGCATTTGCACCAGCGCCTGCGCCGGATGGTTGGTTGGGGCAATGTGCTCGATGGCGCCCACCAGTTGGTTTTGAATGCTCGTGTGGTGAGCCGGCTGCGTTGTGATGCTGACATCGCGAGCCAGCAGGCGCAAGCGAACCGATTGCCCCACAGTCAGTCCGCTGTCGCGAACAGTCAACTCACCGCCATCAAAACGGGCGTGTGCGAGGTGCCATTGGCTCTCGATAGATGTCACCTGCGCCTCAATCACGACTGAAGCCTCATCTGCCTGGGCAAGCGGCGTGTCCGTGCGCGCCAGTACTTGGCTCAGCGGCCCTTGGCTGTGCACGTGTCCAGCATCCAAAATGACGACGTGATCTGCGAGACGCAACACTTCGTCAATCGAGTGTGTGACGTAGACCATGGGAATACTCAGGTGCCGTTGCAGTCGCTCAAGCCACGGCAGGATTTCTTGCTTTCGCTGCCAGTCCAGTGCGGCGAGGGGCTCGTCCATCAGCAACAGTTCTGGCTTTGTGGCGAGGGCGCGTGCAATGGCCACACGCTGTTGCTCGCCTCCAGAGAGTTGTTGCACCGGTCGATCCCAGAGGGGGCTAATCCCAAGCGTTTCCAAGGTGGGCTCCAGTATCTCCCGTGCCCGACGGCGCTGATCGCGTGGCAAGCCAAAAGCCAAGTTGCCGCTGACACTCAGGTGTTGGAGCATCCGCGCCTCTTGAAACACCATGCCCAACGGGCGCTTCCAAGTGGGTAAAAAATGGCCTTCATCCTGCCAAGTGTGAGTGCCGATGCGAACGTGCGCGGATGGCGCCCGCTCCAAACCTGCCATGCAGCGAAGCACTGTGGTCTTGCCGCACCCAGAGGGACCAAAAAGAACGGTGGTGCCATGGCTGGGCAAGTCCAGTGACACCTTCAACTCAAAGGCGCCTCGCCTCCAGTCGATTGCGACACGGCTTGGGGGGAGTGTTTCTTGGCTTGCATTCATCGACGAACCCCTCGGCGCTCTAAAGTGTGCAAAGCCCAGAGCACGAACAACGCGAACACCACCATGGTGAGAGCGAGTGCGTGGGCCTCGGCAAACTCCATGGCTTCGACGTGGCCATAAATTTCCGTGGAAACGACTCGCGTTTCGCCAGGAATATTGCCGCCAATCATCAAAACGACGCCGAATTCGCCTACGGTGTGGGCAAAACTCAACACGGCCGCACTGAGGTAGCCTAGGCGAGCTTGGGGTAACACCACCCGCCAAAATGTCCGCCATGGTGAGGCGCGCAATGTCGCGGCGACCTCCAACGGTGCCCGACCGATGTGGGAGAAGGTATTGATGAGGGGCTGCACAGCAAAAGGCAATGAATAAATGATTGAGCCGAGCACCAAACCCCTGAAGGTGAAAGACAGCACGCCCCAACCCATGGCCTGAGTCCATTGGCCCAGCCATCCCTGCGGCCCCATGGCAACCAGCAAATAAAACCCCAATACCGTTGGAGGCAACACCAATGGCAAGCTGACGATGGCCTGAATCGGTGCGCGAAGTTGGCTGTTCGTGTGAGTAAGCCACCAGGCCAGAGGTGTCGCCAATGCCAGCAACAGGACGGTCGTTAGACTCGCCAACTCGAGCGTCAAAATGATGGCGGATAGGGCTTCAGGTGACCAGATCATGGGCGATCTCACTCCGTGTATGGGGAGGTGCCGTAGCCGGCCGCACGAATCAGTGCGGCAGCGCGCGCACTAGCGATGTAACGCATCCAGGCGGCTGCCGCGGCATTGGCTTCAGCACGTTTGAGCCAGACCATGTCTTGAGCAATCGGGGCATACCAACCTTCTGGTACCGACCAGGCTGAGCCACCGATCAACCGCTGACCTTGCATCACCTGTGAGCTCGCCACCAAGCCAATGGCGGCGTTGCCGCTAGCCACAAACTGGTGCGTTTGCGCTATGTTTTCACCGGTAACAAGGCGAGCTTTCCAACGTTGCCATACTCCCGCGCGCTCCAAAACTTGCTGTGCGGCGGCACCATAAGGCGCCAGTTTGGGGTTGGCGATCGCAGCGCGTTCGGGGCCGGTGGGAACACCACCCATGCTTGGCCATTGTTCTATCGATGTCGCCGCAGAAAACCGGTGAGGGTCAGCGCTCCAAAGCACAAGTCGCCCCGTCGCATAGGTGCGGCGAGATTGAGGGATAGCAAGCCCTGATTGTTCCAGCAGTTGAGGTCGATGCTGATCGGCGGCCATGAAGACATCAAATGGTGCCCCATGTTGAATTTGCGCAAACAACTTGCCGGTCGAGCCCAAAGATACTTTGGCTTGATGTGGTTCCACTTGTTCGAAATCTGCGATCAACGCTTGAATCGGTTTGGCAAAGTTGGATGCGACCGCCAAGTGCACCACGGCAGCGTTCGCCAGCGACGCAGCGCTCAGAAACCAGACCAATATGATCCAGATGGCTTGCCGCATCGTTGGCCCGCTTTTCGGCGTCAGCACTTGGTTTGCGCGCGGGCAATACTGACCCACGCGCAGGCCTAGCACCCATTCACAACCGAGAGGCTTATAAGAAAGAGACAGCACAGCGGGGCAAAAATCCTTGACTTTCGCTATTCATTTTTGGAATAGCGAATGTAGCACAAGGACCGCAATAGCGGCACAATACGCCTCATGAAAACCACAAGTGACCGCCTCAGCTTTGCCCTTGGGTCAGACATCGTTGACAAGCGCATCGCGATATTGCGAAGCGTGGGCGAGTGCGGCTCAATCAGTGAGGCAGCCCGCCACAACAGGGTGAGTTACAAGGCGGCCTGGCAAGCTGTCGAGACACTCAGCAACTTGGCCGGCGCTGCCTTGGTACAGAGCGCAGTTGGCGGCAGTGGCGGCGGTGGTGCCGTCTTGACCCCGGCAGGGCAGCGCCTGTTGCAGGCAGCCCACTGGCTGCAGAACGCGAGGCGCACAGCCTTGGGGAGAATCTCACGTGAGGGCGATGCCATGGCTTCGCTGGGTTTACAAGTGCGGACCAGTATGCGCAACCAGTGGCCTGCGCAAGTTCGGCGATTGAGGCGGCAGGGTGGGATGGTGCGTGTCTCGCTGGAGTTAGACCAAGGCGTGCCGCTGGTTGCATTGATTACCCCCGAGAGTGCAGAGCTATTGGGGTTGGTCCCGGGTGTTCGTGTGCTTGCCCTATGCAAAGCAACCGCACTTGAGATCCTGCCGCTTTCGCCCCAGCCCTCTGGGGACTCGCTTGGCGGTGCTTCAAATCGCGCGCGGATGGCACATCTTGAAGCGGAAGAAGCGGTCACCCTGTGGCAAGGCCGCGTGGTCCGCGCGTCTCGGGCAATCGCAGGAGGCGAGGTGACGCTGCAATTGGGCGAAAGTGATGCATCTCTGGGTCTGCGGGCGGTTGGGTTTGCACCGCCCAACCATGGGCTCAAGGTTGGAGGCGTAGCGGCAGCGCGGGTGGCCCACTCGGCGGTGGTTTTGGTGGCATTGGATGCGTGATGGCAACGGATCTGGGCAGCATGTCCCGACCGCGGTGACAGGCGCCAGTAGAAAAAACCGCGATTTCAAGTGATCATCGCTGTATGAGATTGTTTTCTTACCGAGACCGGCCTGTTCACCTGGGTCCGTATCCGCTTGAACGCCTGAGACGCACACAGGCTGTGCCAGACGGCTCGCGTTTGCCTGCTATGCAGGCGCTGTCCTTCGAGGCGACACACGAGACGTCATTAGGTCCTGCAATGGGTCGCTACATGGCCATGTTTGATCTGGTGCGAGACGGTTCGGTCGCAGCTTTGAGTGCAGAAATCCCAGCAGATTTCGTTGAGCGTGCGCAGCACCTCAAGGCGGCTGGCTATTACTTTGATGCATCGCTGATGGCGACCGCTTTGATTCCTCCCTCTGCACGCCTCAAGTTGCCGATCAGAAACCCCCAGATTCAAGCACTTGCGGCAGAGCTTGAGCGCAGCCAACCCAAGAGTTTCGCTGCGGGTATAGACATGATTTTGGCAGACGTATTGGATTCGGCCAGAGCGGAGCATGGTCCGATTGATCATCACCAGTATGCGCTGGTGATCGCTGTCGAATATCCACGTGACGCAGCTGATGGGGAGCCGGGTTGTGATTGGCTCGATCACAACAGTCAAGCCCAACGTGCGGCCGTGCTGTCGGCCCAAACGGCCGTATTGTTATCGACGTATTTGCGGATGTTGGGCTATGAATCACGAGCCCATACGGCCACATGCAGCGACATCGACTTGGCCCAAATGGCCTTGCATAGCGGTCTATGCCTGCCGGATGGCAGCAATCCGTACGTCGGACACCGCTACGGACTTGCGGTGGTTACGACCACCTTGGGAATGGCACCCGATCAGCCTCTTCATCCAGAGCAACAGCGTTGGAAATCGCATGGCTGGCAGTGGTGGCTAGGCAAGGGCACATTCAAAAGTGCATTCAATCGAGAGGCTTTTCGCGCCCGCGAGTACCGGCAAGGCGCACATCCTTTTGAGCAACTCAAGCGCCAAGATGAGCCGACCACATTCATCGACCACGAGAGGGTACCGCGGTTTCCGAAACGGGCTGATTTTTTCGCACGCGCACTCTTTGGTGATTTAGGTCAATCGGTACAAGACAACGCCAAAAACGCTCACTATGTGATGAAGAGCCCGATCGGTGCGTGCGCCCGCCGTGCGTTGGGTGCATTGCTGTTGCTGCAGTTTGGCGAAGCCAGAGGGCCAGTGAGCCCAAGCCTTGCTGATCCCCAAAGGAACGCGGATCGAGTCAAAGCCACCGCCTATTTTTTGGGTGTCGATGCGGTCGGCTTGTGTCATGTGCCCGAGTGGGCTTATTACTCCCATGATGCGGGTGGCAATCCCATGCCTGCGTATCACCAAGAGGGGATCAATCTTCTGATCGACCAAGGCCACGAGACCATGGATGGTGCGAGTGGGGACGACTGGATTTCTGTAGCCCAGAGCATGCGAGCCTACCTTCGGTTCTCTCTGCTTGGAGGGATTATTGCGGAGCAAATTCGCCGACTGGGTTATTCGGCTCGGGTGCATTCGGTGTTGGATGGCGATGTGCTGCAGCCACCGCTATTGCTGTTGTCAGGATTGGGCGAGGTGAGTCGCATTGGCGAGGTGATCTTGAATCCTTTTTTGGGTCCTAGACTCAAGAGCGGAACGGTAACCACCAACTTGCCCATGGTCCCCGACCGGCCCATTGATTTTGGGATGCAGCAATTTTGTGAAAGCTGCAACAAATGCGCGCGCGAATGCCCATCAGGCGCAATCACTGCTGGTCCCAAAGTGATGTACAACGGCTACGAAATTTGGAAGAGCGACGCCGAGAAGTGCACCCGCTATCGCATCACGAATGCTGCCGGTGGCATGTGTGGGCGGTGCATGAAAACCTGCCCTTGGAACTTGGAAGGCCTCCTGTCTGATCAGTTGTGGAGGCAGGTGGCGATGACATGGCCAGCGACAGCACCGGGTTTGGCAAAACTTGACGATCTGCTCAATCGGGGTGACATCAATCCCGTCAAAAAATGGTGGTGGGACATCGAACTCGACAAGCGAACGGGACGCTATGTGAAGGCGAGTCAAACCCATTGTCGTGGTCTGCAAAAAGACCTGGAGCTTCGTTACGAAGACCAGACCTTGGCGGTTTATCCAGCAGACACCATGCCGCAGCCGTTCCCCGTTACATATCCCGTGAATCGAGATGAAGGCATTGCACGCTATCGGCAACTGCTTTCCCCCAAGGCCTATCGTGAGACCTTGAAGAGTGGAGATGAGGATGCGATCAGGCGACTGGCCCCTGGTTTGCCTCCACTTGAGGGAGAGCCACCAGTGTTCCCTGTCGTGCTCAAGCGACGTGAAGACATGACCGCAGATGTGGCGCGCTATGAGTTTGTCCATCCCGATGGAAAACCTCTCCCTCCCTTCGACGCGGGTGCACACATCGATGTGGTGATCGCCCCCGAGTACCAACGCCCATACAGCTTGGCGGGAGATCCAGCCCATTCAGATGTGTATGTGCTGGGCGTGCAGCGAGAGGCTCCTGAATCAGGTGGACGGGGTGGTTCTGCGCTCATGCACCGTGTATTTCGTGAGGGCCGAAAGGTTTTTGTGTCTGCGCCGCGAAACCACTTTCCGCTCAGAGAGGATGCAACCTACACCTACCTGATGGCGGGTGGCATTGGTGTCACACCCATGATCACGATGGCGCATCGCTTGTATGCGCTTGGTCGACCCTTTGAGTTGCATTACAGCGTACCGAACCGAATGCGCGCTGGCTTTCTCGACGAATTGGCGACGGCGCCTTGGGCTGGCAGTGTGCACCTGCATGTCAAGGATGAAGGCACGCGCGCTGATTTGCCTCACCTGATTCCCATGTATGCCGCTGGTGCGCATCTTTACGCCTGTGGTTCTGCCCGTTACATGGATGAGGTGATGGCTGTTGCACAGCGCCATGGCTGGCCTGAGGACGCCTGTCATCAAGAATATTTTTCCGTCCCCGATGCAGGCAATTGGGTGAATCTGCCATTTCGAATTCAGTTGTCGAAATCAAGAATAGAGTTGACGGTGTCCGCTGAACAAGCGGCGACCGACGTCCTCAAATCTGCAGGGTTCAACATCGACGAGAAATGCAGCGATGGACTATGTGGTGTCTGTGCCGCTCACTACGATCCAGAGGCATCAAGCGCAGTTGAGCACAGAGATTTTGTGCTGAGTCAATCGGAACGAAAGCACAAGGTAATTTTGTGCTGTTCGAGGCCCAAGGAAGCAGACGGTTTGCTGGTGATTGATTTGTGAACTTAGTCACTGATGGGTTATCCACTGTGCAGATCCGGTGATCACAGAGAGCAGAGAAACCACAGTGATGAGGAGTAGATTGAAGACGATGCTGGAATTGTGACAAGCCGTCATAAAACCGTCACAAATAATTTTTACAGTGCACACATCCCAAACGGATTGGGGTTTTCTCAGATCTAAGCAAAAGGATGTTGTGATGAAAAAATTGGTTTTGAAATCTGTGGTTGCTGCCGTTGGCGCAGCGATGTTGAGCGGTGCTGCTATGGCGGCAACCATCACCGGCGCTGGCGCAACCTTCCCATATGCGGTTTACACGAAGTGGGCAGAGGCCTACAAGGCTGCGACTGGCAAGGAAGTGAACTACCAAGGCATCGGTTCTTCCGGCGGTATCAAACAAATCAATGCGAAAACTGTTGATTTCGGCGGCACCGACAGCCCTGTCAAAACGGCTGACCTTGCAGCAAAAAGCCAAGTTCAAATTCCTACCGTGATGGGTGGTGCCACGATTGTGGTGAATGTGCCAGGCTTTAAATCTGGCGAACTCAAGTTAGATGGTGCTACCGCTGCTGATATCTTCCGGGGTGCAATCACCAAATGGAATGACAAAGCCATTGCGGCATTGAATCCTGGCAAAAATTTGCCCGACTTGGCTATCACGATTGCCCACCGCTCTGATGGCTCTGGTACGACCGATACTGTGACCAAGTATTTGGCCAAACAATCTGTGGCATTCAAGCGCGATGTAGGTGCTGGCAAGTCGGTCAACTGGCCCGCCAATGCGATTGGTGGCAAGGGGAATCCAGGCGTTGCAGCCAACGTGATGAAAATCAAAGGCACCATTGGCTACGTTGATATCGCTGATGCGATGAAGAACAACATGGTCTTCGTAGCGCTCAAGAACAAAGCCGGCAACTACATTGTCCCAACTCAGCAAGCGGTTGCCGATGCTGCGGGTGGCGCTGACTTCACAGTGGCCGGCATGGCCCCTGATCTGCTCGATCAATCCCACCCCAATGCATGGCCCATTACTACGGCCACGTTCGTCATCGCATACGAAAAAGGTGATGACGCTGTGCGCCAGCAAGAAGTGGTGAAGTTCTTTACTTGGTCATTGAACAATGGCCAAAAAATGGCAGAAGAACTTGGTTTTGTGGCATTGCCTGCTAATGTGGTGAAGATGGTCGAAAAGGAAATGACCAAAATCAAATAACGCCTGAACTTCAGGTGGAAGGGCTGGTCCTGCGGCCAGCCCTTTTTGATATTGCCCCTTTTTTTGAGTCTTAAAATGCCTGAGCCGCACAAAGTCTTGGTCGTTGAAGATGAGCCATCGATCGCTGATTTGATTGCTATCAATCTCAAGCACGCTGGTTACGAGCCCTCGGTGGTGTTTGATGCGAATGGCGCTCAGCGTGAAATCGAAGCGGAATTGCCAGATCTCGTGTTGTTGGACTGGATGTTGCCAGGCCAAAGCGGTGAATCACTGCTGCGGCGTTGGCGTTCCCAGCCAGCCACTGCGGCACTGCCCGTCATCATGTTGACGGCCCGTTCGCAAGAGTCAGACAAGGTACTCGGGTTGGAGAGCGGCGCCGATGATTACATCTGCAAGCCCTTTTCAAACCGCGAACTGATTGCACGCATTCAAGCCGTCCTTAGGCGCAACCAGCCCGCTGTGACAAGCAACAGCTTGCTTGTGGGCGCTTTAAAATTAGACGAAGCAACCTACCGTGTGACCTTCCGGCAAGAAAGCCTCAAGTTGGGGCCGACTGAGTTCAAGTTGTTGAACTTCTTGATGCGTCAGCCAGAGCGAGTACACACCCGCCGGCGCTTGCTCTCGCAAGTGTGGGGGGACGACAGTGTGATTGATGAGCGAACGGTGGATGTCCACATCAAGCGTTTGCGCCAGGCACTAGACGGCGCTGGAAATATGATTGAAACCGTGCGCGGGGCAGGCTACCGATTGACCAACAACGCGAAAATTGAAGGGGCCAAAGCTTCATGACGATGACAGTGCCGTTGCGTGTTTTGTTTTTGTGTACCCATAACTCTGCCCGCAGTATCTTGGCCGAGGCGTTGCTAAACCATTTGGGCAAGGGCCGTTTTGTTGGCTATTCCGCAGGTAGCAGCCCGCGCGAGCAACAACAACCCAACCCGTTGGCGATCGAAACACTTGAAAACGCCGGCATACCTACCCAGGGCTTGCGCAGTAAATCATGGGATGAGTTCGGTGCGCCCGATGCCACGCCGATGGATTTGGTGATCACCGTGTGCGATAACGCGGCGGGCGAAGTTTGCCCTTACTGGCCCGGTCAGCCAGCGACAGCCCATTGGGGCTATGCCGATCCCTCGGCGGTTCCTGGTGGTGAACAGGTGCAACGAGAGGCTTTCAGACACACTCTGGCGTTGTTGCGCAGGCGATTGGAGTTGCTCGTCAACTTGCCGGCAGAGCGTCTCTTACCCTCGCAGTTGGCACAAGCAGCGCGAGAATTATCGGATTCAATATGAGCGGCCCAACCAAACTCAGGACCACGCCCGCAGAGCATCAAGCGATGAATTTGTTCGAACGCTATCTCAGTCTCTGGGTGTTCATTTGCATCATCCTTGGTATTGCTATGGGACAGGTCTTTCCAAATGCGGCACAAGCATTGGGTCGCCTAGAGTTTGCGCGAGTCAACTTGCCCGTCGGTGTGCTGATTTGGGTGATGATCATCCCGATGTTGGTGAAGGTGGATTTTGGTGCTTTGCATCAAGTCAGGCAGCACGCGAGGGGCATTGGTGTCACGCTGTTCGTGAATTGGTTGGTTAAGCCTTTTTCCATGGCGCTGCTGGCTTGGTTTTTTGTCAGACAGGTGTTTGCTGATGCCTTGCCCAGCGACCAGTTAGACAGTTATGTGGCCGGGCTGATTTTGCTGGCGGCAGCGCCTTGCACCGCGATGGTCTTCGTCTGGAGTCGGCTAACTCAGGGTGATCCATTGTTCACGCTGTCTCAGGTGGCATTGAACGACACGATCATGGTGTTTGCATTTGCACCATTAGTTGGGTTGCTCTTGGGTATTTCAGCGATTGTGGTGCCATGGGACACCTTGTTGACGTCTGTGGTGCTTTACATCTTGATACCTGTAGGAATCGCACAGGCCTGGCGAAAAACACTATTGAAGCGCGGGCCAGGGGCATTAGAGGCAGCCATGTCAAAGGCCAGTCCTAGGTCCGTCGGCGCGCTGTTGGCGACCCTGGTGTTGCTGTTTGCGTTTCAAGGCGAAGCGATCATTCAACAGCCCTTGGTGATCGCCATGCTCGCTGTGCCGATTTTGATTCAGGTGCTTTTCAATTCAGGGTTGGCCTACTGGTTGAATCGAAAAGTGGGGGAATCTCATGCCGTGGCGTGTCCATCGGCTTTGATTGGGGCATCTAACTTTTTTGAACTGGCCGTTGCAGCAGCGATCAGTTTGTTTGGCTTCGAATCGGGGGCTGCATTGGCCACGGTGGTCGGGGTACTCATTGAGGTCCCTGTGATGCTGTTGGTGGTTCGGGTGGTGAACGCCAGCAAGGGTTGGTACGAGCGCGGCGCCAAAGAAGCAAAAGCTTAATCTGTTGCATCCGGCACGACGGCCGTTACCTCAATCTCCACCAGGGCCCGGTCTTCTACCAAGTCAGCGACTTGAACCAAGGTCATCGCTGGAAAATGCTTGCCGATGACGGTTTGATAGACCTTGCCCAGTTCGCGCCCTCTGGCAAGGTACTCCCTCTTGTCTTTGACATACCAGGTCATTCGGGCCATGTGCTGGGGTTTTGCGCCGGCACAAGCCAGGGTGTCGATCACATTTTGCAGAGCCTGCCGACATTGCTCAACAAAGTCGTCGGTCTCGAATTGGGCTTGGCTGTTCCAGCCAATCATGCCTGCCACAAACACCAAACGACCGCGGGCCTCGATGCCATTCGAATAGCCTTTGGCTGGAACCCAACCTTCTGGTTGCAATACGTTGAACATGATTTCCCTTTCAGCTGGTTTGGCGCAACTTGAAGCGCTGCAATTTGCCCGTTTCGGTACGGGGCAACGCATTCAGAAAGACTATTTTTCGCGGGTACTTGAATGGAGCGATGGTTTTTTTGGCGTGCTCTTGCAGTGTTTTGACTAGGGCGTCGTCGGGCGTATAGCCGGCGTTGAGCACCACAAAGGCTTGGACGATAGCGCCTCGCTCTTCATCAGGCATCCCCACAACGCCGCACTCTGCCACTGCGGGGTGTGTCAACAAGGCGCTCTCCACTTCTGGTCCTGCGATGTTGTAGCCCGCCGAGATAATCATGTCATCGTTGCGCGCTTGATAACTGAAATAACCATCCTCATCCATCACAAATGTATCGCCCGGCAAATTCCATCCCGCTTTGACGTAGTTGGTTTGGCGAGGGTCAGCAAGGTATTTGCAACCAGTAGGACCACGCACGGCCAAACGCCCAACGGTACCAGGCGGGACTGGCTGCATGTCATCATCGACCACTTGTGCGACGTAGCCCGGCACCACCTGACCAATTGAACCCGGTCGAACGTCTGCTCCGGCACTGGAGATGTAGATGTGAATCACTTCGGTGCCACCAATGCCGTCGGTCAATGCGATGCCCGTGGCTTTCTGCCAGAGCTCTCGCGTGTTCGCGGGGAGTGCCTCTCCGGCCGAGACAGGGTGCTTCAAGCTGGATAGGTCGTAAGAGCCGACCAACCCAGCCATTTGGCGGTACATCGTTGGCGCGGTGTAGCACTGGGTGGCTTTGTGTCGGGCGATGGTGGCCAGCAAAGACTCGGGTGTGTGCTTTTCGACCAGGATCGCACTGGCACCGTGGCGCAACGGAAATGCCAGCAGTCCGCCCAAACCAAAGGTGAAGGCGATAGGGGGTGTCCCACAGACCACATCGGTTTCACCCATCTTCAGAATGTGTCGAGGGAACAGGTCACACATCGCCAACACATCACGGTGAAAGTGCATTGTCCCTTTGGGCTTTCCCGTGGTGCCACTGGTGAAGGCGATCAAGCACACATCGTCTCTGCTGGTTTGACAGGGCTCGAACTCCGGGGGGTGCATGGCCATACATTGCTCAAGGCTACTTGCGTCGTCGGTGTGAAACAACTTGACCTGCTGAAGATCGGGGCAGTGGTTCGGATGCCCTGGTGTGCGGCAATGTTGCAACTCCTCCGCCAAGGCACTGTCACACAATGCGGCGCTGACCCTCGCCTGCTCAATGATCGTCGCCAGTTCGCCTGCGCGCAGCAGAGGCATGGTGGGGACAGCAACCAATCCTGCCTTAAATGCTGCAAGCAAGGTGGCTGCCATCATTGGGCTGTTACCGCCCCTGAGCATCACCCGATTGCCACTGACCAATCCCATGTCTTTGGTGAGTACCCTGGCGATGCGGTTGACTTGGCTGTGCAGTTCAGCGTAGCTCCAACAGAAACCTCGTGCGACCCCATCTATTTGTCTCACACCGTGGAGCGCAGGGCGTGATCCCTGACCTTCGTGGATATGTCGGTCCACCAACTCTGCCACGACATTCAATTGGTCAGGGTAATTGAGCTGTGCGTCACTGTTGAGAAAAACTGGCCACTGGTCTTGAGGTGGCATGCAGTCGCGCGTGAAGGTATCCACGTGAGCGCTCGGTAGCAAAGTGTTCCAGTCGTTCATGACTCATCCTTTCAGAACGTCTTTCCCGATGATCAGTTGCTGCACCTCAGTCGCACCCTCGTAGATCCGAAGGGCACGGATTTCGCGATAAAGGGATTCGACGATATGACCTTTGCGCACACCGATGCCTCCATGCATTTGCACGGCAGCGTCGATGATTTGTTGAGCGCTTTCGGTTGCGGCCATCTTGGCCATTGCCGCCTCTCTGGTGATGCGCTGGCCCTGATCGCGGAGCCAAGCCGCGCGGTACGTCAATAGAGTGGCTGCATCGAGTGAGGTCGCCATTTGTGCAATCTTGCTTTGTGTGATTTGAAAATCTGCCAAGTGCTGGCCAAACATCGACCGCTCGCGCGCACGCTGGATCGCCTCATGTAGAGCGCGCCGCGCAAAGCCGAGTGCAGCGGCGGCAACGGTGGTTCGAAACACGTCGAGGGTCGCCATCGCCACCTTGAACCCCTGTCCAGATTCGCCGATTTTCTGTGACGGTGCAACCAAACATTGGTCAAACTTGAGTGTTGCCAGGGGGTGAGGGGCCACCACATCAATGCGCTCTTCGATCTCCAACCCGGGTGTGTTGGCATCGACGATGAAAGCAGAAATGCCCCGTGCCCCCGGCGCCTCTCCGGTGCGGGCGAACACCACATAAAAATCTGCAATGCCGCCATTGGATATCCATGTCTTTCGGCCGTTCAACACGTAGCCGCCTGTAGTCAGCTCCGCGCTGCACTGCATGGCGGCGACATCTGATCCAGCGTCCGGCTCGCTTAGCGCGAAGGCTGATAAGGCTTCGCCGCGGGCGACTTTGGGCAGGTAACGTTGCTTTTGTTCAGCTGAGCCCATGAGACTGATGGATCCTGTGCCCAGACCCTGCATGGCAAATGCAAAGTCCGCCAAACCGTTGTGATATGCGAGGGTTTCGCGCAACAAACACAGTTGGCGTGTATCGATCGAGTCCTGGGCAGCGCCATAGGCAGTCCCCGATACCGCGTAACGAAGCCAGCCAGCATCCCCCAGCAGGCGCACCAAGCGCTTGCACTCAGCGTCTACGGCCTCGCGGCTTTCATCGTGATGACTGTGCGCCAAGTGGGTGTTGGTCCAGGCATCGAGATCAGATTTGAATGCACGGTGAGAAGCGTCAAAAAAGGGCCAATTCAGTTCGGGAGGAACTGACATGGACTGTGAGGCAGGCCGCTGCGTCATGATCAGTCTCCTTGAAATACGGGCTTTTGTTTGGCGACAAATGCGTGGTATGCGCGATGGAAGTCATTCGTTGCCATGCAGATGGCTTGGGCTTGGGCCTCGGCTTCGATGGCCTCGTCGACGCCCATATTCCACTCCTGATGCAGCATTTTTTTGGTCATCCCGTTGGCAAAGGTTGGCCCTGCTACCAATTCGGCAGCCAAACCTTGCGCATCGGAGAGCAAGGACTCGCGAGTACAGATGCGGTTGTAGAACCCCCAACGCTCGGCTTCTTCTGCGCTCATGCCGCGGCCTGTATAAAGCAATTCACTGGCGCGCCCTTGGCCAATGATGCGCGGCAAGAGCGCACAGGCACCCATGTCACAACCTGCCAACCCTACTTTGTTGAACAGAAAGTAGGTTTTGCTGCTGGGCGTGCCGTAGCGCATATCCGAGGCCATAGCCAGGATCGCGCCGGCTCCCGCACAGACGCCGTCAATCGCAGCAATGATTGGTTGTGGACAGGCCCGCATCGCCTTAACGAGGTCTCCGGTCATGCGTGTGAAGGCCAGCAAGCCGGGCATATCTAGCTGAGTGAGAGGGCCAATGATTTCGTGGACATCGCCACCAGAACAAAAATTTTCACCGGTGCCCGTGATCACGATGGCATGAACATCCGCCGCGTAGGGCATCGTGCGAAAGAAGTCGCGCAACTCGGCGTAGGACTCAAATGACAGGGGATTTTTGCGCTCTGGTCGATTCAAGCTTAGGGTCGCGACCCCTGAATTGACTTGCAACTTAAAGTGTTCTGGCTTGTGGTCTGCAAAGCGGTGGTTGTGCGTTGGAAGCTGGTGTGGTTTGCCTGGCAAATATCGTTCGCTCATCGTGATTCCTTCTTTGCGTGTAACTTGCGGATATCAGCACTCGCTGTTGCTGAGCTGCCTGATTTCAAGGTCCCCAGTAAGCTGTGCAGCGCGGTCTGATCGATGTCGGATAAAGGGGAGAACAATTCAACGATCCAGCGTTCGTGTGCTTTGGCCATGGCCGCGAAAGTCTTGCGGCCTGCCGGGGTGAGGCTAACCACAAAGGCCCTGCGATCTGCTGGTTTGGCCTGTCGTTGCACCAGGGCCTCACGCTCCAATTGGTCGACGATTGTGGTGACGTTGCCACCCGTGACCATCATGCGGCGCGAGAGCTCACCCATAGACAAGCCCTGGGACTCACGCTCCAGCTGCGCCATCAAGTCAAACCGGGGTAGGGTGATACCAAATTGCTCTCGTAGTCGCTGGCGAATGGTGTCTTCTATGCGCGTGGTCGTCGACAACAGTCGAAGCCATAGGCGCAGCGATGCATGGTGGTCTGCGCGCGCGCGCATCTCCATGTCGGTCGCTTGACCGATGGGGTCTAACGGTGCTTCAAATGCGGTCATGCGGCGAGCTCTCCCCCGTCAATGGCGATGGCTTGGCCATTCATGGCGTCGCTTCCTTCGGCGCAAAGCCACATCACGGCCTGCGCCACTTCATGCGGCTGAACCAACCGTTTTTGCGGGTTTCTTGCAGACAGGGCTTGACGCGCCTCATCGGGCGTTTGGCCAGTTTTCGCAACGATGTTTTGAACGGCAGTGTGAACAATGTCGGTCTCCGTGTAGCCCGGACACACGGCATTCACTGTGATGCCTTTTGCAGCCAACTCGATGGCAAGCGCTTTGGTCAACCCGATGACACCGTGTTTGGCGGCAACATAGGCACTCACGTAGGCGTACGCTTTCAGACCTGCAGTGCTGGCAACGTTGATGATCCGGCCCGGCGTGCCAGCTCGTGCTGCATCCAACATGCCCGGCAACACCGCCTGCGTGACATGAAATGTTCCACTGAGATTTACATCGAGCATGGTTTGCCACAAGACCGCATCTGTCTTCGCAAAGGGCTGACTCTCAGCCTGCCCCGCGTTGTTGACCAGAATATGCACGGGGCCAAACCGCTCCACTGCGTGCCTCACTGCAGCCTGCACGGACTCGGGTGCTGCGACGTCCAATGGCGCAATCGAGTGGGGAAAAGCTCCGATTTGATCGTGCAGATGCCTGACCTGTTGCTGCAAGCGCTCTGTGGAGCGACCGGACAGCGTGACGTTGCAGCCGGCTTTTGCCAGAGCCCGTGCGATGGCGGCGCCGATGCCGCTGCCGGCGCCGGTAACCAGTGCGTGCCGACCTGTGAGTGGGCGCGTGTCCTGGGGGCTGGATAGTGAAGGGGTGCCGGCCACATCAATCCCCTTTGGTTGCTTGCTGGAGGGCACGCTCGCGCGCGAATCCAGCCTCTAACTGTGGTTTACCCGACGCATAGGCACGTGGCCAAGCGATATCGGTGAAGCCAATGCGTGCTGCTTCGGTCAATGTCCAAGCTGGATTAGCCAAGTGCGGCCGGGCTACGGCACAGAGGTCTGCACGCCCAGCAGCCAAGATGCTGTTCACATGGTCCGCCTCCGAGATAGCGCCTACGGCGATGGTCGCAATACCTGCCTCTTGGCGGATGCGGTCGGCAAAAGGTGTCTGGTACATGCGGCCGTAGGTTGGCCTCTGCGCCGCACTGACCTGACCTGAGGAGCAGTCAATCATGTCAACGCCTGCATCTTTGAATGCCCTTGCGATTTCGACTGCGTCCGCAGGGGTATTGCCGCCCTCTACCCAATCGTGTGCAGAAATGCGGACAGACATCGGCAGGTGTGCGGGCCAGACTGCCCGCATCGCCTTGAATACGGCTAGGGGGTAGCGCAGTCGGTTGGCTAGGCTTCCGCCATATTCATCGGTTCTCGAGTTGGTTAACGGACTCAGGAAACTTGAGAGCAAATAACCGTGCGCGCAGTGGAGCTCTAGCCAGTCAAAGTCTGCCTTTGCCGCTCTTTCGGTGGCGGTGACAAAGTCATTGAGGACGCGTTCCATATCCTCAGCTGTCATTGCCCGAGGGACGTCACCATGAGGGAGGTAGGGCTGAGCGGACGCGGCAATCAAAGACCAGCGACCCTCTGGATCGCCATCCGGAATCGGTTCGTCCATGCCAGGCCCTTGCCAGGGCCGGCA
Source organism: uncultured Burkholderiaceae bacterium (assembly GCA_964478285.1). Classification (GTDB taxonomy): domain Bacteria; phylum Pseudomonadota; class Gammaproteobacteria; order Burkholderiales; family Burkholderiaceae_C; genus RS62. The sequence continues at coordinate 50,789 of CAYZHE010000014.1, forward strand.
ACTCGAGCCCTTTGGTCCTGCGTGTCCGATTTGCATACCGATTTTGGCATCGGTGCGGCTGTGTATCCAATCGGTGATGCGCCGCCAGTCTTGCGTTTGCTCGTCGCTCCAAAGTCCAGGGCAGCCATGGGTGATGCGCCCATCAGCACTCGGTGCAGTCATTTCAACCATGACCATGCCAGCACCGCCCATGGCACGCGCACCCAAATGCACCAAGTGGTCTTCGCCGACGCGCCCGTTGATCGCTATGTATTGCGCCATAGGAGAGACCACAACGCGATTTTTGAGCGTGATCGATCGCAAGGTATACGGTGTGAACATGGGTGGTCGCGGTGCTGTCTCGGGGGACGTTGACCCCGTGCGCGCGCCAAACCAGGTTTCGTATCCCTCGAGCCAGGCCTTATCTCGCAAACGCAAATTTTCATGGCTGATGCGCTGGCTGCGTGTGAGCATCGAATACATGAACTGTTCCGGTTCAAGTTGATCACAGTAGCGCTCGCCACAGACTTCGAACCATTCCATTGCGTTCCACGCGGCGTTTTGCAATCGAATCACATCAATCTCGCGCACCGCCTGGTAGTGTTTGAGGACTTCAGGAATGCGTTCGGGTGTGTCCCCCAGCTGTTTGAACTGGCGGACGAGTTCGATGGCATCTTCGAGCGCGAGCTTGGTCCCAGAGCCAATAGCGAAGTGAGCCGTATGAACGGCGTCTCCCATCAGTACCACATGGCTGTTGCCGTTGTGGTGAGACCAGTTGGCGCACTTGACCCGCTGAAAGTTCAACCATGCCGAGCCTCGCAAGTGGCGGGCGTTGGTCATCAACTTTTCACCCTTCAAATTCTTTGCAAACAGCTGCTCACAAAAGGCGATCGACTCCGCTTGATCAGCCCGGTCTAGGCCATGGGCGAGCCACACGGACTCGGGACACTCCACAATGAACGTTGAGGTGTGCTCGTCGAACTTGTAGACATGGGCTTGAAACCAGCCGTGCTCAGTCTTCTCAAAAAGGAAAGTGAATGCATCGTACAAACGGTGGGTGCCTAACCAAATGAATCGGTTCGGACGGGTCACGATGTCAGGCTGAAACACCTGTGGCAAGCGATTGCGAACGCTGGAATTGACGCCATCGCTCGCGATAATGAGATCAGCATCTGGAAAATCCAAGTCCGACGCCGCCTCCTGTTCGAACAACAATTTGACTCCGAGTTGCTCACAGCGCGCCTGCAAAATATTCAGCAGTTTCTTTCTTCCGATGCCCACGAATCCATGGCCGCCCGAGCGAATCACCCGGTTCTTAAAGTGCAGCTCAATATCGTCCCAGTGGTTGAACGCCTGTTGCACCTCTTGAGCGGTATCTGCATCCCAATGGCGCATGTTCTCTAGCGTTTGGTCCGAAAACACCACCCCCCAACCAAACGTGTCATAGGGCCTATTGCGCTCGACCACGGTGATGTCGTGGTGGGGACCAAGCTTCTTCATTAGCAAGGCGAAATAAAGACCAGCCGGTCCACCACCAATGCAAACGATGTTCATGCGAGTCCTTTTTTGTTCCGATGTCCGGTGTTTTGTGTGAGGTTTAAATATTTGAAACTTGAAATATTTTGAGCGATAAGAGCCCGCCCGCCATCATGGAAAACCCGATGTGGCATGGCCGTAGGTGCCAGATATCTAGGGCTACGCGCGGGGGCACGGGAGGGCTTCGTTTTGCAATGGCACCTTTGTCACGCATGAGTGGCACCTTTTGAGTGAAGTCGGAGACCTAGGCGTCGCTAGGGGGGTTCTGCAGCTATGCTCAAAGCCATACACGGCGGCGGCGTGTTTTATCCAAAGCGAGTGTCCAAGGTGAGTGTCCAAAACCACTGCGGTAGAGCAGTTCATTTGAAAGGGAACAGGTGTGGCAGGTTTGAAGCTGGTCATCGGCAATAAAAATTATTCGTCGTGGTCCATGCGGCCGTGGGTCTTGATGACCCAAAAAGGCATCGACTTCGAAGAGCATCTGATTCGCTTTGATGGGTTTGAGGAATGCTCCCAGTTCAAGAAAGAGATCAGCGCTATCAATCCCTTTGGTAAAGTCCCCGCCTTGATTGACGGCGAGCTCGTGGTGACGGATACGTTGGCGATTGCCGAGTATTTGGCTGAGCGGCACCCAGAGCTCACGCTTTGGCCGACTGAGTCGAAGTCTCGCGCGCTGGCGCGCAGCGCCAGTGCCGAGATGCACAGTGGGTTTGGGGTACTGCGTCGATTACTCCCCATGAATATCGAGGCTGAGTTGAGTGATGTGGGGGCCCGTTTGCTTCAACAACACCCAGAGCTCAGGCTTGATATTGCCAGGCTGGAGGCGTTGTGGGAAACGATGTTGATGCGCTTTGGGGGTCCGATGCTGTTCGGCTCGTACAGCATTGTCGATGCCTTCTTCACTCCGGTTGTTATGCGCCTCAAGACCTATGGGATCGCGTTGGCATCACCTATGGCCACCGCTTATGCGGATGCCATTTGTGCCTTGCCCAGCACGCGCGCATGGTGTGAGGCAGCTGTGCAGGAGGCTGACTTTTTGCCCTTTGAAGAGCCCTATCGAACACATCGAGGCTAGGTTGTCGGGGGCGTCAGGGGCTGGCTGCAGCCGATGCATGTGGACCAGACTTTAAAATGATCACCTCTCTAGACAGACTGAGCACAGCTTTGAAAACATTCGTGATCAACTTGCGTCGACGCCCCGATCGACGTGCCTATATGCAAGAACAGCTTGACCGTTTAGGAGTCACTTTCGAGTGGTTGGAGGCCATTGATGCAAAAAGGGTTGATTTTGAAGCTCGGTTGTCGGAAGCGAAAATTGTCCGTGACGGGCCATGGGGTGAGATGTCCAATGCAACGCTTGCCTGCACTTTAAGTCACATGGAAGCCCTTCGGTTGATTGCAAATGGTGACAGTAGATATGGATTGATTTTGGAGGACGATGCGAAGCTGTCGTCTGAAATTGTGCGATTTGCCGGTGGTGATGATTGGGTGCCTGTCGGAGCAGATGTCGTTCGGCTCGAGTATTGGAATGACCACAAACAGATCATTGCGTTCGATAAGACCCGCTATCCGGTTGGACGCTTTGACTTACAGCGACTCAGAAGTCGCACTGCAGGCTGTGCCGGGTACGTCGTATCAAGGGAGTTCGCGCAATATCTAGTGGATCATCCTCAAGTCTTCACCATGCCAATTGATCATGTGCTTTTTAATTTTGGCGCGAGCCAATTGGCGAGGCGTCGCGTCATTTTCCAATTGATTCCAAGCGTCGTAGTTCAAGATCCGATTTGGGAATCAGATCTTGCCTCATCGCTTGGTCCAAAGCGAAAGTGGGTAAAAGTCAGACGTGGTTTCTATGAGTTATGGCAAGGCCTCAGGGCCTTCGCTCGAGTTGGGTTGGGCCTATCCGAGATGAAGAAGAATAGGTTCGATGCCTGACCGACAAAGGTTAATTTAAAAATCGGTATCCCTTTTCGTAGAGACATGTCCGAAAAAGGATGTGGCTCGTCGATGCAAAATTAGATGCAGTTGCCTTGGCCGTGGTC
>CAYZHE010000015.1:0-14568 GCA_964478285.1 uncultured Burkholderiaceae bacterium
GAGGTGCTCGAGGGCAAGACCTTGCCTGCCTTTGAAATCTTGGCCAAAAGAGCTGAGAGCAGCTTTTGAAAATTGAATTTTTGACATTGATTAAAGGACTGATATGGCTTTGATTTCTTTGCGACAACTTTTGGATCATGCGGCTGAAAATGGCTACGGTTTACCTGCATTCAACGTGAATAACATGGAGCAAGTGCAAGCCATCATGCAAGCGGCTGACCGAGTGAATTCCCCTGTCATTCTGCAAGGTTCAGCAGGCGCTCGTTCTTATGCGGGCGAGCCATTTTTGAGACATTTGGTGGCAGCAGCCATTGAGATGTATCCGCACATCCCTGTCTGTATGCATCAGGATCACGGGGCAGAGCCGGCGGTTTGTTTCCGCTCGATCCAATCAGGATTTAGTTCCGTCATGATGGATGGGTCTTTGCTGGCCGATGGCAAGACGCCTTCAAGCTATGAATACAACGTGGAAACCACGGCTCACGTGGTGAAGCTGGCCCACGCGGTTGGTGTTTCTGTAGAAGGTGAGCTAGGCTGCCTGGGGAGCCTTGAGACTGGCAAGGCTGGTGAAGAGGACGGGCATGGTGCCGAAGGCGAGTTGGATCATTCGATGCTTCTGACTGATCCAGACGAGGCAGCGGATTTCGTACGCAAAACCCAAGTAGATGCACTGGCGATTGCCATTGGCACCAGCCACGGAGCCTATAAATTTACGCAAAAGCCGACCGGTAAGGTGCTTCGGATTGACCGCGTTCAAGAAATCCACGCTCGCATCCCCAATGTGCACTTGGTGATGCACGGTTCCTCTAGCGTTCCCGAAGATTGGCTCGCAGTGATCAACTCTTACGGAGGCGACATGGGGCAGACCTATGGTGTGCCTGTCGAAGAGATTGTTGCGGGGATCAAAAGCGGTGTGCGCAAGGTGAACATCGACACCGACTTGCGCATGGCATCCACTGGCGCCATCCGAAAGCACTTGGCCGAACACCCGTCCAACTTCGATCCTCGCAAGTTCTACAAAGCTGCGACTGAAGGGATGCGGGACATTTGTGCAGCGCGCTATCAAGCCTTTGGCAGTGAGGGAATGGCCTCACGCATCACCCGAGTCTTCAGTTTGGACGAGATGCGAGTTCGCTACGATCGAGGTGAGCTAGACGCCCAAGTGTCTTGATCTGAGTCCAGCGGGGGCAAGCCATGGCGAGCGCGGGCGCGCTCACACGCGAGGCTGCCCTCCGCAAACTCATCGCAAGGATTGGGGCGCCATTCATAGATGCCACAGGCGACTTTGATGCCGATGGTTCCGGTGAGTGCAGCGCAACGTGGGCTCGCATGATCAGTTCCGCGCATACGGCAGGTGTGATCTGTGACTTCGACGCACAAGCCGTCCGGCACTTGGCCACCGGAGCTCAGCAACTGATGCGTTGAAAAATCGACACGAAAGCTCGCACAACAGGCGCCACATTGCGTACAGGCTGACATGTTCTGGGGTTTGAGATTTAGGTCTGTCGACCCAATAACAGGTATTCCATCAGCGCCTTTTGAGCGTGCATTCGGTTCTCTGCCTCGTCCCACACCACGGACTGCGGCCCATCAATGACTTCTGCATCGACCTCTTCACCACGGTGGGCTGGGAGGCAGTGCATGAAAAGTGCATCGGGCTTGGCTTGCTGCATCATGGCTTGTGTTACGCGCCAGCCGTCAAACGCTTTGAGACGCGCCGTGTTTTCAGCCTCATAGCCCATGCTTGTCCAAACATCGGTGGTGACCAAATCGGCGCCTTGGCAGGCTGCGTGGGGGTCATCAAATGCCTGCCAGCAATCGGGGTTGCTCACTGCTCCTAAAGTCGGATCGATGCGATAGCCCGAAGGTGCAGCGACGTGCACCTTGAAGCCCAAAATGTCCGCGGCTTGTAACCAGGTGTGCGCCATGTTGTTGCCGTCACCAACCCACGCGACTGTCTTTCCAGCGATATCGCCGCGGTGTTCGATGAAAGTAAAAATATCCGCCAAGATCTGGCACGGGTGGTATTCGTTGGTCAATCCATTGATCACAGGCACCCGCGAGTGGGCGGCGAAAGCTTCGAGCTTGGACTGTTCAAACGTGCGGATCATGACCAAATCGGTCATGCGGCTAATGACCCGAGCAGAGTCCTCAATGGGCTCGGCTCGCCCCAATTGACTATCACCCGTCGTGAGGTGAACCACGCTGCCGCCCATTTGATACATGCCAGCTTCGAAGCTCACGCGGGTGCGGGTGCTGGCCTTTTCAAAGATCATGGCCAGAGTTCGGTCCGTCAACGGTTGATACTTCTCGTAGGCTTTGAATTTGGCTTTGATCAGTGCCGCCCGCTCAAATAAGTAGGCGTACTCGCTCGCATCGAAATCCTTGAATTGCAAGTAATGTTTCATGATTAAGCCTTTGCCTCAGCCAAGAAGGCCTTCACCAGAGGTACCAATACATCGATGATCTCTTGGGCCTCGGATTTGCTGATGATGAGTGGCGGGACCATCCGAATGACCTTATCTGCGGTCACACTGATCAACAGACCTGCATCCGCAGCTTGGCCCACCAATGCACCACAGGCGCGATCGAGTTCGATTCCCAGCATGAGGCCGCGACCGCGAATGTCTTGAACGCCAGTGACGCCCTTCAATGCTTGCTCTAAACCAGACTTCAGGTAAGCCCCCACCTCTGCGGCGTTCTCAAGCAGGCGAGACTCCTGCATGATCCGCAGCGTTTCCACGCCAGCCCGGGTCGCGAGGGGATTGCCGCCAAATGTGGTGCCGTGATTGCCTGGCTGGAACAAGTGAGCTGCTTTGGGGCCAGCGACCACTGCGCCAATGGGAACGCCCGAGCCCAAGCCCTTGGCCAGAGGCATGACGTCTGGCTTGATGCCCGCCCATTGGTGTGCGAACCACTTGCCTGTGCGGCCAATGCCACATTGCACTTCGTCGATCATCAAAAGCCAATCGCGTTCGTCACACAATGCCCTCACTTGTTTCATGTATTCATCGTCCATCGGGTGGACACCACCTTCGCCCTGAATCGCCTCGAAAAAAACGGCCACGACGTTGGGGTTGTTGGCTGTTGCAGCACGAATAGCTTGCACGTCATTGATCGGCACTCGAATGAACCCCGATGGCATCGGACCAAATCCTTCTTTGAGTTTTTCATTTCCAGTCGCCGCTAGGGTGGCGATAGATCGCCCATGAAAAGCCTTTTCGTACACCACGATTTCAGGAGCCAAAATGCCTTTGTTGTGCCCGAACTTTCGTGCCAGTTTGATGGCAGCTTCGTTGGCCTCTAGCCCTGTTGAGCAGAAGAATACGTTTTCGAGCCCTGATAGCTTGACCAACTCCGCAGCGAGTACCTCTTGGTTGGGAACGTAGTAGTAATTCGAGGTGTGAATCACCTTGGATACTTGATCCTGCAGGGCGGCCACGAAGCTGGGGTGTGCGTGCCCAAGCGTATTGACCGCAATGCCGCCCAGGGCGTCTAAATAACTTTTGCCGTTGACATCAAACAGTCGGCACCCCTTGCCATGCGATACAGCAAGCGGCACCCGTCCATAGGTCGTCATAACGTGAGGTTCTGAGGGTGATGGTTGTGCAGCGGTCGACATATAAACTCCGGCAAACAAAAAAGCCCAACGCGAGTTGAGCCGTTGAGAGAATATTGTAGAGGTGAGCGAATCCTTCTACCCTGGCGAGTTGGGAGTTGGACACATCTGCCCAGCGTGATTCATGGGGTGGGTCGCTTGATCCGAAGTTAGGGTTAACTCTTATATAAGATAGAATACCGACCCTCATCCCCGATCTCTGAGCAGGCAAAACCGGTTCAGATTTTGAAAGCTGCCACCCGCACATCATGGATCTCGAAAACGCCAAGGAAATCTTCATTTTGGGCATCAATGCCCAGGGGAAGCCGTTCCGCCCCAGCGATTGGGCTGAGCGCTTGGCCGGAGTGATGTGCCATTTTCGGCCGGGTGGTGCCTCGCTTGGGAGCCACATTCAATACTCTCCCTGGTGTTTCCCAACCGCGATAGGCGGCGTTAAATGTGTTGTGGTGAACAGCAAATTGCGAGAAGCCGAGCCCATGGCATGGGACTTTGTCATCAACTTTGCGAGAGACAACGGTCTGCAAATCACGGAAGCCTGCTCGCTGTAGGTTTCATCCAGAAATGAGTTCTCAATGGCTTTGAACGCCACGATTTACAAAGCATCCCTCAGTGTGGCTGACATTGACCATGGGTATTACGCCGACCACGCGTTGACCCTCGCGATGCATCCAAGCGAGTCTGGCCCTAGATTGCTGGCTCGTTTGGTTGCCTATGCCTTGAATGCGCACGAAATCCAAGACATGTGTCGGGGAGATGCCCATTTCGACTTCGGTCGAGGGCTGAGCGAACCCGGTACACCAGACTTGGCACTCGTGGACTACACACAGACCACACGGTTGTGGATCGACGTTGGGCAAAGCGATGACAAGGCATTGGCCAAAGCTTGCAGCAAATCCGATCGGATGCATCTATACGCCTACTTGGATACAGCGCACGTTTGGTGGAAGAGTCTGGAAAACAAGGTGAATCGCCTAGACAAACTGAGTGTGTGGTACCTGGGCGATGGGTTTGCCGAGGCCAGCAGCACCCTGTTGGCCAGAACCATGGCGCTTCAGGCAACCATCCAGGATGGCAGTTTGAGTCTGTCTAGCGATGATGGCTTGATCGAAGTGGCTCCCCAAATGTGGAAGGCAGCGCGGTAAAATAGGCACATCCCGGCCTCTGGCTCTACACCATGAACTGCCGGGTTGTACTCTTGCTGTTGATGCGCGATAGTCGCTCAGCGTCAGAGGCAGCCCGCGCCAACTGCCCATGACAAAAAAAGTATTTATCCGCACTTTCGGGTGCCAAATGAATGAGTACGACTCGCAAAAAATGTCGGATGTACTCGGCGCCGCACAAGGGTATGAGCCGACTGATGACGTCGAACAGGCGGATTTGATTCTGTTCAACACCTGCTCTGTGCGTGAGAAAGCCCAAGAAAAGGTGTTCAGTGATCTCGGACGCGTCAAGCACCTGAAAGAAAAAGGCGTGTTGATTGGTGTCGGTGGTTGCGTCGCCTCGCAAGAAGGGGAGGCCATCATCTCGCGGGCCCCCTATGTTGATTTGGTCTTTGGGCCGCAGACTTTGCATCGGTTGCCCGAAATGATCCGAGAGCGCCAAAGTGCTCAAAGGCCCCAGGTTGACATCAGCTTTCCTGAGATCGAAAAGTTCGATCATTTGCCGCCGGCAAAGGTGGAAGGCGCATCTGCATTTGTATCGATCATGGAGGGTTGCTCTAAGTACTGCAGCTACTGCGTCGTCCCTTACACCCGTGGGGAGGAAGTCCATCGCCCATTGGACGATGTGCTGACGGAAGTGGCGGAATTGGTCGATCAAGGCGTAAAGGAAATCACGCTCTTGGGTCAAAACGTGAATGCCTACCGTGGGCCTATGGGTGGGACTGCCGAAATCGCTGACTTTGCATTGCTGATTGAATATGTCGCCGCGATCCCTGGTGTGGAGCGCATCCGATACACGACCAGTCACCCGAACGAGTTCACGCAACGCCTGATCGACGTGTACGCCAAAGTGCCACAACTGGTGAATCATTTGCATTTGCCTGTCCAACATGGCAGCGATCGCATTTTGATGGCGATGAAGCGCGGGTACACAGCTTTGGAATACAAGAGCACTATCCGAAAATTGCGAGCGGTGAGACCCGAGATTTCGATGAGCTCAGACTTTATCGTCGGGTTTCCTGGCGAAACAGAGGACGACTTCAATAAGTTGATGAAGTTGATTGAGGACGTCGGGTATGACGCCAGCTTCAGTTTTATTTTCAGCCCTCGCCCGGGGACACCCGCTGCGAACTTGAGTGACGATACGCCGCACGAAATCAAGCTCAAACGGCTGCATGCCGTTCAGGCGTTGCTCAATCAGCAGGTCGACGCCATCAGTCAGAGCAGGGTTGGGACTGTCCAGCGCATTTTGGTTGAAGGTCCGTCGCGCAAAAATGCCGAGGAATTGATGGGACGCACGGAGTGCAATCGGATTGTTAATTTTCCTGCTGGAGCTGGAAAGGAGCGGTTGATTGGACACATGCTGGACGTTCGCATTTCGAGCGCATTGCCTCATTCACTCCGAGGCGAAGTCGTGGTGGTTGATCCGAATTGACCACTGATCAGTTGGGCCGGCGCAAATAGCGCTGGTCTGACCAGGTTGCGAGCCACTGCGGCGCAAATGCGACGGCCAGCGCAACAGCCATGCCAGTGATAAATGCATCGCCCCACGCCATGAACCATTTGGCCAGCAGCGCCTCTTCAAATCCTACTTGCAGGGTTGGGTGAATCCATTGCTCCAACGCACCCGTTACAAATAGGCAAAGCGCGGTGCCAGCAAATCCTCGACCCAATATATAGATGAAGATGTGGTCGGGCAGCCACCGCCGAATCGCTGCGCCTAGAGCCATCGCGAATGTCGCGGGGAAAATGCCTAGCCAAGCCCAAGTGTTGAGAACTAGGGCCAAGTCGAGTGGACCGAGCATCCAGGCCTCTACCGCAACAAGCGTCATCGTGATACAGGCGAGTGGCCAACCCAACACCAATACAAGCAGGCAGGCGCCGGACCATTGAAGAGGCAGATGTTCAGGAGTCCAGGCGGGCAATAGCCAGCCCAGCGGAAACAGCGTCAAAGCTGCAAGGGTGGGTGTCAGCAACGCACCGCTCCACATCCGCCAAGGCTTCACCCAAATCGCGGCACCAAGTAACCCAGTGCTGATGATCCATTCAGCAGACACGTTCACATGCCTGGGAGCTTGGGCATTCCCTTCATACCGCCCATGCGCTTGATCATCTTCATGAGGCCGCCCCCCTTCATCTTTTTCATCATGCCTTGCATTTGCTCGAATTCTTTCAACAAGCGATTGACCTCTTGCACTTGAACGCCGGCACCAGCAGCGATCCGTCGCTTTCGAGTGGCCTTGATCAAAGTTGGATTGCGGCGCTCCTTTGGCGTCATGCTGCAAATAATGCCTTCTTTGCGTCGCACCTCTTTTTCAGCGCGACCCATATCCGTTTGACCGGCTTTGGCCGCCATTTCGGCTGGCAATTTATCGATCAAATTGGACAGGCCGCCCATATTTTTCATTTGTTGGATTTGTTCTAAAAAGTCTTGCAAATCAAAACCGCCACCACCTTTGACTTTGCTTGCCAACTTTTGGGCAGCCTCCATGTCAACATTCGCAGTGACTTGTTCGACCAATGCCAAAATATCGCCCATACCCAAAACGCGGTTGGCATGGCGCTCTGCGTCAAAGGCTTCGAGTCCGTCCAACTTTTCGCTCACACCAGCGAATTTGATAGGGACCCCGGTGACATAGCGTACCGACAGCGCCGCTCCGCCTCGAGCATCACCGTCGGTTTTCGTCAGCACGATACCGGTTAGTGGCAGCGCCGCCCCAAAGGCCTTGGCCGTGTTGATGGCATCTTGGCCTTGCATGGCATCGACGACGAACAGTGTTTCAACTGGATTTACTGTTTGATGAATCGATTGGATTTCTTGCATCAGCACCTCATCGACTGCCAGACGACCGGCAGTATCAACGAGGAGAACATCGAAATAGTGCCGTTTGGCGTAGTCGAGCGCAGCCCGTGCAATGTCGACTGGAGCTTGATTGGAGTTGCTGGCAAACCATTCTGCGCCAGCTTGTGCACTGACTGTTTTTAGCTGTTCGATGGCAGCAGGTCGGTAGACGTCGGCGCTCACCGTGAGGACTTTCTTTTTGTATTTTTCTTTGAGATGCTTCGCCAATTTGGCTGTTGTTGTCGTTTTTCCTGCACCTTGCAAGCCCGCCATCAACACCACTGCAGGCGGCTGAGCCGCTAAATTCAACTCGCCGTCCCTGGGCGTCGCGGGAGCCATCGTAGCGATCAACTCGCGATTGACCACAGACACCAAGGCTTGTCCGGGGGTCAGCGATCCCACCACTTCTTGGCCCAGCGCCTGTTCCTTGACACGGGCGATGAACTCCCTGACGACCGGTAAAGCTACGTCGGCTTCAAGTAACGCCATGCGCACCTCGCGCAACATATCCCCCACGTTGTCTTCAGTGATGCGCGCTTGGCCACGCATTTGCTTGACAATTCTGGAAAAGCGTTCGGAAAGGACTGATGCCATGATGAATTTGTTGAGGTGGGCGACCCCATGCAAGGGCGCGGAGTAATCAAAAGCGCGGCAAATCGTTAAACTGCACACATGATTGTAGCGATCAACCCTTTATTCACGGGCATGACGGTTGTGGCCGCGCTCGCTTATGCCGCGCTGGCTTGGGGTCACAAGATATTTGACCCTAAGCGTGCGCGATGGATCTTTGCATTGGCCTGGGCGGCACATGGTATGAGCTTGGTGGGCTATCTTATGCAGCGCCCCATGCTTTTCGGTTTTGCGTTTGCTGTCAGCGTTATGGCCTGGGTTGTCGCAACGCTATACGGTGTCGAGACACAGCTCTACCCCCAATTGCGAACCCGTTGGGTTCTTGCAGCATTGGGTGCATTGAGTGTGTTGCTCAGCTGGTTTTTTCCAGGCAAACACCATCCCGCGTTGGTCTCTCCGTGGCTCACGGTGCACTGGGTTTTAGGGTTTGCATCTTATGGATTGTTCGCCGTCGCAGTCTTTCATGCGTGGCTATTGCGGCGTGCAGAGGCCGCCATGCGGCACGCGACCCCAGACGATGATTTGCCGCCCCTGCTTAAATTGGAGCGCTTGACCTTTCGATTCGTGTCGGTAGGCTTCGGTTTGCTGACATTGACCTTGGTCGGGGGTGCGGTTTTTTCGGACGCACTTTTGGGTGTGGCCTGGCGATGGGATCACAAAACGATTTTTGCAGGATTGGCGTGGCTCACCGTGTTGGTATTGCTGATCGGGCGATGGCGTTGGGGCTGGCGAGGCGCGCAAGCAACCCGCGTGCTTTACCTAGGCGCCACTTTTTTGCTCTTGAGCTACGTGGGCTCAAGATTTGTCTTGGATGTGGTGCTGAGTAGAACATGAGCCTTGTGATCAAGTGGCTATTGGTGGTGATCGTGGTCGGGCTTGGCTACCACTGGTGGCGCAGCAACCGCGCCTCACTCACGCAGAAAGAGGATCCTATTCCTCAAAAGCCACCAAGCTCGCGGATCCGGGAAATGGCGACTTGTCGTTATTGCGGTCTTCATGCCGATCGGGACGATATGGTCGAAGGCAAGCGGGGCGTTTACTGCACAGATGATCACCGTCGCGCACAAGCTGATGAGCGAAGCTGATCCCCACGAATGGCTGAACGGATGGTGGCGGCATGCCACACACATTCCCAGCCCCAATTTCGACGCCAGACCGCCAAGTGTGCCAATAGACCTGTTGGTGGTGCACTCCATCAGTCTGCCCCCGGGGGAGTACGGCGGGAGAGATATTCAGGCGCTCTTCACCAACCAGTTGGACGCAACGCGGCACCCTTATTTTTTGTCTATTGCCCATCTGAAGGTTTCAAGCCACTTTGTCATCCTCAGGGATGGCCGGTGCGAACAATATGTTTCCGTTCTTGACCGTGCCTGGCACGCCGGAGTAAGTCATTGGCATGGTCGGGAGCGCTGCAATGACTTCTCCGTTGGCATCGAACTGGAGGGGCTGGAACATGAGACCTTTGATCAGGCTCAATATGAGACTTTGTGTCAGTTGAGTCTGTCGCTTTGCGGTTTGCTACCGATTCAATCGGTGGCTGGACACGAGCACGTTGCCCCGGATCGGAAGTCCGATCCCGGGCGAGCGTTTGAATGGCCGAGGTTGAAGCTTGCGCTGCAGCACATACCGTTGCACTGGCCTGGTGCATAAGGCCAAACTGCAGGCATCGGTATGCAAAAAATCGCAGCTGTAATCACTGCGTGCTAATGCCAAAATTGCGCGATGCGAAAAAATATCAAAATTAGGAAAAACACTAGCCCTAGTGTCTTGTGATCGTCCTAAACACTAGATATAGTGTGTCCTGAGTTTTAAGAGCCGCCAATAATTCACGTGGCGCACTTGTAAATAGGGCTTCCAAGCGATCCCTGACTTGGACATCAAGACCCCTTTAATGGACGCGACAATGCAAACGACAACATACGCTGAAACCACGCCACGCCTATCCCCTGAGGTCCCTGCAGCCAAAGCCAATTCGGCCGCTTCTGGGGCTTATGCGCAATACCAAATCATCCGTCGCAATGGGTCTGTGGTTAGTTTTGAACCCAACAAAATTGCCGTGGCGCTGATGAAGGCCTTTTTGGCCGTGCATGGCACCAAGGGGGCGGCGTCTGCAAGCGTGCGTGAAACGGTCGACGAGTTGACCACCAACGTCGTGCGGGCGCTGATGCGGTCCAGACCGGGCGGCGGAACCTTTCATATCGAAGATATTCAAGACCAAGTAGAGCTTGGGTTGATGCGTGGAAGTCACCATGAGGTGGCTCGCGCGTATGTGTTGTATCGCGAACGCCGTGCCCAGGAGCGCAAGGAAGCGCAGGCGCAAGTACCCTCGCTTCACCCTGAAATTCACGTCACGGACAAGGGCCAAACCTCGCCGTTGGACTTGGCTCAACTGCGTGCCAACATCGAGGCTGCTTGCGCCGGTTTGAGCCAAGACGTCAGCGCCGAGCCGATTCTCGAAGAGACATTGCGCAACCTTTACGACGGGATTCCTCTCGACGAAGTTCAAAAGGCGACCATCCTTTCAGCAAGGACCTTGATCGAACAAGATCCTGATTACACCTTTGTTACCGCGCGCCTGTTGCTGCAAACCATCGCAAAAGAGGTCCTGGGGCGCTTGGTTTCGCCTCATGAATTGCAGGATGCCTACGCCGAAAACTTCCCAGCCTTCATCAAGAAGGGGGTTGAAAACGAGCTGTTAGATCCTCGCATGATGCAGTTTGATCTCCAGCGTTTGGGTGCAGCGCTGAAGGCTGATCGGGATAACCAGTTTGATTATTTGGGCTTACAGACGCTGTATGACCGCTATTTTTTGCACGTCCGCAAGACGCGCATTGAGATGCCCCAGTCGTTTTTCATGCGCGTCGCTATGGGCTTGTCGTTGAATGAAATTGATCGCGAGGCACGTGCGATCGAGTTCTATGAAATCTTGTCTTCCTTTGATTTCATGTCGAGCACACCCACGTTGTTCAACAGTGGTACTTTGCGCAGTCAATTGTCGTCTTGCTATCTGACAACGGTTCCAGATGATTTGGATGGCATCTACGAAGCGATCAAAGAGAACGCGTTGTTGTCTAAGTTCGCCGGCGGCTTGGGTAACGATTGGACGCGCGTGCGCGCCATGGGATCGCATATCAAAGGCACCAATGGTGAATCACAAGGCGTTGTTCCCTTCTTGAAAGTGGTCAATGACACCGCAGTGGCTGTGAACCAAGGCGGCAAGCGCAAGGGCGCTGTGTGCACCTATCTCGAAACTTGGCACCTCGATGTAGAAGAGTTTCTGGAGTTGCGCAAGAACACGGGTGATGATCGTCGCAGAACCCACGACATGAATACCGCGAATTGGATTCCTGACTTGTTCATGAAGCGAGTCATGGAAGGCGGTCACTGGACACTCTTCTCGCCAGGGGATACACCAGATTTGCATGACCTGTTTGGCGAAGCGTTCGAGCGTGCGTACACCGCCTACGAGGCGAAATGTGACAGCGGAGAGATCAAACTGTTCCGCCGCATTCAGGCCACGGATCTGTGGCGCAAGATGTTGACCATGTTGTTCGAAACAGGACACCCTTGGATCACATTCAAAGATGCGTGTAATGTTCGCTCTCCCCAACAGCACAATGGTGTTGTGCACTCCAGCAATTTGTGCACAGAGATCACGCTGAACACGAGCGACACCGAGACCGCGGTCTGCAACTTGGGCTCTGTCAACTTGCTGCGCCATTTGGTCGACGGTCCGAGTGGCAAGGTCCTCGATCACGAAAAGCTGCGCCGCACCGTCAATACTGCGATGCGGATGCTCGACAACGTGATTGATATCAACTATTACGCCGTCAAGAAGGCCCGCGACTCCAACCTGCGCCACCGTCCAGTGGGCATGGGAATCATGGCCTTCCAGGACGCTTTGTACGAGTTGCGTATTCCATACGGATCAGATGCTGCTGTGTCTTTTGCAGACGAATCGATGGAAGCTGTTTGCTATTACGCCTATTGGGCGTCCAGTGAGTTGGCCAAAGAGCGTGGTCGCTACTCCACCTTCCAGGGATCCTTGTGGGATCAAGGAATTTTGCCGCTCGACAGCATCGATTTGTTGGCTCAGCAGCGTGGTGGTTACGTGGAGTGCGATCGCACCTCCAGCTTGGATTGGGATGCGCTGCGCAACAAAATAAAAGTCGATGGCATGCGCAATTCAAATTGCGTTGCGATCGCGCCAACAGCGACTATTTCCAACATCATTGGTGTGGATGCCTCTATTGAGCCGAGCTTTGGCAACTTGTCTGTGAAGTCCAACTTGTCCGGTGAGTTCACGGTCGTCAATGGATACCTGGTTCGTGATCTCAAGCGCTTAGGCTTGTGGGATGACGTGATGGTGATGGATCTCAAGCACTTCGATGGCTCTTTGGCTCAAATCGATCGCGTTCCTGACGAGTTGAAGTCGTTGTACGCCACCGCATTTGAAATTGAAACTCGCTGGCTAATTGAGGCTGCTGCACGCCGTCAAAAATGGATTGACCAAGCGCAGTCACTCAACATTTACATGGCTGGTGCGTCAGGTAAGAAACTTGATGAAACATACAAGTTGGCTTGGGTCCGCGGCTTGAAGACAACGTATTACCTTCGCACCATGGCGGCAACTCACGTCGAGAAGTCAACTGGACGCGCGGGGCAGATGAACGCCGTTTCAAATGGCACCGTGCCAGCATCATCTGCTGCCGCACCAAGCCCAGTCATGGATGCAGCTCCCGCAACTGATATCAAGTTCTGCGCGTTAGATGATCCAGGCTGCGAAGCTTGCCAATAATTTTCATCGACTCAGTGATTCACGTCGCGCACATCTGTTTTAAGTTCAATGATGTGTGCGACGTGATATCGCAACAAAGCCGGCGTTTCTGATCATCAACGCTTTGCATTTTTTAAATGATCATTAATAATTCGTATCGATAGGAAAACCATGCTGACTTGGGAAGAAAATCAATCCGCTAAAGTTGCTGTGAATCCAGCGATGCCTACGGCATCTTCTGCTTCACAGAACTCTTCAGCGACTGTTGCGCAAGCCAACGGTCGTCGTGTCAACGTTGCTGATAAACGCATCATCAATGGTCAAACCGACGTCAACCAGCTTGTGCCGTTCAAGTACAAATGGGCGTGGGAAAAGTATTTGGCAACATGCGCCAATCACTGGATGCCGCAAGAAGTCAACATGACTCGCGACATTGCTACGTGGAAGGACCCGAACGGTCTAACCGAGGACGAGCGTCGGATCGTCAAACGCAACCTTGGTTTTTTTGTGACCGCGGACTCGCTGGCAGCGAACAACATCACTTTAGGTACATACCGCCACATTACGGCTCCTGAGTGTCGACAGTTTTTACTGCGCCAAGCTTTTGAAGAAGCGATCCACACCCACGCGTATCAGTACATTGTGGAAAGTTTGGGCTTAGATGAGTCTGAAATTTTCAATGCGTATCACGAAGTTTCATCCATTCGCGAGAAGGACGAGTTTTTGATCCCGTTCATCGATGCGATCATGGATCCTAACTTCAAGACAGGAACCCTCGAGGCCGATCAAACACTTTTGAAGTCGATCATTGTCTTCGCCTGTTTGATGGAAGGATTGTTCTTCTATGTTGGGTTCACGCAAATTTTGGCTTTGGGCCGTCAGAACAAAATGACGGGAGCTGCTGAGCAGTATCAGTACATCTTGCGTGATGAGTCGATGCACTGTAATTTTGGCATTGACCTGATCAACCAAATCAAACTTGAAAACCCCCAGCTTTGGACCTCAGATTTCAAGGCTGAAATTGTTGAGTTGTTTCAAAAGGCCATTGAGTTGGAGTATCGATACGCAGAAGACACCATGCCCCGAGGTGTGTTGGGATTGAATGCTTCAATGTTCAAAGGGTATTTGCGTTACATTGCAAATCGCCGTGCAGTACAAATTGGTCTTGATCCGTTGTATCCTAATGAGGAAAATCCATTTCCCTGGATGAGTGAAATGATCGACTTGAAAAAAGAACGCAACTTCTTTGAAACCCGAGTCATTGAATATCAAACAGGTGGTACGTTATCTTGGGATTGATGCAAATCTTGCAAACCAACATCGCAAAGCCCGTTTCGGATGCCGTTCCCCGGCTTCTGGCGGGCTTTGCTTTCGAATTCAGCGACATGGCGCGTCTTAGGTGTGCCATGTCGCTGAGTCGCTTTTGAGGCGCTGCTGCTTCGAAAGTGTTTTTTCAAAGTCCGATAAGGAGAAAAATCATGGCAACTGCAACCAAAAAAGCGGCAGCGAAAAAACCAGCCGCAAAAAAACCTGCTGCGAA
>CAYZHE010000015.1:14668-14755 GCA_964478285.1 uncultured Burkholderiaceae bacterium
CTGCAACCAAAAAAGCGGCAGCGAAAAAACCAGCCGCAAAAAAACCTGCTGCGAAAAAGCCAGCAGTGAAGAAGGCCGCGGCTAAGA
>CAYZHE010000015.1:14855-53192 GCA_964478285.1 uncultured Burkholderiaceae bacterium
AGCCAGCAGTGAAGAAAGCTGCAGCTAAGAAGCCAGCAGTGAAGAAAGCTGCAGCTAAGAAGCCAGCAGTGAAGAAAGCTGCAGCCAAGAAGCCAGCAGTGAAGAAAGCTGCAGCCAAGAAGCCAGCAGTGAAGAAAGCTGCAGCCAAGAAGCCAGCAGTGAAGAAAGCTGCAGCCAAGAAGCCAGCAGTGAAGAAAGCTGCAGCCAAGAAGCCAGCAGTGAAGAAAGCTGCAGCTAAGAAGCCAGCAGCCAAGAAGCCTGCTGCGAAGAAAGCTGCTGCCAAGAAGCCTGCAGCTAAAAAGCCTGCGGCTAAAAAGCCTGCGGCTAAAAAAAGCGCGGCTAAAAAGCCCGCTGCAAAGCCTGCCCCTGCCGCCAAGACAACCTTGACGCCACAGGCAGCGTGGCCTTTCCCAACGGGCAACCAGCCGTAAGAAAGCGCAATGCGAAAAAAGCCCAAGGTGTAAGCCTTGGGCTTTTTTTATGGCATGCTGCGTTGGACTTAATTGCCGGCAGGGTACACCAAGCGCAATCGATACCCATCCACTTTCGCAGCGTCCTCCTCATTCATGCGCCAAGACGTTTGAGCAGTTTGACGAGATTGCGGATTTAACAGCAAATTTTCTTGGCCTTGGATATCGAGTGCCAAGACCTTTCTGGTCCAAATATGTCCTTCACCATCTAGCAAAGACAATTCCAACTGAGGCAGAGCCACTGCGAGCAGGCCATCGTTTTTCACCTCGAGCTCGAGTTGAAATTGCAGATTGTCAATGCGAGTGATAGAGGAGTGTGCGATGTGGAGCTGTCTCACATCCTTGATCGATTCAAATGACAACCCCAGTGCATCACTCATGCGTTTGAGGGGTTCTGATACCGCAGGCCACCGGGCTGCGATGTGTTCGCGTTGTCCAAATACAAGTTGTGCTGCCAAAACCGACAACAAGAGCGCCAAACCCATCCACTTCCAAATGGAGAGCAATTGTTCTCGTGCATTTGTGCCGGCCGAGGGGTCTTCAATCCCCCACGCGCCAATATGAGCCGAGCTGTCAAATTTTTCGGAAAGTACTGGGTCTCTCACTTCTGGCCGCCACGACGCAGAATCGGGTTGGTCCAGTTGCTCAGAGACCGCATCTTCACTTGGGGTGGTCGCACGAGAGTCTGTCGACTTCCGGAGCACGCTCACTGCGCCGGAGGATGCATCGTCTTTTGAAATGAATGCTTGGGTACGGTTCTCTTCCGCGTCAAGCCCACCGTTCAGCGCCTCAACTCGTTCAGATGCGTTGGCCGGGGCGGTTGAGTCTGGTGAAGCCTCTTCAGTTCGACCAGGCAAGTCCAACGATGGCCAGTTTGCGGACATGGCGTTTGTGAGTTGGGGCGGGACCTGTGGTGCGAGGGTCGGTAACGCGACCTGCGCGGCGTCAAATACGTGCTGGCAATGGCCGCAGCGAGCCCAGCCAAGCGAGTGCCTGATCACTTGAGGGTCAAGAGAGAGATGGGTTTCGCATTGTGGGCACTGCACGCTCAGCATGGCCTGTCCTTATTGATTTTGATTGGCGCCCATGAGTATCCATCCATCTTCTTCATCCAAAATAGACAAAGTGACGAATGGCGCATAAGCCTCTTTCAGTTCATCCGCTTGACGACTGAGGATGCCAGCCAAAATCAATTGTCCTTTGGGCGCCACATGCCCACAAAGCAGTGGCGCCAGCACTTTCAATGGCGTTGCCAATATGTTGGCAACGACCAAGTTGTATGCCCCATGGGCCAAATCTGGCAACCCGGCATTGAGCTGTACTTCATTGGTCTGGGCGTTGTCTCGCGTTGTCCTGACCGCTTCTGGGTCGATGTCCACCGCGTCGATGTCCACGGCCCCCATTTTGGCAGCTGCCATAGCCAAAATGCCTGAACCGCAGCCGTAATCGAGCACGCGCTGTTGTCCTATCGGATGTGATGCGATCCAGCGCAGGCACATGCGCGTGGTTGGGTGGGTGCCGGTTCCGAATGCCAACCCAGGATCAAGCCTCAGCGCAGTGACAGAAGTCGATGGAACCTCATGCCAGGACGGAACAATCCAAAAGCTGGGGGTGATTTCTACCGGTTGGAATTGTGATTGTGTGAGTCGAACCCAATCTTGCTCGGGGACTTCGCGCAACTCAAAGTGCTCAGCGTGTTGAAAAAAATCTTGGGCCTCGAGTAGTTGCTCGGCACTTTGTGCAGCATCAAGACTTGAAAACAAAGCGCTGATGATGGAGCGATTCCAACCCCCTTCTGGAGGCGGCATCCCGGGCTCACCAAAAAGGGGCTGCTCCGCGCTGGTGTGGGCATCCGCATCCTCTACTGACACACTCAATGCGTCCAAAACATCAAGCGCGTCGCTGAACGTTTCTACCCAATCGTGCGGAACAATGACGCGCAGTTCAACCATCTGGATTAACCCCGTTGGTGGCTGGTGAGCCACTCTTCTAGGTAGTGAATGTTCGTTCCGCCTGCTGCAAATTTCGCATCCAACATCAATTCGCGATGCAATGGGATGTTGGTTTGGATGCCTTCCACGACCATTTCAGATAATGCGGAGCGCATCCGGGCTAGCGCCATCTCACGGGTGTCGGCGTGAACAATCAATTTGCCGACCATGGAGTCGTAGTGGGGCGGCACCATGTAGTTGTGATAAACGTGCGAGTCGACACGCACACCGGGCCCTCCTGCAGCGTGCCAGCCGGTGATGCGACCGGGTGAGGGCATGAAATTAAAGGGGTGCTCTGCGTTGATGCGACATTCGATGGCGTGACCCTTCAGGCTCACCTGCTTTTGCGTCAGAGACAACTTGTTGCCCGCAGCGACAGAGATTTGTTCCCGCACGATGTCGACGCCAGTGATCATTTCTGTCACGGGGTGTTCAACTTGTACACGCGTGTTCATTTCAATGAAGTAGAACTCGCCATTCTCATAAAGAAACTCAAAAGTGCCTGCGCCCCGGTACCCCATTTTCCGACAGGCGGCCGCGCAGCGTTCACCAATTTTCTCAACCAAACGTCGACTGATACCCGGCGCGGGCGCCTCTTCGATGACCTTTTGATGGCGGCGTTGCATAGAGCAGTCTCGCTCGCCCAGGTAAATCGCATTGCGGTGGGTGTCGGCAATGATTTGAATTTCCACATGGCGAGGGTTTTGTAAAAACTTCTCCATATAGACAGCGGGATTGCCAAAAGCGGCGCCTGCTTCGGTTTTCGTTGTCTGTACGGCGTGGAGCAAAGCGGCCTCGGTGTGGACGACGCGCATCCCTCGCCCACCGCCCCCCCCGGCTGCTTTGATGATGACTGGGTAGCCGATCGACTTGGCGATCCGTTTGATCTCGGCCGCATTCTCCGGCAACTCACCTTCAGAGCCAGGCACAGTAGGGACGCCAGCTCTGATCATCGCTTGCTTTGCTGAAACCTTGTCTCCCATGAGCCTGATGGACTCAGCAGTGGGGCCAATGAATGTGAAGCCACTTTTTTCGACACGCTCCGCAAAGTCCGCGTTCTCGCTGAGGAAGCCGTAGCCAGGATGAATCGCTTCAGAGTCAGTTACCTCAGCAGCTGAGATCAGTGCTGGCATATTGAGGTAACTCTGGGAAGACGCCGCTGGGCCGATGCAAACGGCTTCATCAGCCAGCTTGACGTACTTGGCGTCTCGGTCCGCTTCTGAGTAGACCATCACAGCCTTGATTCCCATCTCACGGCAGGCGCGCTGGATTCTCAAAGCGATTTCGCCTCGGTTGGCGATCAGTATTTTTTTAAACATGAGGTTCCATTTCCATTAGGAAAACAGCCAACCATCAGCGCAGGGCTGAGATGGCATCGTGGCGGCAACCAACAGTGGCATCATCACTCAATGATGAACATGACCTGACCAAACTCGACTGCATCGCCATCGCTGACTTGAATGGCCTTGACCACGCCTGCGCAGTCAGACTCAATTTCGTTGAGAATTTTCATGGCTTCGATAATGCACAAGCGATCTCCAACCTTCACGGTGCTACCGACTTCAACGAACGGAGCGGATTCTGGGTTAGGTGCGCGGTAGAACGTTCCCACCATAGGCGACTTCACTTGATGCCCTGCGGGCTCATCAGGGGCGCTTGGTGCCTCCGGGATCGTGGTAGGCGTCACGGGCGTTGCGCTCGCCACGGGCATCACGGGGACAGGCGCTACGGCAACCGAGGCTGTGGCCTGCGGCGCCGACTTGACGATGCGAACTTTTCCTTCTGCCTCAGTGATTTCAAGTTCCGAGACGTTGGACTCAGATACCAGGTCAATCAGTGTTTTGAGTTTTCGCAAATCCATGAGCAGCTCCTCGCCTTGGTGGCATGTTCGATGAGTGAATTCTTTAATGCCAACACAGACGCCCGTTCTGTGAGGCTTTTAGAACATTCGGGAGTGTAGCTTTAAACGGTGAAGACTAAGCGTACTTATCAAAAATTAACGTTAATTAAGGACAGATCAACGATAAAAATGGTTTCATTTAACAGGCAGTGAATCTTGTGAGGATTGTGTTTGGGTTCCTGGAGGGAAGGTCACCGCCAACCGATGCTCTAGACTTTTTTGTGCCATTCACTGAGATCAAAATCGCTCAATTTGCCCACTTTTGCATACATTTGCTGCCCTTTTTTGTCAAAAAAGACGCTGTAGGGCAAGCCTCCGCCCTGATTACCAAGAGATTTTGCCAAACCCAGTCCAGCTGGCCCTGCCATCGCAATTGGATAGGACACTGGGGTTTGCTTGAGAAAGCGTTGCACAGCAGGGACTTGATCAATGGCCAGACCTACCACGTTGATGTCATTTTTGTGCATGTCGAAGAAGTCACTAATCATCGGCATTTCCTCAACACAAGGCGGACACCAAGTTGCCCAAAAATTGAGCAGCAGCGGTCGATTCATCATTGGCCTCATTGCCAATGTGCCACCGTCGGGTGTCGGAAAGGCAGAGGCCCAAAGTTCTGATTCGGCGCCGGCCGTGGGCTCTTGCGGGGCCCATTTGCGCCACCCTAAAGCAGCGCCTGCGATAGCGGCTGCTACACCAGCGCCCCACATCACAGCCAATCGTCTGGTTTCGTTCATGTTGTTTCTCTTCCTAGTAACTGGCGCAGGGCCGCGGCATCACCCCGGGGTGACTGTCCGTCTCTGGTTTTGATCGCCCCCCGAATTTCATCCGCGTCGTGCAAGCTCATGATGATGGCCACGCCATGCTGCCAGCCCGCAGGCCTTTCGAGCACGATCAGTTGTGAGATATCTAAACCCTTGGCATTGGTCGTTTGTCCGGTGTCAAAAGTTACACCGTTATTCAGCAAGTCGATCTCAGGCATTTTGGGGTCATCGCAATAGAGATCGAGGTGGATGTCGCTCCATTGCGTTCCGATCCCCAGCCAAACGGCGCCAGTGACGTGGGGTCGATACTGCGACATCCGATCCATCCAGACCAGCGCCATGGTCATCAATTCACGTTGAATTTTTGCCTGTGAGTCCCCGCCGAAAAGGGCAATGTGTTCCCGCACTGCTCTCAGCGTGGTGTCGTTGTCAGGTAAATCCGTGCGGCGGCTGAGCCCGAGAGATTCCGCGGCGTGGCGCTTGGCAGCACCCCACGCCATGCCTTCATCCACGATGTGTTGCGCAGCCATTTGCGCAATTTCCCATTTGCTGTCCATGCCGCGCATTGTGCACGTTTCCATAAGAGCTACAGGCAGCAGGGACACCTACAATACTGGCCATGCACTTACATATATTGGGCATCTGTGGCACCTTCATGGGCGGATTAGCCGCGTTGGCTGTTGAGGCTGGACATCGCGTCACCGGCTGCGATGCTGCGGTGTACCCGCCAATGAGTGACCAACTGACGGGGTTGGGCATTGAGCTCATCGACGGTTACAGCGTGGATCAGCTGCAGCTGAAGCCTGATATTTATGTCATTGGCAATGTGGTCTCGCGCGCGAGAAATGCCCAAGGCGAACCAAAATTTCCGCTCATGGAAGCCATCCTGAACGAGGGCTTGCCTTATACCAGCGGTCCGCAGTGGTTGGCTGAGCACGTGCTCCAAGGGCGGCACGTGATGGCAGTTGCTGGTACGCATGGCAAGACCACAACGACCGCTATGCTGACTTGGATTTTGGAGTCCGCAGGTTTGCAGCCCGGCTTCTTGATCGGAGGGGTTGCGCAAAATTTTGGACAATCTGCTCGTTTAGGGGGCAGTCTGAATGAAACGCATCGCCCGCTTTTTGTGATCGAAGCAGATGAATACGACACGGCATTCTTTGATAAACGCAGCAAATTCGTTCACTACAGGCCTCGCACTGCGATTTTGAACAACCTTGAGTTCGATCACGCAGACATTTTTGAAAATCTAGCGGCGATCGAACGCCAATTTGCCCACTTGCTCCGTTCGGTTCCATCGGATGGTTTGGTCGTGGCTCATGCCGAAACACCGGCGCTGGAGCGAGCGCTGGCGCATGGGGTCTGGACTCCCGTAGATCGTTTTGGCGGCGCAGAGGGAGCATGGACTGCCGCAGGGCCAGACCATGCCTTTGATGTGTGTCATCGTGGCGAGGTGGTGGGTCACGTGGCATGGGAAATGCAGGGCAAACACAATCAAGACAATGCTTTGGCTGCGATTGCGGCAGCTGCGCACGTCGGCGTCTCACCTTCTCAAGCGGCAAGTGCTTTGGCGACTTTTAAGAACGTCAAGCGCCGAATGGAGTTGTTTGCTGAACTCCCTTACCGCGGTGGATCGGTTGCCATCTATGATGATTTTGCGCATCACCCAAGCGCGATCGCCACAACTTTGGAAGGTTTGCGGGCCAAGTTGGATCGCGATCCGCTCCAAGCCAATGCTCGCATCGTGGCGGTGTTTGAGCCGCGAAGCAACACCATGAAAATTGGCACAATGAAGGCTCAACTTCCGACCGCTTTGGCTTGTGCGGATTTAGCAATCTGTCACACCGGTGGATTGGGTTGGAATGCCGCCGAAGCACTCCAACCCATGGGTGAAAAAGCCATGTGTGCAGCGGATATCGATGCAACGATTGCGCTGCTGATGGCGCACCTGAGCCCTGGGGATCAAGTCGTTTGCATGAGCAACGGCGGATTTGGAGGCATCCACGCGCGCCTGAAAGCAGCCATCGAGGCTGCCTAGTTGCGCTGAAACGACGCGATAAGCTTAAGCGTGTTTGCGTCGGGCTTTGACCGCGGCATCCAATATTTCAATCACGCGAATGGAGTCTTCCCAGTCAATACAAGCATCCGTGATGCTTTGAGCGTAGTTGAGCTCTTGTACGTTGTCTTTGCCGGGGGTGAATTTTTGCGCTCCGCCTTTGATGTGGCTTTCAATCATGACACCGAAAATTTGGTCTGAACCACTGGCCAACTGAGCCGCGACGTCTTTGGCTACATCCACTTGGCGTTCGTGTTTTTTCTCGCTGTTGGCGTGTGAAAAATCTACCATCAGCCGTGCTGGAAGTTTCGCTGCAGCCAGCTCATCGCACGCTGTTTTGACGCTGTCCTTGTCGTAGTTGGTTGACTTGCTGCCACCCCGCAGGATGACATGGCAGTCTTTGTTGCCATTGGTACGAACGATGGCTACCTGTCCATTTTTGTGCACCGACAGGAAATTGTGACCGCGCGCCGCAGCTTGTATCGCATCGGTGGCAATTTTGATGTTTCCGTCGGTGCCGTTTTTGAAACCGATGGGCGCGGACAGACCAGAAGCAAGTTCACGATGAACCTGGCTCTCAGTCGTTCTTGCGCCAATCGCTCCCCATGAAATCAAATCTCCGATGTACTGAGGTGAAATCGTGTCTAAAAACTCACTGGCTGCTGGCAGTCCGAGGCGATTGATTTCAATCAGCAACTGGCGTGCGATTCGCAAACCTTCGTCAATTCGAAAGCTTTCATCGAGATAGGGGTCATTGATCAAGCCCTTCCAACCCACCGTCGTGCGCGGCTTCTCGAAGTAGACGCGCATGACGATTTCTAAGGTCTTGCCATATTGCTCCCGCAAGGCAACCAAGCGACGCGCATAGTCCAGTGCAGCAGCAGGATCATGGATCGAGCAAGGTCCCATGATCACCAGCAAACGATCATCTTTGCCAGCAATTTGTTGCCGAATGGTCTTGCGGGTGTTTGCGATCAAACGCTCGATCGGCGTCCCTTTGATCGGAAAAAAGCGAATCAAGTGTTCAGGAGGGGGAAGCACGGTAATGTCCTTGATGCGTTGATCGTCGGTGTCGCTGGTTTTTTCCGCACCTGGGTACCAAGGGTCCGTGGTGGTTTTGGTGTTCATGTCATGCTCCTGATGAATATTGGTTAACTTGCGCAAAAAAAAACCGCCGGGTTCCGGCGGTTTGTTGTCTGAGGGTGTTGTCGTTTGTGTCCTGCCCTCTCAACCGCCGGTGAAGCGTGAGATCCAAAAATAGGCAAAAAAGAAACGCGAGGTAGTCATGAGGGCAAATGTATCACAGTCGGCGTGACGCCAAACTGACGGTGTTGCGCAGGCTCACACCTTTCAGGCGGTGCCGCCAACTGTCAAGGCGTCGATGCGGAGGGTTGGCTGGCCGACACCAACCGGCACGCTTTGCCCTTCCTTGCCACAGGTACCAACCCCGCTATCCAGCGCCATATCGTTGCCAATCATTGACACACGGGTGAGGGCGTCAGGGCCATTGCCAATCAGCGTGGCCCCTTTGACTGGATACATCAGTTTGCCGCCCTCTACCCACCATGCCTGGCTGGCAGAAAACACAAACTTGCCGGATGTGATATCGACTTGGCCTCCCCCAAAGTTTGTTGCATACAGCCCCTTGTCAATGCTGGCAATGATTTCTTCCGGAGCGTGCTGGCCGTTGAGCATGTACGTGTTTGTCATTCGCGGCATGGGGACATGCGCGTAACTTTCGCGGCGGCCGTTGCCAGTGGCACGCGCGTTCATGAGCCGGGCATTCATGCGGTCTTGGATGTATCCCACAAGTACCCCGTCTTCAATCAGCACGTTGCGTTGTGTCGGGTTGCCTTCGTCGTCGATGTTCAATGAGCCACGGCGATCGGGGAGCGTGCCATCGTCCAAAACCGTGACGCCCTTGGCAGCAACGCGCTGTCCGATGCGCCCGGAAAAAGCACTGCTGCCCTTGCGATTGAAGTCACCCTCTAATCCATGACCCACCGCTTCGTGGAGAAGGACACCAGGCCAGCCCGGACCAAGCACCACGGCCATCTCACCAGCTGGAGCAGGGCGGCTTTCCAGATTGGTCAAAGCAGACTGCACGGCCTCCTGCACATATTGTTCGATCAAGGCATCGTCAAACATATCGAGACCCAAACGGGCGCCGCCCCCACTTGAGCCAACCTCGCGCCGACCTTTTTGCTCTGCAATCACAGTGACCGACAGTCTAGAGAGCGGTCGAATATCAGCGGCCAGGAGCCCGTCCGCACGAGCCACCATCACCACGTCGTATTCGCAGGCCAAACCGGCCATCACTTGAATGATCCGTGGGTCTTTTGCTTTGGCCAAGCGCTCGACTTTGCCGAGCAGCTCCACTTTTTCAGTGTTGGTGAGGCTATCAATCGGGTCCAGTGGGGGATAGAGCGCGCGCACCATGGCCTTGGGTTTGGTGCGCGGCAATGCGATCCGGGTCGCTTGCCCGTGTGAGGCGATGGTTCTGACCGTTTTGGCTGCGTCTTCCAACGCCGCCCAAGACAAGTCGTCAGAGTAGGCGAATGCAGTTTTTTCACCATGAATCGCCCGGACACCCACGCCCTGATCGATCGAAAAACTGCCACTCTTCACAATCCCTTCCTCAAGACTCCAGCCTTGAGAGCGGGTGTATTGAAAATACAGGTCCGCATCATCCACCCCGGAGTTGCGCATCAATTGGAGCGCTTTCGTGAGATGGCTGGTGCTCAAACCGTGCGGTTCGAGTACCAAATTCTGGGCCGTATTCAGGGCAGAGATAGCAGGGTCAGTGGCTTTCATATCAGGCATTGTAGGTAGCAAGCGAGGCGGTGTGTGCGTTTGCGTCCAAATGGGACGGTTGCGTCCATGGTTTTGGGCCGATCCATCCCGTGCGCGGGCAGGAGAAGGTGACCGAATACTTCAGTTGCCGCTGTATTCACGCAGCCAATCAAGCATCGCACTGTCGTCTTTGTCTGCCCAGCCAGCAGCCAGTGCAGCAGCAAAGGTCAACGCAGCCTGGTGCCCGAGCGGGGGTCGATACCCCTCGTGTGCCGCCGCTGCGATCGCCAAGCCGGTGTCTTTGGCCAAAAGACTCATGTGAGCTTGAATATCTTGCGCACCGGCCAATGCGCGATGCATGCGGTTGGAGCCGATCCAACTTTGCCCGCTCGACTGTTCGATCACGGACAAGGTCGTTGGCAAATTCAACCCCATCCGGCCAGCCAGTAAAAGGACTTCTGCAGCACCCACCAAATGGATGCCTGCCAACAAATTGTTAACGAGCTTGGTGCGCGCGCCGTCCCCAATCCGTTCACTCACATGGAATACTGGGTTTGCTAGCGCATCTAAGGTGGGCTTGTGATCCATGAAATCAGCCTTGGAGCAGGCCACCATCAAACTCATGGTGCCTTGCTCCGCCCGCAGTGGCCCTCCAGACATCGGCGCGTCGATGCACGACACACCATGTTCTTGGAGGCGCCGAGCAATTGCAATGGTGTCCTCTGGCGCGATCGTCGGACACAACATCACGCACTGGCCTGGCACCAAATGTTTGGCAGCCCCTTGTTCGCCCCAAAGCACCTCGAGCGTTTCATCTGCCGTGACCACCGCGATCACCAGCAGCGCATTTTGAGAGAGCGCGCGGGCCAATCTAGCAGGGCTGTCTTGAAGCGTGCCGCCGGCTGCAAGACCCTGTGCTTGTCGCTCAGGATCGATGTCGCAAAAGAGCGCGTGCTCACCATGGTTCAGCCACCGCTTCAACATGCCCATGCCCATGTTCCCGGTACCGATGAAGCCCAGTGAAAGTGGAGCGTCCATATGAAGTTTGTCGCGCATGGTCAGCTTTTCATCAATTGATCATATCGACTGATGGACAGCAAAATTCCGAGCGCAATCCCCAATGTGGCCATTGCGGTGCCGCCGTAGCTCACAAAAGGCAGGGGCACACCCACCACTGGCAAGATGCCGCTCACCATCCCCATATTTACAAAGGCATAGACAAAAAAGTTCATCGCCATGGCGCCTGCCAACACGCGAGAAAACATCGTTGGTGCGTTCGCGGCAATCCACAGTCCCCGGCCAACGAGAAAAGCGAAAATCAGCAACAACGCCAATACGCCCAGTAACCCAAACTCTTCAGAATACGCGGCGAAAATAAAGTCGGTTGTTCGTTCTGGAATGAATTCCAGGTGAGTTTGCGTCCCCTGCATATAGCCTTTGCCCCACACGCCTCCTGAGCCAATCGCAATCATGCCTTGGATGATGTGAAAGCCTCTGCCAAGGGGGTCTTGAAACGGGTCAAGCAGGGTACACACACGCTGCTTTTGGTAGTCACGCAAAACCACCCAGTTCACGCCGTCCTGGCACCAAGCATCACCCATAACAATCAAGACCACGATACCGATCGTGGCCAAGATCAAGGGCGGGATCACCCAACGCCAACGCAAGCCAGCGAAGAAAATCACAAACAGACCAGACGCCAGCACCAAAAGTGCGGTGCCTAGGTCAGGTTGTTTCAAAATCAGCGCCAGCGGAACCAGCAGCAACAAGGTCGCGACACCAAAGTCCAAGGGGCGCATCTGCCCTTCGCGGCGCTGAAACCACCAGGCCAACATGATTGGCATCGCGATTTTCAGCAGTTCACTGGGTTGGATCGTCACGCCAATGTTCAGCCAGCGCTGGGAGCCGTTGCGCGATAGTCCAAACAGGGCGACACCAATCAACAAAATCACACCGACCGCATACAGGGGCACAGCCACCATGCGCAAGCGGTGCGGCGGAATTTGTGAAAAGACCAACATCACAGCCAGCGCGACAACGAGGTTGCGGCCGTGATCCATAACTCGGTTGCCATATTCGAATCCGATGGAGTACATCGCCACCATGCCAAGCGTGGCCAGCATTCCGAAGGCCAGTAACAACCAAAGGTCGAAACCGGCAAACCAGGGCGCGATCCTTTGCGTCCAATGGGGCTTGGTAATGATGACGGGCATACCGATATTATGGAGCGATGGCCATCGATCATTTGCTTTATCTGCACGGATTCCGCTCGTCCCCAAACTCCACAAAATCGCGACAGCTGCGGGACTATATCCGTGCCCATCACCCCAGCTGGGAGTGGTATTGTCCCGCGCTGCCTGTTTCACCCAAGGATGCGGTCACTTTGGTCGAAACCATGTGCCAAGACTGGCCTAAAAACCGGACCGGTATCGTCGGGTCCTCGTTGGGTGGGTTTTACGCCACGTTTCTAGGGCTGAAATGGGGAAGCCGAACTGTGCTGATCAATCCAGCGGTGCACCCGCACAAGCACGGGGATCGGTTGGTCGGCGATTTTCGTTTGTGGCACGATCCGTGCGCAAGCATTCGGTTTGAGCCTAAATTTTTGGACGAGCTCGCGGCCATGGACCGTGACAGCTTGCCTCCATGGTCTGATTGCATGACGCTGGTCGGGACAGAGGACGAAGTCCTCGATCCCCAAGAGCTGGCGAATTACTATGCCGACACCCATTTTCATTGGGTAGACGGCGCTGACCATGCCATGTCCGAGTTTCCCAACTGGTTGCCCAAAGTCGACGCATTCTTGAGTCGCCCCTGACCTGTGCCGCTGGGGCCATGGGACAATGTGCCTATGAATATCTTGTTTGACGATTCTGGAAAATTTTTGGTTGGCCGATTGCTTTCGGAGTCCGATGCATCTCTGCAAGTTGAAATGGCCTCCGGCAAGCGCCATAAGGTCAAGGCAGCCCATGTCTTGCTGCGTTTTGCAGCCCCCGGCGCGACAGAGTTGTTAGACCAGGCGCGCGAGGTGTGCGCCGATATGGATTTAGACCTCATGTGGGAGTGTGCTCCCGAGGACGAATTTGGCTTTGTCGAGGTCGCCCAGGATTATTTTGGCCAGCAGGCGTCGGTGGTTGAGCAAGTGGCCGCGTTGTTGGCTTTGTTTGAAGCGCCGCATTATTTCAGGCGTGCCGGCAAGGGCCGTTTCAGAAAGGCCCCCCAAGAGCAAGTGCAGCAGGCGCTGGCTGCTATTGCCAAGAAGGCGGCGATTCAGGCCCAAATTGATGCGTGGAGCCAAGAACTTGTCGATGGGCAATGCCCTCAGTCTATTCGTGAACAGCTGTTCAAAATTCTGTTCAAGCCAGACAAAAATGCGCCTGAATACAAGGCCGTCGTGCAAGCCAGTAAGTTGTCGCAATCTGGCCCATTGGATCTGCTGCAACGCGTTGGTGCCATTCACAGTCCTTACCAGTTTCATTGGCAGCGATTTTTGTTTGAGCAATTTCCAAAGGGCACAGGTTTGCCGTCTTTGGTTCCGGGGCAGATCGACATGGAGTCGTTGCCAGTGTCTCCGGTCCACGGCTATTCCATTGATGACGCAGCGACGACCGAAATCGATGATGCCCTTTCGGTCAGTGGCCTGGGCACAGGCACGGTGACTTTGGGTATTCACATCGCGGTGCCTGGCTTGGGTATACGTCCTGATGATGCTGTCGATCAGATTGCACGCTCTCGCATGTCCACGGTCTACATGCCTGGTCACAAGATCACCATGCTGCCTGAAGCCGTGATTCAAGCCTATACCTTGCAAGCAGGTCGTTATTGTCCCGCGTTGTCTATTTATCTCGACATGGATGAGGCGAGCGCAGAGGTAAAGGCCCAGCGCAGCGCACTGGAACGCGTGTGGATTGCTGACAACTTGCGCCATGACCATATTGAGAACGAACTTGATCAGGCGTTCTTTGATCAAGAGGATCCAGCGCCATCTGAGCGGGAGTGGATCACTGAGCTGCGGTGGCTTTACAGCATGGCCAAACATCGCAAGGCGGCCCGTGAGCAGGTCCGCGGTAAACCGGAGTTGTTCAATCGCCCCGATTACAACTTTGCCCTGGAAGGCGTGATTGGCGAAGAGCCCAGCGGCGACGAAACCGTCAAAATCACCGAAAGGCGACGTGGCTCGCCTCTGGATTTGATTGTGGCCGAATGCATGATTTTGGCCAATCAGCACTGGGGCCAGTGGCTAGCTGATTTGGGCGTACCTGGTATTTATCGCAGCCAAGCCAGCATGGCACCCGGGGTCAA
Organism: uncultured Burkholderiaceae bacterium; assembly: GCA_964478285.1. Taxonomy (GTDB): domain Bacteria; phylum Pseudomonadota; class Gammaproteobacteria; order Burkholderiales; family Burkholderiaceae_C; genus RS62. The sequence continues at coordinate 29,126 of CAYZHE010000015.1, forward strand.
GGTTCGCATGAGCACCAAGCCGCTGCCGCACGCGGGCATGGGTGTGCCATGTTACGCCTGGTGTACGTCGCCACTGCGCCGTTATGCCGATTTGGTGAATCAGTGGCAGTTGCTGGCCTGTGTTCAACACGGCACCACCGCGGCCTTGGTCGCGCCCTTCAAACCCAAAGATGCTCAGCTCTTTGGCATCATCAGTGGGTTTGAGACGACCTATGCTGGGTACAACGAATTCCAAAGAGGCATGGAACGATTCTGGACGCTGCGTTTGATTCAACAGAGTGGCCTCACTGAATGCACGGCGCAAGTCATGAATGAGCGATTGGTTCGCGCCGATGACTTTCCACTGGTGATGAACGCCGTGGGTGCCAATGGCATGGCCAAAGGCACAAGAGTGCGTGTCAGTTTCGGTGACATCGATCTGATTGCGCTTGAAATCAATGCCCAAGTGATTGAGCGACTCGATGTTGAGCAACCTGATGCTGTGGATGTCGATTGGGATGAAGAGGACACCAGCACAGGTGTCAAGATTGCGATCAACCTAGACAGCGATGACGATGCCGATTCAACCCAAGGTCCTGCGTTGACAGGCTGAACCCGATGGCGCAGCCGCTGTTTCAACCAGTTTCGAGGATGCTCCACAGGGCATCAGGCAGCGCTTTGGGGTGGACGTTGCTCTTTTCAACAGCGGTGCATTTGAGTTTGATCGCGCTGTCATTTCGCCCCTCAGCACCGCCTAGTTTGAAGCTACCAGTCCCGGAGCTAGAGCTGGTTCTCGTGAACGCCCAGACCGCTGACGCACCTCTGAAAGCCGCGGTGCTCGCTCAAGTACATTTGAATGGCGGGGGTCGAGCCGACGCTGGACAAGCAGCGACGCTGCTGCCCCCTTCCACGTGGTCGCGTTCAGGCGATGCGCTCGAAGAGACGCGGGCGCAGTTGAGTCAGCTTGAGGCTCAACAGACCTTGCTCTTGGCGAGAGTGAAGCGCCAACTCCATGAACTCGAGGCACGCGATCGACAGCCATCCAAAGAAGACACAGGCGCGCAATCGCAAGAGGAGCAGAGACAAGCGATGGTTCGATTGATCGCGCAGATTGAACGCCGCATTGAGATGGAGAGCACACGTCCCAAGCGTTTGTTTGCTCAAATTTCAGCCCAACAATCTGCAGCAGCCCTCTACTTTGATCACATGAGGCAAGTGCTTGAGGATCAAGGAACGCGGCAGTTTCCGAGTCAAGCAGGCCAGCGACTTTATGGAGAGTTGATCGTGGAGTTGACTGTTCATTCGAGCGGTCAGGTGTTGCAAGTCAATGTCTTGCAAACGTCTGGTCAACCTGCATTGGATGATCAAGCCTCCCGATTGGCTCGCCAACAGAGGTTTGGACCGTTTGACTCACGGTTGCGACAGCAGGCAGATCAGCTGGTGGTGGTATCTACGTTTCGGTTTTTGCGGGACAACCGGATGGTGACGCAAATGGGAGGTCAACTGTGAAGGCCCGCCGCGCCCATTGGCGGTCATGGTTGGTCTGGGTATTGTGGGCAACCATTGGGCTACAACTGGTTTGGTTCTTTCGAATCAGCACCATGGTATGGATCACCCCTAGCAGTACTGCCATGCAACGCAGTGAGTGGGTGAGGCTCTGGCGCAGCCAACCCCATTCACCCAAGTGGCGTCATACCAACTTGGACCACGGTCTGTTGCCTGATGTGCTTCGGCGCGCAGTGATTGCATCGGAGGATAGTCGTTTCACGCAGCACAAGGGCGTCGACTGGGAGGCCTTATGGGCTGCCCAGCAAGTCAACTGGTCGGGTGAACGCAAACGGGCGTTAGGTGGCTCAACCATCACCCAACAGCTCGCTAAGAACTTATTTCTCAGTGGTGAGAGGCACATTCCGCGCAAATTACAAGAATTGGTGATCGCCGTGTCATTGGAGTTTTGGCTGACCAAGGCACAAATTTTAGATATCTACTTGAACCACGTGGAGTGGGGGGAAGGTGTGTTTGGCGCCGAGGCTGCGACTCGCAGTTACTTCAGGCAAAGCGCATGGACCCTGAACGCGAATCAGGCTGCTAGGTTGGCAGTGATGCTACCGAGTCCTAAGCGCTATGAGGATATTCCAGCGTCAGGCTATTTGATGCGCCGTTCCGATGTCATTCGACAGCGCATGCAATCTGTTGATATTCCGGCAAAGGACACACCATGAGAATTTTGGGCATAGATCCAGGACTTCAAACGACAGGCTTTGGTGTCGTGGACTCTCAAGGAGGACAGCTCGCTTACGTCGCCAGCGGAACCATCAAATCCGGGGGGCCAACACGCTTGTTGCCTGAGCGATTGAAAGTCCTGTGGGAAGGTATTTCAGAAGTGGTGCAACGCTACGAGCCGGATGTGTCTGCGGTTGAGATCGTATTTGTGAACGTCAATCCTCAATCCACGTTGTTGCTTGGACAAGCGCGCGGTGCCTGTATCACCGCGCTGGTATCCAAGGATCTACCGGTGTATGAGTACACGGCATTGCAGCTCAAAAAAGCGGTGGTTGGATACGGGCGCGCCAGCAAAACGCAGATGCAAGAAATGGTGAAGAGGCTTCTCCACTTGCCGGGGCATCCCAGTGCCGACGCTGCGGATGCACTAGGCCTGGCGATCACTCATGCCCAAGTCGCCCGTTCTACTGCTGTGCTGCATCGTTCGGGCGAGCTGCAAGCACGTACACACGCGGCTTACAAAGACGGACGCCACTATTAAATCAACGATGACGCACGATGGCCGGCCGTTGTTAAATCAGGCGGCTAACGATCAATGTGCCAAAAAAGATCAAGGCGGCAAGCAAAGTCCAGCGCATCAAGCGCAGCCCCCATTCCTTGAACTGGACGCGCCCGGTAACCATGTAGCCAATGAAGCTGCCGATGGCGAGGACCATCAGGGCCAGTACGAGTGCGCGCGCCAGTAACATGACCAGTGCTTACCAAGCAGGCACCAGGGATTCGAATCCCTGCGGGGCTGTTCTGTGATCAAGAAAGGTCACCAATTCGTAGGCATCCGGTTGTGCCAGCAGGGCCCTGAGCAACTGGTTGTTCATCGCATGACCGCTTCTGAACGCGCTGTATGCCGCCAGCATCGGTTTGCCCAGGATATATAAGTCGCCCATGGCATCGAGAATTTTATGTTTGACAAACTCGTCTTGATAACGCAGTCCATCGGCATTGAGCACTTTGATGTCATCCATCACAATGGCGTTGTCTAAGCCACCGCCCAAGGCGAGGCCGTGGCTGCGCATCATTTCTACGTCCCGTGTGAATCCAAATGTCCGCGCGCGCGCAATGTCTCGGGCGTATCTTCCGCTGCCCAAGTCAAACTCGACAATCTGACCCGAAGCACTGACTGCGGGGTGATCAAACTCGATTTCAAAGCGCAGTTTGTAGCCATGAAATGGCTCGAGTTTGGCCCATTTGTGGCTTGGGGTTCCGCTGCCTTCTTCGACCATCACCGGTTTGATCACGCGAACAAATTGTTTCGGTGCATCCTGTGCCACGACGCCTGCGCTTTGCAACAGGTAGACAAATGACGCTGCGGACCCGTCCAGTATGGGAACTTCTTCTGCTGTGATGTCGATGAATAAATTATCTAAGCCTAGTCCCGCGCACGCCGACATCAGGTGCTCTACGGTATTGACCTTAGCGCCCCCCTTGCTGAGGGTCGAAGCCAGTCGAGTTTCGGAGACCGACTCTGCAGTGACAGGAATATCCACCGGATCGCTCAAATCCACACGGCGAAATACGATGCCGGTGTCTGGAGGTGCAGGGCGCAACGTCAACTCCACTCGCGCACCACTGTGAAGACCGACGCCCGTGGCTCGAGTCGTGGTTTTAAGCGTGTGTTGTTTGAGCATATTGAGAATTTTAGGTGGGTTGGTGCATATCAGATGCAGATGAAATGCCATCCACCCACAGCGCTTAAGGACAACGCTGTGGGCAGACCCTGAAGTGGCAGCCTACTCTGGCAACCCCAACCCACCGCCGCGAGATCGAGGCTATCAGTCGGCTTGCTTGCGCAAGAAGGCTGGAATCTCGAAATCCTCCATGCCTCCTGATGACAAAGCGTTCACACGTTCGGCTGCCTGTGTTCGGTTTGTGAACCACACGCGAGGAGCTGTCTCGGGCAGCTTGGCGTAGCCAGTGACGTCAGTGCGCTCGGCACCGCTGGCAGCCTCAGAGGCGCCAAGAGCATTGCCGGTGGCTTGGATCGGCATGTTGTCTGTACCGGTGCGCAAAACCTCAAGCTTGGGCCGCCCTTGAGCGCGATCCAAGCCCGTGGCGACGACGGTCACGCGGATATTGTCTCCAAGTGTGTCGTCGTAGGCAGTGCCATAAATCACGTGAGCGTTGGGAGAGGCATATGCGCGAATAGTCTGCATGGCGACGCTGGACTCTTTCAGTTTCAAGGAGCCTTTTGCGGCGCTGATCAATACCAACACACCGCGTGCACCCGAAAGGTCGATCCCTTCGAGCAGCGGGCAAGCGACTGCTGACTCAGCTGCAACGCGAGCGCGGTCTTCGCCAGAAGCCACAGCGGTACCCATCATGGCTTTGCCAGGCTCACCCATGACCGTGCGCACGTCCTCAAAGTCGACGTTCACGTGGCCGGGGACGTTGATGATTTCAGCAATGCCGCCAACTGCATTCTTCAACACATCATTGGCGTGTGCGAAAGCCTCCTCTTGGGTCACATCGTCGCCATAGACCTCGAGCAGTTTGTCGTTCAAGACCACGATCAATGAATCGACATTGGCTTCCAATTCAGCCAGGCCGCTTTCAGCATTACTGGAGCGCTTTGCGCCCTCGAACTCGAAGGGACGAGTGACAACACCCACAGTGAGGACACCCATTTCTTTGGCAACACGAGCAATCACTGGAGCAGCACCGGTTCCAGTACCGCCGCCCATGCCTGCAGTGATGAACAGCATGTGCGCATCGCCAATCGCTTCGCGGATATCTTCGATGGCGATTTCTGCTGCATCGCGTCCCTTTTCAGGCTTACTGCCAGCGCCCAAGCCCGTTTGCCCAAGTTGAATCACTTTGTGTGCGCCGCTTTGAGACAAGGCTTGTGCATCGGTGTTGGCGCAGATGAACTCGACACCATTGACTGAGGAGTCAATCATGTGTTGTACAGCGTTGCCACCGCCTCCACCAACGCCGACCACTTTGATGCGGGTGCCTTGGTTGAATTCTTCGACTTCAATCATTTCGATAGTCATGGTGTTTTCCTTCAGGGTTAAAACGTTTAAATCATTGTTAGAAAAGGGTTGAATGTTTGGCGCCTAAGGCGGCCCTGTATCCGCATTGAATTGCGGGGACCACAGCAAGAGCAGCAAGTGATGTGTCATCAGAAGACTCCCGTGAACCAATCTCGCAGGCGCCCCCAGGCAGACTGCATTGAACCAGCGCTTTTCGCGACTTTTTGGCCACGCAAGCGGGCCAATTTGGCCTCTTCCAGCAGCCCCATGACGGTGGCTGCGCGGGGATGCGCGACCATGTCAGAAAGCGCATTGGCCATGGTCGGGACACCGCGACGCACAGGCTTTAAAAAAATGTCTTCGCCGAGTTCAATCATCCCTGGCATGACAGCGCTACCGCCGGTCAGAACGATGCCAGAGGAGAGCACTTCTTCGTAGCCTGATTCACGTATGACCTGTTGAACTAGAGTGAAAATTTCTTCGACCCGCGGTTCGATCACGCCTGCCAACGCTTGCCTAGAGATCATGCGTGGCTCCCGATCACCAAGTCCTGGGACCTCGATGCGAGCTTCCGGATCAGCGAGCAATTGCTTTGCGCGGCCAGCCATCACTTTGATTTCCTCCGCATCTTTGGTGGGAGTGCGCAATGCCATCGCAATGTCAGAGGTGATCAAATCTCCAGCGATTGGAATGACGGCTGTGTGTCTGATCGCGCCCCCGGAAAAGATCGCAACGTCTGTCGTACCACCACCGATATCAACCAATGCGACGCCCAACTCACGCTCGTCGTCACTCAATACGGCATGGCTCGATGCCAATGGGTTTAGCATCAATTGATCCACTTCAAGACCGCATCGGCGGACGCATTTGATGATGTTTTCCGCTGCACTTTGCGCACCGGTAGCGATGTGCACTTTGGCTTCGAGGCGCAAGCCGCTCATACCAATGGGCTCTTTGACATCTTGACCATCAATCACAAACTCTTGTGGCTCGACCAACAACAGACGCTGGTCCGCTGGAATATTGATGGCGCGCGCAGTTTCGATGACACGCACCACGTCCGAGGCAGACACCTCGCGGTCTTTGATCGCGACCATGCCACTGCTGTTCATGCCGCGGATATGGCTCCCGGTAATTCCGGTAAAAACCCTGCCGATGCGACAATCCGCCATGAATTCGGCCTCTTTGAGCGCTTGCTGAATGCTTGCAACGGTGGCGTCGATGTTGACGACGACACCTCGCTTGAGCCCTTGGCTGTCAGCCACGCCGATTCCGGCGAGTTTCAATTCGCCGTTGGTCTGTACCTCGGCGACGACGACCATCACTTTGGATGTGCCGATGTCTAAGCCGACGACCAAATCTTTGTATTCCTTTGCCATGTTCAGTTCTCTGGTGGGTTAGGGGTTATTTCGAGGGCCAACTGAAACGCCTGCGAGAGCAACGGCGTAACCATTGGGGTAGCGCAGATCGATGCTGCGCAGCGCTTGTTCATAGCGCTGACGCAGGTCAGGTAGGGTCTTGATCATGCGATTGACTTGGGTCAACCAATCATTGGCTTGGGCACGCCCCAGCGCCAGCTCAATGTCTCCATCTAGGACAGCCGTCCAGCTGCCATGTGGTGAGAGCATCAAGCGCTTGGCGCTCAAATTGGCGCTACGCAAGCTTGCTTGCAAATCATTGAAGGCTTTTAAAACGTCTTGGACATGCTCGTCAGGACCGGCCAACACAGGCCAGTTTTGGCTCTCTTCGGCTTCCGCTTGGGCTTCAAATATTTCGCCTTGCGCATTCACCAAGAGCGTGCCCTTGGCTTCGCCCCACCATGCCACAGGCCGATGCTCCTCGATCGTGATGCGCAGTCCCTTGGGGAAGTCTCTTTGCACCGCAGCTTGCCTGACCCACGGTACATCTTCCACCAAGCGCTGCAACTCAGACAGATCAATGGAGAGGAAGCTTTCGTTCAGCATCGGCTTGATGGCACGCTGCACACTGATATCGCTTTGATGGCGGTTATCGCCACGGATCTCGACGTGCTCCACGGTCCAAGCTGGGTGGTGGTAAGCCCACGATGCCAGTGCGGCGCAGCCAGCCAACACCGCTACCAGCACCAAATAGGGTGCGACAGTGAGCAGCATTTGCTTGCGCAACTCGGCAGGTGTGGGGGTGTGCTTCACACGGAACCTTTCACGTAATCCAAGCGAGCTTGGCCCAACAACCACAAGCACAAATCCGGGTATGAGAGGCCTGCATGCTTGGCAGACATCGGTACCAAGGAGTGGCTGGTCATGCCGGGAGAGGTGTTGATTTCGAGCAAATAAGGCAGTTGCGTCGCCCGATCAATCATCACGTCAATGCGACCCCAGCCCCTTGCGCCTAGCGTTTGATAGGCCTTCAAAACCCATGCTGAAATGCTGGCCTCCTGATCCGAAGAGAGCCCTGAGGGGATCAGGTACTGCGTCTCCTCCCCAAAATACTTGTTGTGATAGTCGTAGTTGCCGTTTGGTGCAACCACGCGAATCATCGGAAGCGTCTGAGCTTGTGTGCCGTGACCTAGAACGGGTTGCGTGACTTCGTCACCTTGAATGAATTGTTCGCACAGAACCAATGGGTCCATCGCAGCCGCTTTAGCGTAGGCTGCAGCGCAGTCTTCACGCTGCATGACCTTTGTCAAGCCTAGTGTGGAGCCCTCGCGCGACGGCTTGATGATCATCGGAGAACCAAGTGTCTCAAACGCTGCCTCTGCTTCGGCCGCACTGGAGACTTGGCTCCAGTTTGGCGTTGGGATGCCGGCGTCACGCCACAGGCGCTTGGTGATCAGCTTATCCATACCAACGCTTGACGCCAGAACACCAGAGCCCGTGTAAGGGATCGCCAAATGCTCGAGTGCCCCTTGCAGGGTGCCGTCTTCACCAAAGCGTCCGTGCAATGCAATAAAGCAGCGGGAGAAGCCTTGATCTTTGAGGCGTTGCAATGCCTGCGTACTGGGATCAAACGCGTGTGCATCAACACCCCGCCCGCGCAGAGCATCCAAAACGCCTTGGCCAGACATCAAAGACACTTCGCGCTCGGCTGAGCTACCACCGAACAGCACGGCGACTTTGCCGAGCGACTGGGGTTGAGGAATGACAAATGACTGCGTCATGCGGACACCTTGGACGCACCTTCGCCGAGTGCGACGATTTGTGCAGGAACTTGACCAATCGATCCGGCCCCCATGCAAACCACCACATCGCCATCTTGAGCGTGTTGGAGGACTTGGGCTGCGAGATCTTGAATTTCGGGGACGAACAGCGGTTCAATTTGACCCGCGACACGCAGGGCTCTTGCGAGAGCTCTTCCATCAGCTGCCACGATGAGTTGCTCACCCGCGGCATAGACCTCGCTCAGCAAAAGCGCGTCAGCACGTCCCAAAACTTGAACGAAATCGTCAAAACAATCGCGGGTGCGCGTGAAGCGATGTGGCTGAAACGCTAACACCAAGCGGCGATTAGGGAAGGCGCCACGGGCCGCGGCAATCGTGGCAGCCATCTCCACTGGATGATGACCATAGTCGTCAATGATCCGAATGCTGCCACCTTGTGGCAAGGCGACGTCGCCATAACTCTGAAAGCGCCGACCAACTCCCTTGAATTCGGCCAATGCCGACACAACTGCGTCGTCGGAAACGTCCATTTCGTCCGCCACTGCAATGGCTGCCAATGCGTTCAAGACGTTGTGGTGCCCTGGTAGCGCGAGGCTGACTTCCAGGTCTGGCAGGTTTATTCGGGTCTTGCGTTGCACGGTGAAGTGCATGTGCCCTTGATCTGCTCGGATGTTGACGGCTCTGATTTTGGCGTCTTCACTGACGCCATAACCGACGATCGGACGAGCAATAGCAGGGAGTAGATCGCGGATATTCGGATCATCGATGCAGACGATCGCCGCACCGTAAAAAGGCATTCGATGCAAGAAGTCGATGAAGGCTTGGCGCAAACGACCAAAGTCGTGGCCGTAGGTTTCCATGTGATCTGCATCGATATTCGTAATCACTGCAGTCATAGGCAACAGGTTCAAAAACGAAGCATCTGACTCATCAGCTTCTACGACGATTGCTTCACCAGTGCCCAGCTTGGCATTCGCACCGGCGCTGTTGAGACGGCCGCCAATCACAAAGGTCGGGTCCATGCCGGCTTGATTTAAGACACTGGCGACGAGACTGGTCGTGGTTGTCTTTCCATGCGTGCCGGCGATGGCAATGCCGTGTTTCATGCGCATCAATTCAGCCAACATCACTGCGCGCGGTACAACAGGGATCAGCTTTGCATGTGCGGCAACTACTTCAGGATTCGATGCTTGCACAGCGGTCGAAGTGACGACAACGTGGGCACCTTGGATGTGTTCGCTCGCGTGTCCCAAGTGAACTCTGGCACCTAAATTTTGGAGGCGCTGTACGGTTGCGCTTTGGCTGATGTCACTACCCGAGACGATGTATCCCAAGTTAATCAGTACCTCGGCAATGCCACTCATGCCAGCGCCACCAATGCCGACGAAATGGATGTGTTGTATGGTGCGTTTCATCGTGCAATGACCTCCGAGCAAGCACTGGTAATCGCGCGCACGGCACCAGTTCTGGCCAAGGCTTTGGCTTTCAGAGCAGCCTGCAAAAGCTGCTCGCGATCGATATCGGATAGCCACTGCGCGACGCGCTCAGGCGTGAATTCAGGTTGGCCAATCATCCAAGCAGCCGATTTGTCTACTAAAAAGGCGGCATTGCTGGTTTGGTGATCATCGACTGCGTGCGGAAAAGGTACGAACAATGCCGCAGCTCCAACCGCTGCCAGCTCTGTCACCGTGCTTGCCCCGGAACGAGCAATGACCAAGTCTGCTTGGGCGAACGCGTCTGCCGTGTCTTCAATGAATGGCGTGGTGCGGGCATGGACGCCCGCGTCCGCGTAAGCCTGGTTCAAGGCGTCGATATGGGCCTTGCCACTTTGGTGCAGAACCTGAGGCCTGCGCTCAACGGGCATCAACGCGAGCGCGGCGGGCAGGGTCTCGTTCAATGCACGAGCGCCCAAACTGCCTCCAACGACCACAATTTGAAGCGGGCCTGTTCGGTTGGCGAAACGTTCGGCGGGGTCGCGTTGCTGGATGAAAGCTTCGCGCAGGGGGTTGCCGACCCATAGCCCTTTATCTAAAACATGGGGAAAGGCCGTGTAGACCCGGTCAGCAACCCAAGACAACACGCGATTGGCCAAGCCCGCACGGCTATTTTGCTCATGCAAGATCATGGTGCGACCCATGATCAAGGTCGCCAATCCGCCTGGCACCGTGATGTAGCCGCCCATCCCAACCACAACATCTGGCTTCACTCGTATGATCGCCTTGAGCGCTTGGCCAGTGCTGCGCAAGAGCCGCCAGGGCATCCGGACCCAAGTCATCAGTCCCTTGCCTCGAACCCCTCCGAAATCCACTGCTTCAAATGGAAAGTCGTACCGCGGCGCCAAATCACTTTCCATGCTCAGGGGCGCACCCAGCCAGTGCACCTGCCAGCCTTGCTCTCGCAGTGCGATACCGACAGCGATGCCAGGAAAAATATGACCGCCCGTACCACCCGCCATGATGATGGCGCACGGAACACGTTTGGCGTTGGTCGCGCTCATGTGCGCCTCCCGTGGGTCATGCGCCGGTTTTCGTGGTCGATGCGCAGGACAAACGCGAGCGCAATCAAGTTGAGCAATGCGGCCGACCCACCGTAGCTCATCAAAGGCAGTGTCAAACCTTTGGTTGGTAAAGCGCCGAGGTTCACGCCGATGTTGATGAAGGCTTGAAAGCCAATCCACAAGCCCACGCCTTGCGCAGCGAGCCCTGCGAATTCTCGCTCCAACAACAACGCTTGGCGGCCGATTTGCATGATGCGTTTGACCATCCAAAGGAATGTCAAAGTCAAGGTGGCCACACCGATCAAACCAAACTCTTCGCCGATCACGGCGAGCAAAAAGTCGGTATGCGCTTCGGGTAGCCAGTGAAGCTTTTCAACACTGCCTCCCAAGCCCACTCCAAATATCTGACCCCGCCCCATAGCGATCAGCGAATGGGTGAGCTGATAGCCGCGGCCGAGGGCGTACTCAGGGTCCCATGGATTGAGGTAAGCAAAAATCCGATCTCTGCGCCAAGGAGATAGCCAAATCATCAGCGCAAATGCAGCGACCAACAAAACTGTGATCAAGAAAAATGCCCGCGCATTGACCCCACCCAAGAAGAGGATCCCCATGGCTAGGACGACGATCACCAAGAAGGCCCCCATGTCAGGTTCTGCGAGCAGCAACACCCCTGCCAATCCGACTGCAAATGCCATTGGTGCCACCGCGCGCACAAAATGCTCTTTGATCTCCATCTTGCGCACCATGTAATTGGATGCGTACAAGATCATGGCGAATTTGGTGAGCTCTGAAGGCTGAAAATTCATGATCCCCAGGCTGATCCAGCGGCGCGCACCGTTGACTCCTTTGCCGATGAATGGGATCAAAACCAATAGAAGCAAGACCAGAGATAACGCAAACAGATGGGGTGCCCAGCGCTCCCAAACGTCGACGGGTATTTGGAACACTACCCACCCCGCAAGCAGGCCAATCATCAATGAAATGGCGTGGCGCGTTACAAAATGGGTGGACTGGTATTGTGCAAACTTGGGGTTGTCAGGCAACGCAATGGAGGCTGAGTAAACCATCACTAGGCCCCAGAGCAAAATGGCCATGACGGTCCACAGCAGGGCATGGTCGTAGCCCAAGTCCTGCACCGACTGCGACCGCGAAGATTGGCTCCCCATACGCCCGATGCGCACAGGCAACTCCCCAACCGTTTCGGCGTTAGGCGTGAACTTAGGCCACCACTTCACAGCGGACCTCCAGCCTCTTCGGCCATCGCCAAGACTTGCCGTGCAAAGGCTTGACCACGCTCGCTGTAATTGCGAAACATGTCTAAGCTTGCACACGCTGGCGAGAGCAGGACAGCGTCACCAGACTGGGCCAACAAGGCTGCTTCGCGCACCGCGGTGGCCAGAGAGTCTGCGCGAATGATGTTCAGAGCGACACCCTCTAAGGCTTGTGCGATCGCTTCTGCATCCTGACCAATCAGAACCACACCTCGGGTGAATCGAGCCAAGGGCTGACGCAACGGAGAAAAGTCTTGTCCTTTGCCTTGACCACCTAAAATCACGACCAGTCGGCGATCGGTTCCCAGGCCGTTCAGCGCCGCCAAAGTGGCGCCGACATTCGTACCCTTTGAGTCATCGAAATACTCGACTCCATCGATCACGCCAATGGGCTGCACACGATGCGGCTCGCCGGCATATTCGCGCAAGGCGTGCAGCATCCCCGCCGAGTCCTGGCTGACGCCATGGGCCAGTGCCAAGGCAGCCAGTGCATTCATCCAGTTGTGTTGCCCACGAATGCGCAGCGCTTCGGCGGGCATCAGGCGCTGAATATAGAGGTCTTCGTCCGAGTATGGGTCAACCGTGCCAGTATCGATGCCTCGGGCGCGAACCAACCACGCCATGCCATTGACAGACTCCACGCCCCAGTCGCCTGCCCGGGTCGGTAAATCCAATCCAAAACTGCACCACATCGGTGGCATTGCGTCCGTGTCCTTGCGGCGTTTGTTCTTGGCGGGTGGATCAGCCGGCTTGAAGGCCATGACAGCGGCATCACCTCGATTCAGCAGTCGCGCTGCTGTATTGCCCCACACTTTGGACTTGGCCTCGACGTAGTGGGCCTTGGTTGGGTGCCAGTCCAAATGGTCATCCGAGATATTGAGCAAGGTACCGATCGTCGGCTCAAATTCGCAAGTGGAGTGCAGCTGAAAGCTCGACAACTCCAACACCCATGATTGAGGCCAGCACTGTTGATCCAACTGGCTGCCGAGGGCATCAAGCATCGCTGGCGCGATATTGCCAGCCGCCACAGCGCAGACACCGACGCTGTTCAGCAGAAATGTGGTGAGCGCAGTCACTGTGGTTTTGCCGTTGGTGCCCGTGATCGCGAGCACGCGTGGTGCTTCTGCAGATTCTGGACGATGGCCCGCGAGCCCTTGCATGAACAAATCCAATTCGTTGCTCAGCGGTACTTGGTGCGCTTCACACCATGTCGATACTGTGCGCAATTGCTCGGGCGACAAACCGGGGCTGAGATAGACAGCTTGGGGTTGCACATCGTCCATCAAGGCCTGATCCAACGCGCTACATCTGGCGCGGGCTTGCGGCAAATCGATTTGAGCAGCATCGATGGCAGCCTCACGGGTATCGACTAGTGTGACGGCCTGAGCGCCTTCGCGCAGGCACCAACGCGCCATTGACAGACCCGATAGGCCTGCACCAATGATGAGGATGCGCTGCTCTGTGTTCATCTCAACTTCAAGGTCGACATACCGACCAAGCACAACAGCATGGTGATGATCCAAAAGCGAACCACCACTTGGGTTTCTTTCCACCCCTTCTTTTCGAAGTGGTGGTGCAGCGGCGCCATGCGAAACAGGCGCTTGCCTTCGCCGTACCGTTTCTTGGTGTACTTGAAATAAGTCACTTGCAACATCACTGAAAGTGCTTCAGCGACGAATACGCCACCCATGATTGCCAGCACAATTTCTTGCCGTACGATGACCGCCACCACGCCGAGTGCACCTCCGAGCGCCAAGGCTCCGACGTCACCCATGAACACTTGTGCGGGATGCGTGTTGAACCACAAAAATGCCAAGCCAGCACCACCGATCGCTGCGCAAAACACCATTAGCTCACCGGTGCCAGGGATATAGGGCAATAACAAGTAGCGGGCGAAGACGGCGTTACCAGTGACATAAGCGAACACACCTAACACTGCGCCCACCATGATGACTGGCATGATGGCTAGGCCATCCAGACCATCGGTCAAGTTCACTGCGTTGCTGGACCCCACAATCACAACATAAGTCATGGTGACAAAGCCCAGGACGCCCAAGGGGTAACTGACCTCTTTAAAAAACGGCAGCCACAAGCCAACGGTGTTGGGCAAGTTGATCTGGAAGCCCGACTGCATCCATTGAACAAACAAATTCCAGACTTTGGCGTTGGAGCCTTCGGAGATGGCAAAAACCAATGCCAAGGCTGCGATACCAGCCACCAGCGACTGCCACAGATATTTGTCGCGGGAGCGCATCCCCTCGGGATCCTTGTTGACGACCTTTTTCCAATCATCAACCCAGCCAATCGCGCCCAAACTCAGCGTCACAAAGAGCACGATCCAAACAAAACGATTCGACAAGTCGGACCAGAGCAGGGCGGAAATGCTGATCGCGATCAAGATCAATACCCCGCCCATGGTGGGAGTACCGCTTTTGACCAAATGCGTCTGCATCGCATATTCCCGAACCGGCTGTCCGATCTTGAGGGCTCTCAAGTGACGAATCACCGCTGGCCCGGCAAATAGTCCGATCAGCAGCGCCGTCACTGAAGCCATCACGGCGCGGAAGGTCAGGTATTGAAACACCCTGAAGAATCCGAATTCAGGTGACAGGCTTTGCAACCAAATGGCGAGGTCAAGCAGCATGGGGAGTCCTTTCTTGTGAAGCGGCGGTGAGCGCGTTCAACACCTGCTCCATGCGCATGAATCGGGAACCTTTAATCAGCACGGCGTTCATGGGTTTGACCAAGGAAGGGGCTTGCGCCGCGAGTTCTTGGACCGATGGCCATGTTTGCACGCCAGGGGTATGCGTCAAAGTTTGGGCAGCTTGATTCATCCATTCTCCGGTCACGTCGATGCGATCAATCTGAGCCGCTAGCGCTGCGCGGATGACTTCTTGGTGAAAAGCCAAGGCTTGTTGTCCAACTTCACCCATGTCGCCCAGCACAAGCCATTGGGGCTTGGGCAATGACGCCAGCACAGCGATCGCTGCCAGCACCGAATCTGGGTTGGCGTTGTAGGTGTCGTCGACGATGGCGATGTCGTGACCACCGACGGTCATTGGCAGTAGCCTTGATCGACCTGCAACGGGCTGGAACACTTGCAGACCGAGATGAGCCTGGCTCAAAGGTACGCCAGCTGCCAAGGCGCAGGTCAGGGCGGCGAGCGCATTCATCACGTTGTGTTTCCCTGCCATGGACAGCGAAAACGTTGTCTCACCCACGGGGGTGTGGGCGTGCACTAACCAATGATCGGAGCGCCAATCGGCAGTTGCCCAGACCGTCGCGTCAGGTTGATCCACCCCAAACGTCCACGTTTGGCAAGCGTGCACTTGCTCGCTGCGTTCAGCGATGCGTGTTTCCCACAGGCGATGGAAAGCATCGGCGTGCGGAAATACCCCGACGCCACCGGAACGCAGGTGCGCAAAGACACAAGCGTTTTCCTCAGCCACTGCTTGTACGCTGCTCATGAACTCTTGGTGTTCGCGCTGAGCGTTGTTGACCAATGCCACGTTGGGCTGGGCGATCCGCGCCAAACCATCGATTTCACCTGGGTGGTTCATGCCTAATTCAATCACCGCTGCCCGATGTCCGGGGCGCAGTCCCAAGACTGTCAAAGGAACGCCGATCTCGTTGTTGTAGTTGCCTTGAGTGGCGTGCATCTGCGGGCCGTAGGCGGTTCGCAAAATACTTGCGATCATTTGAGTGACCGTGGTTTTTCCATTGCTACCTGTCACGGCGATCACCGGCATCGACATTTGCTCACGCCAGAGACTCGCCCACTGACCCAGAGCGATGCGGGTGTCTTCTACCTCTACGCCACTCAGTCCAGATGGAGCGAGTCCTCCATGCGCCAACGCCAACCGCACTTGTGCGGCAGCAAGCTCTGGCAGAAAAGTGTGGCCATCAAACCTTTCCCCACGCAAAGCGACGAAACAATCGTCGGCCTCGAGCGTGCGGGTGTCAGAGTGAACGCGATGCAGTGGTCGGTCTGCAAGACTTCCGACCACGCGCGCGCCGGGAATCAGGTGCATCACCGATAAGGGCGTCTGACTCATGCGCGCCCTCCTGAATGCATCCGCAAGTGCCATGCCGCCTGTGCGACATCGGCATCGTTGAAGGGCAAACGTTGGCCCTTCACCTCTTGATAATCTTCGTGCCCTTTGCCGGCGATCACAATCACATCGGCATCCTTGGCGTGTGAAATGGCATAGGCAATAGCCTGCGCGCGATCGACTCCAACCCACTCTGGTGCACGACTCAAGCCATGTTGCATCGCTGACAAAATCGATTCAGGGTCTTCTTCTCGGGGGTTGTCACTCGTCAATACCACGTGCTCCGCGTGGGCTTCAGCTGTGGCAGCCATCGGTCCGCGTTTAGAGGCATCGCGGTTGCCGCCGCAGCCCAGTACACACCACAGTTGGCCGCCTCGGCTTTGCACTGCTGGCCTCAGCGCTCCCAAAACTTGGGCCACAGCATCAGGTGTGTGCGCGTAGTCGACCAGCACCCAAGGGCCTTGTTCGCCTTGATGAACCGGTTGCAAACGACCCGGCGCCGAGCTCAACCCAGAAAAGGCTTCCACCGCATGGGCCAAAGGAATACCCAACGCACGCAAGGCAGCCAGAACTTGCAGCGCATTGCTGACGTTGAATGTGCCTGCTGCTTGAATACTGAGATCAGCTCGACTCTCTTGATCGGCAGAGCGCTCGATGACCTCGAAACGCACTCCTTGAGGGGTCACCAGAATGTTGCTGGCAGTCAAACGCGCGTTGCCTCGCACGCTGGTCGTCCAAAGCGCTGCACTGCTGGGCCAATCGTTCGCCAATTCAGCACCATGTGGGTCGTCGATGTTGATCACCGCATGGCGCAAATGAGGCCAAAGCATCAAGCGTTTTTTGGCCTCCCAGTAGTGGGCCATGTCCCCGTGGTAGTCGAGGTGGTCTTGCGTCAGGTTGGTAAAAATCGCGACTTCAATCTGCGTCCCGTTGAGCCGACCTTCGGCGACACCAATGCTTGAGGCTTCCAGTGCGCAGGCACTCAATCCATCGGCGCGCATGTTTGCCAAAGCAGCGTGCCACTCTACGGACTGGAGCGTGGTCAAACCCGTTGTGCGCAAGCGGTTGATGGCCCCCACGCCAAGCGTGCCAGCCAGGCCACAAGGCCGGCTCAAAGCGTTCAATGCTTGCGCCAGCCACCACGTGATGGTTGTTTTGCCATTTGTGCCTGTCACGGCAACCAGGGTGAGGTGTTGACTGGGATCGCTGTAGAAGGCGCTTGAAACATGGCCAGATTGGTGCTTCAAATCCGCCATGGATGCAATGGGTAAGCCCTTCCAATCCGCCAGCCAATCGCTTCTCAGATCGTTGGCCTCGACCAGCGCGGCTTTGGCGCCACTTTTGAGTGCCGATTGAACTTGATCGCGTGGATCATGTCGCGCACCTGGCCAAGCAATCAAACCGTCGCCTGATCGTGTGCGACGGCTATCGCTGTGCAGGTCAACACAGCCTTGCGCGCGAAGCCAGTTCGCTGCATCTTGGGGTCGGTCGAAGGCTTGAATCACACTGATTCCTCGACGCCTTTGGCATGGATATTGGGCTGCACAGACAGGTCTGGCTTGACGCCCATGATGCGCAAGGTTTGCTGTACCGTTTCGCTGAATACTGGCGCTGCGACCAAACCACCGAAATACTCACGACCTTTGGGCTCATCGAGCATGACCGCGACAACGATGCGTGGTGACTCAATGGGAGCAAGCCCTACAAAGAAGCCGCGGTATTTGTCTTTGGCGTACTTGCCATCGACCAATTTGTGCGCCGTGCCGGTTTTACCGCCGACCGAGTAGCCCAAAGTTTGGGCGCGTGGTGCGGTGCCCTCATCGCCCGTGACCAGATGGAGCATTTGGCGAAGTTGTTCAGTGGTCTTCGCAGAGAAGACAGGGTCGCCAGAGATGCCGCCCTGTCCCTTGATCAGGCTGAGCTTGGCCATATGACCGTCTGTGCCGAAGACGGTGTATGCGCGTGCCAGTTGTACCAACGATGCGGACAGGCCATAACCGTAACTCATGGTTGCCTTATCGACTGCCCGCCAAGACTGGTAGGGTCGCAAAGCACCTCTGGTGACGCCCGGGAAGGACAACTCCGGCCTCTGACCGATGCCGATTTCGGAATACATCTCCCACATCGATTGGGCGCTGAGCCTGTCGGATATTTTGACAGTGCCGACGTTGCTCGACTTTTCGATGATTTGCGACACGTTCAACAAACCGTGGACGTGGGAGTCTGAAATCTTGGCGCGTCCAATCCGGATGAACCCAGGGGCCGTATCGAACACACTGGAAGGATTCACCAGTTTTTCTTCTAAAGCTAGGCCAACGACCAACGGCTTCACGGTCGAACCAGGTTCAAACGCATCCGTCAATGCCCGGTTGCGCATCACCGAGTTCTTCATGGTGCGGCGATCATTGGGGTCAAAGCTAGGGTAGTTGGCGATCGCCAGAACCTCACCATTGGTGGCATCCAATACCACCACACTGCCGTGATTCGCGTTGTGCTTTTGAACCGCTGCTTTGATGCGGTCGTACGCGAAAAACTGGATGCGACTATCGATCGACAGCTGAATATCGTGACCATTCACGGGAGGCACAACATCGCTCACGTCCTCGATGACATGACCCAAACGATCTTTGAGCACGCGCCGCGACCCCGGTTGTCCAGCGAGTTCAGATTGAAACGCAAGCTCCACGCCCTCTTGACCTTGATTGTCCACACTGGTGAAGCCGACTACATGGGCAACCGCTTCGCCCTCGGGGTACGAACGCATGTATTCGCGGTTCACGATAAGCCCAGGAATTTTGAGCTCTTTGATTTTGTTGCCCGTGCCTTCATCGACTTGGCGCGCCAACATGGTCACCCGTTTTTCGCGTTTGGCGATGAGTTGCCGCAATTGCTTTTCATCGCGGTTGAGCAATTTCGCCACCTTGCGCCAGCCCGGATGGTTGGGGTCTGCCCCGTCCACACTGATGCCAACAGCAGGCACGCTGGTGGCCAAGATCAGACCATTTCGGTCGAGGATGCGCCCCCGGCTGGCTTCTAACGCAACGGTGCGCTGCATCCGAGCATCGCCTTGCTCTAGGATGAAATCGTTGTTCAGTACCTGGACATACACTGCGCGTCCGATCAAACCGACAAAAGCGATCGCCAAGCCGGCCAAAATGAAGCGACTGCGCCATAGCGGAGTGCGCTGAGTCAGCAGAGGACTCTCGCTGTACGCGATGCTGCGGCGACTCATTTCTGCGCTCCTGCCGACTCACTCGGCTTGAGATAGATCGTCGTTGACGCGTTGGGAGATCTCATGTTGAGCTCGCTGCGAGCGATGCGCTGCACACGCGCCGGAGCAGCAGCAGCGCGGCGTTGGGCGCGCAGCGATTCCCACTCAATATCGAGTTCTGCAGCTTGGGCGCGCGCTTTGTCTACTGCGGCATACAAACGGCGTGATTG
Organism: uncultured Burkholderiaceae bacterium; assembly: GCA_964478285.1. Taxonomy (GTDB): domain Bacteria; phylum Pseudomonadota; class Gammaproteobacteria; order Burkholderiales; family Burkholderiaceae_C; genus RS62. The sequence continues at coordinate 48,757 of CAYZHE010000015.1, forward strand.
GTATTGCGTATGAACCAAGGCAAAGGCTGTTCCGACGACTGCCGCAACGAGTGCAATATTCACGCGGATCACAGCGCGGCCTCCGTGCGCTCTGCGATGCGCATCACTGCACTGCGTGAGCGAGGGTTTGCCTTGATTTCAGACTCGCTCGCCTTCACGCGTCCCAATGCCAACAGCGGCATGGCACGCGGCATCGTCACCGGTGCGCGGCGATCGACCACCTCTTTGGCGTGTTGAGCGATGAACTGTTTGACCATGCGATCCTCAAGTGAGTGAAAACTGATCACCACCAAACGTCCGCCCGGCTTAAGCAGACGCAGGCTGGCGTTCAGCGCTTGTTGCAACTCCTCAAGCTCGGCGTTGATGTGAATCCGAAAAGCCTGAAATGTCCTCGTTGCAGGGTCCTTGCCCGGCTCGCGGGTTTTGACCGCGCTAGCCACGAGCGCGGCCAATTCAGAGGTGCTTCGAAGAGCGCCCCGTTCCTGTCTGCGACGATCAATCGCCTTTGCAATCTGTAGAGCAAACCGTTCTTCCCCGTATTCACGTATCACCTCCGCTATTTGCGCCACAGGGGCTGAGCTCAACCAATCGGCGACCGATTGACCGCGAGTAGGGTCCATGCGCATATCGAGCGGACCCTCGCTTCGAAAAGAAAACCCTCGGGAGCCATCGTCGATTTGCGGTGAACTCACTCCCAAATCCATCAGCACGCCGTCCAGCGACGCTGCTGCCAGGCCAGCCATGTGCGAGAAGGCCTCTTGCTGAATAGAGAAACGGGCGTCGTGCTGTGCCAGCGTCTGACCCACCTCGGCTGCTTGCGGGTCTCGATCGAAAGCCAGCAAGCGACCGTTGGGGCCCAAGCGCGATAGCAGCAGACCCGAATGGCCGCCACGTCCAAACGTGGCATCCACGTAGGTGCCAGCCTCCTGAACATTCAGTGCCTCGATGGCTTCGTTCAGAAGGACGGTGGCATGAGTCCATGTGTGCTCGTGCTCCACCGTCAGCCCTAGAAAGAGAAGTCCTTGAAGACGTCCGGCATGTCACCCTGCATCGCTTGCGCCTCTTGCGCAGCGTAGGTCTCGGCGTCCCAGAGCTCGAAGTAGCCACCCATGCCCAGCAACACAGTCTGCTTATCGATATTGGCGGATTTGCGCAACTCGGGGGCAATCAGCACGCGGCCCGTGGCATCGATGTCGACGTCCATGGCGTTGCCTAGAAAAATGCGTTTCCACCACTGCGCTTGCATCGGCAGGGCGGCGATGCGCTCCCGAAAGCGCTCCCACTCGGGGCGAGGAAAGACCATCAGGCAGCCGTGCGGGTGTTTGGTGATCGTCAGTGCGCCCTGCGCGTCATGGATCAGGGCGTCACGATGCCGCGTCGGCACGGAAAGCCGACCCTTGGCATCGAGATTGAGCGCTGATACACCTTGAAACACAGTCATCGTCCTTGAATTGCACTAAGACCCACAAAATTGCACTTTTATGCACTGTATCAGGAAAATTCAGCTGTGCAAGGGAAATTTGTGGATTTTTTTCAATGAAATCAATGACTTATTGGTTTGTTCTCCAAATTTTTGGTGTATTTTTTTGAAAAAAATGAACGACTTACGAAAGGTAGTGAAGGTGGCTTCTTCGAATTTTGATCGGTTTTTGGGACCCTAAAAAAATCCCAACCTGCGTGCCGCATGGGTTGGGATTTCTGGCGCTGATCCGTCAGGCGACTTGGCCCCCACCGCACTCAAAGGATGTAGCGCGACAGATCTTCGTCTTGGCTCAAGTCTTTGAGTCGGTCATCAACAAAAGCTCGATTGATTTTCAGCGTTTGCCCACCTAGGTCAGCCGCGTGGTAACTGGCCTCTTCGAGCAGGCGCTCCATCACGGTGGACAGCCGTCGGGCGCCGATGTTTTCTGTGCGCTCGTTGACCTCGCTCGCGATCGCAGCGAGGCGCTGGATGCCGTCGGTTTCGAACTCCAACACGACCCCTTCCGTCGCGAGCAAAGCTTGGTACTGGCGCGTGAGGTTGGCATCGGTTTGAGTCAAGATGGCCTCAAAGTCCTCGGCTTTGAGCGACTGCAGCTCGACGCGAATCGGAAATCGCCCTTGCAATTCTGGGATCAAATCACTGGGCTTGCTGAGGTGAAACGCGCCACTGGCGATGAAGAGCATGTGATCGGTCTTCACGGTTCCGTACTTCGTAGACACGCTGGTGCCCTCGACCAAGGGTAGCAAATCGCGCTGCACGCCCTGGCGCGACACATCGCTTCCCTGGTGATCGCTGCGCACAGCCACCTTATCGATTTCATCGATGAACACAATGCCATTTTGTTCTGCGTTTTGAATGGCTTGCTGTTTGACTTCTTCGTCATTCACCATTTGACCAGCCAACTCATCGCTCAAGAGTTTGAGCCCTTCGGCGACGGTCACACGGCGCGTGCGCTTGCCGCCTTGTTGAAACTGCGAAAACATATTGCGCAGCTGTTCCGTCATGTCCTCCATGCCTTGTGGCCCCATGACCTCGAGCGAGGGGGCCGCTTCAGACAAATCAATCGATACCTCTTTGTCATTGAGTTGGCCTTCACGCAATTTTTTGCGGAACGCTTGTCGCGTGGGGTTGGGCTGCCCATCACTGTCGGTGACACCTGGCAAGAGCGCATCCAAAATCCGCTCTTCTGCGGCATCGAGTGCACGCTCACGAACCTGTTTTTTGGCTTCGTCGCGCGTTTGTTTGATCGCGACCTCGATCAGGTCGCGTACGATTGCTTCCACATCTTTGCCCACGTAGCCGACTTCGGTGAATTTGGTCGCCTCAACTTTGAGAAAAGGGGCTCCAGCCAAACGCGCCAACCGGCGGGCAATTTCCGTCTTCCCGACCCCGGTGGGGCCGATCATGAGGATGTTTTTGGGCGTGATCTCCGCACGCAAATCAGGTTCAACCAAGGCACGGCGCCAGCGATTGCGCATGGCAACGGCGACTGCGCGCTTGGCGTCAGTCTGACCCACGATGTGTCGATCCAATTCAGCAACGATGGCTGGCGGGGTGAGGTTCTTCAAATCCATGGATTCGTCCAGACACGATGCACGCCATGACGTGCGTCATTCTCAAAGCGTTTCAATCGTGTGATTGTGGTTGGTGTAAATGCAGAGGTCGCCGGCGATTTTGAGGCTCTCTCGCACAATCGACTCCGGTGACAAGTCGGTGTGAACCAACAAAGCTTTGGCGGCAGACTGGGCGTACGAGCCACCAGAACCGATGGCCACGATACCGTCTTCGGGTTCAAGCACATCGCCATTGCCGGTGATGATGAATGACTGGTGGCGATCCGCAACGGCAAGCATGGCCTCGAGTTTGCGAAGCACGCGATCGGTGCGCCACTCTTTCGTTAACTCGATGGCGGCACGCCCTAGCTGTCCTTGGTGCTTTTCTAACTTGGCTTCGAAGCGCTCAAACAAAGTAAAAGCGTCTGCCGTCGCGCCGGCAAAGCCCGCCAAGACTTGGTCTTTGTATAGCTTGCGGACCTTGCGTGCAGTGCCTTTGATCACCACGTGTCCCAAAGTGACTTGTCCGTCACCACCGATCGCGACTTGGTCGCCTCGGCGCACGCACACAATGGTGGTGCCGTGAAAAACGGGTGTGGAGTCAGACATCAATCACCAAACATTTTTTGCTTCAACTCGCGGCGCTGTTGTGCCTCAAGTGAGAGCGACGCGGTAGGACGAGCAAGCAGACGACCTACGCCGATGGGCTCGCCGGTTTCGTCACAGTAACCGTAATCGCCAGCATCGATGCGACCGATGGACTGTTCAATCTTCTTTAAGAGCTTGCGCTCACGGTCACGGGTACGCAACTCAAGGGCGTGCTCTTCCTCAATCGTCGCGCGGTCTGCAGGGTCAGGGACGACCACGGTATCTTCGCGCAAATGCTCGGTGGTTTCACCGGCGTTCGCCAAGATATCGTTTTTCAGTTGCACCAATTTGGCGCGGAAATAGGCTGTTTGTACATCATTCATGTACTCAGATTCGGGCATCGCCAAGATGTCCCCATCGGTCAAATCCTCAAGTGTTTTTTTCTTCCATGCGTTGGCACGTTTGGGATCTTTGGCGACGGGAGCTAATGTGGGTGTGATCATTTCGGGTTCTGGGGTCGATAGAAAGCTCGCTTTTGCAGCGGAGCTAGCGACCACGGTTGACGCGTCCATGCTCGGGGCCATTGGGCCACGGCGTGTTGATTTGCGTCGACCGCCCTCTGCCGGTGCTGCAGCCGGAGCTGCTTGAGAAGCAGCGTTGGCTTTCGGCGTAGGGGATGTGGACGCTGGCTTCGCAGGAGCTGCAGGTTTGGCTGCAGGCTTCTTGGCGGGCGGAGTGGGTGCTGCTGCCTTTTTAACTGGCGCAGCGGGTTTCTTGGCTGGAGCCGCTTTTTTAGCTGGCGCAGCGGGTTT
>CAYZHE010000016.1:0-52697 GCA_964478285.1 uncultured Burkholderiaceae bacterium
GGTGGCTAAGTCGTTGATTGACGCGAATTAAACTGGTGGGTGGTACAGGGATTGAACCTGTGACCCCTGCCGTGTGAAGGCAGTGCTCTACCGCTGAGCTAACCACCCGAACCGTGATTCGGTAAGCCTAAAATTATAGCGTGAAAATGGCGCCTAAATGAACTAGCAAACGACTCAGCGAAATTAGTCTTGCCACACGACCGTACCGCCCGTCTCTTTGGCGATGTCCGCCAACGTGGCTTCGTGCTGGCTCAATTCGTTCGAGCTGGCCACGATCACGCTGAGCTTTAAAGTGGCCAGGTCGACTCGCTGACCAGCGCTGGTCGAGGCATGAGTATCAAAAGTATCGTGGTCGGTACCGAGCAACGCATCCTGACCACGCGTCATCGCGATAAAAACGTCTGCCAACAGCTCGGCATCGAGCAATGCGCCGTGCAAGGTACGATTGCTGTTATCGATACCCAAACGATCGCACAAGGCGTCTAGGCTGTTGCGCTTGCCTGGATAAAACTCTTTGGCCATTGCCAGCGTGTCGATCACGTTGGACGCGATTTCAGTGACTTTAGGAAGGCCAAGTCGCTCAAACTCACTGTTCAAAAAACCCACGTCAAATGAAGCGTTATGAATGATGAGTTCTGCCCCACTCAAGTAGTCCACCAACTCTGCTGAAATCGCCGCGAATTTAGGCTTGTCCAGCAAAAACTCGTTGGTGATGCCGTGCACTTTGAGCGCTTCTTCGTGGCTTTCACGTTCCGGATTGATGTAATGGTGGAGATTGTTACCGGTGAGTTTGCGGTTAAGCAGTTCGACACAGCCGATTTCGAGGATGCGATCACCGTCCAGAGCGGACAAGCCGGTGGTCTCGGTATCAAGAACGATTTGGCGCATGTTCAGTGGTTTTCTTTGGCGTGGTTGATCGAGTACTTGGGGATTTCTACCACGACATCTTTCTGACTCAAAATCGCCTGGCAACTCAGGCGAGAATGCGGCTCAAGGCCCCATGCACGATCTAGCAAGTCTTCCTCTAGCTCATCCAATTCACCCAAGGAGTCAAACCCCTCTCGCACGATCACATGGCAAGTCGTACAGGCGCAGCTCAACTCACACGCGTGTTCGATATCAATATCGTTTTCTAATAGCGCTTCACATATGGAGGTGCCAGCGGGCACTTCGAGGGTCGCACCCTGGGGGCAATATTCTGCGTGCGGTAACACTTTGATGACAGGCATCAGAAAGACTCCAATTTTTGGCCAGACAGGGCACGGGCAATGCCCTGATTCATGCGGGCTGCTGCAAACGCCTCAGTGGCTTTGGCTAACTTTTCAGTGGCCGCTTCGATGGCGCCTGCATCCTTCGATTGAGCGGCAGTAGCGGTCAACTCGGTAATCACGCGCTCGATCTCAGCGCGCTCATTGTCAGTCAGCAATTGACCATCTGCATGGATGGCGCTGCGGGTCGCGAGCACCATGCGATCGGCATCGACTTTGGCCTCGACCAAGGCACGAGCCTGGATGTCTTCTTGAGCGGTTGCAAAACTGTCTTGCAACATGGCTGCAATCTGATCGTCGCTGAGACCATAGCTCGGTTTGATGTCGATCGAAGCTTCGATCCCAGTCGCCATTTCTTTGGCGCTGACCTGCAACAGACCATCGGCATCGACAGTAAAGCTCACGCGAATCCGAGCTGCACCTGCGGCCATAGGAGGGATACCGCGCAACTCGAAGCGGGCGAGGCTGCGGCAATCCTGCACCATGTCCCGCTCACCTTGGACCACGTGCAAAGCCAGAGCCGTTTGACCATCTTTGTACGTTGTGAAGTCTTGCGCGCGCGCGGTCGGAATGGTGGAGTTGCGCGGCACGATGCGCTCCACCAGTCCGCCCATAGTCTCCAGTCCGAGCGACAACGGCGTCACATCCAGCAACAACATTTCATCGGAGGAGTCGCCTGCCAGCACGTGCGCCTGGCGGGCCGCGCCAATGGCGACCACCTCATCGGGGTTCAAGTTAACCAAAGGTTCGGAACCAAATAGCTCGCGCACGGCTTGTCGGACCACCGGCATCCGGGTTGACCCACCCACCATGACCACCCCCTTGATCTGAGTGGCATCGAGCTCAGCATCTCGCAGCGCGCGACGGGTCGCTTTCAGAGTGCGCTGGGTCAGTGCGTCGGTGATCTCATTGAACAGGTCGTGCGTGAGCACGCCATCGACAACCCCTTGACTCAGGCCTGCGTGGAGACGGACCTGTTCAGCCTCTTCGGACAAGCTCTCTTTGGCTTTGCGAGCCGCTTGCAGCAGGACTGCGCGATCCGTGTCGGGTAGGTCTTGGATTTGCCCCTGGCCGCACTGCTTCCAAGCCCAATTGGCTACGGCACGGTCATAGTCGTCGCCTCCCAAGCTCGAGTCCCCTCCTGTCGCGATGACTTCGAATACGCCTTGCGACAGTCTCAAAATCGAAATGTCAAAGGTGCCGCCCCCCAGGTCGTAGACGGCATAAATGCCCTCGGCGCCTTCGTCGAGCCCGTAAGCGATAGCGGCCGCGGTGGGTTCATTGATCAAGCGCAAAACTTCGATCCCCGCCAATTGCGCAGCGTCTTTGGTTGCCTGGCGTTGTGCATCATCAAAGTAGGCCGGCACAGTGATGACGGCGCCAAAGACGTCGTCATTGAAGCTGTCCTCAGCTCGGAATCGGAGCGTGGCCAGTATCTCTGCGCTGACTTCGACCGGCGATTTGTTTCCCGCGATGGTCTGGACGCTCGCCATCTGAGGCGTGTCGAGCACGACATAAGGCAATTGATCAACTTGCGCGACGTCGGCGCGCGTTCTGCCCATCAGTCGCTTCACAGAGACAATGGTGTTGGCGGGATCACTGGCCTGCGCTTCAAGGGCTGCGTAGCCAATTTGGCGTCCCGGGCTCTGCTCGGTGTAACGCACTGCGCTGGGTAGGAGCACACGCCCCTGCTCGTCGGGGAGACACTCTGGAATTCCGTGGCGCATCGCCGCGACCAAAGAGTGCGTGGTACCCAAGTCGATCCCAATAGCGAGCTTGCGTTGGTGTGGATCTGGCGAATGTCCAGGCTCAGAGATTTGTAGCAATGCCATTTATTCGTCCAACTCGTCCAGCCGCTGAGCAACCGAACGTGAAAATTTGTCTATAAACATCAGCGCCCTCACGCAACTCGCCGCCTGTGCCGCGTCGCGCTGGTCATCCAGGGCCTGCGCGAGGTCGAGCAAGTACTGCGTTTGAACGGCACGGGTTTGGACCCACAGTTTTTGCAACTCACCGGCATCGCCCGCGGAGTCCTCTAGTGCTTCGCGCCATTCCATTTGTTGCATCAAAAATGCAGAGGGCATGGCAGTGTTGTCTTCGGCGCGAACGGGGTGACCGCGCAACTCGCAGAGGTAAGCGCCCCGGGTGATCGGAGCCTTTAATCGCTGGTAGGCCTCATTGATCCTGACTGACCACTGCATGCTGAGGCGCTGTGCTGCTTGACCCTGAGCGGCAAATTTATCGGGGTGAATCTGCGTCTGAAGGGCTTTCCAGCGCCCTTCCAGTTGTTGAGCGTCTAGCTCGAATTGTTCAGGCAACCCGAACAATTGAAAGTCATTGGACTGTAGATTCAGCCCTTCTCCACCCGCCACGACCACGTTAAATTCGGAACGATTCGCCGCAACCGCAACGATCTCGCTCATTCGGGTTGTTGAACTTAAATCCCTCGTTCAACCCCTCGCGGACAAAGTCGAGTTGTGTGCCTTGGATGTACGCCAAGCTTTTCGGGTCAACCAGCACCTGTACACCCTGGTCTTGAAACACCACATCTTCAGGTGAAACATCGTCTGCATACTCAAGCGTATAAGCCAACCCAGAACAGCCCGTGGTTTTGACACCCAAGCGCACCCCGACACCTTTGCCTCGGCGGCTCAGGTAGCGCTGCACGTGGCGTGCAGCGGCTTCGGTGAGGGTCACACTCATTGGGATTCCTTAAGCTGCGCTGTGCTTTTTGCGGTAATCGTCTACGGCAGCCTTGATCGCGTCTTCGGCCAAAATAGAGCAATGAATCTTCACTGGCGGCAACGCCAACTCTTCCGCAATTTGACTGTTCTTGAGCGCAGCTGCCTCGTCCAATGTCCGGCCTTTCACCCACTCTGTCACCAGAGAGCTTGAGGCAATGGCAGAGCCGCAGCCGTAGGTCTTGAAGCGTGCATCCTCGATCACCCCTGTTTCAGGGTTGACTTTGATTTGCAACTTCATCACGTCGCCGCAAGCAGGCGCGCCCACCATGCCTGTGCCCACTGAGTCGTCGCCCTTTTCAAAGGAGCCAACGTTGCGGGGGTTCTCGTAATGGTCGATGACTTTTTCTGAATACGCCATGTGTCTCTCCTGTCAGTGGGCAGCCCACTGGATGGTGCTGATGTCGATACCGTCTTGGTGCATTTCCCAAAGCGGCGACAACTCGCGCAATTTTTCAACGTTTTGCTTGATCGCTTCAACCGCGTAATCGATGTCCTTTTCAGTTGTCCAACGCCCGATCGTCATGCGAAGACTGGAGTGTGCCAATTCGTCGCTGCGTCCCAGTGCCCTCAGGACATAACTGGGCTCTAGCGAGGCTGAAGTACAAGCCGAACCGCTGGAGACTGCCAAGCCCTTGATGCCCATGATCAATGACTCGCCTTCGACGAAGTTAAAGCTCATGTTCAAATTGTGAGGAACCCGGCGCTCCGCATTGCCGTTGATGTATACCTCGGGGACATCGCGCAAAGCATTGAGCATCCGATCATGCAAGGCCTTGATGCGGCGGTTTTCTTCAGCCATTTCCAGTTTGGCGATGCGGTAAGCCTCACCCATGCCCACACACTGGTGAGTAGGCAATGTGCCTGAACGCATCCCGCGCTCGTGTCCACCACCGTGCATTTGCGCTTCGATGCGAATGCGGGGCTTGCGGCGAACATAGAGCGCGCCGATGCCTTTAGGACCGTAGGTTTTGTGAGAGGTCAAGCTCATCAAGTCCACGGGCAGGGACTTGAGGTCAATGTCCACCCGACCGGTCGCTTGAGCAGCGTCCACATGGAATACGACGCCTTTGGCACGGCATATTTGTCCAATGGCTGCGATGTCTTGAATCACGCCGATTTCGTTATTGACAAACATGACGCTGGCCAAAATCGTGTCGGACCGAATCGCCGCTTCAAAGGCGCCCAAATCCAACAAGCCGTCCTCTTGAACGTCCATATAAGTGACATCAAAGCCCTGGCGCTCTAGTTCACGACAAGTATCAAGGACAGCCTTGTGCTCGGTTTTGACCGTGATGATGTGCTTCCCACGAGACTGATAAAAGTGAGCCGCACCCTTCAGGGCCAGGTTGTCGCTCTCGGTCGCGCCGCTGGTCCATACGATTTCTCTCGGGTCTGCGCCGATCAAATCGGCAACGTGACCACGAGCGGTCTCCACCGCCTTTTCAGCCTCCCAACCCCATGCGTGACTGCGAGAGGCGGGGTTACCAAAGTGCTCATAAAGCCAAGGCACCATGGCGTCCACGACCCTGGGATCGCAGGGATTGGTCGCGCTGTAGTCCATGTAGACGGGCAAATGGGGGGTCATACTCATGATGTGAATCAGGTTTTGGACAGACTTGCAGCCAAGGCAAACACCGAATTCGGTGCATTGACCCGGATGGGCTTCACGACCTGCATGGGTGTGATCGCGCGTTTGATTTGCGGCAGGCTTTCCTCGACCACAACACCTTTGTCCAACTGTTCTTTGACCAGTTGATCCAAGGTGATGCCGCTCAAAAAGTCATACATCCGATCGTTTAACGCTGACCACAAGTCATGCGTCATGCAGCGAACGCCCTCGCCGCCGCAATTCTCTTTGCCACCGCATTGGGTCGCATCCATGGGCTCGTCGACGGACATGATTACATCAGCGACGCTGATCTCATTGGCTTTGCGGGCCAACGAGTAGCCGCCCCCCGGACCACGGGTCGACTCCACTAGACCGTTGCGGCGCATTTTGCCGAACAGCTGTTCCAAATAGGACAGGGAAATTTGTTGCCGCTGGCTGATGGCGGCCAAGGTGACAGGGCCATGTGCTTGACGCAACGCCAAGTCAATCATGGCAGTGACGGCGAAACGGCCTTTGGTGGTCATACGCATCTTGCTCTCCTTTCACTCGGGTATCCGACTGATTTGATCGAGTATAGCACATAGCCCACTCTTTTACTCAACTTTTGTAGGGTTTTTACGAGGTGTTTTTCAGAGGGCGAAAGATTCGCGTCAGCTAAGAGCGTCTTCTGCCGCCCTCAAAGCGCGCTGGGATCATGGCTAGCCGCACCAAAAAACTTGGTCTTGATGACCTGCAATTGGTCTCGGACTGAAGCCGCTTGTTCGAACTCGAGATTTTTGGCGTGCTCGATCATGAGCTTCTCGAGTCGCTTGATTTCTCGAGCGGCGTCCTTTTCGTTCATGGCATCTGCCTGGGCTCGCAATTCACTCTCACGAACCAAACGATTGGCCTGCTCCTGAGCCTTCTCGCTGTACACGCCATCAATCAAATCCTTGATGCGCTTGACCACCGATTTGGGCTCGATGCCATGCGCCAAGTTGTGCGCGATCTGCTTGGTTCGACGGCGCTCAGTTTCGCCAATCGCACGCTCCATCGAATCCGTCATCTTGTCGGCATACAAAATGGCCGTACCGTTTAAATTTCGAGCCGCCCGTCCTATGGTCTGAATCAAGGAACGCTCAGATCTCAAAAATCCCTCTTTGTCCGCGTCCAAAATCGCCACCAACGAAACTTCCGGGATATCAATACCCTCTCGGAGCAAGTTGATTCCCACCAGCACATCAAATTCACCCAAGCGCAGGTCTCGAAGAATTTCGACTCGCTCAACCGTGTCCACATCGCTGTGCAGGTAGCGGACTTTGACACCGTTTTCAGTCAGGTATTCCGTCAGTTGCTCAGCCATGCGCTTGGTCAATGTGGTGATCAATACGCGCTCGCCCACCTCCACCCGCAAGCGAATTTCTTGCAGGACGTCGTCAACCTGATTCGCTGCCGGACGCACATGGACGACCGGATCAACCAACCCTGTGGGGCGAACCACTTGCTCCACCGTGTTGCCGGAATGATCTCGTTCGTATTGAGCGGGCGTCGCTGACACGAATATGGTTTGTCTCATCCGCTGCTCAAATTCCTCCAATTTCAATGGTCGGTTGTCGAGCGCACTGGGCAGGCGAAACCCATACTCCACCAGCGTTGTCTTGCGGGCTCGATCCCCATTGAACATGCCAGAAAACTGCCCCATCAACACGTGACTCTCATCCAAAAACATCAGCGCGTCTTTGGGCAAATAGTCCGTCAATGTGGCCGGCGGATCACCGGGGGCAGCGCCCGTCAAATGGCGGGAGTAGTTTTCAATTCCCTTGCAGTGCCCTACCTCAGTCAACATCTCTAAATCAAACCGAGTCCGCTGCTCCAGTCGCTGTGCCTCAACCAGCTTGCCCATATTCATCAACTCTGAAAGCCTATCCTTCAATTCAACTTTAATTGTTTCGACCGCTGCCAAAACCTGTTCTCTCGGGGTCACATAGTGGCTGCGCGGATAGACCGTGAAACGAGTGATGGGTTGCTTGACCTGTCCTGTGAGCGGATCAAATAGCTGTAAACCCTCAATCTCGTCGTCGAACATCTCAATGCGCACGGCCAATTCAGAATGCTCGGCCGGGAAAACATCAATGGTGTCACCCCGAACTCGAAAGGTGCCACGGGCGAAATCCATGTCATTGCGCTGGTATTGCATCCGCACGAGCTGGGCAATCAAATCACGCTGACCAAAGGAGTCGCCTTTGCGCAGCAACATGATCATTTGGTGATAGCTCTCTGGGTGCCCGATGCCATAAATCGCTGAGACTGTTGCCACGATGACCACATCGCGTCGCTCCAACAAGCTTTTGGTGCACGACAAACGCATTTGCTCAATGTGCTCGTTGATCGCCGAGTCCTTTTCAATGAACAAATCCCGTTGAGGCACATAGGCCTCGGGCTGGTAGTAATCGTAGTAACTGACGAAGTACTCAACGGCGTTGTTGGGGAAAAACTCACGAAACTCTGAATACAGTTGCGCCGCCAGCGTTTTGTTGGGTGCATAGACGATCGCAGGTCGCCCCAGGCGGGCAATTGCCTGAGCCATGGTGTAGGTTTTGCCCGAGCCCGTGACCCCCAATAGCGTCTGAAACATTTCGCCGTCGCGCACTCCCTCGACCAATCCCTCGATCGCGGCAGGTTGGTCACCCGCGGGAGGAAATGGCTGGAACAGCTCAAACGGCGAGCCATCAAAGCGCACCCATTCACCGGTCTGTTGCTGCTTGTCCTCAGTCATGTCTACTTTCAGTGTTCGGATGCATTGGGCGCGAATTAGAATATTGGGTTTTCCCACACACAGCCCGTAAGGATAGCCTGACTATGTCGTTTCTTTCAGCCGTACCTATGGCACCCCGTGACCCGATCCTGGGTTTGAATGAACAATTCAATGCAGACTCCAATCCCAGCAAAGTGAATTTGGGTGTTGGCGTTTATTTCGACGAGAACGGCAAACTCCCCCTGCTCAAGTGTGTGCAAGCGGCCGAGACTCAACTGATGGCAACCCCTAAACCTCGCGGTTATTTGCCCATCGATGGCATCGCAGCATATGACGGCGCAGTCAAAGGCTTGGTTTTTGGCAACGACAGTGATGTGGTGCAGAGCAGTCGCGTCGCTACTGTCCAGTCGATCGGGGGCACCGGCGGTCTCAAGGTCGGTGCGGATTTTTTGAAATCGACTCAACCCCAGGCTAAGGTTCTGATCTCCGACCCCAGCTGGGAAAACCACCGCGCCATCTTCACGCAAGCAGGGTTTGAGGTCGATACCTACCCTTACTACGATTCAATCAACCGCGGCGTTCACTTCCAAGGGATGCTTGACAAGATCGCAGCCTCTGATGCGGGCACCATCGTGGTTTTGCATGCCTGCTGTCACAACCCGACTGGCTACGACCTGAGCCACGATCAATGGACGCAGGTCATAGAGGTAGTGAAATCCAAAGGATTGATTGCGTTCTTGGACATGGCTTACCAGGGTTTCAGCGAAGGAATCGCCGAAGACGGTGCTGTGGTCAATCGGTTTGTCGATGCAGGTCTGCCCATTTTGGTATCCACCTCATTTTCGAAGAGCTTCAGTCTGTATGGCGAGCGCGTCGGTGCCATCAGTGTCGTGTGTGACTCCCAAGAGGAAGCCGCCCGCGTGTTGTCGCAGCTGAAAATCATGGTGCGCACCAACTACTCTAACCCCCCTATCCATGGTGGCTCGATTGTCGCAACAGTATTGGGAACGCCTGAGTTGCGAACCCTCTGGGAGGAAGAACTCGGCGGTATGCGCAATCGCATCAAAGCCATGCGGGTGGCTTTGACCGATGGACTCAAGGCCGCGGGTGTAACCCAAGATGTCGGCTACATCACCCAACAGATTGGAATGTTCAGCTACTCTGGTCTCAGCAAACCCCAAATGGAGCGCCTGCGTGGCGAATTCGGGGTTTATGGCGTGGACAGCGGTCGCATTTGCGTTGCCGCGCTGAATCTGCACAACATCGGTCATGTGTGCCATTCCATGGCCACAGTGATGCGCTGATATCGGCCGAAATTGGGTGTGACTGGCGGGATACCACGCCCCTGCAACTCCCTCGCATGGGTCCTCGATTGGGGACCCATTTTTTTGCGTTCAGAACGCCCTCTGCACTCCTTGGCCATGTTGCATGCACCCCCTTGGCCAATCCCGAGCCCTCGGGCACTCGTCAAGTCGGTTGAAAAGGCCATAATTGGAGTCCAAAGCCCAAAAAATGGGCGCTAAGACTGATATATTGCACTGCACCATTTAGTGATCTAAACAGGACCGACCCCATGCTTTACCAAATTTATGACGCGCAGCGCTCCATGCTTGAACCTTTCGCAGATTGGGCTCATGCGGCGTCTAAGCTGTTCACGACACCGGTCTCACCGCTCAGTCACATGCCGGGCGCTGACCGCATCGCGGCTGGCTATGAGCTGTTCTATCGCCTTGGCAAAGACTATGTAAAACCAGCGTTCGGCTTGCACACAATCACCATCGATGGCGTGGACGTGGCGATCCATGAGCGCGTCGAGGTGAACAAGCCTTTCTGTGAGCTTCGCCGTTTCAAGCGCTACTCGGACAATGAAGCCACGTTGACCCAAATGAAAGCCCAACCCGTGGTGCTGATCGTTGCGCCTCTGTCAGGGCACTACGCCACGCTGTTGCGTGACACGGTCAAGTCCATGTTGCAGGGTCACAAGGTCTACATCACCGATTGGCGCAACGCCCGTTTGGTGCCAGTTGAGGACGGTGAATTCCATCTAGACGATTACGTGAACTACGTGCAAGATTTTGTCCGCTATCTGCAAGAGACCCATGGTGAATGCCACATCATGAGTGTGTGTCAGCCGACCGTGCCGGTCCTGGCTGCGATGTCCCTGATGGCGGCACGGGGCGAACGGATGCCTTTGTCCATGACCATGATGGGTGGCCCTATCGATGCCCGTCGTTCACCCACTGCAGTGAACACCCTGGCGACCCAGCGCAGCCACGAGTGGTTTGAAAATAACGTTATTTTCAGAGTTCCGCCCTCATTCCCCGGCGCTGGTCGCTTGGTATACCCCGGCTTTTTGCAGCACGCAGGCTTCGTCTCCATGAACCCGGATCGCCACGCCCACAGCCATTACGAGTACTTCCAGCAGTTGGTGCGCGGTGACGATGAAAGTGCCGAAGCGCACCGCCAGTTCTATGACGAGTACAACGCGGTCTTGGACATGGATGCCGATTACTACCTTGAAACCATTGAAACGGTTTTTCAGAAGTTCAAGCTGGTCGAGGGCACCTGGGACGTCAAGGATGCCAACGGCAAAGTCGAACGCGTCAGTCCCGCAGCGATCACGGCGTCATCACTCCTGACAATTGAAGGCGAGTTGGATGATATTTCCGGCAGCGGACAAACTGAGGCTGCGCATGATTTGTGCTGCAATATTCCGCCAACCAAGCGACAACATTTCGAGGTGAAAGGCGCAGGCCATTACGGTATCTTTAGTGGCAGCCGTTGGCGCAACATCGTGTACCCCAAAGTGCGGGAATTCATTTTGGCGGCCCAAAAAGCCAACAGCACGTTGGCTGCACCGAAACAGACGCGCCAGACATCTGGCACAAAGGCTCGCTCTGCGACCAAGCCCAAGGCGGCTCCTACGGGCAAAACGGGTCGCAAATCCGTGGGTGCCAAGCAGGCCTAACCAGGCTTGAGTACGCCTGCCCGCGCTTTGCCAAGTACAGCCATGCAAACTGCGGTCATCCGCATCCACCAGGCGTTGCCCCAGACGCAATGCCAGCGATGCGGATACGAAGATTGCCTCGGCTATGCAGAAGCGATCGCTAACCGAGAAGCTGCCATCAACCAATGCCCCCCGGGTGGAGAAGAAGGCATTCGCAGGTTGGCTGCAATCACAGGTCAGGCTGTGCTGCCTCTCAACCCGGATCACGGCTACGAAGGCCCACTGACGGTGGCCTACATTGACGAAAACTGGTGTATTGGCTGCACTTTGTGCATCAAAGTTTGTCCGACGGATGCCATTCTTGGTACCAACAAACACATGCACACCGTGATCGAGTCTGAATGCGTGGGCTGCGAGTTGTGCATTCCAGCCTGTCCGGTCGACTGCATTGAACTCGAACCGGTGGACACAAAGACCACAGGATGGGCCGCCTGGTCACAATCCCAAGCCGACCACGCGTTGAAGCGCTACGAGGCCCGTCAGCTGAGGCTCAAAGCCGAAGCCATCGAACACGATGAGCGCTTGGCCGCCAAAGCCCAAAGCAAACTGGATGACCTGGCCCAGGCCAGTCAACACACTGATCCAACCGTGCTCGACCAAAAGCGCTCCATCATCGAAGCCGCTCTGGCGCGGGCCAAAGCGCGCCAGCAACAACGCTGAACTTCAGACCCGATCAAGCATCGGCTCTGGGAGCCAGACCCAATCAAGCTTGAACCGATGATCGCTTGGTGTTGTGGCGCCATGCCCCTGACGGCGCCCTGTTTCAGCCCAAGGCAGCAATGACTTCCGGGGGGGCCTGCACCAACTCAATCAACACGCCCTCCCCTGCAATTGGAAATTCGTCATTGGCTTTAGGGTGCAAAAAACAGATGTCGTATCCAGCCGCACCTTTTCGAATACCACCCGGCGCAAATCGCACGCCTTGAGCGCTCAGCCAATCCACCGCTTGAGGCAAGTCATCGATCCACAAACCGATGTGATTCAGAGGAGTGGTGTGAACCGCCGGCTTCTTCTCGATATCCAACGGTTGCATGAGGTCGACTTCAACCTTGTATGGGCCTTTACCTATGGCGCAAATGTCTTCGTCGACGTTTTCACGCTCAGACACAAATGTTCCGGTCACCTCAAGCCCCAACATGTCTACCCATAGGGCTTGCATCCGAGTCTTGTCTGGGCCACCGATAGCAACTTGCTGGATGCCGAGCACTTTGAAGGGACGATGACTCATGCTGGCTCCTCACTCAAACTCAACGATCGGTTGATCAACCACGAGGTTGTCCCCTTTGCTGGCGACCACCTTGGCGACGACGCCATCTGCCGCGGCAAACAAGACGTTCTCCATCTTCATCGCCTCGATCACCGCGACGCGTTCACCCGCTTGCACCTTTTGCCCCACCTGCACTGCCACATCGACCAGCAAGCCGGGCATCGGTGACAAGACGTACTTGCTCATGTCTGGCGGTGCCTTGAAAGGCATCATCCTGTGCAAATCCGCCATGCGCCGTGACACCACCATGGCCTCGATCTTTGTCCCGTTGTGCTGTACCACGAGGGCCAATGGATTTTTGGCAGTACCACGCTCGACCTGCGCCACGAAAGGCTCGCCATTGCACTCGCCCACAATTTTGATGTCGCTGATGCGCGAGTGTGATGTGATCTTGTAGGTTTTCGCACCCACCGTCACCTTGGCGTAGCCAACTTCGCCTGTGAATTCGTCCACATGAACATCCACATATTGATTGGCGCCTGCAGCCGAGTCCATGACGATGACACTGTAGTCCTGCCCGACTTTGACGCCGTACCCTGGCAACTGACCAGAAATACCGGCGGTGCGCTCGCGCGACTTTCGGCGCACAAACGCTGCCAATGCCACCAAAAAATCGGCGTCGTCATGCGGCACGTCCTCGGCTTTGAATCCATGTGCGTAGTGTTCAGCGATAAAGCCCGTGTTGAAATCACCCGAAACAAACTTGGGGTGGGCGAGCAAAGCTGCTTGAAAAGGGATATTGCTGTTGATCCCACGGATCACGAATTCGTTCAAGGCTTGACGCATCTTGGCGATGGCGTCATTTCGATCTTTCCCATGAACGATCAACTTGGCGATCATCGAGTCGTAGTACATGGGAATTTCACCTCCGTCGTAGACACCGGTGTCGACGCGCACGCCGTACTTGTGGGAAGTGTCACCTTGCCACATGCTGGCCTCGGGCGGAGAGAATCGAACCAAACGACCGGTACTCGGCAAAAAATTGCGGAATGGATCTTCTGCGTTGATGCGGCATTCCATCGCCCACCCGTCACACCGGACGTCGGACTGCTGAATCGCCAATTTTTCGCCGGCAGCGACGCGAATCATTTGCTCGACCAGATCCAGACCGGTGATGCACTCGGTCACCGGATGCTCCACTTGGAGACGGGTATTCATTTCTAAGAAATAAAAATCTTGATCCTTGCCCACAACGAACTCGACCGTACCTGCGCTCTGATAGTTCACCGCTTTGGCCAAAGCCACCGCCTGCTCACCCATCGCCTTGCGTGTGGCGTCGCTGATGAACGGTGAAGGCGCCTCTTCGATCACTTTTTGATGCCGCCGCTGAATTGAGCATTCGCGCTCATTGAGGTAGACGACATGACCATGTGCATCCCCTAGGATCTGAATCTCAATGTGGCGGGGTTCTTGCACAAATTTCTCGATGAAAATCCGGTCATCACCAAAACTGTTGCGAGCCTCGTTCTGACAGGCGGTGAAGCCTTCAAATGCTTCCTTGTCGTTATAGGCCACACGCAAGCCTTTGCCACCACCGCCTGCTGATGCTTTGATCATGACTGGGTAGCCGATGTCCTTGGCAATGCCTACAGCCGCATCAGCATCGGCAATCGGATCGTTGTATCCCGGAATCGTGTTGACCTTGGCAGCTTCAGCCAACTTCTTAGACGCGATCTTGTCGCCCATGGCCGCAATCGCTTCGAATTTCGGTCCGATGAATGTGATGCCCTCTTCCTCGACGCGTTTGGCAAATGCCTCGTTTTCTGACAGAAAACCATAGCCGGGGTGAACCGCCTGAGCCCCGGTTTCTTTGCAAACTTGGATGATTTTTTCGCCCAACAAGTAAGACTCTCGGCTCGCTGCTGGACCAATGCAAACCGCCTCATCTGCAAGTGAAACGTGGCGGGCTTCTTTGTCTGCCTCCGAATACACGGCGACCGTGGCAATCCCCATTTTGCGGGCTGTAGCGATGACACGGCATGCAATTTCACCGCGATTGGCAATAAGAATTTTGGTAAACATTTGTTTGTTCTCCTTGGTGCTTACAGCGGAATGTTGCCGTGCTTGCGCCATGGGTTTTCAACCTTTTTGTCCTTGAGCATGACCAAGCTGCGGCAAATGCGCTTGCGCGTGTTGTGCGGCAGGATGACATCGTCGATATACCCGCGATTGGCAGCGACAAATGGGTTGGCAAAGCGGGACTTGTATTCGGCCTCGCGTGCAGCGAGTTTTTCAGGATCGTCTTTGTCCTGCCGGAAAATGATTTCAACGGCGCCTTTGGCACCCATCACCGCGATCTCGGCATTGGGCCATGAGAAATTGACGTCGCCCCGCAAGTGTTTGGACGCCATCACGTCGTAGGCACCACCGTAGGCTTTGCGCGTGATGACTGTGACCTTGGGCACAGTGCACTCAGCGTAGGCGTACAGCAATTTAGCACCGTGTTTGATGATGCCACCGAATTCCTGGCTGGTACCCGGCATAAAGCCAGGTACATCCACGAAGGTAATCACTGGGATGTTGAACGCATCACAGAAACGCACGAACCGCGCTGCTTTGATGGAGCTCTTGATATCCAAACAGCCCGCCAACACCAAAGGCTGGTTGGCGACAATGCCCACCGTTTGACCTTCCATTCGCGCAAAGCCAATCAAAATATTTTTGGCATAGTCGGGCTGCAACTCAAAGAAGTCGCCGTCGTCAACCACCTTGGTGATCAACTCGTGCATGTCATAAGCCTTGTTGGGGTTATCGGGGATCAGGGTATCCAGACTCATGTCTACCCGATCCGCTGGGTCGCCGCTGGGACGCACTGGTGCCTTTTCCCGGTTGCTCAATGGCAGATAGTTGTAGAGCCGGCGAAGCATCAACAGCGCTTCTACGTCGTTTTCAAATGCCAAGTCGGCAACACCACTCTTGGTCGTGTGCGTGATGGCGCCCCCCAGTTCCTCAGCTGTGACCGTTTCGTGGGTCACGGTTTTAACGACTTCCGGTCCCGTCACGAACATGTAGGAGCTGTCTTTCACCATGAAGATGAAATCGGTCATCGCCGGTGAATACACCGCACCGCCTGCGCTGGGCCCCATGATCATGGAGATCTGTGGTACCACACCCGACGCAAGTACATTGCGCTGGAACACCTCCGCATATCCACCCAACGAAGCAACACCCTCTTGAATGCGAGCACCACCAGAGTCATTCAAACCGATCACCGGCGCACCAACCTTCATGGCTTGGTCCATTACCTTGCAGATTTTTTCTGCGTGAGCCTCAGACAAGGCACCACCAAACACGGTGAAATCTTGGCTGTATACGAAGACCAAGCGACCATTGATCATGCCGTAACCTGTCACGACACCATCGCCTGGGATCTTGTTGTCTGCCATACCGAAGTCGGTACAACGGTGTTCAACAAACATGTCCCATTCTTCAAAGGTGCCTTCATCGAGCAGTACCTCAATGCGCTCACGCGCCGTCAGCTTGCCTTTGGCGTGTTGAGCCTCAATGCGCTTAGCACCGCCGCCCGCACGGGCTGCAGAGCGCCGGCGCTCCAACTCTTCTAGGATTTCTTGCATGGTTTCGACTCTCCGTCTAAGAAAGGTGTTGAGCAGCGAGCAGTTGTCGCGCCGCAGTAGAGGCAGGCAATTCGCCCGCTCTCACGAGTTGAATGGTCTCATCGAGCTGAGCTCGAACATGAGGGTGAGACTTGAACGCACGCTGCAAACCAGCATGAACGCGTTCCCACATCCACGCCAGCGCCTGACTCTGCCGCCTTGACTCTCTTGCACCTGCGCGCTGTTGAAGCTGCTGAAAACGCTGAACCGTTTGCCAGAATGCCTCCACACCCTCTCCTAGCAGCGCCGATAGCTGCATGACCTCTGGGCGCCATTCCGAGATGCCCTCGCGAGTGTGCAGGCCCAACAAACGCAACGAGGATGTGATTTGCGCGCGCGCCCGTGTCGCGGCATCTGGATCAATATCTGCTTTGTTGATCACCACCAAATCGGCCAATTCCATCACGCCCTTTTTGATCGCTTGCAAGTCATCGCCTGCATTGGGCAACTGCAAGAGGACGAACATATCGGTCATGTTCGCTACTGCGGTCTCGCTTTGTCCGACTCCAACAGTCTCGACGATCACGATGTCGTAGCCTGCCGCTTCACACACGAGCATGGCTTCGCGGGTCATTTCTGCAACGCCACCTAGCGTACCGCTGCTTGGACTGGGACGTATGAAAGCTTCGGTGCGCATCGACAGATGCTCCATCCGCGTCTTGTCACCGAGGATAGACCCCCCGGACACCGTGCTGGATGGATCTACTGCGAGCACCGCAACCCGATGGCCTTGCCCGATCAGATACAAGCCAAGCGCCTCGATGAAGGTGCTCTTGCCGACACCCGGTACGCCACTCAAACCAATGCGCATCGACTGCCCTGTGTGGGGCAACAACGTGGTCAATAACTCATCTGCAAGGGCACGGTGATCCGCACGCGTCGACTCTAGCAGCGTGATGGCCTTGGCCATCGCGCGCCGGCGCACAGCGGATTCGCCGTGCAAAACTGCGTGGGAGATCTCGCCAGGCTTCACCCGATCGCCTTCTTGATTTGTTCCAGCACGTCCTTGGCACTGGCTGGGATCGGTGTACCAGGACCATAGACGCCTTTGACCCCTGCTTCGTATAAGAAATCGTAGTCTTGCCGCGGAATCACGCCACCCACGAAAACGATGATGTCGTCAGCACCCTGCTTTTTCAGTTCTTCTAGGATCGCTGGCACCAGCGTCTTGTGCCCTGCAGCCAATGTAGAGACGCCGACTGCGTGCACATCATTTTCAATCGCTTGGCGCGCGCACTCCTCGGGTGTTTGAAAGAGGGGCCCCATGTCCACGTCGAAGCCCAAGTCGGCGAACGCCGTTGCAACAACCTTAGCCCCGCGATCATGGCCATCTTGACCTAACTTGGCGATCATCACGCGGGGACGGCGCCCCTCGGCTTCAGCAAATTCCGCAATTTCATGCTGCAACTGCGCCCAACCCTCTGCAGAGTCATAAGCCTGTGCGTAGACACCTGTGACTTTTTGAGTGTCTGCGCGGTGGCGACCAAAGACCTTTTCCAATGCATCCGAGACCTCGCCCACCGTCGCGCGCAGCCGCACGGCTTGAATCGAGAGTTCAAGCAAATTGCCGTTGCCACTCTCAGCGGCCGAGGTAAGGGCATCGAGTGACTGCTGCACAGCAGCACCATTTCGCGCTGCGCGGATCTGTGCCAATCGAGCCACCTGAGACTCGCGTACCTTGACGTTATCCACCTCAAGAATGTCGACAGGGTCTTCCTTGGCAAGCTTGTATTTGTTGACACCCACGATCACATCTTTGCCGCTATCGATGCGGGCCTGCTTTTCTGCAGCACTGGCTTCGATTTTGAGTTTGGCCCAGCCTGAATCAACCGCTTTGGTCATCCCGCCCATGGCATCCACTTCCTCGATGATCGCCCAAGCCTTGTCCGCCATATCTTGCGTGAGTTTTTCCATCATGTAGGAGCCAGCCCAAGGATCCACCACGCTTGTGATATGGGTCTCCTCTTGGATGATGAGCTGCGTGTTGCGCGCAATGCGAGATGAGAACTCGGTCGGCAGCGCGATGGCTTCATCAAAGCTGTTCGTGTGCAAGCTTTGGGTCCCTCCAAATACTGCAGCCATTGCTTCAATCGTGGTTCGCACAACGTTGTTGTAGGGATCTTGCTCGGTCAACGACCAGCCCGAGGTTTGGCTATGGGTGCGCAGCATCAAACTCTTGGGGTCTTTCGCGCCAAACGCCTTCATGATGCGCGCCCAGAGCAGGCGCGCCGCTCTCATTTTGGCGATCTCAAGATAAAAGTTCATCCCGATCGCCCAAAAAAATGACAGTCGCCCCGCAAACGCGTCAACATCAAGACCCTTGGCCATGGCGGTTTTCACGTACTCTTTGCCGTCAGCCAAGGTAAACGCCATCTCCAAAGCCTGGTTCGCGCCCGCTTCTTGCATGTGATAGCCCGAAATGGAGATCGAGTTGAATTTAGGCATCTTCTGTGCCGTGTACTCGATGATGTCCCCAATGATCTTCATCGACGGCTCAGGCGGATAGATGTAGGTGTTGCGTACCATGAACTCCTTCAGGATATCGTTCTGAATCGTCCCAGACAGCTGCGCCTGCGGTACGCCTTGCTCTTCGGCTGCAACGATGTATCCAGCCAGTACCGGTAACACCGCACCGTTCATGGTCATGGAGACCGACACTTTGTCCAGTGGAATGCCATCGAACAAAACCTTCATGTCCTCCACACTGTCGATGGCCACGCCGGCCTTGCCCACGTCTCCTGTGACTCGAGGGTGGTCACTGTCATATCCACGGTGGGTTGCCAAGTCGAAGGCCACAGACACACCTTGCCCACCCGCTGCCAACGCTTTGCGATAGAAAGCGTTGGACTCTTCAGCGGTCGAGAATCCCGCGTATTGGCGGATGGTCCAGGGACGCACCGCATACATGGTGGCTTGCGGTCCACGCAAAAAGGGCTCAAAGCCTGGCAACGTGTCGGTGTGCTTCAAGCCTTCCAGGTCCGCAGCCGTGTAGAGCGGCTTGACTTCGATGCCTTCTGGTGTATGCCAATTCAGGCTTTCCAGTGGCTTGCCTTTGAGGGACTTGAGCGCAGCGGCTTCCCATTCTGCGAGGGTCTTTTTTTCAAATTCTGACTGGCTCATTGCGAGGCTCCTGAGGCATCTAAGCCACGCGAAATCATTCCGCGTGTGTTCCTATTTTGCATGGCGATCGTGCACCAAGCGTCTAGGGGAAAATCAATCAACTGGCGCGTTGCTCGAATCGAAAATGTCGCCTCGAGCACGCGTGTCATTCATAATTATGAATGCAAAATGAAATTATAAGCTAGACTACTGGCTTGAAAATGACAACTTCGCAATCCATGTCTACCCTCACCCTGCAAAGCCGAGCTTTGTATCAAGACGTCGCCGAACTCCTTCGGCAGCGGATTTTTGCGCGCGAATTGGCACCCGGTGACTGGATTGACGAGCTGCGCATCGCCGAAGAGCTCGGCATCAGCCGCACCCCCTTGCGTGAGGCGATCAAAGTCCTGGCAGCCGAGGGACTCGTTACCATGAAGCTGCGACGGGGCGCTTACGTCACCGAGGTGAACGAGAAGGACCTGCGCGACGTTTACCACCTGCTCTCTATCCTCGAGGCCGACGCTGCTCAATCGGTCGCATCTAGCGCAACAGGCGCTCAAATCGAACACCTGATCGCCCTCCACAAGGAACTGGGGAAAGTTACCGCCGATCGTGATCGATTCTTCGAAATCAATGAGGAATTCCACGTCCAGCTGCTATCGACTGCCAACAACAAATGGCGCGATCAAGTTGTTGCAGACTTGCGAAAGGTCATGAAGTTGAATCGGCACCACTCGCTATTTAAGTCTGGGCGCGTCGAGCAATCACTCGCTGAACACCAAGCGATTGTTGACGCGTTGATTGCGCGCGACGGTATAGCCGCAGCACAGGCCATGCGCGTCCACTTTGCCAATGGGCTTGCTGCAGCCGGCCATCAGTCTGAAACCTCTGTTCACGTCGATTCATAGAGCCATCGGCAACTTCCCCACGGGTCGCTTCAAAGGGGGCCAGCTGGGCCACGCTTTAACACCGGTGCGGTGGAGGACCCTTGATGATTCACCGAGCCGGCATTGCCACGTTTTCGCTGATCTGTGCCGATTTCAAGGCCTCTTGAGCCAAGCGCCAGACCTCCCGTGGAGGCAAAGGCTTGAGCTTGTGATTGCTCCAGACTTGGCGCCACAGTCGCCCGCCTCGCTGTCCGTGATACAACCCGAGCATGTGGCGGGCGATCGCGTACCAAGGACACCCATCTTCGGCAAACGCACGTTCCATGTATGCGACCATGGACAGCTCGATATTCTCTCGCGAAGGGGCTTCGACTGCAGACCCCCCTAAAAAACGGCTGTCCCACTCTGTCATCAACCACGGCCGGTAGTAGGCTTCCCGCCCCACCATCACGCCATCTACCAGCTGGAGTTGCTGTTCAATTTCGGCATTGGTGGTGATGCCGCCGTTGATTGCAATGGTGAGATCAGGAAAATCCTGCTTCAGTTGGTGGACAAGCTCATACCGAAGAGGTGGAACTTCGCGGTTTTCCTTGGGACTCAAGCCTTGCAGCCACGCATTGCGGGCGTGCACGATAACCGTCTCACAACCCGCTTCACTGACCTTACCAACGAAGTCGCGCACAAATGCATAGCTTTCGATGCGATCGATTCCGATTCGATGCTTCACTGTCACTGGAATGGAGACTGTGTCCTTCATTGCTTTGATGCCATCTGCGACCAGATCCGGTTCGTTCATCAAGCATGCACCAAAGGCACCTCGCTGCACTCGTTCGCTGGGGCAACCGCAATTCAGATTGATTTCGTCATAACCCCAAGCCTGCCCCAATTTGGCGGCGTAGGCCAATTCATCGGGCTCACTCCCTCCCAACTGTAGGGCGACAGGGTGCTCTTCCGCGTTGAAGCGCAGGTGCCTGGCTACATCACCGTATCGCAGTGCGCCAGTGGTCACCATCTCGGTGTAAAGCAAGGTATGGCGCGTCAGCAATCGGTGGAAAAACCGACAATGCCTATCCGTCCAATCCATCATCGGTGCCACGCTCAAGCGCCAAGCATTGCGGGGCGAGTCAATCAAAGTCATGCTTGGATTATCTCAGCAGGAGCGTTTCACACGACCCTCAGAAATTCGAAGACAAAAAAAAACCCGCCGCAGCGGGTTTCAGAAGCAGCGGGCTGGCTTCACCCAATGTGCAAACCACCATTCACCGAGAAATCAGCGCCGGTCGAATAACCGCTCTCCTCACTTGCCAGCCATGAGACGATGGAAGCAATTTCACTGGGTTCACCCAAGCGTTTTACGGGAACCGTTGCGACGATTTTTTCAAGCACATCGGGACGAATGGCCTTCACCATGTCCGTCCCCACGTAGCCCGGGCTGACCGTATTGACGGTGACGCCTTTGGTCGCCATCTCTTGAGCCAGAGCCATAGTGAACCCGTGCATCCCGGCCTTCGCGGCGGAGTAGTTGGTTTGGCCCGCTTGGCCTTTTTGACCGTTGACCGATGAAATCTGGATGATGCGACCGAAGCCCTGCTCCACCATATCCGCGACGACTTGTTTGGTCACGTTGAACATGGAAGTCAAGTTGGTTGAAATCACTGCATTCCAATCTTCCAAGGTCATTTTCAAAAACATGCGGTCCCGCGTGATACCCGCGTTGTTGACCAGCACGGAGATAGGACCGTGTTCTGCCTTGGCCTTGGCGAAAGCTTCAACCGTCGAATCCCATTCGGCCACGTTACCGACAGACGCATAGAAAGTGAAGCCCAGCGCCTTTTGTTCATCCAGCCACTTTTGATAGTCCCGAGTGGGGCCACAACCGGCCACCACTCGGAAGCCGTCTTGATGCAGACGCTGGCAAATGGCAGTTCCAATGCCGCCCATACCGCCGGTCACGTAGGCTACTTTTTGACTCATCTTGATCTCCTCTTTCTTGGTTTAAATCTGTGTTGGCTATTGGCCATGGTGGAAAGGTGTGTGGCTCTGATCAACGTTCGACCGCCAATGACACGCCCATGCCGCCACCGATACAGAGTGCTGCGAGGCCTTTTTTGGCATCGCGCCTCTGCATCTCATGCAGCAGCGTCACCAAAATACGGCAGCCAGATGCCCCGATCGGGTGCCCAATCGCGATGGCACCGCCATTGACGTTGACTTTGCTGGCATCGAGTCCGAGCAAGTTATTCACCGCACAAGCCTGCGCCGCAAACGCCTCGTTGAGTTCAAAAAGATCTACTTCATCGACAGACCAACCCGCCCGCGCCAGCGCTTTCTTTGACGCTGGTACTGGCCCTAGGCCCATGGTCTCAGGCGCCAATCCCGTCGTCGCATAGCTGGCGATGCGCGCCATGGGTTTCAGACCCAACTCGGCCGCCTTCTTTGCAGACATCACCATGACTGCAGCAGCGCCGTCGTTGATTCCTGAGGCATTGCCTGCAGTGACGCTGCCCGCCTTATCAAAAGCGGGACGCAAGCCAGCAAGACCATCCGCATTGGTTTTCCGATTGATGAACTCGTCGCTGTCAAACACGATGGGGTCGCCTTTGCGCTGTGGAATCAAAACCGGAACGATTTCGCCTTTGAATTTGCCTGCGTCTTGGGCGGCGGCAGCTTTGGTTTGGCTGGCCAAGGCGAGAGCATCTTGTGCAGCGCGATCGATACCCTCTTGCTTCGCCACGTTTTCAGCGGTAATACCCATATGGTATTGGTTGTACACATCCCACAGACCGTCAACGATCATGGTGTCTTGCATCTTCCAATCGCCCATGCGCTGACCATTGCGAGAACCATTGACGACGTGCGGCGAAGCGCTCATATTCTCTTGACCGCCCGCGATCACGATTTCGCTATCACCGGCAGCAACGGCTTGAGCAGCCAACATGACGGCCTTCAAGCCAGATCCACAAACGGCATTGATGGTCAAGCCTGGAATTTCCTTGGGTAAGCCGGCTTTGATCACCGTTTGGCGTGCAGGGTTCTGGCCCACACCAGCGGCCAGTACCTGACCCATGATGACTTCCCCGACCTGTTCTGGTTTGACACCCGTTTGTTCCATCAAGGCCTTGACGACAGTCGCGCCTAAATCTGTGGCGGGAATGCCCGCCAAAGAGCCTCCAAATTTACCTACCGCTGTGCGGACTGCTGCGACGATAACGATGTCTTCCATGAAAGATCTCCTTTGATTGCGTATTTTGTGTCGTGTCCAATGGTCAAGCTTTTGCTTTGACGTAACTTCCTGGCGCTGGCTCCAACGATTTATAAGCGGTTCGAGCGCGGCCATAAGTTTTGGGGGCCGCGATCTTTGCACCAGCGTGTTTGCTCAGCCAACTGGACCAGTCGCCCCACCAACTTCCCTTGTGTTCTGTGGCCTCGTCGATCCAATCCTGCACATCGGCTGGGTATTTCTTATCTGACCCGATCCAATGCGAGCGCTTTCCTTTGCTTGCAGGATTAATGACTCCGGCGATATGACCAGAGGCCCCCATCACGAAACGCTTCGGACCCGCCCAGTGTTGTGTGGTGGCGTAAGCGCCGCCGATGGGAACGATATGGTCCTCCCGTGAGCCATAGATGTACGCGGGGATTTTTACTTGATTGAAATCTAATCTTTCGCCGCACACCGTGGCCTGCCCTGGCTTCACGAGCCTGTTTTCTAAATAGGTGTTGCGCAGATACCAAGCGTACATGGGGCCAGGCAAATTGGTAGAGTCGCCGTTCCAATAGAGCAAATCGAACGGCGGAGGCGCTTCGCCTTTGAGGTAGTTGCCCACCACGTAATTCCACACCAAATCGTTGGGCCGCAAGAACGAGAACGTGGTTGCCAAATCTTGGCCGGGCATCAAACCACCCTTGGCAAACTGGAGTTCCCTGAATTTGACAAAATTTTCATCGATGAAGACATCGAGTACACCGGTGTCCGTGAAATCCAATAGCGTCGTGAGGAATGTGACGCTATTGACGGGCTTCTCGCCGCGAGCAGCGTGCACTGCCAGCGCATTCGACAAAATGGTCCCTCCGACGCAAAAACCGAGCGCGTTGATGTCCTCGGTTTGTCCGATCTCTCTGACGACCCGGATCGCTTCCATCGCACCTTTCTCGATGTAGTCGTCCCAGGTGACATGTCGCATCGACTCATCCGGATTTCGCCAACTCACAACGAATGTGCGGTGCCCCTGCTCTGTCGCATAACGCACGAAAGAATTTTCAGGCTGTAGGTCAAGAATGTAGAACTTGTTGATACAAGGGGGGACCAATAAAAATGGACGCTCGTAAACCTGAGACGTCAGCGGTTTGTACTCCAGCAACTGAAAAAATTCATTTTCAAAGACTACCGCGCCCTCGCTGGTGGCGACATTTTTTCCGACTTCGAATGCCTCTTCGTCAGTCATAGAAACATGGCCCTTGCGCAGATCACTCACCAAATTGAGAGCGCCAGTGACCAGGCTCTCGCCTTGCGTGTCGACGGCCTTCTTTAGCGCGTCGGCATTGAATGCCAAAAAATTGCTTGGCGCTGTCGCGTCAACCCACTGCTGTACCGCGAACTGCACGCGCTGGCGGGATTTGGCATCCCCTTCGACAGCATCCGCCAATGCCAGCAAGGCACGTGCGTTCAAGAGGTATGTGGCAGCAACATACGACGAGAGCGGATTACCAGCCCAAGCCTCGCTGTTGAATCGGCGGTCCCCAAAAGACTTGCCCTGCAGTCCTTGATTCCACAACTCCGCCGCCTGTTCAGCGTAAGACTTTTGAATTTCTGCGAGCTTATCGGGATTGACGCTCACCACTTGCCCCGTGATGGACTGAAGCCATTTCGCGGGCTCTGGCATGTTATTGCCGAGGTTGGGCAACGCCCCAAATCCACCTTGCGCCCATGGCATCGCCTGCACCGCTTCAGGTGATTGCAACAACTTCGACCACGAATCAGTCATGGCTTGTTGCCATTGACCCCACATTTGGGACCAGTCATTGGATTGGCTCATACTCTCCCCTAGAACTGAGTGCCTTGGCCCTTAGGTAAAGCCATCTTTGGGCTTCTGAGCCACATAGTATGTCGATTTGGGCTTCCAATTAACTGACGTGAGTCAATTTTTTTAAAGTTACGCAAATGTATTTGGTCATCATTGCTTGGATGTATGTGGCCGTCTTGATGGCCGTCGCTGAAGCTTTCGCACCCAATGGCAATGTATTCGGCGCAATGGTGACCTTTGCCCTGTATGGACTGCTGCCGGCCGGATTGTTGGCCTACATTCTGGGAACCCCGGCGCGAAAGGCCAAGCTCAAAGCCCAAGAGCTTGCCGAGCGTGCAGCGCCTGATGCCACTCACCCCTCTGCGCCGCCGCCAACCGATTCGGACACCCAATCATCGAGCGATCCAGACGCCGAACGCCATGCGCCCCGATGAACCTCGTTTGCTCGCATCTCGGCGGTGACTGAAATAGCGCTCAGGGTTCGCAAACGTACACCAAGACAGCGAACTGTCGTTGCCTTCACATCGGTTGATTCCAAGCCGCGACAAGCGCATTTTGGCCAGCAGGGCCAAGTCCGCCAAGTAGCGGCCGGGATGTCCACTGGGAGCAAAGGCGATGCGGTCTTCGTCTTCTCGGCCAACGAACGCATCCCATACATCTTGACCGACTTCGAAGTGAGTCGGACCAATGCAAGGTCCTAGCCACGCTGAGGTATGAGCAGCCACCAGGTCTGCGTCCTCACCGATGGCATCGGCCATCGCGATCACGGAAGCCTCGAGGACACCTGCACTCAAGCCACGCCATCCCGCGTGCGCTGCGACCACGCATGGCAACTTGCGGTGACTCAATATCACAGGCAAACAATCGGCCACCATCATGCTCAAAGCCACACCGGGCACGGTTGTCAGCAAGGCATCGGCCTGGACAGAATACTCGCCTGCTTCTGTCACACGGTGCACCTGAACGCCATGAACTTGCTGCACCCACGCGACGGACACTCCCAAAGCATCGGTCAAAATGTGCCGATTGGCTCGGACAGAATCAGCAAGATCCCCCACGTGGAGGCCCAAATTGAATGCGTCCCATGGCGGCATTGACAGCCCATCCCTGCGGTCCGTGCAAAACACCTTGACCGATTTCTCGGGATCAGAAAATCCTGACGCCCATTCAAATTGCATGACACCCATGCCGACAGTTTACCGAGGATCAGCTCGCACCAAAGGGTGACTCACCCCGCTTCAACAGCACGCGCCTGAACAAGGCAGAATAAGAGCCATTCACGCACATCTGAGAACGAAAGTCGCCGCCATGTTCGATCGCACCATCCATTACTGCCGCGCCTGTGGCAATGCCGTTGAACACCGATGTCCAGACGATGGCGACACCCGTGTGCGGGCAGTGTGCTCAAGTTGTCACACCGTCCACTATGTGAACCCACTCATGGTGGTGGGAACGATACCGGTGTGGCGCGATGGGCGCGTGCTGTTGTGCCAGCGAGCCATTGAGCCGAGGCATGGCAAATGGACGCTTCCCGCTGGATTCATGGAACTGAACGAGACGACCGCTGAAGGGGCAGCGCGAGAAACGGACGAGGAAGCCGGCGCCGTCATTGAACTGGGCCCATTATTTAGTCTGATCAACGTCGCGACGGTGGGTCAAGTACACCTTTTCTATCGAGCTGAGCTGCAGAGTCTGGACTTCAATCCTGGACCTGAGTCGCTGCGTGTGGCGTTGTTCAGCGAAGCCGAAATCCCATGGTCAGAGTTGGCTTTTGCGACAGTTCGCTTGACTTTGGAGGCCCATTTTGAGGACGCCAAAAGGGGACAATTTGGGTTTCATCACCTCGATTGGGACGCGCCAAAACGCCCCCAAAAGAGTTGATGTTGGGTGCATGAAAACGCCAGGGCAAGTCGGCATTCCGTGGGTTGAGCGCCACGAAGCGCTCCCTCCGCCGAGCGAGGCTTGGGGGCCTCATGCGCCGATACCCGGCCTGTTGGCTGCAGGGGACGATATCCATGCTACGCGCCTGATCGAGGCCTACCGAAAGGGTGTTTTCCCTTGGTACTCTCCGGGCCAACCGGTGTTGTGGTGGAGCCCATCACCTCGAATGGTGTTGCAGGTCTCGGAGTTTCGATTTCACCGAAGTTTGCGCAAATGGGTGCACGCTGGACTCAGAACTGGCCAGCTAGCAATTGCTTTCAATCGCGACTTCAGATCGGTGATCGAGCGCTGCTCCCGCGTGCTTAGACACGGGCAATCAGGCAGCTGGATCACTCCTGAACTGATCGATGCGTACACCGACCTTCATCGTCTTGGCCACGCCCATGCCGTTGAAACCTTGTGGCAGGGGGAGCCTGTGGGCGGACTGTATTGCGTCAACATCGGAACCATGGTTTTCGGCGAATCCATGTACTCGCTGCGCCCCAACGCATCTAAAGTCGCCCTCGCCGCTTTGGTGGCTTTCTGCGCACTCCAAGGCATCGAGTCCATCGACTGCCAACAAGAAACCGACCACCTGGCGCTCATGGGTGCCAAACCCATGCCTGCGACGGATTTCTTAGCCGTCGTGCAACATCGGGTTGAACACAAATCCCCCACTTGGGAGTTCAATCCGCAGATGTGGCAAAGTTGGGATTCGCGTTTATCGGTTTAAACCATAGCCCGTCTCACTATGACGCATCCGCAAGAACTCCCCTGGGAGGCCATTCAGTTCTATTCAACGGCGCCCTTCCCGTGCAGCTACATCGCTGCGCGCGAGGCTCGCTCGCAGGTGGCAACCCCTAGCGATCGGGTGCGCGCGGACGTCTACAGTGATTTGATCACCAAAGGTTTTCGCCGCAGCGGGTTGTTCGCCTACCGCCCGCATTGTGATGCGTGCCAGGCGTGTGTATCTGTTCGCATTCCTGTCGAGCATTTCCTACCCTCGTCACAGCAAAAACGCGCCGCAAAACGCCTAGGGCACTTGCAAACTCGGATGATGAGCCCCGTCTTTGACTATGCACACTTTGAGTTGTACCAGCGCTATCAAAATGCTCGCCATTCTGGCGGCGGCATGGACGAGGACGACCCTCAGCAGTACCGACAATTTTTGCTCGCCTCACATGTCAACACCCGGTTGGTTGAATTTTGGGAACCCAAGGCGGATGGAGCAGCCGAGCTGGTGATGGTGTCCATCGTTGATGTCGTCAGGGATGGACTGTCCGCTGTGTATACGTTTTTTAGCCCTGAGCACAAGCACAGCCTTGGTACTTACGGCATCATCTGGCAAATCGAACAGGCCAAGCGACTCGGACTCAGCTACGTCTACCTTGGCTATTGGATCGAGGAGAGCAACAAAATGGCATACAAAAGCCACTTTTTGCCGCAAGAGCGCTTGACTCATGGACACTGGGTGCCCCATGGACCTGTGTTCAGCGGGTCACGGATTTCACATTCAAGTGGCTGATTGGCTTTTCACCCTGTAAAATTTCTTTTCCATAAAGAGAAAAGACGTTTTGCAATGCAAAGGCCACCAAACCATTCCAAGCCAACAGTTCAAGTCATCGAACGGATGTTCGGACTTTTTGAAGTGCTGGCGTCGCGCGAAGACGCCATGTCGCTCAAAGAGATCAGCGAGAAGACAGGCTTGCATCCCTCCACCGCACACCGCATCTTGAACGACCTGGCTCAAGGACGCTTTGTCGACCGACCTGAATCAGGCACTTATCGATTGGGGATGCGGCTGCTCGAACTAGGTAACCTCGTCAAGGCCCGCCTCAACGTGCGAGACGTCGCGCTCGGACCGATGAAGGATTTGTATCGACAAATTCAACAACCCGTGAACCTCAGTGTGCGGCAGGGCGACGAGATCGTTTATATCGAACGGAGCTACAGCGAGCGGTCGGGCATGCAAGTTGTTCGAGCGATAGGCGGCCGAGCCCCGCTCCACCTCACGTCGGTCGGCAAACTGTTTTTGGCTGCCGAAGAGCCCAGTCGGCTGCGAGCATATGCCACACGCACCGGTCTTGCCGGGCAGACGAAAAACAGCATCACCCAGTTGCCCGCTCTTGAGCGCGAACTTGACACGGCGCGACGCATGGGAATGGCGCGTGACAACGAGGAACTGGAACTTGGTGTGCGTTGTATGGCCGCAGGGATCTTGGATGATCAAGGTCAGCTGGTCGCTGGGCTCTCGATCTCAGCACCCGCCAGCCGCCTAGATGAGGCTTGGGCACCGAGACTTCAAATGGCGGCACGCGACATATCACGTGCGCTTGGCTATACCGGCAATTGACGAGATCTAACCCTCAACGGGCTAAGAGTTACCGTCGGAACTGGCGTGGGTTTGGCTAATTTTCTGATTGGATTCCAGCCAATTGCGCACTCGATTGGCATCGCCCAAGCGGGAGTATTTACCAACTGAATCCAAAAATACCATGATCACTGAACGCTCTGCCAATTGAGCTTTCATCACCAAGCAACGCCCTGCTTCCTTGATGTAGCCCGTTTTCTGCAAAGAAATATCCCAGCGATCTGAGCGAACCAATGCATTGGTATTGTGATAGGCCAAATGGCGTCGTCCCGCTAGAACCGTCGCATCCTCGTCAGTGGAAAGCTCGCGCAGGAGCGGCCTGGTTGCAGCAACACTCACCAAACGAGCCAAATCCATGGCATTCGATTTGTTATCGCTAGACAGACCAGTAGGCTCTACAAAGACGCTCGAAGTCATGCCGAGCAAAGCCGCTTTGGCATTCATATTTTCGACAAAGCGATTGATACCGCCGGGGAAAGTCCGGCCAAGCGCATGAGCAGCTCGATTTTCGCTGGACATCAGCGCCAAGTGAAGCAACTGCTTTCGCGTCAACTTTGACCCCACCCTCAGGCGAGAACCGCTGTTTTTCAAGCGATCCACATCCTCATTGGTGATGGTGATCACCTCATTCATGTCCAAATCTTGGTCATTGATCACCAAAGCGGTCATCAACTTGGTCAGTGATGCAATGGGGAGAACGACTTGCTCATTTTTGCTGAACAGAACTTCATGCGTCTCAGGATCCATGACAAAAGCGACGCTGGAGCGCAACTTGAGGTCGTCTCGCACTT
Organism: uncultured Burkholderiaceae bacterium; assembly: GCA_964478285.1. GTDB lineage: Bacteria > Pseudomonadota > Gammaproteobacteria > Burkholderiales > Burkholderiaceae_C > RS62. The sequence continues at coordinate 30,336 of CAYZHE010000016.1, forward strand.
TGTTGAGCCCCAACTGGTGACCCAACGAAGAAGATGACGATGCCTTCCAACGCGCTTGAGAACGCTTGGTTGCTTTGACCTTGGTCCGCGCTGAGCGCTTGCTGTAGGTTTTTCGAGTCTCGCCAACCTTGGCCGAGACCACAGAATTGGTCCGCGAGGCCCGGTTTGAATCGCTCGAAACCCGGTTGACTTGGCGCAATGCCGCCCGTGCTTCATCCACATGGACTGCAGCCTTATCCCGTGCCACTGCATAGGGTGCCAAGAGACTCAGCACAATCAATACCACTGTGTTTAAGCGCATAAATCCTGCAGGAGCGTTGTGGACAATGGAATGAGTTTTCCATTATTTCAATAATTTCAACAACTTAATGAAAGTTATTGACTTCAAGCTTGAGAGTATACCTGCATTATTTATTTCGTCTAGCCTGTGATGGAAGATTCGACAGGATCATGAAAAAAGGCAGGTGTGCCACCTGCCTTTCCTTCGTCCTTAGCCCTGAAAATCAGAGGCCTTGGGGACTGACCCGCTCCACATTGGACGCCAGTTTGTTGAGGGCGCTTAAGTAAGCCTTGGCTGAGGCCACCACAATGTCAGGATCGGCACCGACGCCATTCACGATTCGGCCTGATCGCTGCAATCGAACCGTGACCTCTCCCTGGCTCTCGGTCGATCCTGAAGTGATGGCATTGACGGAATACAACATCAACTCCGCCCCACTGGAGACCACCGATTCGATGGCTTTAAACGAGGCATCCACAGGACCATTGCCATCCGAGGAGGCCGTGACCTCTTTGCCCTGACTTTGAAATACGATCGTTGCTTGAGGACGCTCGCCTGTCTCACTGCGTTGGCTCAAAGACACCAGTCCATAGGCTTCTTGCTTTGCGGCCTTGGCATCCTCGCTAGCGAGCGCAATGATGTCCTCATCAAATATCTCTGCCTTGCGGTCGGCAAGCTCTTTGAATCGGGCGAACGCTGCGTTGGCGTCGGCTTCACTTTCGAGCTCAATGCCGAGCTCCTGCAAGCGCTGCTTGAACGCATTGCGGCCCGACAATTTACCCAAGACGATTTTATTGGCCGACCAGCCCACATCTTCGGCGCGCATGATTTCATATGTATCGCGAGCCTTCAACACACCATCTTGGTGAATGCCTGACGCGTGCGCGAACGCATTGGCGCCGACCACTGCCTTGTTGGGTTGAACCACGAATCCAGTTGTCTGACTTACCAAACGGGAGGCCGGCACAATCTGGCTCGCGTCGATGCCCAAATTCAAATTGAAATAATCTCTGCGTGTCTTGATCGCCATCACCACTTCTTCGAGCGAGCAGTTTCCAGCCCTCTCTCCCAAGCCGTTGATCGTGCATTCGATCTGTCTCGCACCACCGATTTGAACGCCAGCCAGGGAGTTTGCAGTCGCCATACCCAAGTCGTTGTGGCAGTGCACGGACCAAATGGCCTTGTCGGAATTGGGAATTCGCTCGCGCAACGTCTTGATGAAATTACCGTACAGCTCTGGGATCGCATACCCGACCGTGTCCGGAATGTTGATAGTAGTGGCACCCTCTTTGATCACCGCTTCCAAAATCCTGCACAAGAAATCCACCTCACTGCGGTAACCATCCTCTGGGCTGAATTCGATGTTGTCGGTATGGTTGCGAGCGAAACGGACTGCACGCTTGGCTTCCTCAAACACTTCATCCGGTGTCATCCGAAGCTTCTTTTCCATGTGCAACGGGCTGGTGGCAATGAAGGTATGAATCCTGCCGGAATTGGCGCCTTTGATCGCCTCAGCAGCGCGAGCAATATCTCGATCGTTGGCACGCGCCAAAGAGCAAACGGTTGAGTCCTTGATCGCAGCGGCAATCGCCTTGACACATTCGAAATCACCATTGGAGCTGGCTGCGAACCCCGCCTCAATGACGTCGACCTTCAAGCGCTCCAACTGCTTGGCAATCCGCAGCTTTTCGTCTTTGGTCATCGATGCCCCGGGGGACTGCTCGCCGTCGCGCAATGTGGTGTCAAAAATAATGAGTTGATCGCTCATGTGGTTCTCCAAGAATGCCTTGTGGGCTAAATACCCACAGCCCAAATGCAAACGGCCCGCTGCGGGTGCTAACGGGCCGTGGGTGTTAAAGCTGAACGCGCTAACCCATCTGCCCTTTGGACAGACCTAGTAGGTTTAGCGCGACAACGTTATGCATGGAAAGAATGTAGCACATGTGCAGTCACCCGACGCAGACAAAGGCATCCTGAGGTGACACATATGCAACACAATCAGTCATGCAGTCCCCTCTCCTCTGGCTCGTCAGTTGAGGTGCTGATGACGCTGGTGGGTTCGCCCTTGAACTTGCGCCAAACATAGACCGCGTAGCCAGAGAGCCCATAGACCACAAAGAGTGCAAAAAGCGCGGTTGGCGGGTGCACATTGATCACTGCGATTCCGAGCACCAAAGCAACGATCACTGCAAAAGGCACGCTGCGCTTGGGGTGAAAGTCTTTGAAAGAGTAAAACGGCACATTCGTCGCCATCGTCAATCCCGCGTACAACACAAGCGCAAACATCACCCAAGATACATCAGCGCCTTTGACTCCAGCGTCATCCAATAACCAAATAAACCCGGCGACCAAAGCCGCGGCGGCGGGAGACGGTAGGCCTTGAAAATAGCGTTTGTCAACCACACCAACGTTGACATTGAATCGAGCTAGTCGCAACGCTGCACATGCTGTGTAAACAAATGCAGCCAGCCAGCCCCAGCGTCCCAGTCCACGCAACGCCCACTCATAGGCAATCAAGCCCGGAGCGACTCCGAATGAAACCATGTCCGAAAGCGAGTCCATCTGCTCGCCAAAGGCACTTTGCGTGTTCGTCAATCGGGCGACGCGACCATCCATGCCGTCCAATACCATCGCCACAAATATGCCAAGCGCAGCCATCTCGAAACGGCCTGAGATCGCCATCACAATGGCATAAAAGCCACCAAACATCGCCGCCAAGGTGATGAGGTTGGGTAACAAATAAATGCCCTTCTTTCGCAACGGCAATGAAGAAGTTTCGTTTTGATGGGGAGCCACAGGGTTCATTCTTTCAAATCAAGCATGACAGTTTAAGCCGGCCGATAGGAATCATCAATGACAAAGGCCACCGAAGTGGCCTTTGAGGTGACCGGTCTTGTCAGACTCAGTTCTTGGTCTTGTCGACCAGCTTGTTTTTGGCAATCCAAGGCATCATCGCGCGCAACTGTGCACCCACTTGCTCAATGGGGTGCTCAGCCAACAAGCGACGGCGACCTGTCATGCTGGGGTAATTGGTTTTACCCTCAAGAATGAACATCTTGGCGTATTCACCGGTTTGAATGCGCTTCAGTGCATTGCGCATCGCCTCGCGGCTCGATTCGTTGACCACCTCAGGCCCGGTCACGTACTCGCCATACTCAGCGTTGTTAGAGATGGAGTAATTCATGTTCGCAATACCGCCCTCGTACATCAAGTCGACGATCAACTTGAGCTCGTGCAAACATTCGAAGTAAGCCATCTCGGGGGCATAGCCAGCTTCCGTTAGGGTCTCAAAACCCATGCGGACCAGCTCCATTGCGCCGCCACACAAAACAGCCTGTTCGCCGAACAAATCTGTCTCGGTCTCTTCTTTGAAGGTGGTCTCGATGATGCCGGCTTTACCACCACCGTTCGCCATGGCATATGACAGGGCGAGATCGCGAGCTTTGCCGGACACGTCTTGATAAATCGCGACCAAGTGTGGCACGCCGCCACCTTGAGTGTAGGTATTGCGAACGGTATGACCAGGGGCTTTGGGTGCGACCATCCAGACATCGATATCGGCACGGGGCACAACTTGGTTGTAGTGCACATTGAAACCGTGGGCAAACGCCAAAGATGCACCAGCCTTCATGTTGGGAGCAACTTGCTGGTTGTATACATCAGCGATGTTTTCATCAGGCAACAGAATCATGACGACATCCGCTGCAGCCGCAGCGGCTTCCACTTCCATCACCTTCAAGCCAGCGCCTTCGGCCTTGGACCAAGAAGCACCACCTTTGCGCAAACCGACAACAACTTTGACGCCGCTGTCGTTCAGGTTTTGAGCATGTGCGTGGCCTTGGCTCCCGTAGCCAATGATTGCAACCGTTTTGCCCTTGATCAGGCTGAGATCACAATCCTTATCGTAAAAAACTTGCATATCGTTCCTTTCAGTTGAATTCTTGTGGCCAAGCGGTGCTCATACAAATGGAAACCGCTTGGAGTTAATTTGATATTTAGGCGCGCAGTATTCTCTCACCTCGACCGATACCACAGGCTCCTGTGCGCACGGTCTCCAAAATCGCGGAGCGGTCTAAGGCTTCTAAGAACGCATCGTTCTTGGACTCGTCACCGGTCACTTCTACTGTGTAGCTGCGCTCGGTCACATCGATGATTCGCCCGCGGAATATATCAGCGGTGCGTTTGATTTCTTCTCGCTCCTTGCCCACGGCGCGCACTTTTACAAGCATGAGCTCTCGCTCTGTATAGGCACCCTCGCTCAAGTCGACCACCTTAACCACCTCAATCAGTCGATTCAGGTGCTTGGTGATTTGTTCAATGACATCTTCAGAACCCGTGGTCTGAATCGTCATGCGAGACAAACTGGGGTCTTCGGTGGGCGCCACCGAGAGACTTTCGATGTTGTAGCCTCGGGCTGAAAATAAGCCCACTACCCGAGACAATGCACCAGGCTCGTTTTCAAGCAGTACAGCAATAATGTGTCGCATTTTTTTCCTTTTCGCACTCCTCAGGGGTCACCGGTAAGCAACCCCGTCGAGCAACGATAGTGGGGAGAAGTGGAGTGGCACGCACATCTGCTTGCCACAGGCACTTCACCCGTGATGAATCAAAGGTCTTCGCTTCCAAGCAGCATTTCAGTGATACCGCGCCCAGCCTGCACCATGGGGAATACGTTCTCCGTGGGGTCAGTGCGGAAGTCAATGAACACGGTTCGGTCCTTGAGCTTGCGCGCCTCAATCAACGCACCCTCAACATCCTGAGGTCGCTCGATGAGCAGACCGACATGCCCGTAGGACTCTGCCAATTTGACAAAGTTGGGCAACGCATCCATGTAACTGTGGCTGTAGCGGCCAGAGTATTCAATCTCTTGCCATTGGCGAACCATTCCAAGGTAACGGTTGTTCAAAGACAAGATTTTGATCGGCGTGTTGTATTGCAAACAGGTGGACAGTTCTTGAATGCACATTTGTACCGAGCCTTCACCCGTAACGCAAAACACCTCGCTCTCAGGTTTGGCCAGCTTGATGCCCATCGCATAGGGAATACCAACGCCCATGGTGCCTAAGCCACCTGAGTTGATCCAGCGGTTCGGTTGGTCAAAGCGGTAATACTGGGCTGCCCACATTTGGTGTTGTCCCACGTCCGAAGTGATGTACACGTCGTCGTTTTTGGTCATATTCCAAAGGGTCTCAATCACGCTTTGAGGCTTGATCACGTCCTTGTTGTTGCGATCGAATTGAAGGCAGTCGCGGCTGCGCCATCCTTCAATGCTGTTCCACCAGGTCTTCAAATCAGCTGGGTCCATGCGCGTTGATGTTTCACGCAACATCGCATTGATCTCGTTCAGCACATCTTTCACATCGCCCACGATGGGCACGTCAACCTTGACTCGCTTGGAAATGCTGCTGGGATCGATATCAATATGAATGATTTTTCGATCATTCTGGGCGAAGTGCTTTGGATTGCCGATCACACGATCATCAAAGCGCGCTCCAATAGCCAACAACACGTCGCACTCTTGCATGGCGTGGTTCGCCTCCAAAGTGCCGTGCATGCCCAACATACCCAAAAAGCGTCGATCGGTTGATGGGAACGCGCCGAGCCCCATGAGGGTGTTGGTGACTGGGTAGTTCAACAAGTCAACCAATTCACGCAATTGATCCACCGCCTTGCCTAGTACTACCCCACCACCGGTGTAGATATAGGGGCGTTTGGCAGTCAACAGCAGCTGCAAAGCCTTGCGAATCTGACCGGCATGACCCTTGCGAACAGGGTTATAGCTTCGCATGTTCACTTCAGCGGGGTAGCCCTCAAAGGCGGCGCGATTGAACGACACGTCCTTGGGCACATCAACCACCACTGGGCCAGGACGGCCGGTCCTGGCAATGTGGAATGCTTTTTTCATGGTCATCGCCAAATCTTTGACGTCCTTGACCAAGAAGTTGTGTTTAACGATAGGTCTGGTGATGCCTACGGTGTCACACTCCTGGAAGGCATCAAGGCCAATGGCCGCGGTGGGCACCTGGCCAGAGATGATGACCATGGGAATGCTGTCCATATAGGCTGTTGCAATGCCAGTCACAGCATTGGTCAGTCCAGGACCTGACGTGACCAACGCCACGCCGACATCACCGGTAGCCCGGGCGTAACCATCGGCGGCGTGAACCGCGGCTTGTTCGTGGCGGACCAGAACGTGCTGAATCGTGTCTTGCTTGTACAGTGCATCGTAGATGTACAGCACTGCTCCTCCGGGATAGCCCCAAAGGTACTTGACGTTTTCAGCTTGGAGTGACTTGACAAGAATCTCTGAACCCATCAGTTCAGGAGTTTGGCTGGCCGCGTTGGCCTTGGCAGCAGAGTCGTGTGCTGCAGGATCGATGTTCATGTGAAACCTTCCGAGAATTTCTCTAACGAAAAACCGTGGGTGCCCTTCCCTGATCCTTGTGGGAGCAGTTGCAGGACTTTGGCATCTTGACCATGGGCGCCTTCATAAAACGCGCAATCAAGACCCGTTTGCCGATAAAAATGCAATCGCGGATTATGGCAGGAAGATTGCGCAGTTCTCCGAGCTCGCCACGAATTTCTAAAAAATGTCGCCTTACCCAGAGCAAATGACGCCCAGATGCGACAATCTGGCGGTATGGAACCCACAAACATCCCGTCAATCAAGCGCCGCCTCGCCTGCTGGCTTTATGAGGGTGTACTGCTTTTCGGCGTCGTCTTCATCGTCGACTACGCTTTTTCTTCTTTGACCCAAACGCGGCACGCGCTGGACAACAGGCTGGCTCAGCAAATGCTGCTTTTCTTCGTGCTAGGAGCGTATTTCACCTGGCAATGGCGCCGCTCGGGGCAAACTTTACCCATGAAAACATGGCACATCAAATTGGTTGCTGCCGACGGCACGACACCAACTTGGCCGCGGGCCATCGCGCGTTACTGTTTGGCCTGGGTCTGGTTTCTGCCCCCCTTGAGTGCAGGCTGGGCACTGCAACTCGATGCCATAAGCACCTCGGTGTTGGCTCTGGGCTGGATTCCAATTTGGGCGATCTTGGCTCGCTTTCAAGCACAGACACAGTTTTGGCATGACGCATGGGCGGGCACGCGGTTGATCAGCGTTTCAACAAAAAAAACATGAGCGCAAAGCCAGACCACCGCATTCACATGAAGCGCACCGGAGTGACCCGCCTCTGGTGGGCATTGCGGCATTCATTGGCTGGACTCCGCGCTGGTTGCGAAGAACCCGCTTTTCGCTTCGAGTTGGCGCTGGCGTCAATCATGTTGCCCGCATCTTTGTGGGTTGGCAGGGACTGGGTCGAAGTTTCACTGCTGGCCGGAACGGTTCTTTTGGTGATGCTTGTCGAATTACTCAACACGGCCATCGAAGCCGCAGTCGATTTGAATACGGAAGAGTGGAACGCCTTGGCCAAACGGGCCAAAGATACGGGTAGCGCTGCCGTGTTTCTTTCCATGCTTTGGTGTGGTGGCACATGGCTTGGCGCAATGGCTCACAAATGGAGTTGGTGGTGAAGCGTCCTTTTTCAGTGACCGTGTTTTGCGGTTCACGTGTGAGCTCAGATCCGCGTTTCGTTGGTGTCGCACAAGAGGTCGGCCAATGGATTGGTCAGCGCGGGGGACGCCTGGTGTACGGCGGTGGCAATGCTGGATTGATGGGGCAAGTGGCCCGATCGACACAGCAACACGGTGGCAGTGTCATGGGCGTCATTCCCGAAGCGCTGGTCAGCAAAGAATTGGCCAACGAGGCCTGTGACGAACTGCACGTCGTGCGCAACATGCACGAACGCAAGGCCATGATGGCTGAGGAAGCTGATGTGTTTCTCGCCATACCTGGCGGCATTGGAACTTTCGAAGAGTTCTTCGAAGTGTGGACGTGGAAACAGCTCGGCTACCACGCCAAGCCCATCGGTCTATTGAACAGCCACGGCTACTACAACGGGCTTTTGTCGTTCATGCAACAAACCGTCGACGTGGACTTTGTATCAGCCTGGCAAATGGATCTGATCCAAGTGCACTCCGACACAATCAAGTTGCTTGCTCTTTTAGCTGAGCAATGGTCGGAGTCGCGCAGGGCAATGGATACCAACGCAATCTAGCCAGATACCGTTGCAACGCGGCCCAGCGAGTACTGGACCTAGATACTGGCATCTGGAAGTCTCAATCAAATCGCGTTTTGATCCTCTTCGCCGGTTCTGATGCGCACCACGCGGGTCACCGGCGTCACAAAGATCTTCCCATCGCCAATCTTGCCCGTTCGAGCGGCGACGACGATCGCGTCTACACAGCGCTCTACATCCTCGCTATTGACGACCACTTCGACTTTCACTTTGGGTAAAAAATCGACCACGTACTCAGCACCGCGGTACAGTTCTGTGTGTCCTTTTTGACGACCAAAACCTTTGACTTCGGTCACAGTCAGACCCGTGACGCCCTGCTCAGCAAGCGCTTCACGCACCTCTTCCAATTTAAACGGTTTGATCACCGCAGTGATTTGTTGCACGAGCCATCCTCCAATTGATTGACGCGATCATTATGCCCAAGATCAACTCACGGGGCGATACCGATTGGTGATGGGATAACGCCAATCCTTGCCAAAACTTCGGTGCGTAACCCTCACACCAATGGGAGCCTGTCTGCGCTTGTATTCATTGATGCGAATCAGGCGCACCACTTGGTCTACATCTGCGACCCGGTACCCGGCGGCAACAATCTCGGCTGGACTGCTGTCCTCTTCCATGTAATGTTGAATGATTGCGTCCAAAATCGCATAGGCGGGTAGACTGTCTTGATCAGTCTGATCTGCACGCAGCTCTGCGCTGGGCGGCCGCGTGATGATTCGCTGAGGGATGGGATCAAGGCCTCGTCCATAAGGGTCATTGCGATTGCGCCATTTTGCCAATTCAAATACCCGCGTTTTGACAACATCTTTGATCACGGCAAATCCACCCGCCATGTCGCCGTACAGTGTGCAATAACCAGTCGCCATTTCGCTTTTGTTTCCCGTGGTGAGCACCAAGCCTCCATGCTTGTTGCTGATGGCCATCAGCAATGTCCCACGAATGCGCGCCTGCAAATTTTCTTCTGTGGTGTCTTCTGCCAAATTCGCGAAATCTTCGGCCAGGCTGGCCTTGAACGCCTCAAAGTGGGGACGAATATTGATTTCGTCGTATCGCACTTGCAGTCTGGCGGCCATGTCGCGCGCATCAATCCACGAAATATCAGCCGTATAGGGTGATGGCATCATGACCGCCCTAACCTGATCTGGCCCCAAGGCATCGACAGCAATCGCCAAGACCAACGCTGAATCAATCCCACCAGACAAACCCAGCACAACCCCCGGGAAACCATTTTTGATGACGTAATCTCTGGTGCCAATCACCAAGGCCCGCCACAAATCTTCCGACTCGTCACCTAAACGAGCTTGCTCACCTGCCCACTCGCCTTTAGACAGCGTCCAAATAGGAAGCGCCTCAGCAAAGCCTGGCGCCCGCACTTGGGTTTCACCATGCCCGTTCATGGCAAAGCTTCGCCCCTCAAACACCACCTCATCTTGTCCTCCCACGAGGTGTGCGTATAGGAGGGGCACACCTGTTCGACGCACCCTGTTGGCCATGACCTGCTCCCGCTCGGAGCTCTTGCCCGCATGAAATGGCGAGGCATTCAAGACGACCAGAACCTCAGCGCCTTGTGCAACGGCGGCCTCGGCTGGTCCGTCCACCCATGCGTCTTCACAAATCAAGAGCCCAACATTGACACCGGCTAGCTCAAACACACAGGGATCACTGCCCGCCTTGAAGTACCTGCGCTCATCAAACACTTGATAGTTGGGCAAGGACCATTTGTCGTACTCCGCGATCACACGTCCCTCGCTGATCACTCGGGCAGCGTTGGTGGCGGCTGGCTCGAGGATATTTCGGGTGCGCCCCGAACCCTGCAAAGTTCTGGGAAAGCCAACGACGAGGTGCATACCCTTCCATTGGGTGGTGGCTTCTGAGACCACTGCGATCGCAGCTTGGCAATCGCGTAAAAATCCCGGGCGGTGGTACAAATCCTCGGCGGCGTACCCCGTCAGCGCCAGCTCTGGGGTGACGACCAATTGAGCGCCTTGTTGATAGGCTTCACTCGAGGCATCAATGATTTTCTGGGCATTGCCCATCAAATCACCGACCACGAAATTGGCCTGTATAACCGCAACTTTGAGCATCATCTCTTGCCTAATTCCAATTGGTACCCAATGTGATCACGCCCCGAACCGAAGCGCTTGCAGAAACTTACCCTGTGGATTATGTCACTCGAGTGGTGAGCGACCTCGCATCCTTACCGCGCGAAAAATGGGCGCGTTTGTTACATCGCAGCCATGGCGATTCGACGACCATCCCGCCATTTTTGAAATACGATTATCTGTGGGCTCTAGACTCCAGCGAAAGCGCTTGCCCAGACACGGGTTGGCATCCGCAGTGGTTGACGCTGTGGGACCAAGATGAATTGTGTGCGGCTGCTCCGCTCTACCTCAAGGACCACTCGCGCGGAGAATACGTGTTCGATTGGTCTTGGGCACGCGCCTACGAAACGCACGGCCTGCAGTATTACCCTAAAGCGGTGATCGCCATCCCATTCACCCCCGTGCCCAGTCAACGCTTATTGGCTATCGACAACTCAGCCAGGAGCGCATTGATTGGTGCGATTGAAACTTGGGCACGCGAGAGTCAATGCTCTTCAGTCCATTGTTTGTTTTTGAGCTCTCCGGAATCCGAAGCTACTCAGGAGGCAGGGTGGGCAATTCGATTGGGAGTCCAATTTCACTGGACACACGCCGGCTGGCACTCTTTTGACGAGTTTCTGCAAAGTTTGCAACAAGCCAAACGCAAAAAGATCAAAGCCGAGCGGCGCAAAGTTTCAGATGCGGGGGTTCGCTTCACTGCAAAAACGGGGCGCGACTTGACCCAAACGGATTGGGCGTTTTTTTATCGCTGCTACGCAACGACCTATTGGGAGCACGGCAATGCCCCTTATTTGACGCCAGAGTTTTTTGCCCAAATGTCGGAGACAATGGCGGACAACTGGATCATGTTCATCGCCGAAACCGAAGAGCAAGGCCCCATCGCCGCGAGTCTGGTTGGACTCTCAGACGATCGCCAAGTCGCCTATGGACGCTATTGGGGATCATTGGTAAATTTGTCTTGCCTGCACTTTGAAGCGTGCTATTACCAGCCCATTGAATGGTGTATCGCGCAGGGGGTTCAACGCTTTGAGGGAGGCGCCCAGGGAGAGCACAAGATGTCCAGGGCCCTGCTCCCGACTCGCACCCAAAGCGCCCACTGGATGGCGTCGAAGCCTTTCGCAGATGCCGTGGCGCACTTTACGGCGCAAGAAGCGCAAGGCATCGAGGAGTACCAGCAGTGGTTGGACCAACGCAGCCCCTTTAAACGCAGCGCATCGGCTTAAAAAAACCCGCCTAGGCGGGTTGTCGAATCAGAGATCAGCCAATTATTTTTTGTAGTTGGCGATGCCGTCAGCGATTTCTTTCTTGGCTGCTTCAGGGCCTTCCCACCCCTTGACTTTGACCCATTTGCCCTTCTCCAAATCTTTGTAGTGCTCAAAAAAGTGGGCGATGGTGTTCAGGGTGCCAGGATTCAAATCTTCAGGCGTGTTGATATTGCTGTAGATTGAAAGCAACTTGTTGACTGGGACGGCCAACACCTTCGCATCGCTGCCAGCTTCGTCATCCATTTGCAATACACCGATGGCTCGACATTTGACGACCACGCCAGGGATCAGTGGCACTGGTGTGATCACCAGTACATCGACAGGGTCACCGTCTCCAGCAATCGTCTGGGGAACGTAACCGTAGTTGGTCGGGTAATGCATCGCTGTGCTCATAAAGCGATCTACAAAAATGGCGCCCGTTTCCTTATCGACTTCATACTTGATTGGATCTGCATTCATCGGAATTTCGATGATCACGTGAAACTCTTCGGGTGCTTTATCGCCAGGGGTTACGTTATCTAAAGACATCTCGTTTGCTCGCCTTGTTGGTCAATGGGTATGAATCCGAATCCGGATTAACCCGCATTTTACTTGCACCGACCTTGCGAGGTCGGGAGCACCTTCCTGCTTGACGTGGATTCCTCAGGCGCATCGGGGACGTTCAAAGCTGTAGCAAAATAGCCGACATGACCTTCCCAGATTTGCCAAAGCGCACCGTGATCCCACTCACACCTGTGGATCAGATCGCCCCGACACGCGCCGGTCACGGTATTGTTGGCGCGGATCTTCGGGATCGCTTGAACAGGCCCTTGAGGGATTTGCGGATCAGCGTCACAGACCGTTGCAATTTCCGCTGTAGCTATTGCATGCCCAAGAGTATTTTCGGGCGGGATTACCAATTTTTGCCTCACGCCCAGTTGCTGAGTTTCGAGGAGCTCACGCGCGTGGCTGAGGCAGCGACGCTCTTGGGCGTGCGCAAAATTCGCATCACAGGCGGTGAGCCACTGCTGCGCAAAAACCTCGAAGTGCTCATTGCCCAGCTGGCTGAGCTGCGCACAGTAGACGGCGAGCCGTTGGACATCACGCTGACCACCAACGCTACGCTGTTAGCCAAAAAAGCGGCCGCGTTAAAGCAGGCAGGTTTGCGGCGGGTGACCGTGAGTTTGGATGCGTTGGACGACGCCACTTTTCAAGCCATGAACGACATGAACGTGCCCGTAAAGGATGTGCTTGAAGGCATTCATGCGGCACGAGAGGCCGGCTTGGACAAGATCAAGATCAACATGGTGGTCAAAAAAGGGACCAATGAACAGGAAATACTGCCGATGGCTCGCTATTTCCGCGGTACCGGTATGACACTTCGATTCATCGAGTTCATGGACGTGGGGCAAACCAACGGATGGCGCATGGACGAGGTGCTTCCTTCGCAGGACATCATTGACCGCATCCGCTCTGAAATGCCCTTGGTCGCCTTGTCCGCGTCGAGCCCCGGTGAGACCGCAGAGCGATGGGGCTACGCTGATGGCAAGGGCGAATATGATCCGCGCCTCGGCGAGGTTGGATTCATATCAAGCGTCACCCAAGCTTTTTGCGGCGACTGCAATCGGATGCGCCTGTCGACAGAGGGGCGCCTCTACACCTGCCTGTTTGCGTCGTCAGGACACGACCTGAGAGGTGCCATTCGTTCCGGAATGAACGCCAACGATTTGGCGAGTCACATTGCCGGGGTCTGGGCTGATCGAACCGATCGCTACTCTTTGTTGCGCGCGCAAGGTGTCCCAGACCATGGCCCACGTGTCGAAATGCACTACATCGGTGGTTGACGCCGATTCCCCGGCTGCCTGCCGACCCAAGGTTGACGTCTTGATTTTGTCCGGCGGGCAGTCCCGTCGCATGGGGCAAGACAAAGCGTGGATCGAGTGGCAAGGGCGGGCCCTCATCCTCCGAGTTGCGGATCGCGCCAGATCTCAGCGCGTGGCGCAACCCAGCACGCTTTGGGTGAGTTGCTCCACTCGCAATCATGAGAAAGCACGGCTGTATTTTGAAAACACCTTATTAGACAACCCTGCATTTCAAGGCGATGGACCGCTCGCTGGGATCCATGCCGGGATGGATGCCTCGAGGGCCGATTGGCTGTGGGTACTGCCCTGTGATGCAGTGAGCTTCTCGGACGACTTGCTGTCGCGCCTGCTATCGCTGGCTTTGTCTGAGCCCGAGATCGATGCCGTGACATTGAGCTCGCACGACCACGATGGCACAGTCCAATCGCACCCGGTATGGGCACTGATTTCACGCCGCACCTTGCCCATGCTCACTCAGTGTCTGGAGAAAAAATGCCTCAAGGTCGCCTCATTTCTCGAGAGCATCAACACGCGAACCCTGGCCTTAAGGCCCAATGAAATACTCTCGAATATCAATCGCCCTGAAGATCTCCCGGATGATTCTGTGAAATCGGCCGATGACTCATGGTAATGAGCGCCACGAAACCTTCTTATTGCTGCGCAGCGTTGCGCACGCATCAACGATCAATGGACTCCACACCCTTGTTGGCTAGAGCATCTGCGCGTTCATTACCGGGGTCACCCGCGTGACCCTTGACCCAGTGCCACTCGATGACATGGGGGCCACCGTGAACCAAGCCATCCAAGCGCTGCCATAAATCAGCATTTTTGACCGGCTGCTTGGAAGCCGTGCGCCAGCCTTTGGCTTTCCATCCGTGAATCCATTCAGTGATTCCTTGGCGAACATATTGGCTGTCCAGCCACAAATCAATTTGGCACGGACGCTTGAGCGCCTCCAGTGCCTGAATCACCGCCATCAGCTCCATGCGATTGTTGGTGGTCGCAGCCTCCCCGCCAAACAGGTCTCGCTCGTGAGACTCTGTCTTCATATACGCCCCCCAGCCTCCAGGTCCTGGGTTACCTTTACATGCACCGTCGGTGTAAATCGTCACACGGGCTTCAGGTTTAGCAGACGTCATGGGCAAAAGTAGGTTAACCGTTAAAGCCCATGAGTGTAAGACCGTTCGGCTGGCGTAGCCCCCATGGTGGTTGCCGCGCGAGCGTTGGACGGCATGGTGGCAAGCCGACGCGTGCGCTTAGACATCAGTCGCACAGCCGGCACCTTTTTGATGGCTACGATCACAAAGCCGGCGCCAAAGATACGCCACCATCGGTGACCCCATTTTTCTAGGGGTTGCCACCGATGAATCCACTTGGGGTCTTGTATCGCCGGTAGATAAAGCCCGTGGCGGACTTCTTGAATCTCCATACCCATCAATCGCAGCCAATCCTTGACCCTGCTGGCATTCAAAAAATCCCCCTCTGCCGGCAAAAACATCCGGCCGACACCCCATTTTTGAAGCCCAAGCTTGGCCAAACGGCGGCGTACCCACTGGCTTAAGCCCCACCAACTCCACTCGTTGAATCCAGTAATGACCAGCACCCCCTCAGCTCGAAGTGCTCGGTACGCTTCGCGCACACAACCATGCGGGTCGCTGCTGTACTCCAGCGTATGCGGGAGCAACATCAAGTCCATGGTGTCTCCACCAAATGGCAAAGCATCGTCATCAACCCAAACCTGAGTCGACCGATGGCTCCCCTCGCCCTTCACGACCATGGTCTCAGTTGAAGCCACACCAACGAGCCACCGATGAGGCATGCGATTGCTGCGCAGCCCGTCGATGGCGGGGGAACCCAACTGCATCGCATGAAATCCAAAGCGATCAGCCACCAACAGGTCCAACTGTGCCTGCTCCCAGTCTATGGTCATTTGTCCAGCTGGAGTTTTCCACCAGATATCCAACTTTAGAATCCCTTCTGCCAGATGGGCTTGTGCGACACTCTTGTCCGTTGCCATGTTAGCTTTCACATATGCACCTGATCGCCATACCCGCTTTTCAAGACAATTACATATGGATGTTACACACCCAGGGCAAAGCTTGGGTGGTAGATCCGGGCGAAACGGACCCTGTGCTTCGTGCATTGTCAGACCATCAACTTGAACTCGCCGGCATATTGATCACGCATCACCACGGCGACCATGTCGGTGGAGTGAACAGGCTTACCGCTGAATATCCCCACACCAAAGTCTTCGGACCAGCCAAGGAATCTTTGAATTTCACTTACTCGGGTGTCACCGAGGGTGAAGATCTCGAAATTTTTGGCACGCGCGTCAGCGTCATTGATGTCCCTGGACACACCGCTGGTCATGTCGCCTACTTTTTAAATCCAGATCAGATCGCCCCCATCCTCTTCTGCGGTGACACTCTGTTTTCGGGGGGTTGTGGACGGCTGTTTGAAGGCACACCCAGCCAAATGCATGAGTCGCTTCGCAAGTTGGCCAGCTATCCCAGCGCGACGCGGGTGTGCTGCGCGCACGAGTACACGCTAGCAAACTTGAGATTTGCCATCACAGTGGAACCCGACAATTTAGATTTACAGGCCTACGTGCAATCGTGTCGGTCGTTGCGAGATGCCGAACTCCCAACGCTTCCATCCACCATTGGGACCGAGCTCCAGATCAACCCCTTCCTGCGCTGTGTCGAGCCGGCGGTGATCGCGAGTGCAGAAACCAGAGCCAATGCGCGCCTCGACGGACCAGCCGAAGTGCTGGGCGTCTTGCGGGAATGGAAAAATTCATTTTGAAACCCATGACGAAGCCCCTTCGTATCGGCCAGTCAGTGCCCATCGCAGTCATATTTTCACTTCTGGCTGGATGCACCACCCTAGACTTGAAGCCCCCCCAAAATCCACCTATTGGGCAGGTCGGGACGGTTGAGGTTGTTGCGACACAAAGACCTGCGCCCCAAAGCGAGCCCGCGAGTCAGAATCCCGCAGTCATCTGGTCAGGTGAGTTGCAGCCCATCGAGCAGGTGAGCGAACTTGACAGCAATATGGTCGCTCCTGCTTTGCCATCCGAGGACTTATGGGATCGCATTCGGGCCGGCTTCTCGATGCCCGAGCTTGATGGCAAGAGAACCGCTGACTTCGAATCCTTTTTTGCGGGCAAGCCTGACTACATCGCTCGCATGACCGAGCGCTCACAAAAATACCTTTACTACATCGTGCAAGCCCTTGACGAGCGCAAGATGCCAATGGAGTTGGCGCTGCTGCCGTTTATTGAAAGTGCCTTCAACCCCGAGGCCAACAGCCGGGCCAAAGCGGCCGGTATGTGGCAGTTCATGCCGGCAACAGGTCGCCATTTTGATTTGAAGCAAAACGTCTTTCGCGACGAACGCCGGGACGTCATGGAGTCCACCGAGGCGGCGCTCAACTATTTGCAGCAGTTGTATGGCATGTTCGGCGACTGGCACTTGGCACTTGCTGCGTACAACTGGGGCGAAGGCAATGTGATGAAAGCCATTCGCAACAACAAAGCCCGAAAAAAGGGAACCAGCTACAACGAGCTGCGAATGCCTCGCGAAACCAGGAGCTACGTGCCACAGCTGATGGCTTTCAAAGCGATTGTGCTCAATCCTGAAAAATATGGCATCAAGCTCCCAACCGTACCCAACCACCCCTTTTTTGATGTCATCGAAATTGACCGCGATATTGATGTGGCCCTTGCAGCCCAATTCGCAAACATCACCGAAGCGGAGTTTCGATCACTGAACCCGTCGTTGAAGCAGCCGGTGATCCTCGCCGCGGGTCTGCCACGCATATTGCTACCTTGGGAAAATGCTGCGCTATTCGAAAGCGCCCTGGCTGAGCACCAAGGCGCATTGGCTACTTGGACCGCTTGGCGAGTTCCAAGGACAGCCAACACGGACACCCTGGCCAAGATGGTTGCAATGAACGAGTCCGAACTGCGCTCTGTCAACGGCATTCCCAAGCGGCGCCTGGTCACGGCCGGGTCAGTTTTGCTGGTCAGGCGCAATGACACGTTGAACAACGACGTGTCAGCCAAACTAGCGAATACTGCCCAGCTCTCCTTGCGAAACGAAGTCACCTACCAGCGGACCGTCTTGCGTTTCAAACCCGGCGAGACAGTGGAGCAAGTTGCCAAGCGCTACCGCGTCAACGCCCGTGCTTTGGCGAAATTGAACAAAAAGTCGCCCAGCACACAATTGAAAAAAAATGACCGCTTGGTGGCGTATCTGGCGGTCCGTCATTCAGAGCCACCTTCATCAAGTACTGAACCCCGCAGAGTCACCGTCAAACGCGGCGACACTCTCAGTTCAATTGCCAGGCAGCACGGCGTGTCAATCAAAGCCCTGTTGGAAATCAATGGCTTGAACGCCAAGAGCGTGATTCGCGTCGGGCAAAAGCTCAAAATTCCAGGTTAAGGGCACCGTCGCCCTCATTGCTCGCGTCGATCGACCACAGCATGGGCAAGTGAGCTCAAATCAACGTACTCCAGCTCGCTTCCCGCAGGCACGCCCTTGGCGAGTCGAGTCACCTTCACACCGCTACCCTTGAGCGCTTGCGCAATCACGTGCGCCGTGGTTTCGCCCTCTGCTGTGAAATTGGTGGCCAAAATGAGCTCCCTCACTGTTGGGCGGTCGACTCCACTGGCATCAGCCTCAGTCCTTTGAAACACGCGATCGAAAAGCTTCTGTAGCCCAATGTCTTTGACGCCAACCCCATCCAAAGGACTGAGCCGCCCCATCAGTACGAAATAGTACCCGTCGAACGCCTTGGTTTTCTCAAGAGCATCTTGATCCGCAGGCGTTTCGACCACACATAGCCGGGAGGCGTTTCTGCGGGTGTCCGCACAAAGCCCACACACCTCAGTCTCGCTCAGGGTGTTGCATTGTTGACAATGCCGCACAGTCGCGACGGCATGAGCCAAGGCCTGTGACAGACGAATTGCGCCATCACGATCATGACCCAAAAGTTGGTGGGCCATGCGGGATGCGGACTTGATGCCGACACCCGGCAACACGCCAAAGGCTTGAATCAAGCCCTGCAAAGCCCTGTTTTCAGACATGTCAGAAAGGCAGTTTCATGCCGCCTGGAAGTCCAGGCATACCCGCAGTGATCTTGCCCAGCTTGGCTTCACTGGTTGCTTCTGCCTTGCGCACGCCATCGTTGAATGCCGCAGCCACCAAGTCCTCGAGCATATCTTTGTCGTCTCCGACCAAAGAGGGATCGATTTCGATGCGCTTCACAACATGCTTGCAAGTCATGGTGACTCTCACCATTCCAGCACCCGATTCGCCAATGACCTCCAATTGAGCCAATTCGTCTTGGGCTTTTTTCAGGTTGTCTTGCATCGCCTGGGCTTGCTTCATGAGGCCGGCGAGCTGTCCTTTATTAAACATAGCAATTTCCTCGATTCACTAAAAATTCAACTGGTTTGGCTTGGCTATTGAGCCTATATTTTTACCTTGGCACCAAGGTGCCTTCAATGATTTTGCCCCCAAATGACTGAAATACAGGGGCAAGCATCGGGTCAGATTTCAATGCCTCCTCAGCCAAGCGAAGTTGCTTGGATTGCTCGGCGCGCATACGACGACCCGGGGTGTCAGATACCCGCCCCACTTCAACAGAGAGTTGCACGCGATGCCCTCGCTCCGCTAGTGCGGCCAATAATCTGTCCTTCGCTCCCGCTTGATTGAGTGAAGTCCCTTCCACCCGAAGCAGCCAATGTGGGGGAGTGCAGCCTTCATCAATCGCCACCAATTGGGATTGCAGTGCCAATTCACGCGCCAGAGCCGTGACCAAGCCAGCCTCCAGCAAACCAGATACGGCCTCCAGCCAAAAATCGCCCTCTGGTGTCGCTCGAATTTCAGGCTGATTGTCGGATGCCACGGACTGATCCAACCGCTCTGATGTCTCGCGCAGACCTTGGTGGACCAAACCCTCCAGCGGCTCAATGATTGACACATCGATTCGGTCGGCATCATGTTTTTGAGCCTGCGCCGATGCCACCCCTGCCGCGTCACCATTGAGCGGCTGCGAAATGGAGCGATCTGACACTGTCGATAGACCCAAATCATCTATGGCGGGTGAGTTGGGAAGATCCTCCCAGGGTGGAACATCAATCTCGGGTTGAGTCCGTTGAGAATGCGGATGTGTTGGAGTCAACCTCGATTCAGGGTCTTCTGACTGAACGGGTGGTGGCGCAACTGAAAGCACTGCAGTTGCCTCCAAAGGGTCTGGATTTCCGGAGACCGTTTGCGCAGATTCGCTTGACTGAGAGGTCTCCGCGGTATCCGATACGACGTCTACCTCGCTCGGCTTGGGTTGGTAACGCGCTCCCTGCCCAGTGCCCTCAGTCTGAGGTCTCAATGCGCTTTTTTTTTGAGCCTCGAGATTTCCCCACGCTGAAGGCTTGAAAGCCAGTAATCGCAGCAAAACCATCACCAGACCCGCATACTCATCGACAGCCAGACCCAATTCTTGGCGGCCCTGCAAGCACAAGCTGTAGAGCAAATGCGTCTCGTCTGGCGGCATTTGTTGAGAGAGCTCAATCATTGCGGCGGCATCTGGCTCTGTCGAGAGGGATTCGACACCCGCCAACTGCGCAACCGCCATGCGCTGCAGCACCTCAGCCATGGCCTCTAATGTGGATGCCGCAGGATGCCCTGCCAGACGCAAACCATCGACGCAACGCACAACCTCTGCGCCGTCGCCCCTGGCCAATGCGCCAATGAGATCCAAGACATGTTGGCGATCAGTTACGCCCAACATGGCACGAACAGTCTCTTCTAGAAGACTGCCACTGCCGTAGGCGATGGCTTGATCCGTCAAGCTCAATGCATCGCGCATTGAGCCTCTCGCAGCATTGCCAAGGTGGCGCAACGCCCCTTCTTCGAAAGCGACATCCTCTTGGCTAAGCACCTGAGCCAAATGCTGGGCAATCGTGGCAGGCGCCATGGGTCGCAAGTTGAATTGCAAGCACCGAGATAAAACAGTGACTGGGACCTTTTGCGGATCGGTGGTCGCCAACACGAATTTAAGGTATTCGGGAGGCTCCTCCAAAGTCTTCAGCATCGCGTTAAATGCGGTGTTGGTCAGCATATGAACTTCGTCGATCATGAAGACCTTATATCGACCTTGAACTGGCTTATAGACCGCCTGCTCCAACAACTGTTGAACTTCATCTACTCCGCGATTGGATGCTGCATCCAGCTCGGTGTAATCGACAAACCGACCTGCATCAATATCGCGGCAAGCATCACACACACCACAAGGCTCAGCAGTCACCTGCCCCTGTCCGTCTGGGCCTACGCAGTTGAGCGACTTCGCCAAAATTCTCGACACCGTCGTCTTGCCAACCCCCCGGGTTCCAGTGAACAAATACGCGTGGTGCAAGCGCTGCGTCACCAGCGCATTGGTCAGAGCTTTTACGACGTGCTCCTGCCCCACCATTTCTGTGAAATTGTGAGGACGGTACTTGCGAGCCAGGACGGTGTAAGACATAAGCCATCGATTCTAGTGCCAGAACTCAGCAAGGCAACGCACACGCGCAAGGTAGAATAGCTTCCGACGGGCCTTCCCGCATGGTGAAGCGGCCAACCGGGTCAGGTGGGGAACCAAGCAGCCCTAACTGTGGATCCAGTGCCGGGGTCAAGGCTCGTCACCTTTCTTCTTACAAGTTATTGGTAATCAATGACTTAGGACGGAAAGGGTCTGGCGATTGGCGGTTTTGTGTCACTTTTTGTGTCACTTTTCTTGCGCCCTTGCCCATGTCAACACCTACCGGACTCTTTGAACGCAACGGTCACTACTACCTGCGTTTCATCATCCCGACCAACCAGCGACATCTCTTTAACGGTCGTACCCGTATTGTCCAGAGCCTTCACACCTGTCAAAAGCGGCAAGCTGTTCTAGCAGCGACGATACTTAGGGCGGATTTGATGTCAAAGCTGCTCAGTCAAAGTCCCACAGCGAGCATCCAAACCAGAGCGACTGTGGCCCAACCCAAAGTACCGGCTCGCTCCCTAAGAGACGTATTCAATCGTTGGTGCGAGTCTAAACATCGAAGTACAGACAGTATTCAAGCGTGTCACAGAGCACTTAGGTTGTTTGAGACGCTAACACGCAATAAGCCCATCGACGAGATAACGAGAGACGATGGAGATGCGTTTCGAGCCGAACTAGGGAAACTTCGGGCGTCATCCAAGACGACGAAAGACCGCTTCACTTGGGTCAAAGCGTTGATGCGCTTTGCACACGAAGACTTAGGATGGCTGTCCGCCAATCAATGGTCACTTTTAAAAATTCTCTCTACGACTGAGCGACGCCGCCGTGCTTGGACAATTGAAGAGATAGAGATACTTCTTTCTCAGCCGCTTTATACCCAAGGCGAGTTGCCAAAGGCTTGGAATGCTGGAGGCTTAGCCGCTTACTGGATACCACTACTTGGCCTATTCACTGGAGCAAGGCTCAGCGAGATTGCACAGTTAAAGACGAGAGATATCTCACTTGAAAATAACACCATCAGTCTACGCAACAGAGACCCAGAGCAACGTTTAAAGACAAACGCTTCGATACGTTCTGTCCCAATCCACAGTGAGCTTTTACGTCTAGGCTTTGCAGCATACATTTCAAGGCAGCAAGCTGACGGAAGGGATTGGCTGTTGATTCATCAGCCAAACTGAGCCAGTGTTCACGTTGAATATTGAGCCACTG
>CAYZHE010000017.1:0-51082 GCA_964478285.1 uncultured Burkholderiaceae bacterium
ATAAAAAAAGCACCTCACGTTGCCGTGAAGTGCTTTTTGAAATGTTGGTAGGCGCGATTGGATTCGAACCAACGACCCCTACCATGTCAAGGTAGTGCTCTAACCAACTGAGCTACGCGCCTGTCGTTTGTACGAAGCCTTGCATTATAGCCTCGAAAATTTGATTTTTAGCGCCGTCGTGCAGTTTTCACGCCGGAGACCTCCAAAATCGACCCCAACACTTTATTCAGCCGACCTGCGGCGGGGACTTGAACAGTGAAAGTCATGTGGGCCTCACCCTTCACCGACGCCGTGTGCACCCCAATTACATTGGTTTTTTCTCTGGCGAGTACATCCGAGATGTCTCGCAGCAGGCCCTGGCGGTCGTTGGCCTGAACCTGAATATCCACTGGATACATCGCATCAGCAGACTCGCGCGCCGACCACGCGACATCTATGATTCGGTCGCCGTGGGAGCGCTTGAGGTTGAGCAAATCCTTGCAATCAGCTCGGTGGATACTGACGCCACGGCCTCGGGTCACAAATCCTTCAATCGGGTCAGGCGGCGCGGGGCGGCAGCATTTGGATAGCTGCGTCAACAAGGAATCCACACCTACCACCAACACACCGCCCTTAGGCGTGGTGGGGGCCTCGGCTGTTCGCTCATTCATCCACGCGGGGGTGTCATCTCCTGCCGGTTTTGAGTCCTCGCGCCATTGGCTCTCAATCGCCTTGAGCGACAACTCGTCCTTGCCGACCACTTCAAACAAATCAGCAGCGTGGTCAAACCCAAGCGAGTGCGCCAGATCCTCCAACTTGAGGGCCGTCTTGCCCTCGCGCTGCAACAGCTTTTCGACCAACTCGCGACCGCGGGCAACGTGCTCTTGGGTCGCCAGCGCGTTGAACCAAGCACGCACTTTCGTCCGCGAGCGTTGACTCACGAGATAGCCTGCCTCTGGGTTGAGCCAATCGCGTGAGGGCCCACCCTCTTTGGCCGCCACGACTTCGACCGTTTGCCCATTTTGGAGCGCGGTGTTCAACGAGACCAATTGGCCATCCACCTTGGCGCCGCGGCAGCGGTGTCCCAGCTCGGTGTGCACGACATAAGCAAAATCCAATGGCGTAGCGCCTGCTGGAAGCTCAACGATGGCGGCCTGCGGCGTCAAAACATAGATTTTGTCGTCGAATACATTGGTCCGTGTGCCTGCCAAATCAGCCTGCCAAGCCAACAACTGCCGGAGTACTGCGATCTTGGCGTCGTATTCAGATGCAGCGCTGACGCCGGTGTACCCCTTGGCTCCCGCTTCTTTGTATGCCCAGTGGGCAGCCACGCCACTTTCCGCGTGCTCGTGCATGGCACGCGTGCGGATCTGTATCTCAACTGGCCGATGCTGTGCATCCAAGACCACCGTGTGCAGCGACTGATACCCGTTGGGCTTGGGCCGGGCAATGTAGTCGTCAAATTCTTCGATGACCGGCACAAACCGCTCGTGAACATAGCCTAAAGCGGTGTAACACGCGTCAACGTCTGGGACGATGACCCGCAAGGCCCGAACATCAAAGACGCGCGAAAACTCGAGCGATTTGCCCCGCATTTTCTTGACGATCGAATAAATGTGCTTAGGTCTTCCTGACACCTCAGCCTGTATGCCATTGCTGCGCAGCTCTTGTTGCAGTGATTCACGCAACTGTTGCATGTAGAGCTCACGCTCGGCTCGCTTTTCATCGAGCTGCTTGGCAATTGATTTGTAGGTTTCTGGCTCGAGGAATCGAAACGCGAGGTCTTCCATTTCCCACTTGATTTGCCAGATGCCCAAGCGATTGGCCAGTGGCGCAAACACCTGCAACGCCTCTGCTGCCAGCTGAATATCGCTGACCGTCTTGCTTGCCGCGAAATAACGCAGGGTTTGCAACCGCGACGCCAAACGCAGCATCACCACACGCACATCTTTGGAGAACGCGAGCAACATCTTGCGGATGTTCTCCGTCTGTGCTGCCATCAACTCGCTAGGGGCCTCTTTGCGTCGCGCTGCTGCAGCCTCCGAGGCCTGGCGTTTGCGGGCTTGGCGCTGCAAGGCAACAAGTTTGGAAGTTTGAACTGCAAGCTCAGCATAGTTGTCATCAAACGCTCGGGCAATGACTTCACGCGGCTTTTGCAGGTGCTCGCCGGCGTAGACCAAATAGGCAGCCGCCTGCATCGCTGGTGACCCGCCAATGTGGCGCAAGATGTCGGCGACAGCATCCGCGTGGTCGAGCAAGTTCTCACCGGTGTCTAAAGTCTGCGCCTGTAACAAAGGTTCAGCAAACGCCCGAGCACGCTGCAAGGCATCGGCCTGCTTGGACATACCTCCCTCGGCCACCACCATGGCAGCTGATTGGCTGGCTTCGGGGGCATCTGATGCTCTCATCGTGGTGTCACACCCAAGCCAAAAACTCTACAACGGCCCGCTGCTGGTCTACCGCGATCAAAGTCGGTGCGTGGCCCACACCGGCAAACGTCACATGAGACGCGCGTGGACCACGCTTTGCCATCATGCTCAGGGTCTCTGGGGTGAGCAAATCTGAATCGCCCCCTCGAATGACCAGTGTCTTGGCCTCGATCGCGTCATAAGCCGACCAACTCATGGCCTCGCCTTGGGCGAGCAACTCATCTACGTTGGGCAATTCCAACATGCCCAAAGGTACCGCGATCGCTGGGTCGTAGTGGAACACCCATCGGCCTTCCCGTTGCCGAAACATCGGAGCGCTCAACTGGTGCCAGTCTGCGTCGCTGTGTGGACCAAAGCCAGCAGCGATGCCGCGCAAATAGTGGACGCCCTCCTGCAGCGTTGCGAAGTCAGGTCCCTTGCCAACGTAACTCGCGATGCGAACCAGGGATTCCTTGGTGATGCTCGGACCAACATCATTCAAAATCAGTCGACGGATGGGACTTTGGGGCAGCGAAGCCACCCCCATGCCAATCAAGCCCCCCATGCTCGTCCCCACCCAGTCACAGTTGGAAACGCCAAGCTGAGAAAGCAACTGCAGCATATCGGGCACATAAGTCGCGACCGAGTACTGGGCCGGATTGGCAAGCCAATCGCTGTAGCCTCGTCCGGCGACATCCGGACAAATCACCGTCGCATGTTTGGCCAGCGTGCGCGCCAACACGTCAAAGTCTCTGCCTTGACGGGTCAGTCCGTGCACGCACACAACAAAGCGTTCTGGGTGGCTGCACTCTGGATCTTGCCAGCGCCAGTACGCCATGCGGCGCACGCCACCCGTGGCAGCAGCCACTTGGGGGCATTCAACAGTCTCGAGTCGCGGCTCCAACATGCGGCAAAGTCCTACGGGATAATCTGAAGTTCATACCTCAAGCTCAAGCCTGGGGTGCCAGCCATCCATCGTATAGGAATTGAATTTCATCATGCGCACGCTAGCAGGAAAAACAGCATTGGTCACCGGCTCTACAAGTGGCATCGGGTTGGGCATCGCCATCGCCTTGGCAGAGCAAGGTGCCAACGTCATGCTCAATGGTTTTGGTGATATCGAAGGAGCCAAAGCAGCGGTAGCCGCGACCGGCGCGCGCGTCGATTACCATGGCGCCGACATGACCAAACCCGATGAGATTGAAGCCATGATGCAGGCTTGCACAGCTTCTTTGGGCGCGGTTGACATCTTGGTCAACAATGCCGGCATTCAACACGTGGCCAGTATCGAAGAGTTCCCAATTGAGCGTTGGGATGCGGTGATTGCCATCAACCTATCGAGCGCGTTTCACACGACACGACTCGCGTTGCCCAGCATGCAAGCCAAAAAGTGGGGGCGCGTCATCAATGTCGCGTCGGCACATGGTTTGGTCGCTTCAGCCCAAAAGAGCGCCTACGTGGCAGCCAAGCACGGCATCGTTGGCCTCACCAAAGTCACTGCACTTGAGAACGCACAAAAAGGCGTCACCTGCAATGCGATCTGCCCTGGGTGGGTGTTGACGCCGCTCGTACAAAAACAAGTCGATGCCAAAGCCGCTGCGCTCGGTCTCAGCAACGAAGAGGCCAAACGCCAATTGCTGGCTGAAAAGGAGCCCTCCCTGCAATTCACTACTCCAGAAGAATTGGGCGCGCTGGCGGTGTTTTTCTGCTCCGACGCCGCCAAAAACACCACCGGCGTGGCCTGGGCCATGGACGGCGGCTGGACCGCTCAATAAGCGAGCGATGGTCGGCGGCGGTGCTGGCTGAGTGCGCGCGGGGCGCCCTGCCCCTAGCCACCTCCGAGCGCGCAGGCAGGACCTCTGGGCATCAGTCGCTGATCTGAACCTCAGGCAACAAACGTTGCACATCGCTGGGCTGGCACAGGGCAGTCCCCGGCGACAACAGAGCGGCAGCTGATGACGCCATGGCCCACCGCAATGCTTCGGGCCAGGACGCATCTCTGATCAGTGCCGTCACCAATCCGCCCAAGAAACTATCCCCAGCTCCCACAGTTGTAAGGGGATCAACCTTGAGTGCGGGTGCACGCCATGCGCGATCAGCCAAGATCAAATCAGCGCCTTGCTCCCCCAAGGTCAATGCCACCGCATGGGCCTGTCCTTTTGCGATGCACCGGCGAGCTGCTGCGCGCCACTGCACGGGGTTCGTCAATGTTTCGCCCGCCCACGCCGAGAGCTCCCTGAGACTCGGCTTAAACACATAAACGCCTGCTTCTAGTCCATGAGCAAGGGCATCTCCAGAACTATCCAGCACCAACTTGACGGCGCCCGCCCTTGCCCAACGCGCGAGGTCTGCGTAGGCGTCAGGAGGCGCGCCTGCAGGCAAACTGCCACTCGCCACGGCAAATGCCTGACCTTGGGCCTGCCTTTTGAACTGCCGAATCGCTCCCTGGCATTCGGCTTCTGTCACGGGTGCCATCGGCAGCGTGAATCGGTAATCAAGCCCCGTAGCGGTCTCTCGAACGGTGAGCGCGGTTCGGGTCTCTGACTCGCAGGGGGCATAAAGGGTATGGATGCCTTCATGCCCCAACATGTCCCTCAAACGTTGGCCTGTGAGCCCGCCAGCCAAGACGACCGCGTGAACATCAACACCAAGGCGGTGCGCCACCCGAGCCACATTGACACCGCCACCGCCCGGGTGTGATTGGGTGGGGCCACAACGCATCTTGTGCGTCGGAGTGACGTGATCGATCGAAGTCACAGTGTCCAGCGCAGGATTCAGGGTCAATGTCGTTAAACCTGAGTGTTTTTGCATGTCACCCATTCCACAAGCTTGGATTGACCATCAATACGTAAAGTCCGGTGCCGAAAAAAATACTCAAAAGCGCTTGCCGTGACAGCCACTGCAAGCCCATCACCAGCGCGATTGCCGTGACTTCAGCTGCAGGCCAGCTGGACCGATGAGGATCTCCAGCCATCACTGTGTGCAACACCAAAATCGCCATGATGGCAGGGGGCAGGAATCCGCGCACCTTGGCAACCCATGGGTGTCCATGCAACCAGCGCTCAGCAACGAAGGGCAAGGCACGCAGGCCCCAAGTAATCGCGCCCATCACTGCGATACCGACCAACACTTGGGCTCCGGACATCACGCTTGTTCTCCCGAGGATTGGGGCGCTGGTTCATTCTGAGTCCGGTCGTGGGCCGGGGCAGGCAGCACCACAGCGAGACCCACCGCGGCCGCCATCGACAACACCAGGGCCTGCTCAGGCACCCAGAGGTGGAGTACGCCGTATAGGGCTAGACCGATCAGGACGCTGTGCCATCGGCCCTGGTGCCTCAACTGCTCCACCAATAAAACCGCAAATAAGGCCAGCAAAGCGAAGTCCAACCCAACAAATTGGACACGGGCAGCGCTGCCCAATACCGTACCCAACAGCGTGCCCAACACCCACCATGCATGATTCAAACCACCGATCCAAACCAGCCGCTGTGCTGGTGTGTCGCGGGGCATAGTTGTGACCACCGCATAGGTCTCATCGGTCAAGGAAAATGACTGGTACGCTCGCGCCCAGACACCATGCGGGCGCTTGTGCAGCAAGGACAAGCCGTAAAACACATGTCGAAAGTTGATGGCCAAAGTCGCCAACGCTATCGTGGTGAGAGAGGCCCCTCCAACCATCAGCGGGATCATCATGAATTGGGCTGCACCCGCATACAGCCACAGGCTGGCGAACAAAGGCATCCACCAATCTGCCCCAGCCTGCATGAACAAAAATCCAAACACGGCCCCCAGAGGGATGTAGCCCATCGCCACCGGGACAGACAGGCTGAACGTGCTCAAGCCGCCCATTTCAAGCTGTGATTTGATTGGCGCCATGATGGGCCTTAGGCGCCGTTGGACTGCATCAAAACAACGGCTTGCGCCTCGATGCTTGCGCCTGACCCAACTGGGCCAAGCCCTTCGGCGGTCTTGGCCTTGACATTGACGCAAGACACACCGACGCCAAGCACCTGAGCCATTTGCTCGCGCATGGCCGCCTTGAAAGGAGCCAACTTGGGGGCCTGAGCCACCACGGTGGTGTCCACGTTGGCGACCTGCCAACCGGCAGCGTTGGCCTGTTTGACGACATGTTGCAACAATTTTGCAGAATCGGCGCCAGCCCATTCAGCAGCGGTATCGGGAAACAGCTCACCGATATCGCCCATCCCCATAGCGCCCAAAATCGCATCAGTCACAGCATGCAGCAACGCATCTGCATCCGAATGACCAAGCAGCCCCTTGTCATGCGCAATCGTGACGCCACCCAAAACCAATGGGCGCCCAGGAACCAACAAATGGGTATCCCATCCTTGCCCTACGCGAAGACCAGGCGTGCGTGATGTATTCATGTGTTTTCCTTTTGAGCGGCCGTCCGCGCGGCCAACACTGCTTCTGCCAACCCAAAGTCACTCGGGTATGTCACTTTGAAGTTAGTGACACTCCCTTCCACCAACAGCGGGGCATCGCCTTGGCGCTCCATCGCGCTTGCCTCGTCAGTGATGTCCGCCATCGAACCTGAAAGCGCCTGCAACAGCTCTCCCAAACGAAACATTTGTGGCGTCTGAGCCAGCCATTTGAGATCCCTGTCCACGGTCCCGATCGCCCGCCCTGCGGCGTCCGCCTGCTTCAGCGTGTCTGCCAGGGGCATCGCCAACAAGCCACCTCGATTTTCGCGAAGGCACACCTCGATCAATCGCTCAATCTCAGCAGGCTGAATCAAACAACGGGCTGCGTCGTGGACCAAAACCCAGTCGTCTAGCCTTGCACCGGTGGCGACCAAATGAGACAACCCCGCCTTCACCGATTGGGCACGCGTCTCGCCGCCCTTTTGAACCAGTTCTAGACGGGCATGGTTTAACGGCCAGCTTTGGTCCGTGGGCGCCAACACAACGATGTGTCGGTCGATCAAATCTGTACAAAGAAACGCCTCCACGGTGTGAGCCACGAGTGGCTTGCCTGCCAAAGTGGCGTATTGCTTGGGACCCGCCGCGCCTGCGCGCAAGCCGACTCCTGCGCAAGGAATCACAACGTGAATGGATGGTGGCGTGCCGGTACTCATTGGTTCAACATTCTAGGGACTTCAACAGTCATTTCGATTTAGGCTGGTCTGCGCTTCTACAATCATGGACCAAGCTTGGGAGGGCGTGATGGGTTCAATTCGATGATCGATCACCTGCTCCCCTACAACCACTGCATGTCATGGATATTCCCAAACTCGCTCCAGGCCGCCGCCACACGACATTGATGCCACCAGCCGGCAGCGATGCAGCTGGCTTGGCCCAAATCGCTGCTGCAGCCAAAAAGCGAGCCGAGCCTGTCCTGATCGTGTGCGCCCAAGCAGTGGACGCACTGCGCTTGATCGAAGAGATTCCGTTTTTTGAACCCGAGGTGCGCTGCGCGCTATTCCCTGACTGGGAAACGCTGCCTTACGACCACTTTTCTCCCCACCACGACCTGATCAGTGAACGTCTGGCGACACTTTGGCGCATCACTCAGCGTGGTCACGAAGACGGCGCAGATGTGGTGATTTTGGGTGCGAGCACGGCCATGTACCGACTCGCCCCTGTGTCTTTTTTGGCCGCTTACAGCTTTGACTTCAGCGTGGGTCAAAGGCTCAACGAGGAGAAGCTTCGCAGCCAGTTGGTGAGTGCCGGATACAACCACGTGGCGCAAGTCATGAGCCCCGGTGAGTACAGCATCCGCGGCGGGTTGATCGATCTCTTTCCAATGGGCTCCGTCATGCCTTATCGCATCGACTTGTTCGATGACGAAATCGACTCCATCCGCAGCTTTGACCCAGACACCCAACGCAGCCTCTACCCTATCCCTCGTGTTCGCCTGCTGCCAGGGCGCGAATTCCCAATGGACGAGGACGCGCAGCAGCGCTTTCGGGCCCGTTGGCGCGAAATGCTCGAGGGCGACCCCACCAAAAGCCGCATCTACAAGGATATGGGAAACGGTGTCGCGACTTCGGGCATCGAGTACTACCTGCCGCTGTTTTTTGAAACAACCGCCACCGTTTTCGACTACGTGGGTCGCGACGCCATGGTCGTCTTGCACGGTGATGTCGAATCGTCGATGCAGCAGTTTTGGAGCGACACCAAAGACCGGCACCGGCTTTTTCAAAACGATCCAGAGCGCCCAGCGCTGCCGCCCAGCGCCCTATTTTTAGATGCAGAGGCTTTCTACACCGCAGCCAACCAACACGCGCAGCTGTCACTGAAACCAGATGCGCCGCCACCAGCTGATTTTTACTGGAAGGCTCTCCCCAATCTGGCTGCCAATCGGCAGGCAGAAGACCCTCTGAACGCGCTCAAAGGCTTTGCAAACCAATCGCCCCGGACCCTCCTTCTGGCCGAGAGCGAGGGTCGCCGAGAGAGCCTGCTCGACTTCTTGCGTGGGCATGGCCTTTCGGTGCCAGCTTTCGAGAGTTGGCAAGCCTTTCTCGAGAGCGGCCAAGCATTAGGCATGGCGGTTTCCAAACTCTCCCAGGGATTTTGGTGGCAGACCCACGGGTTAGCGCTGGTGACGGAAACCGAGCTGTTCAATGCGCCTGCAACAACTCGCCGACGCAAACGCCAAGAGCAAGCTAGTGATGTCGACGCCCTGATTAAAGACCTCAGTGAATTACAGGTGGGCGACCCCGTGGTCCACAACGCCCATGGCATTGGGCGTTACCGAGGCCTGATTCACATGAACATGGATCCTAGTCGGCCTCATGAAGTCCAGGAGTTTTTGCACTTGGAATATGCCCAAGAGGCAGTACTTTATGTGCCCGTCAGCCAGCTGCACCTCATCAGTCGATACACCGGAGTGGGTGCAGACGAGGCACCTCTGCATAGGCTGGGCAGCGGCCAGTGGGATAAAGCCAAGCGCAAAGCCGCAGAACAGGTCAGAGATACTGCGGCCGAGCTGCTCAACATCTACGCTCGACGGCAAGCTCGCCAAGGACACGCGTTTCGGTTTGAGCCCGACGACTACGAGCGCTTTGTATCCGATTTTGGGTTTGAAGAAACCGCCGACCAACGCGCTGCCATCCACGCCGTGGTGCAGGACATGGTGTCGCCGAGACCCATGGACCGTTTGGTCTGTGGCGACGTCGGATTTGGAAAAACAGAGGTCGCGCTGCGCGCAGCTTTCGTGGCTGTGACGGGTGGCAAGCAAGTGGCCTTTTTGGCCCCGACGACCTTGCTGGCCGAGCAGCATTACCAAACCTTGGTGGATCGGTTTGCAAAATGGCCCATCAAGATCGCAGAAATGAGCCGATTCCGCTCGACCAAAGAGATCAATGCGGCTGTGGAGGGCATCAATGCAGGCACGGTGGACATCGTTGTCGGTACCCACAAGCTATTGTCCAGCAGCGTGAATTTCAAAAACCTAGGACTGCTCATCATCGATGAGGAGCACCGGTTTGGTGTGCGGCACAAAGAAGCCATGAAAGCTTTGCGTGCTGAAGTGGATGTGCTGACTCTGACGGCGACACCGATCCCCCGTACCTTGGGGATGGCGTTGGAGGGCTTGCGCGAGCTGTCCATCATCGCGACTGCGCCGCAACGCCGATTGGCGATCAAAACATTTGTACGGGACGAGAGCCATGGGGTCATTCGCGAGGCGGTGATGCGCGAGCTTAAGCGGGGTGGCCAGGTCTACTTCCTACACAATGAAGTCGACACGATTGAAAACCGCCGACGCGAGTTAGCCACCCTGCTGCCCGAGGCTCGCATTGCCGTGGCGCACGGACAAATGCCGGAGCGCGAGTTGGAGTCGGTGATGCGGGACTTCAATGCACAGCGCAGCAATTTACTGCTGTGCTCGACCATCATCGAAACGGGCATCGATGTACCGACCGCCAACACCATCATCATGGCGAGAGCCGATAAATTCGGTTTGGCTCAGCTGCATCAGCTCAGGGGGCGGGTCGGTCGCAGCCACCATCAGGCTTACGCCTACCTCTTGGTACCCGATACACAAAGCCTGACCAAACAGGCGCAACAGCGTTTGGACGCCATTCAACAAATGGAAGAGTTGGGCTCAGGCTTCTACTTGGCGATGCATGACCTCGAGATTCGGGGTGCAGGCGAGGTGCTTGGAGACAATCAAAGCGGCAACATCATGGAGGTTGGCTTTCAGCTCTACAACGATATGTTGAGTCAAGCTGTCGCCGCCTTGAAATCGGGAAAAGAGCCTGACTTGCTCGCACCAATGGCCGCCGCCATCGACATCAATTTGCACGCACCAGCGCTGTTGCCTGACGATTACTGTGGCGATGTACACCTGCGCTTGTCTTTCTACAAAAAGCTCGCCACGGCCAAAGACAGCCAAACCATCGACAGTTTGTTGGAGGAGTTGGTAGATCGTTTTGGTAAGCCGACCGCTCCAGTGCAAACACTGATCGACGTTCATCGCTTGCGGGTCATGTGTGAACCCTTCGGCGTTGTCAAAGTCGATGCGACGCCTGGCGTTACATTGATCACATTCAAAGCTGCCGCACCGGTAGACCCATCGGCGATCATTGGCTTGATTCAACGCAACCGCCACGTCAAATTGGCGGGCAACGACAAACTTCGCATCGAAAAGGCACTCGACGACCCCAAAGATCGCGCGCAACTGGTGAGGGACACCTTGCGCCAACTCGGCCAACCGATCGCCATCACTGCTTGAGACCATGACCATTCCCCAAGAAATTGCCCCCGGACTCGTCGTCCAGCGCTTGCCAGCTCGGCTCGATTGGCCGCACTACAAGTTGATCGCGTTTGACATGGACTCGACCTTGATCAACATCGAGTGCATCGACGAGATCGCGGACGCCGCTGGCCGCAAGGCCGAAGTAGCAGCGATCACAGAGGCGGCGATGAGAGGAGAAATCACAGATTTCAAAGACAGCCTTCGCCGACGACTCGCGCTGCTCAAGGGGGTCGCTGTTGCGCATCTGGAGTCTGTTTACGAGAACCGTTTGCAGCTGAACCCAGGAGTTGAGGCACTGATCGATCGCTGCCACTCAGAAGGCGTCAAAGTGCTCTTGGTTAGCGGGGGGTTCACCTTTTTTGCTGAGCGCCTGCGCCAGCGGCTGCAAATCGATTGGGTGCGCAGCAATGCCTTGGAGATCGAGAATGGTCACCTGACTGGCAACTTGATCCCACAAAGCTGGGGCGACATTTGCGATGGCGCCATGAAACGACAGACCTTGCTGGATCTGTGCAGCCTGATGGGGATTGATGCCAACCAATCGATCGCGGTGGGTGATGGCGCCAACGATCTCGCAATGATGGGGGCAGCCGGCCTTTCGGTGGCCTACCGCGCCAAGCCCAAAGTTCGGGAGCAGGCCCAGGTCGCGATCAACACAGGTGGCTTGGATCGCTTGCTAGAGGTCATGGTCTAAACACAAAGTCTCTGCCCGGTCTCATGCGGGCTCGATTGACGGTCAGGTGACAGCAAGGGCACTTGACTGTGACTAAACTATAGGCAACACCCCCAGTGGGCTGACCCATCCATGGAGACTTCGATGATCGAGACGAAATTTGGCAGCGGCCGTGCAGTACAACGCGTTGAAGATGACCGGCTGTTGCGTGGCGAGGGCGTGTTCACCGATGACGTTTCTCAACACGCTGCGCGGGTGTGCTTTGTTCGCAGCCCCTATGCCCACGCCAAGATCAAACAGTTTGATACCAGCGCAGCCGAAGGTATGCCCGGCGTCCGCTTGATCGTGACGGGTGCTGACTTGAGCAAAGCTGGAGTGCCCAACATGGCTGGCCCCGCCAACTTCAAGCGACCGGATGGCAGTGATTTGCTCGCCCCTGCGCGCCAACTGATGGCGACCGATCGCGTGCGCTTTGTCGGCGAAGCGGTTGCTGCTGTGGTGGCAGATACCTGGCAACAGGCGCAAGACGCAGCTGAGGCTGTGATGGTCGAGTATGAGCCCATGGATGCCGTGGCGAACCTCGACCAAGCGTTGGCAGCCGGCGCCGTCAGCGTGGCTGGTGGACCAGACAATGTCGTGGCGCAGACCCGCTATGGTGACCGGGCTGCGGCAGATGCTGCCTTTGCCGCGGCCAAGTTTGTGACCCGCATCGACATTGACCACCAGCGCCTTTGCGCTTTCACACTCGAGCCACGCGTGACCTTGGCATATCCGGAAAATGGGCGCTTGGTGGTGCGGGCCTCGAGCCAGATGCCGACCGCCCTGCGCGGAGCCGTTGCGTCGCACCTAAAGCTCGCAGATGACCAAGTCCGAGTGATCGTCGGCGATGTTGGCGGCGGATTTGGCATGAAGACTGGCGCCAATG
This sequence comes from uncultured Burkholderiaceae bacterium, assembly GCA_964478285.1. GTDB lineage: Bacteria > Pseudomonadota > Gammaproteobacteria > Burkholderiales > Burkholderiaceae_C > RS62. The sequence goes on from CAYZHE010000017.1 coordinate 12,710, forward strand.
CTGAAGATGTGATGACCGCATACTGCGCGCACGCCATTCAGGCACCAGTGAAATGGGTGGCCACCCGCAGTGAGGACTTTCTGACCAGCTCGGCTGGCCGCGATGTCCGCGCCCACGTTGAAATTGCGCTGGCGGAGGACGGCAAGATTTTGGCTCTGCGCGTGCACAGCGATGCCAATGTTGGCGCCTACCCCACTATGACAGGCCTCGCCATCCAAATGATGATTGGCCCATGGGTGCAAACCAGCGTGTACGACATTCAAACGATCGACTTCCAGTTCACAGGCGTGCTAACCAACAGTGCCCCCACTGGCGCTTATCGCGGCGCGGGGCGACCCGAGGCAATTTTCAATATCGAGCGGGTCCTCGACCAAGCGGCGCGCGAACACGGCCTTGATCCTGTGGCTGTTCGCCGACGCAACTTCATTGCACCTGAGCAAATGCCCTACACCAATGCCATGGGGCAGGTGTATGACTCGGGGGCGTTCGGTCGCATGATGGAACAAGCCCTCGACAAGGCAGACTGGAGTGGCTTCGATGCGCGAGCAAAGACATCAGCACAGCGTGGCAAGTGGCGCGGCATCGGACTCGCCACTTTCTTGGAGTGGACTGGTGGCAACGCCTGGGAGGAGTCAGTCAATGTACAAATCATGCCTGACGGCAGCGTTGAGGTGTTCACTGCTGTGATGCCGATGGGGCAAGGCATTCAAACTTCGCTCACCCAGTTGGTCGCTGATGTTTTTGATCTCCCACCGGAAAAAATCCGAGTCGTGATGGGTGACACCGACCGTGGCAACGGCTTCGGCTCTGCCGGCTCACGCTCTTTGTTCACTGGCGGAAGCTCTGTCAGTGTTGGCTCTGAACGCGCTCTGGATAAGGCCCGATCTTTGGCTGCTTCGACCTTGGAGACGAGTGCTGAGGACTTGGAATATGCCGGAGCCACCTTCACTGTGAAGGGCACAGACTTGAAAATTAGCTTGGGAGAGTTGGCCGGCAAGCAGCCAGAAGGCCGCATCGCCATCGACTCGACCAGCAAAGCCTCTGGGCCCACTTGGCCCAACGGCGCGCACATTTGTGAAGTGGAAGTTGACCCTGCCACGGGCGAGACTCAAATCGTTGCCTATACCTCCGTCAATGACGTAGGTCGCGTGGTCAACCCAACCATCGTACGTGGTCAGCTAGACGGTGGAGCAGTACAGGGTGCGGGGCAAGCACTTTACGAGGACGTGGTGTACGAGGCTGATGGCGCCCAGCTCATCACTGGCAGTTTGATGGACTATGCAGTCCCTCGCGCAGATGTGATCACCGGGATGTTCAACACGCACATGGACGAATCGGTGCCCTGTAAAACCAATGTGTTGGGGGTCAAAGGCGTCGGCGAGTTGGGCACGATTGGCGCAACACCTGCAGTCGTCAATGCAGTGGCCAATGCCCTAGCGCGCAACAACTGCGCTGCCAGCACGGCAGGGCTCCAAATGCCACTCACACCACAAGTGGTGTGGCAAGCCATTCAAGCCAGCTGAATTTCACCGGCAGGTACTCCCTAAAAAAAGCACCTCTCAGAGGTGCTTTTTTGTGGGAAGTGGGCTGTCAATACTCCTCAATTAGGCCTCGTCCTCAGTTCACAAGGCTCTCGCCAACTTGGCGACGCCCTCTTCGATGGTCGCGGCATCCGCGGTAGCAAAAGACAAACGGAAGGTAGCGTTGTCAGGATGCGCCGCAAAGAAGGGGGCACCTGGTACAAACGCGACGCCTTGCTCAATGGCTCGCTTGGCCAACAAATTGGCATCGGCGCCAGGAGCGGTGAGGCGTGCCCAAACGAACAGACCGCCACCGGGCTCGACAAAGTCAACCTCTTCGCCTAACTCACGGCGCAGGGCACTGACCATGGTCTTGGCGCGCTCTGCATAAATGGGTCGAATCCGTGCCAGTGCTTGGCTCAACGCACCGCTAGCCAGGTAGGTGGAAGCAGTTGCCTGCGCGTAGGTTGAAGTCGCGGCATCGCTGAATTGCTTGCACATGACCGCCTTGCCCAGCAATTCAGGAGGCGCTATCAACCACCCTACACGCAGGCCAGGAGACAAAATTTTGGACAAGCTACCGCAATGGACCAACCAGTCTCGGCTTCCTGCCACTTGCTCACTCAACGCCACTAAGCTGGGGGGTGGTGGCGCATCGAAGTAGAGGTCGCCATAGGGATCGTCCTCGACGATCAAGGTTTGCGTTTGTACCGCCAACTCGAGCATCCGTCGACGACGAGCCAACGAAAGCGTCGCTCCACTGGGGTTACCAAAGGTAGGAATCAAGTAAACAAACTTGGGCTTGTGCTCTGCAATCAAAGCTTCGAGCACTTCAGGGTCTGCGCCCTCTTGATCGATGGGCAAGGTCACAATGTTGGCGCCATACAGCCGGAAACACTGGATCGTGGCGAGAAAGGTCGGCGCCTCAACAATCACCGTGTCGCCGGGGGAAATCATGGTCTTCCCAATCAAGTCGAGCGCTTGCTGTGATCCTGTCGTGACGATCAATTGCTCTGGGGCAACTTGAGTGGCGCCACGCGCGGCCATCCAATGGCTGATGTGCTGGCGCAACGGCTGGTAGCCTTCCGTCGCACCGTATTGCAATGCACCGCTTGGGTCGATTTGCAGGGCAGCTTCACCGGCGGCACGGATGCCCTCCACATCAAACAGTCGGGCATCTGGAAATCCACCGGCAAAACTGATGATGCCGGGTTTGCCCAGCAACTTGAAAAGCTCTCGGATAGCCGAGGTCTCAATCCAATCCAATCGCTGCGCAAAATTCAAGCTCATGAGACACAATTCGGTTATGAAGACATCACACATTAAGCCGTTTTTCGCGCATTTGAAGTCAACGAATCCCCAGCCCAACACCGAGCTCGAGTATACGAGTGTGTTCGAACTTTTGGCGGCGGTTTTGCTGTCTGCTCAGGCGACGGACGTCGGGGTCAACAAGGCAACACGCAGGCTCTTCCCGATCGCTAACACGCCCCAAGCGATCTTGGATTTGGGTATCGAAAGACTCTTGAGCTACATCCAAACCATTGGTCTGTATCGAAGCAAGGCCAAACATTTGATGCAAACCTGCCAAATATTGGTGGAGCAGCACGGCGGTGTGGTGCCCAGAGATCGAGCGGCGCTCGAGGCTTTGCCTGGCGTTGGGCGCAAAACTGCCAACGTGGTGCTGAATGTTGCCTTTGGTGAACCTACGATGGCGGTCGATACGCACATCTTCCGTGTCAGCAATCGCACGGGGCTGGCGCCCGGCAAGACCCCACTGGCGGTGGAAATGCAACTGCTCAAACGAATTCCTGCGGAGTATCTGGTCGACGCACACCACTGGTTGATCCTGCACGGGCGTTACGTGTGCCAAGCCCGCAAGCCCCGGTGCTGGGAATGCGGCGTCTCCGAATGGTGTTGCTTCAAACCCAAGTCAACCCATCTTTGATCGTACGAATCGGGGATGACGACAGCCCGGTCAACCTCTACAATGTTTGGCTTATGGCAGACCCTCAATTGATACACCAACTGCAAGATCGCGTGGAGCGTTTGTTGCTGCGCCACGAAGAGCTGCGCCGCGCCAACGATCTGTTGATGCAACAAAATGCCCAACTGACCCAAGAGCGCGACACCTTCAAGCAACGCCTTCAGTCTGCTCGCCAACGCGTCGACGCATTGATGAACAACTTACCCAACCAAGAGGAGTCTGCGCCATGAGTCGCGTGGATGTTCAAATCATGGGTCAGGGCTATGTACTGGCTAGCCCTGACGGTGAAGAAGAAGCCCTGCGCCAAGCTGCACAACGTGTGAACGATGCCATGTGCAGCATTCGCGATGCTGGCAAGATCAAGGCGCGCGATCGGATCGCGGTGTTGGCTAGTTTGAATTTGGCGTTTGACTTGAACAAACAAGCCCATTCTGCTCCCGCAACCTCATCCAGCACGGGCTCTGACGCAGACGGTCCAGACGATTCTTCCCAAGACAAGATTCTTCAAGGGCTCATCAGCAAACTCGATCATGCCCTGCAATCTGACGGGCAATTGCTCTGAAGTCATTTCGCCAGACCCCACCAGCCTACAATAGGCAGGTCTGCAAAGCGCGCTGGGCTCTATATTTCCTTGAACCAATGCTCATTGAGCTCGGGCTTGGTACATCGCTGGGTGGGTGTGATCGTCTCGCGTCAGACGAACCCGAAGCCCTTCTGCCCTCGCCCACCTGAACCTCCGGTTCAGGAATGCGGCCCAGCGGCTTTCGCAGACACCCCCATCTCCACGAAAAGGTCCCCATGATTGAACCCACCCTCATTGCAGAGCTGCTCCTATTGGGTGCTGGAACCGGGTTTTTGGCGGGCTTGTTGGGCATTGGCGGCGGCATGATCATGGTGCCATTCATCACCTACATCCTCACCCACCGGGGGGTGCCAGATAGTCTGGCAGTCAAAATGGCAATTGCAACGTCCATGGCAACCATCATTTTTACGAGCCTATCGAGCGTTCGCGCCCACCACAAGCGCGGCACGGTGCTCTGGCCCCTTGTCATGCGATTGGCGCCGGGCATTGTGTTGGGATCTTCCTTGGCAAGCCTGGGCGCGTTCAGTATCGTCAAGGGTCAAAGTCTCGCTTTGGTGTTTGCCGTGTTTGTGGGGTTCTCAGCTTTCCAAATGCTTCTCAACGCCAAACCAAGCCCGACCCGCGAATTGCCCGGCCCCATCGGGCAATTTGGGGCAGGTGGCATCGTGGGGTTTCTGTCAGGGCTGGTGGGTGCAGGCGGTGCATTCATCAGCGTGCCCTATATGACCTGGTGCAACGTGACGATGCACAACGCGATCTCTACGGCAGCCGCTTTGGGTTTTCCGATTGCGCTGGCGAACGTCTCTGGCTATATCTACAGTGGCTGGTCTGAACAGAATTTACCGGACGGCGCATTTGGCTATATTTACGTGCCAGCGTTGGTTGTGATTGCGTCTGCCAGTGTATTGATTGCGCCTTTGGGCGTGCGGGCGGCACACGCCCTGCCGGTTGCCAAGTTGAAGCGCATTTTTGCTGGCCTGTTGTTTTGTCTTGCGGCCTACATGCTAAGCAAAGCCTTTTAAACCGAGCTGAACCCAGCGGCTGTGAGACTCAGCCCTTACTTAGCCAGGCTCTAATGGAGCAACCGGGCAGACACCACCACACCGTCTTTGTCGGCGTACAGCCACTCACCCGGACGCACCCATGCTCCGCCGATTTGTACTGGTAACCCAGTGAGGCCTTGGTCTTTGCGCTGTGTCGGCATCGGCACGTGGCCGAGCGCAAAAATGCCAACTGCTGCGGTCTGCAACTCTTCCAAATCACGCACGCAGCCGTTGATCAACAGTCCAGCCCAGTTGTTTCGGGCAGCTGCCGCTGCCAGGTTGCCACCCAGCACGGCTTTGCGCATGGAGGCTGCAGCGTCCACCACCAGGACTCGACCTTCGCCGGGACTTTCCACTGCGGCCTTCACGGCCGTGTTGTCTTCAAAGCATTGCACCGTTTGCACAACGCCATAAAAACGATCGAATTGGCCATAACTCCGCCACGGGGCGACCAACACCCGGAACGCGCCTGAGGCATCTTCTTTGTGTGTGTCGCAAAAATCACAAGTTGAAAACATGATGCCCCTCCTCCTAGCCTTTGATTGGTTCAAACTTTACCTCAAGGCAGGGTTGACCAGATTTCAAGCACCAATTCAGGGAATCTTATTAATTTGATTTAGTTAAAAAGAATTATTGATCTGAAAAAAAGATCCGGATATACCCTGTGTGGCATAGAAATCACCCCATATGGAGGTAGTATGCCAACAACCCTACTCGATTGAAGGCACGAGCCCCACATCAGAGCTAGTGGTTCGACATTCATGACAATTACACAAGGAACAACTTGCAATGGCAACAGAAACCAAACGCAAACCCAATGCCGCTTTTATGAAGCCCATGACTCCCAGCGCTGCTCTGGCTGCTGTGATTGGTGCCAGCCCCATGCCTCGCACGGAAGTCACCAAGAAAATCTGGGAATACATCAAAAAGAACAACCTGCAGGATGCCGCAAATAAGCGCAACATCAATGCAGACGCCAAGTTGCGTGTGATCTTTGGCAAAGACCAAGTGACGATGTTTGAAATGACCAAATTGGTCAGCGCACATTTGTCTTGATGTGGCGCCTCGCTGCCTGCGAGCCCATTTCAAAAAACCGGCCAAGGCCGGTTTTTTTATGCCCGGCTATCCCCTCGGCTGAAGGCTTTCGACCCAGGGAGCACCCTAGTGGGCCCATGTAAGCGGAGCACGCATTCCTGAGCGCCTTTTTGGGCCTCACGTTATTTGCGGCCGGCCTCTCGAATTTCATCCAGCGTCAATCTGGGCGTGATGACCTGAGGATCAATGACCAATTCGATCAAATAACCCCCACTGGCACTCCACGCCTCCGACCAAGCACGCTCAAACTGTTCGGTCTGCGTCACCCGGGTCGCGCCAAATCCATAAGCCCGAGCTAAACCCACAAAATCGGGGTTGTGGAGTGTGGATCCAGCCAAGCGCGCAGGAAACTCGCGCTCTTGGTGCATTCGGATCGTGCCGTACATGGCGTTGTTGACCAGCACGATGACCATGCGGGCCCCCATCGCCGTCGCTGTGGCCAACTCCTGACCATTCATCAAGAAGTCACCATCACCGACAAAAGTCAACACCGGTCGACCCGAGACAATTGATGCCGCAATGCCGGCTGGTGCGCCGTACCCCATCGACCCGTTGGTCGGTGCGAGTTGGGTTCTCTGACCTCTCGCCCAGCCTGGCAATGGGTAGAAGCGGTGCAGCCAAGTAGCGAAATTGCCAGCGCCATTCGTACAAACGGTGTCTTGGGGCAAATGGGCCCTGACATGCTCCATGACCGCAAACATGTCAACGCCACCAGGCGTCTCTCGCCGCGAGGCCACAGGCGAGGCATGTTTTTCAAATGCCTGTCGAAGCCCATTGCGCCAATCCGCCCAAGTACAGAGCTCGGGGGGCTGCAGCTCGACCAGCGCTGCAGCCATCGCTGGCATCCCACTGCACAGCGCCAACGAGGGGGTATACACCCGATAAAGCTCCTCTGGGTCAGCATGCACATGGATCAGGCCCTCGCGGGACTCGCCAATCGGCACCAAGGTGTAGCCGCTGCTTGTCGACTCCCCTAGCCTTGCGCCCAACACCAGCAACACATCTGCATCCCGAATGGCGACAGCCAGGTGCGGCGCAATACCCAGGCCGACGTCACCCACATAGTGATCATCCCGGTTATCAAACAGATCCTGGAAGCGAAACGCACAGGCGACTGGCAGTCCCCACTGGTGAGCAAACGCCTCGACGTCTCGACAAGCCTCAGCAGTCCAACCCCCACCGCCTAATATCATCAATGGCTTTGCGGCGTGTCTAAGTCGCTCCGACAACTCGATCAATCTCTGCGCCTCAACTCCCCCTCGCACAGGGTCCACGCGCGGCAGCGGTTGGGCCGTTGTGGGCTTCGTCAACATGTCTTCTGGCAAAACAAGAACAGCTGGTCCTGGGCGCCCGTTCATTGCCGTGGCAAAGGCTCGTTGCACATATTCTGGGATACGCTCGGGGTCATCGATGCGCTGCACACTCTTGGCCAATGGGCCAAACATGGCAGAAAAGTCGACCTCCTGAAAGGCCTCGCGGTCGCGCGCATCAGTGGCGACATCCCCAATGAGCAAAACCAGGGGAGTCGAATCCTGAAACGCAGTATGCACGCCGATACAAGCGTTCGTCGCGCCTGGTCCGCGGGTCACAAAACACACCCCAGGGCGCCCGGTTAATTTGCCTACCGCCTCAGCCATGTAGGCGGCGCCGCCCTCTTGCCGATTGGGCACAAAACGAATCCGATCGGCGTACTCATGAAACCCGTCTAAGGCCGCGAGATAGCTCTCGCCGGGAACACCGAACACATGGGTGACGCCTTGCTCGATCAGGCAGCGGACTACGAGGTGCCCAGCCAACTGGGGGCCTGAATTCACCGTCATTTAGCTGCCTTTGGACTGTGTTTGTTGGGTCAAGCGACCGACCATCAGCGCAGCACCCACCGAGCACAGCAGCGTCAATGCCGCACCCGACAAGGTCAATTGGAACCAGCCATGGTCCATCAAGACACCAAACACTGCAGGCGACAACGCAAAACCCACGTCCAAGCCAGAGTAAACCGTACCGTAAACGCGCCCAGTCGCACCTTTGGGCGTCGCTTTCTTGATCATCATGTCGCGGCTAGGCCCGCCCACACCAATGGCAAGCCCAGTCACCGCCAACAACACCATCGTGCCAGAGGGTCCAGCCCAACCCGTCGCCACTGCGAACAAGATCAAGGAGCCAATTGCCATGGCGACGGCGACCACTCGTTCGCTTTGTGCGGCCATCTTCGCGGCGACAAAACCACCCACCAAAACGCCGAACGCACTGCACAGCATGTAGGCTGTCAGCGTCAGAGACGCAGCCTGTAGGCCTACGCCATGCACCGCCTTGAGGATCGAGGGTGCGAAGCTTTGCACCACCGACAAAGTCATGGTCGAGAGAAAGAAATAAAAGAAACACCACCAGACCACAGGCAACTTCAAAAAGGCCAGCTCGTGTTCAGCTCCTGGCGCTGAAGAGCGCACAACTGTCTCGGTGCGCAACACTTGGCGATTGACATACAAAACCAACAAGACGACGCCATACAACACCACCGCGGCCCAGTAGGCCGTGCGCCAGTCAAACCAAGTAGTCCAGGTCACCAACCACACGGGCGTGAGCGCCCAGCCTAAATTCCCTGTCAAGCCATGGGCGCTGAAAGCGTAGCCAAGGCGGGGCGCGGAGACTTTTTGGTTGAGGATCGAATAATCGACCGGGTGAAAAGGCGCATTGCCGAGCCCGGCCAAAGCCGAGCAAAGCAAAAGACCCGCATAGCTATGTGCCGTCGCTGCGGACGCCGCCGCCAGTGCAAAGCAGCCAATAGCCATGAACAACACGGGCCGCGCTCCGACACGATCGACGACGAAGCCAGAGAGCATTTGTCCACTGCCAGAAATCACGAAAAACAGCGTCACCAAAAAGCCAACTTGAGAAAAACTCAAATTGAATTCCGCCATGAAAAGCGGAAAGAGCGGTGGCAACAGCAGATGAGAAAAATGAGAGATGGCATGTGCCATGCCAACAAGCCCGATCACACGAGCATCGTCTTTCAGTGGCACGGCAGCTATTTCGGGGGGCATGGTTGCTGAGGTCATGCGGCATCATAGGAGCCAACGATTGGGCTGCCTAGCGCCTCAGCGACTATTTTTTACTGTCCCCTTTTGGCTTTGTAACCCACGTACCCGTCGTGAAGGATCTGCACGTTATCCCAGCCAGCGAAACGCAGAGCCAAGCCGGCTTGTGAGGACAAAGTGCCGGTGTTGCAGTAGACCAAGACAGGTCTGTTCTTGGGAATCGTCTGCCGCTTGGCAATCACTTGGCGCCACTCGATGTTGACCGCCCCGGGAATATGAGACTTGGCGAACTGATCGGCACTGCGGGTGTCGATGATGAAATATTTGGCCCACTGATCCTCAGGAATCTGCGCATCCGCGATGTTGCCGCCTTGGTAGTCAACAAAGTCCAAATACGCCTCCATCGCTTCGACGGCTGAAGCGTCAGCCTGCGCCCAAGCGGGGCTGATCAAGGCCATCGAGCATACAGGACCCAAGAGCCAGTGGCTCAGTTTCAAACGCAAGGATGACATCAGCAAACTCCTTTTATAAGTGCTCGCTAATATAGCCGATAACGCCACGAGCAGGCAATCCAACGCCATGCTCGCGGCAACTCAGACAGCCCAATGACTTATGCGGACTCAAAGTAAAACCGACCGGGCTCCACTGCAGGGTTGACACTGATATGGATCGTCGACTTGGGCAAGAATCTGCCTTCCAAAATCAGTTTGGAGAGCGGGTTCTCGATGCGCTGCTGGATGGCTCTCTTCAGAGGCCGAGCGCCAAATACAGGGTCAAAACCGACTTTGGCTAACTCTTCAATGGCGGCCTGGTCAACATTCAAGTTCAATTCAAGTTGTAATAGTCTACCCCTCAACGCCTCCAGCTGAATCTTCGCGATGGATGCAATGTGGGCTGCGGACAAGCCATGGAAAACCACTGTCTCATCGATGCGATTAAGCAACTCTGGACGGAAATGAGTTTTCAACTCCTCCCAGACGGCCTCCTTGATCAGCTCGTGGTCCTGCCCAACCATGCTCTGAATCAAATGCGAGCCAATGTTGCTCGTCATCACAATCACGGTGTTTTTGAAGTCCACGGTCCGGCCCTGACCATCCGTCAAACGGCCATCGTCCAAGACTTGCAACAGAACATTGAACACGTCTGGATGCGCCTTTTCAATTTCATCCAGCAGCACGACGCTGTAGGGCTTGCGCCGCACTGCCTCGGTCAGATACCCGCCCTCGTCGTATCCAACGTAACCCGGCGGCGCACCGATCAACCGCGCCACAGAGTGCTTTTCCATGAATTCGCTCATATCAACGCGAATCAAGTGTTCCTCAGAATCAAACAAGAAGTGAGCCAGCGCTTTACACAGTTCCGTCTTACCCACTCCGGTCGGACCTAAAAACATGAATGATCCGGTAGGGCGGTTCGGGTCGGACAACCCAGCCCTTGAACGCCGAATGGCATTCGATACCGCATCAATGGCCTCTTCCTGTCCCACCACTCGTTGATGCAAGCGGTCCTCCATCGCCAGCAATTTATCGCGCTCACCTTGCACCAATTTAGCGACAGGAATGCCAGTGGCGCGCGCAACGACTTCAGCAATTTCTTCTGCGCCGACTTGGGTGCGCAAAAGGCGAGGCGCAGCATTGGGATCTTTGCGAGTTTCTTTGTCTTGCGCCTCTTTCAAACGCTTTTCGAGTTCGGGCAGCTGTCCATATTGCAACTCAGCAACCGCATTGAATTCACCCTTGCGCTTGAGCTCTTCGATTTGAAATTTGATCTTGTCAATTTGCTCCTTGAATTGCGCAGACCCCAGCGCGGCAGACTTCTCAGCCTTCCACACTTCAGCCAGATCTTCGTACTCACGGCGCAATTTCTCAATTTCCTCTTCAAGGAGGGATAGCCGCTTCTTGGAGGCCTCGTCTTTTTCCTTCTTGACCGCTTCGCGCTCAATCTGCAATTGGATCAATCGACGATCCAACTTATCCATCACCTCTGGTTTCGAGTCGATTTCGATCTTGATTTTGGCAGCCGCCTCATCGATCAAATCAATCGCCTTGTCAGGCAGGAAGCGATCAGTGATGTATCGATTCGATAGCTCTGCTGCGGCCACAATAGCGGGATCAGTGATGTCCACCCCATGGTGCACTTCGTATTTCTCCTGGAGCCCACGCAAGATCGCAATCGTTGCTTCGACTGAAGGTTCCTCCACCAGAACTTTCTGGAAGCGGCGTTCTAGCGCGGCGTCTTTTTCGATGTACTTGCGGTATTCATCCAAGGTGGTCGCGCCAACACAATGCAACTCACCTCTCGCCAACGCTGGTTTGAGCATGTTGCCCGCGTCCATGGCGCCCTCCGCCTTACCCGCGCCGACCATGGTATGCAACTCATCAATGAAAAGAATGATCCGGCCTTCCTCAGCCGAGACTTCTTTGAGCACCGCTTTGAGACGCTCCTCAAATTCACCTCGGAATTTTGCGCCAGCCAAAAGGCCCGCCATATCGAGCGCAAGCACGCGCTTTTCTTTCAAGGTATCTGGCACTTCGCCGGCGACAATGCGCTGCGCTAGTCCTTCCACAATCGCGGTTTTACCCACGCCTGGCTCGCCAATCAGGACAGGGTTGTTCTTTGATCGCCGCTGCAAGACCTGGATCGCGCGCCGGATCTCGTCATCCCGGCCAATGACGGGGTCGAGCTTGCCCAAGCGTGCCCTCTCCGTCAAATCCATGGTGTATTTTTTCAAAGCCTCGCGCTGCCCCTCAGCCTCAGCGTTGTCCACGCGCTGGCCGCCCCGCAAGGCATCGATCGCTTTGCCCAAAGCGGCCGATGAAACACCGTGCTGACGAAGCAGCTCACCCGCGTCGCCTTTGTGTGCGGATAGAGCCAGCAAAAACAGCTCGCTCGCTACAAACTGATCCCCCCGCTTGATCGCGTCTTTTTCTGCGGCCTGGAGCAGACTGAGCGTGTCGCGTCCAACTTGAACCTGGTCCTGACCTTGGACGGTTGGCAATCGTTTGAGCGCCGCCTCCGCCGCCTGCTGCATCGCATTGATTTGTCCGCCCGCACGCTGCAACAATGCTGCTGGCCCATCGGTTTGCCGCAGCATCGCCAGCAACACATGTTGCGGCTCAATGTAGGCGTGGTCGTGACCCAAAGCCAGGCTTTGCGCCTCGCCAAGCGCCTCTTGAAATTTGGTGGTGAGTTTGTCTGCTCTCATGAAAAGACTCCAAAGGGTTCGATTGCCTCACACTTGGCATCGAACTGAGAGATTTCAAGAGGACCTCCCTCAGTGCTTAGCTGATTCGGGCGTTTGTCGCTTGGATACCCCACCTGGTGAGGGCAGCATCGTCACTGTCGCGCGCATCAACCCAGTGAGCCCCAGTCGGCGTGGTTTCTTTTTTCCAAAACGGGGCCTGCGTTTTAAGGTAATCCATCAAAAACTCGCACGCTTGAAAAGCGTCGTGGCGGTGAGGTGAAGTCACGGCAACCAGCACGATTTGATCTTCAGGCGCCAACAACCCCACCCGGTGAATCACCGTGGTGCCCAACACCTCGAAGCGCCGGCGAGCCTCTTCGACCATCTGCGCAATCGCCGCCTCGGTCATCCCTGGATAGTGCTCAAGCTCCATTGCACGCACCGTCTCTGAGCCCCCCACTTCGCGCACCGTTCCGATAAAACTGCACACAGCCCCGACCCGTCCATCGCCGCCTCGCAAGCGAGCCAACTCTTGGCTCACGTCAAAATCTTCGGTTTGGACACGGATCACATCATTCACAGTTAGCCCCCGGTTACAGGCGGGAAGAAGGCGACTTCGTCACCGCTTCCCAGGGACACATTGCCCTGCACCATGGATTGATTCACAGCACATCGGAGAGGCCTATCCGGCCCTAGCGCAGTACGCCACGGCTCACCACGGTTTTGCAACTCCAAGCGCAAGGCGTCGAGGTCGGCGCACTCGGTATCCCACTGCTCGCGGGGCTGGCCAATGGCCTCTCGCACCGACGCAAAGTAAACCAATTGGATTTGCACGACTTAGCCCTCCACGCCAAACAATGCCGACAAAGGGATGAAGCGCACGTTGTCCCCGAAGGCGATGGTCTTTCCTGGCGGGTTGTCAACGAATCCGTCCGCCCAAACCAGCGAAGTCAACACGCCTGAGCCTTGGTTTGGGAACAGATCAAGGCCACCCGATGCGTTGCGCTTCACTCGCAAAAACTCCCGCCGCTTGTCAGCCTTGGGCCATTCAAAATTGGCCTGCAATGTCATGGGATAGGCACGGCATTGATTTCTCCCCTGCAACTTACACAGGAAGGGACGAACCAACACCGCAAAGGTGACGTAGCTGGACACCGGATTCCCCGGCAAGCCGATGAAGTAGGCTTGGGAGCCGTCTGGTCGGTTGATCCAACCTGAAGCGAAGGGCTTACCTGGTTTGATCGCAATGGACCACATCGAAAGCGACCCCAAGCTCTCCACCGCGGGTTTGACGTGATCTTCTTCGCCGACCGACACGCCACCACTGGTCAAAATCACATCATGAGACGCTGCCGCAGACCGCAGGGCTTGTTGCGTGGCTTCCAGTCGGTCAGGTACGACGCCCATGTCTGTCACAACACAGCTCAGCTGGCTGAGTAGGGCGGATAAAAAGTACCGATTGCTATTGAATATGGCGCCCGGTGGCAGGTCCTGTGGGCGAATCTCACCCGGGGTTTGAAGCTCATTCCCCGTGGAAAACAAAGCCACCCTGACTCGCCGATACACCAATAATTTCGCGACGCCCAGGCTCGCAGCCATACCCAGATCAGCTGCGCTCAATCGGGTTCCTGCCTTCATCACAGTCTGCCCAAGCGCGATGTCCTCGCCCACCTGTCGAACCATCTGCCCGCGGTAGACCTCACCTTGGATGTGCACCGCGTCGTCTTTGACGACAGCATTTTCTTGCATCACTACCGTATCTGCGCCGAGTGGCAAGGGGGCTCCCGTAAAAATACGCACGCAAGTACCCCGCTGGAGGGCATCAGGGGCATGACCCGCAGGAACGCGCTGAGAGATAGGCAAGCCCTCCGCCCGTGCCATCGACCAATCATCAAGGGCAAACGCGTAGCCATCCATGGCACTGTTCGCAAACGCGGGCACGGACATCTCAGCGGTCACATCCTGAGCCAGGATGCGTCCAAGCGACTCCATCGTGGATACCCATTCCGTTTCCGTGACCGTTCGCGTTGCTTCGAGCAAGGCATCTAACGCGTCATCCAAAGGGGTCAGTGGTAGTCGGGTGTTGGGAGTCATGCAGTCAATTTCTCGTTTGGGCGTGGATATATGCCTTGACTTGATCGACGTTGGCCGCCATCACTAGCACCTTGCGCGGCAGTTCCTCTATGCCATTGAATTTGGCGGGTCGATCGGGCTCGCGGCCCAATGCTTCCACGATTGTTGAGGCAAATTTGATGGGCAAAGCGGTCTCTAGGACGATCATTGGCACGCTGGCATCCCAATGCTCTTGGGCCACTTTCACACCATCCGCAGTGTGGGTGTCGATCATCACACCGCACTGCTCAAATACTTCACGGATCGTATCCAGCCGATTTTGGTGAGTAGAACGACCGCTTTGAAAACCATACTGGGTGGCGGCTCGGGCGAATCGCACATCGCCGCTCAAGTCAAACTGACCAGTCTGCAGCTCTTGAGAAAACAGGGCTTTGACCTTGGCGCCATCACGGTCCAACAAGTCAAAAACAAACCGCTCGAAGTTGCTTGCCTTTGAAATGTCCATCGATGGACTGGAAGTCTCCCAAGTTTCTTGGGTACCTCGGACACGATAAACCCCCGTTTTGAAAAACTCGTCCAACACATCATTCTCGTTGGTTGCAACCACCAAATGATCGATCGGAAGCCCCATTTGGCGGGCAATATGACCGGCACAGACATTGCCAAAATTGCCGCTGGGAACTGTGAAACTCACACGCTGAGCGTTGTGCGATGTGGCTTGGAAATATCCTGCAAAGTAGTACACCACCTGGGCAAGCAAGCGTGCCCAGTTGATCGAATTCACCGTGCCAATGCGGTGTTCACGCTTGAATACCAAGTCATTCGACACCGCTTTCACAATGTCTTGACAGTCGTCAAAAACACCCTCAATCGCGATGTTGTGGATATTTTGATCTTGCAAGCTGAACATCTGCGCCTGCTGAAATGGGCTCATGCGACCGTGAGGGCTCGTCATGAATACACGGACGCCTTTCTTGCCGCGCATCGCATATTCAGCTGCACTACCGGTGTCTCCAGAGGTCGCGCCAAAAATATTCAACTCTTCCCCACGGCGCCCTAACTCGTATTCAAACAAATTACCTAGCAGCTGCATGGCCATGTCTTTGAACGCGAGCGTTGGCCCATTGGAGAGCGCTTCGAGCATCAGCCCCTCGGTCAATGGCTTCAAGGGGACGATTTCAGCCGTGCCAAACACCTCTTCTGTATAGGTTTTGGCGCAGAGTGCCCGCAGGTCTTCAGGCGGAATGTCATCGATGTACAGCGACAAGACCTCGAATGCAAGCTCAGCATAGGACAACCCGCGCCAACTGCTCAAGGTCGCGTCGTTGATTTGTGGGTAGAAAACCGGTAAGTACAAACCACCGTCGGGCGCCAAGCCTTCCAACAAGATGTCGCAGAACTGGCGCTGGGTTTGATCCCCTCGTGTTGAGATGTAACGCATCAAGCCAGTCCCTCCTTGCGAATCCGCGTAATCGGTGCGAGCACTGCGTCCAGCGCCTCCATGCTTGCGATCGCCTGATCCATCTGTCCTTCTTGGGTGTCGTGCGTCAACACGATCAGATCGGTCTGATGGGAATCCTCGCCGCCCACTGCTGCCGCTTCGCGCTGCAGCATCGCGTCCACACTGATGTTGTGTTCCGCCAAAATCGATGTCAACTGAGCCAACACGCCAGCTTGATCTTTCACCCGCATCCGCAGGTAATAGCTAGTGACTACTTCTGACATCGGCAATACTCGCAAGTCGCTGAGTGATGCCGGCTGAAAGCCGAGCACGGGGACACGGTGCGCAGCATCAGCATCGATCACACGAGCGATGTCTACCATGTCAGCGACAACAGCACTCGCGGTCGGTTCGCCACCTGCACCTTGACCATATGACAGCACAGTACCAACCGCGTCACCGTGTGCCACGACCGCATTCATCGGCCCCTCGACATTGGCCAACAAGTGATCTGAAGGCACCAGTGTGGGGTGTACCCTCAACTCAACGCCCGCCTCTACACGCTTGGTGATGCCCAGCAACTTGATTCGATAACCCAATTGCTCGGCGTAACGAATATCTTCCGTTTGCAACTGCGTGATGCCCTCGATGTGGGCTTTGTCAAACTGCACTTGCACGCCGAAGGCGATCGCGCTCATGAGCGACAACTTGTGAGCTGCATCCACCCCTTCGATATCAAATGTGGGATCGGCCTCGGCATAACCCAGGGCCTGGGCTTGTTTCAACACTTCAGCAAAAGGCAGCCCCTTGCTGCGCATCTCACTCAAAATGAAGTTGGTGGTGCCGTTGATGATGCCGGCCAACCAATCGACTCGGTTGGCACTCATGCCCTCTCGCAACGTTTTGATGATGGGGATACCCCCAGCCACCGCAGCTTCGAAAGCAACAACGACGGACTTTTTACGCGCTGCCTCAAAAATTTCGGAACCATGCACGGCCAGCAAAGCCTTGTTGGCGGTAACCACGTGTTTGCCATTCGCGATGGCCTGCAATACCAGCTCTTTGGCAAGGGTGTAGCCACCAATCAACTCGACCACAACATCAATGTCCGGGTTATTGACGACCTCAAAAGGGTCGGCAGTAACAGCCGCCTTGCCACCCACAAGGGCCAAGGCTGCAGCAGTATCTCGCCGAGATACTTGGACGACTTCCAAGCGGCGTCCAGAACGCCTTTCGATCTCATCCCCATTGCGCGCTAAAACGCTGAATACACCTGCACCAACGGTGCCGACACCTAATAAACCAACTCGAATGGGTTGCATAATTTTCTCTTTACACCTCAGGCGCACCAACGCGCTCTGACTTCTTAACGATTTCGGTAGCTCTCTAGAAAACGGGCGATGCGCCCAATCGCCTCTTTTAAATCATCTTCATGAGGCAAGAACACCAGCCTGAAATGGTCAGGTGTCGGATAGTTGAAACCGGTCCCTTGCACAATCAACACGCGCTCCTCAGCCAACAGTTCGTACGCAAACTCTTGATCATCTTGGACCGGGTACATCGCCGGATCTAAGCGTGGAAACATGTACAACGCAGCCTTGGGTTTGACGCACGTCACGCCTGGAATTTCAGACAACAGTTTGTGTGCCAAATCCCGCTGCCGACAGAGGCGCCCGGTTGGAGCGACCAAATCGTTGATGCTTTGATAACCACCCAAGGCGGTTTGGATCGCCAGCTGTCCGGGTGTATTGGCGCACAGTCGCATCGAGGCCAACATGTTCAGCCCCTCAATGTAGTCTTTGGCGCGACGCTTGTTTCCGGAAACGATCATCCATCCTGCTCGGTAACCGCAGGAACGGTAGTTTTTGGACAATCCGTTGAAAGTCACAAACAAGATGTCATCGGCCAACGACGCAATGGATGTGTGCGTGTTGCCGTCAAAAAGCGTTTTGTCGTAAATTTCGTCAGCGAAAATGATCAGACCGTGCTCTCGCGCAATCTGAACCAAGCCTTCCAAGACCTCCGTTGGGTAAAGGGCGCCAGTTGGATTGTTGGGGTTAATGACCAGCAACCCCTTGGTCCGTGGTGTGATTTTGCTGCGGATGTCATCTAAATCAGGGTTCCAGTCGGCCCTTTCGTCGCAGACGTAATGCACAGCTTTGCCCCCAGACAAAGTGACCGATGCGGTCCAAAGCGGGTAATCTGGCGCCGGAACCAGTACCTCATCGCCGCTGTTCAGGAGCGCGTTCATCGACATGGTGATCAACTCCGATGCGCCGTTTCCTAGATATACATCGTCAACTGTCACCCCTTGAATGCGCTTTTCCTGCGCATAGTGGACGACAGCCTTGCGCGGCGCAAACAGTCCCTTGCTGTCGGTGTAACCTGCGGCGTCTGGCAGATTTCTGATCATGTCCTGCACAATTTCATCGGGCGGCTCCAGTCCGAAAACAGCCAAATTGCCGATGTTGAGCTTGATGATTTTTTGCCCTTCTTCCTCCATGGCTCGCGCCTTGTCCAACACCGGACCGCGGATGTCGTAACAGACGTTGTCGAGCTTGCTCGACTTGCGAATAGGGTTTGCGCTCATAGAAGGTGGTTCTACAGATAGGGAAACCTATAATTTCACCACAATTTATCCCCCAAATACTCGGACGAGCCTTGAAATTCCACGCAGAAACCCCGTTAAACAACAGCATCGAAGCTTCTGGCGAAGGTTGGGTACAAATCGCGGGGCAACGGCATGAGGAAAGCTTGTTGCTTTCCCACGAAGGGCACGTGACCGCTTGGGCCCCTCGCTCTTTTGCCGATCTGGATGTTGAAGTCTTCGCGGCACTGGTCTCGAACAATTTGGAGTTGGTTGTGCTTGGCACTGGGCTGAAGCATCGCTTCGTTCACCCCCAGTTGTTTCACCCCTTGATCAACCAAGGCATTGGCTTAGAAACCATGTCCAGCGCTGCGGCATGCAGGACGTACAACGTGTTGATTTCTGAGGGGCGAAAAGTGCTCCTGGCGTTGGTTCAAGAGCATTGATAGCCGAATGGAGCGGACGCGACAGCGCCCGGGAAAACGAAGTTCTGGTTGGGCGATCCGGCTTGGGTTAAAATGCTGGTTTAGCCTCGCGTCAGTTGTCCTTTGATTGAGGGCAACACGAAGACCAAGCCACCCTGTGGCCAGAGAGAAACCCAAACCCGAAACAAGGTCAGGATTCAATCCCCATGGCAGTCGTCGTCAGTAAAACAATTCCCGAATTTGAAGCTCAAGCCACCGGCGGTGCCTTGATTAACAATGAAGCATTGCTCGGTCAAACCGTCGTTCTCTACTTTTATCCCAAAGACAATACGCCTGGTTGCACAACAGAAGCCATGCAGTTCCGTGACAAATATGCGGATTTCGTGAAGGCCGGCGCGATTGTGTTTGGCGTTTCGCGCGACAACCTCAAGTCACACGATAACTTCAAGGAAAAGCTCGAACTGCCGTTTGAGCTGATCGCTGACACCGAGGAAAAAATGTGCCACATGTTTGGCGTCGTCAAAAACAAAATCATGTACGGCAAGAAGGTCAAGGGCATTGAACGCAGCACCTTCTTGATCGGCCCTGACGGCACATTGGCCCAAGAATGGCGAGGCATCAAAGTGGCAGGTCATGTGGATGAGGTGTTGAAGGCAGTCAAAGCTTTCCGCAAGAAACTGCCAGCCGCAGCTTGATCAACCGGAGACGCTGTCGTCCCCCCAATCGCATCTGGAGTGTGCATAATGGTTCCATGAGTTGTTGGACCCAACCAGATCCGAACCCCACAAAAGCCGCCCGGCTATCCGGCGGCTTTTTTGTTTTTCATTGACTCCCTGAGACTCCGAATGCCATTGCCCCCAGCCCCCTCGAAAAAAGCCTCTCGCCTCAGCACCAGCGACATCGAAAACGCAGCCAAGGCGTCACCTGTCGCCAAGAAAAAGAAAAACGTTTCGGGCTCGCCAATTGAGTACCAAGAGGCACCCGTGTCTAGCCAAGTATCAAGGGCAGTTACCTCGCCTCCTCCGAGCCCGTCGCCCTCCAAAGCAATCCGATCGCCTGCTCTCGCCACTGCCCCGGGGACTCAGTCATTCCATCACACGCGGGGCAGCCGCGCCGCTGAAGCGACCCGGTTGACCAAGGCCAAACGCAAGTCAGGCCAACCCACCCGGCTGTTTGTGTTGGACACCAACGTCTTGTTGCACGACCCTATGAGCCTGTTTAGGTTTGAGGAGCACGACATTTACCTGCCGATGGTCGTCCTTGAAGAATTGGACGGTCATAAAAAGGGGATGTCTGAAGTGGCTCGCAATGGACGCCAGACCAGCCGAAATCTCGACTTGCTTCTTGCTGGCGATGTCGACATGGCCAAGGGTGTCCCTTTGAACGCGGCGAATCACGTTGAGGCCACCGGGACGCTTTATTTTCAGACCCAGTCGTTTGACAACGAGACTTTGCACAACCTTCCTGCCGGCAAAGCAGACAACCAGATTTTGGCGGTGGTGCAAGGGCTGCGGCGCATTCACCCCGAGAGAGAAGTGATATTGGTGTCCAAGGACATCAATATGCGCATCAAAGCGAAGGCCCTCGGCTTTCTCGCAGAGGATTATGAAAACGACAAGGCGCTGGATGACGATGAGTTGCTTTACTCCGGCTCGCTTGCACTACCAACCGATTTTTGGTCAAAACAAAGCAAAAAAGTAGAGAGCTGGCAACAGGGTGCATTCACGTTTTACCGAGTCCACGGCCCTATCGTTGACCAATTTTTGCTCAATCAGTTCGTTTACTTCGAAGCACCGCAGGAGCCCTCGCTCTACGCTAGGGTCACAGAGATTCGAGAGCGCAGTGCCGTCTTGAAAACGTTGACGGATCATGGCCACGCCAAGAACGCAGTCTGGGGGATCACCAGCCGCAACCGAGAGCAAAATTTCGCGCTGAACTTGCTCATGGACCCTGAGGTCGATTTTGTCAGCCTCACAGGTCAGGCTGGCACTGGGAAAACACTGCTCGCTCTGGCCAGCGGGCTTTCCCAAGTGCTAGACACCCGGCGCTATACCGAAATCATCATGACGCGGGCGACTGTATCCGTTGGGGAAGACATTGGATTTTTGCCTGGCACAGAAGAGGAAAAAATGGGTCCTTGGATGGGCGCGGTCGACGATAACCTCGAATTTTTGGCCAAAGGGGATGCCACCGGCGCAGGTGAGTGGGGGCGCGCGGCCACCAATGAACTTATTCGCTCCCGCATCAAGATAAAAAGCCTGAACTTCATGCGCGGGCGTACGTTTTTGAATCGTTTCGTCATCATTGACGAGGCACAGAATTTGACCCCCAAGCAACTCAAGACTCTGATCACTCGGGCAGGTCCTGGGACCAAGCTGGTCGTGATGGGTAACTTGGCTCAAATTGATACGCCCTACCTCACCGAGGGTGCTTCTGGTTTGACCTTTGTGGTAGATCGCTTCAAAGGCTGGCCACACGGCGGACACATTGCGCTAGCCAGAGGGGAACGCTCTCGCCTGGCAGATTTCGCCAGCGACGTGTTGTAACGCAAGCGCTGTATGTCAGTCCACAGTTTGTGGTGGCGATTGGTTCCAGCCTACGCGGCTGGTTACTACCTGTCCTACGCACTGCGCAATGTCAATGCCGTCATTTCGCCTGAGCTTTCGCAAGCATTCCAGCTTTCGCAGAGCCACTTGGGCTTGCTGACTTCGGCCTACTTTTTGGCGTTTGGTGCGATCCAATTGCCATTGGGTTTGTGGCTTGATCGTTTCGGACCGCGCCGCGTTGAAGTCGCATTGCTCAGTCTTGCGGCCTTGGGTTGTGCGATTTTTGGTCTGGCGCAAAACCTAGAGACTCTGGTCCTCGGTCGGGCACTCATTGGTCTGGGCGTTTCTGCGTGCTTGATGGCGAGCTTCAAGGCATTCTCACAATGGTTTCCTGCCGAGCGTTTGCCAGCCCTCAACGCCTCCATCATGGTCGCAGGAGGCATCGGCGTTTTATCCGTGAGCTCACCGGTGGCCTGGGCACTGCCCATATTGGGATGGCGGGGTCTGTTTGGTGTCATCGCATTGGCTCTGATACTGGCAGCGGCCGCCATTTGGCGCACGCCAGATGGCCCCAATTCAACGCCCCCACCTTGGCGCGAGCAATGGCGCATCCTCAAGGCTATTTATCAGCACGCTGAGTTTTGGCGTTATGCACCGCAAGGCGCTCTCGTCGCTGGGGGTGCGATGGCTTTGCAGGGGTTGTGGATGATCCCGTGGCTCATGCACGTGAACCAGATGAGTCGCGACCAAGCTGCCCACATTGCGCTCGCCGTTGGCATCACCATGCTTTGCGGTTTCTTGATGGTGGCGACGCTATCGAACTGGCTGCATCAAAGGGGATGGACAGCGACCGTCTTGCTGCGCCGTGGCATTGCACTGGGTCTGATTGCAGAGATTGGCATCATCACGGACACCCTGCCGCCTGAGCTTGCTTGGCCCATGTTTGGCTTTTCTTTCAGCCTGACCAACATCGCATACTCACTCCTGTCCCGCTCATTCGAAGTGCACTGGGCAGGGCGCGTGAACACTGCCCTGAATCTGGCAGTATTTGCGGGTGCCTTTGGGTTGCAGTGGGGTCTGGGAGCCGGAATTGAGATGCTCGAGTCACAAGGCTGGGAGCGATCAGCAGCCATGCATGGCGTCCTCACAACGCTGTGGCTTGCTCAGCTGGCCAGTTATCTGTGGTTTGTCAGACCGCAGTCACCGAAGAGCCAGGTGGCAGCCTGAACGGACCTCAATAAAACGCATCGCCACTGGCCAAGCTTTCAAATCGGGTCATGTGGTTCAGGAACGCCAGTTTGACGGTGCCGGTTGGTCCATTTCGCTGCTTACCAATGATGATTTCAGCCACACCGGGCTCTTTGCATTGCTCCTTGGTGTAATACTCATCGCGGTAAATAAACATGATGATGTCTGCGTCTTGTTCAATCGCCCCAGACTCACGCAAATCGCTCATCATCGGGCGCTTGTCGGTGCGCTGCTCAACAGATCGGTTCAACTGAGACAAAGCGATCACAGGGCACTGCAGCTCCTTGGCCAGCATTTTGAGTCCACGAGAGATCTCGCCCAATTCAGTAGCCCGGTTCTCACCATCGCTTTTGCTGCCACTCATCAGCTGCAAATAGTCAACCACGATCAATCCCAGCTTGCCACACTGGCGAGCCAATCGCCTTGCGTTGGCGCGCAACTCGCTGGGGGTCAATCCGGGAGTTTCATCAATGTGGAGCGATACGGCGCCCAATCTTTCTATGGCTTCAGTGAGTCGCGGCCATTCATCGTCATTCAATTTCCCTGTTCGCAAGCGACCTTGGTGAATGCGCCCAATCGATCCGACGATACGCACCGCCAACTGGCTGGCGGACATCTCCATCGAGAAAACAGCCACCGGCAATCCCTCGTTGAGTGCGACATGCTCGGCAATGTTGATGGCAAAGGCAGTCTTTCCCATACTGGGACGAGCAGCCAGCACCACCAAGTCTCCAGCCTGCAAACCCGAAGTCATGCGATCCATATCGATGAAACCGGTGGGTACACCCGTGATGTCGTTCGGGTTGTCTGCCATTTCTTGCACGCGATCCAGCAAGTCCACGACCAAAGCGTTCATGCTCTGGAAACCTTGCTTCATACGGGAGCTTTCCTCACCAATCTGGAACACACGCTGCTCGGCCATGTCTAACACCTCGGCCACATTGCGCCCTTGAGGGTTAAAGGCCGTGGTCGCGATCTCATCACTGGCGGCGATAAGCTTGCGCAAAACTGCTCGCTCCCGAACGATTTCCGCGTAACGTCTGATGTTGGCAGCACTAGGCACGTATTGAGCGAGCGCGTTCAAATATGAGAGACCGCCGACCTCACCGCCTTTGCCTGAGTTTTGTAGCTGTTCGTAAACGGTGACTACATCGGCTGGCTTAGATTGATTCACAAGGGTTGAAATGGCCTCGAAAATCAACCGGTGCTCATAGCGGTAAAAGTCGCTGTCATGGAGCAAGTCGCCAACCCGGTCCCAAGCGCCGTTGTCTAGGAGCAGCCCCCCCAACACGCTGGATTCGGCTTCAGTCGAGTGCGGAGGCACACGCAGACTCGCCAATTCCGGATCGGACGACCCGTAGCCCATTTCATCTGCCAGTGATGACTCCATGCCGATCTAACTTTCTTATGTGGGATTTAGCCCGATATCCTAAAGGGAAGATCACAGTTTGTCGGTGGATAACTCTGTGAACAATCACGGTATATCCGGTGTATTTTCAAAGGAAAACCATGTATGAAAAAGATCTTCTGGATTGGCATAAAAAAACCGCCCGAAGGCGGTTTTTTGAGCAACCCATGTCGGATTAGGCAGCATCGCCAATCACATGGATAGACACTTCGACTTCTACGTCTGTGTGCAAATGCACATTGACGGTGTATTCGCCCGCAGCCTTCAAAGGACCATTGGGCATTCGCACTTGAGCCTTGGCAACATCCAGTGACAACGCTTGCATGGCTTCGGCAATGTCGTGGTTGGTCACAGAGCCGAAAAGGCGGCCGTCAACGCCAGCCTTTTGAGTGATGCTCACAACCACGCCGTCCATTTTGGCAGCCAACGCTTGGGCTGCAGCCAGCTTCTCAGCAGCCAGCTTTTCCAAGTCAGCGCGGCGTGCTTCAAATTCCGCCAGCGCCGTTTGAGTCGCGCGGCGAGCCTTGCCAGATGGGATCAAGAAATTGCGTGCGTAGCCGTCTTTAACTTTGACCACGTCACCCAATGCGCCCACGTTAGCGACTTTTTCCAGAAGAATAATTTGCATGATGAGGCCTCCTTAAACGCGGTGCTGATCCGAGAACGGCAGCAATGCCAGGAAACGAGCACGCTTGATCGCCGTGGTCAGCTGACGCTGATAAATGGCGCGAGTGCCGGTCAGGCGAGCGGGGATGATTTTGCCGTTTTCAGCGATGAAATCACGCAAGGTGTCGATATCTTTGTAATCGATCTCTTCAACGCCAGCCACCGTGAATCGGCAGAAACGCTTGCGTTTGAACAGCAGCGATTGGGTATTGCGCTTGGGGCGCTTGTCTTTGTTGAATCGTTTGGGTGCAGCCATGATGACTTTCCTAACTATTTAAATCAAATTCTGAATGTGAAAAACCACGCTTTTGCCATACCGCGCATTGGACAGAAACCCTGAAAAGTTTCGCGTTTCACCAAGAGGCAACCGATCAAGCGTTTCCGCCATTTGATCAAATGCCACCGCCTTGAGCCTGAGCTGGTTTTGCCTGGGGCGCCCCGCATCAATGATGCTGACTTGCTGCTCCAACCAAAAATCCAGTGCGGCAAGACCCGAGGGGGTGTAACGCAGTGGGCTTTTCTCAACCACTGCAGCCGATAGCTGCAGCCAATTGGCTGATTGTTCCGTCACGCGGGAAGACAAAATTTATGCGGTCTCCTGCTGTTGAGCTTTGCGAGCCTCTTCGCGCTCGACTGACTTCATCATGGAAGAAGGCGCAGTTTCGGCTTTCTTCTTTTGAACAGTCATGTGACGCAAAACTGCATCGTTGAAGCGGAAAGCGTGCTCCAACTCAGCCACGACTTCTTTGGTCGTTTCGAAGTTGATGCAAACGTAATGCGCTTTGCTCAGCTTGTTGATTTGGTAAGCCAGTTGGCGACGGCCCCAATCTTCTTCGCGGTGGATTTGACCACCAGCGGCCGTGATCACGCCCTTGTAACGTTCGAGCATGGCCGGGACTTGCTCGCTTTGATCCGGATGGATCAGCAAGACGATCTCGTAATGACGCATAAACACTCCTTGTGGATGAAAGCCACTCTCGGCGTCTGGCACCCCACGATCGGGGCAGCCTTCGAGATGTGGCAAGGACAAAACCCAGCATTATATCGGTTTTCCACCTCACCGTCTAATCGGCCTCTCGCCAGATCAACGGGGCGTGCGCAATTGCTCCATAAAGCGCTGGGCCGCAGGGGGCGGCGGGCGACTCAGGGCACTGACCAGGGCGATCACGCCCATACCCGACGCCACCCCAAAAATACCAGCCGATATGGGTTGAATGCCCCACCAAAGATCAACCGGCTGGGTCACACCAAACGTCTCACGCAACCACGGCTGGTTGACGGTCATGTAATAGATACACACACCGAGGCCCGTGACCATCCCACTGAGCGCGCCAAACCGATTGGCTCGGCCCCAAAAAATGCCCAGCACCAGCGCTGGGAAAAATGCAGAGGCGGCCAACGAGAAAGCGGCCGAAACCAAAAAAAGAATATCTGCCGGCTTTTGAGCTGCCACATAGGCTGCA
This sequence comes from uncultured Burkholderiaceae bacterium, assembly GCA_964478285.1. GTDB lineage: Bacteria > Pseudomonadota > Gammaproteobacteria > Burkholderiales > Burkholderiaceae_C > RS62. The sequence continues at coordinate 39,011 of CAYZHE010000017.1, forward strand.
GCCAGCGCAACCATCAACAGCAGCATCTTTGACAGAGTGACCCTCCGCGCAGTTGGCGCCTTGGTATCGACCAATTTGAAGTAAATGTCGTGACTCAAAGCGTTGGCAACTGTCAGCAACAAGCCATCCGCGGTCGACAACGCGGCAGCCAAGCCCCCTGCTGCAACCAAACCAGAAACAACATACGGCAATCCCGCGATCTCGGGTGTAGCGAGCACAATGATGTCAGACCCAATGCTCAGCTCGTTGAGCTGCAAGATGCCATCGCGATTAATGTCCTGAATCGAAAGCAATTGGCGGTCAACCAGTTGCCAATCTCGCACCCATGCCGGCAAATCGGCAATGGGCATTCCCACCAAATTGTGGAAAACCTCGTATTTCACCATCACTGCCAATGCCGGCGCGGTCAGATAGAGCAGCAAAATCAGGCCCAATGACCAGGTTACCGACTGGCGAGCCTGGCGCACGTCCGGGGTCGTGTAGTAGCGCACCAAAATATGAGGCAGCGCAGCCGTACCCAACATCAAACAAAGCACCAGGGCTAGAAAATTGGTGCGTTCGTTCGGGTCTTCTGACTGTCCAGCCGCTTTTTGGAAACGGGCTGCATGAGGAGGCATCCCATTCAAAGGTTGGGCTTTTGATCTGGCTTGGGCCAACTCTGCTTGCCATTGCTGCACAGCTGCCTCCGGTGTTCGAGGCAACAACGCCAATTGCCGCTCCGCCTGCCGAATCGCATCTAGCCCTGCTCTTTGTGCCCGCAAGGCATTAAGCCTGCGCTCCGCCTGCTGCCTCAACTCAACCAATGAGCGACTGGGGGCCTCCAGCATACTTTCTAAGCGTTTCGCTCTCAGTGCAAAAAGCGCCTGAACCTCTTGCTCTCGGGTATCCGCCATCAACTCAATCTCTTTGTCGTTCACCTGTGCGAGCTGATGTCCGTAAACGAATTGAGGAAAAGGGCTTCCCGTTTGCTTGAAAGACAGGATAGACACCGGCACCATGAACGCAATGATCAACACAATGTACTGGGCGGCTTGAGTCCAAGTCACCGCCCGCATCCCACCGAGAAATGAGCAAATCAAAATGCCGCCCAAACCCAAAAACACGCCCAGCTCAAACGCGACCCCCGTCATCCGCGAGGTGATCAATCCAACACCATAAATTTGAGCCACGACGTAAGTGAAGGACACAACAATCAAGGCAATCACGCTGATCACCCGAATCGCCTGGCCACCAAACCTTGCCGCCAAAAAGTCGGGGATCGTGAATTGCCCAAACTTTCGCAAGTAAGGGGCAAGCAACAGGGCCACCAAACAATAACCGCCTGTCCAGCCCATGACGAACGCAAGTCCGCTATAGCCTGTGATGTACAAAGTCCCTGCCAAACCAATAAATGAGGCCGCTGACATCCAATCTGCGCTTGTCGCCATGCCGTTGTACATCGCAGGAACTTGACGGCCGGCGACGTAGTATTCGTCGGCATCAGTCGTGCGACTGAATACGCCAATCGCGGCATATGTCCCGACCGTTGTCAACAGAAAAGTCATGCCAACCCAAGACCTGGGCATCCCGAGCTGCTCGAGAACAGTCAGTACCAGCACAAGCCCTAAGAATGCGATGGTGTAGCCAAAATAGAGCCGATTGAGGCGCGAGACCAAAGTTGAACGCAAACTCATTGCTCAGTCTCTCGCTCTTCAAGGCCCCAACGCTTGTCTGCACGAGCCATAACCGAAGAATAAACGGCAACAATGCCCCAGTAGAGCAAAAGCAGTCCTTGTGCTGCCATCCAAAACGTAAATGGCCAACCCGAAAATTCGAATTCCCATGCCGCAGGCCAAAACACCAATGCCAGGGTCGCAACGAACCAGACCAACATCAAGGCTGTCGTCCAGCGGCGGTTGTGGCGCCAATGGTCTTGCCGGTTCGATTGCAACGGATCTGTGTCAGCAAGACTCATGGGGCAACAACAGGGCTGATAAACGCAGGAAAACTGTGTTTAGTGAGAAGAATCGTTCATGCGAGGTTAGTTTAGCGGTGAAAATGGAATCGACACGGCGGGAACTCTATGGATTTACCCTATGAATGCAAACGTTGAAAACACATCAATCCATTTGCTGACACAAGAGGTCGGCCACGTGGTGCAGCGCCAGCCTGTGATCTGTTCACCTGACGACTCTGTGCAAAGGGTCGCTCAGCTCATGCGTGCACACCGTGTGTCGTCGGTGCTGATGATGCAAGACGACGCACTCACTGGCATCGTCACAGATCGCGATCTTCGCAACCGAGTACTCGCCGAAGGCTTGGATGCCGCTCGCGTTCGCGTCACAGACATCGCGACCCACTCGCCGCTGACGCTGTCTCCGCACACGCCGGTGTTTGAGGCCCTTATGTTGATGACTCGGCACAACATCCATCACCTGCCCATTCTCAGCGGCGGGGATATTCATGGTGTGGTGACCGCAACGAGTCTCACGGAGCAATACAGCACTTCTCCGGTATTTCTGGCAGGACAAATTTATCAGCTCAACAGCGTTTCAGACCTTCAAGCCGTCACATCCAAGGTGCTTCAGTTGGTCAGAACCTTGGTGGAGTCAGATGCATCGGCCTACAGCGTGGGCCACATCGTGACCTCGATCACGGATGCTTTGACCATCCGCCTGCTTCAACTCGGGGAACAAAAGCTAGGGCCAGCACCTGTGCCGTATGCCTGGGTGGCTGCGGGATCACAGGCGCGCAGCGAGCAAACCGCAAAGTCCGATCAGGACAACTGCATGATCATTGACGATGCCTATGATGAAGTGCAACACGGCGCCTATTTCAAAGCCCTGGCGACATGGGTATGCGACGGACTCGATGCGTGTGGCTACATTTATTGTCCCGGCGAGATGATGGCGATAACAGATACATGGCGCCTTCCGCTTCACGAATGGAAGCGCTTGTTTAGCAAATGGATTGAACAGCCAGAGCCCAAGGCACTGATGTTCACGAGCGTCTTTTTTGACCTGAGACTCATTGCAGGCAGTGCATCGCTCCTCAGTGAGCTGCGCCAACAGGTTCTTGAGGTGGCGCAAAAAAATGGCATATTTTTATCTCACTTGGTCGGAAATGCGCTGCAGCACCGCCCTCCGCTCGGGCTATTTGGGCAACTCAAAACTGAGCGCAATGCACATAACAAAAAAACCATCGACCTGAAGCACAAGGGGCTGGTGACGATTGTCGATTTGGCCCGCGTGTATGCGTTAGCCACAGGAGTGGATGTCGTCAACACCCATGACCGCTTGCTGGCGGTCGCCAATCATGGCGCGGTCAGTGGGGACAGCGCGCACGATCTGAGAGATGCGCTCGAGTTTATTGCGCACATTCGCCTCCAACACCAAGCGCGCCAGATCGCGAAGGGGGAAGCACCCGACAACTTCATCGCGCTCAATGAGCTCTCTGATTTTGAGCGAGAGCACCTCCGGCACGCATTTCGCATGATCGCCAAATTACAAGAGGTACTGGCACAGCGCTATCAGCCCAGCCTCTGATCTAAGCAGCAGCAGACCAAACTCAATATTTAAGGCGTGCGTAATATGTCTTTTGCGACGCTTCTCGCGCTTCGCCCAGTGTTCGAATGCCTTTGGCCTGCAGCAGAGGCAGCAGTTTCAGAAAAACCTGGGCAGTAACCAGCGCGTCGCCCATGGCGGTGTGGCGCCCTTTGACTTCAATGCCAAAACGCTCAGCAATTGCATCCAAACGGTGTGACGATTGCTCGGGATTGACGACTGCGGATAACAGCAAGGTATCCAATACAGGCTGATCAAACACCTGGCCCAGCGCGTCTTGCTTCAACTCCAGCAAACGCATATCAAAAGCCGCATTGTGTGCCACCAACACGGTGCCCCGTGCAAATGCATGGAAGTTGGGTAGGACTTCCAAAATCGTGGGTTGACCCTGAACCATATCAGGCGTAATGCCATGGACCGGGATCGTGCTGGCCGGTATGTTTCTTTGGGGATCAATCAACTGATCAATTTGCTCGCCTGGTTTGAGCCTTCCATTCACAATTCTGACCGCGCCGAGTTGAATGATTTCATCACCTCCCGACGGATTCATCCCTGTTGTCTCGGTATCAAAGACCGTATAGGCCAGCGCCTCGAGAGGACGCTCATCCATCGCATGTCCCTGCTCAGACGTGGCGAATAAGTCAAAATCAAAAAATTCTGGACGCTCGGCCTCTGGCGCCAACTCGACTTCAGACAATCGGGGGCTGTGCAGCGGCAAACTCCAACGGAAAAACGCCTCATGCTTGGCTCGCGCCCTTTCAAACCACATCGATGCGTCATGGCGCTTAACAACGTCACGAACTGAAAGCGGAGAGAGGCCCACTCCAACTTGCATGGGATCAAGCTCCCAGCTCATCGCGGTTTCTGTGGACAGCACCCCACCTGTCCAGACCAGATCAAGCAGAGCGTGTTGCTCGTCTTGCGAGACGCGCAGCCGAAGGTGTCTCAATTCAAAAGACTCGACAACCCGAAGGGCCAGGTGCGCAAGGGCTTGAACCAGTGAATAACTATCTACTTTGATCCAAATCGATTCATCACCGGGTTCAATCACCCAAGTGACCGGCACCCATGACTCCAGCTGTCGCTTGGCAACCAGCACCAAATCAGAGGCCATCATCTCCTGCAACGGCCAACGCTTGATGAACTCAGCGGATGCTCGGCTTGAGGTGTTTTGAATGCGGGTTTGCATCACACGCACTTCTTCGTGAATGATGCGTCTGACACTGACACGGGTTTCAGGGTCTAAATCATGGCGCTCAAGTGTCTCCACGGCGGATTTCATATTGGCCAAAGATGCTCGACCCAACTCAGTCAACTGGTGCAGCAAGGCATCACGCTCAGCTTGCTCTTCAAACTCCCGGGTGATGTTGTCGACCAAAAGCACAAACCCATCGAGCTGCCCACCGCTAACACCAGCCTGACTGTTCGACACTGAACCGACGTGGACACGCAGCAAATGGCCGGTCGGCGTGGCGGTTACAAACACGGCGGAGGGAGTAGCAGCGCCGCGTTCCAGCCGCACTTTGACTTCTTGCAATGCATGGCTGATCAATGCCTCGTCCAGTACGGCATAAATCGAACGCCCCACGCCCAACCATGCTGCTTCAGACGCGTTTTTGCCTGCCAACGCTTTGAATTGCAGCCGTGCGCGCTGGTTGAACAACAGCACACGACCCTCCGAGTTGCACACGACGACGCTTTGGCTCAATTCAGCCATGAGTGCCGCGAGTTGATTTCTCTCCGCTTGCACCCTAAGCGTTCCTTCTTGCACTCTTTGCTCAACTGCCGATTGGAGTTCTCCTCGCTGCGCCAACAGCCGATTGACTGCCGCCGTCAACCCGAAGGGTACGCCCCGCCCCACATCGCCAAGCGCGCTCAAATCCTGATGCAGCGCCACTTGCTCGATGCGCTCAGCCAGTTGAACCAGTGGCGCGAACCATCGCGAATACGCCCAGCTGAGCACCCCAAGCATGAGTCCCGACGCGACCGCCAGCCCCATCAGCAGCAGGGGCCAACGATCAGCAAGCAGGTCCCTCCACATCCCTCTGATCTCATCAGGCACTGTGCTATCAACCAGCCACCACATGACCCCAGCCCACACCGCCACACCGATTGTCCCAACGGCCAGAGCCAGCCAAACCCACAAGGGCAATGGGCGCCTCATGTGGCGAATCCTCGGTAGTGCACAGGCAACCAAGTGAAAGCCATCCAGCAAGCCAAAGCGACTTGCATCGATGACCATGTACCTCCAGAACAGGCGGGCAAACCCTTTACCCCCACTGCCCTTTGCCATAGGAACGTGCGGACCACTGCATCAGGTTTGATCCTTTGGCTCCTGATGTGATGCGCATTTGCCATGGCGTTTCACTGGCTTAGGGGTTGAATCAAGTCAGCGCACCGTCTGATCCGCTAACTTTTGCCATGTGTCAATCACCGTATCCGGGTTCAGTGAGATTGAGCTGATCCCCTTTTCGTGCAACCACAAGGCAAAGTCCGCATGGTCACTTGGGCCTTGACCGCAAATCCCAACATATTTGCCCTGCGCCCGGCACGCATTGATCGCCATCTCGAGCAAAGCTTTGACTGCTGGATCTCGCTCATCAAAGTCCCTGGCAAGCAGCTCCAACCCCGAGTCGCGGTCAAGACCCAACGTCAATTGCGTCAGGTCATTTGAGCCAATTGAAAACCCGTCGAAATACTCGAGGAACTGGTCAGCGAGTACAGCATTGCTTGGGATCTCACACATCATGATGACCTTTAAGCCATTTTCCCCTCGCCGCAAACCTTGCTCGGTCAGAAGCTCGGTCACTTTCTTGGCCTGCCCAAGCGTGCGCACAAACGGCACCATCACTTGAACGTTGGTCAATCCCATGTCCTCACGAACGCGCTTCAATGCCTCGCACTCCATTGCAAATGCAGGTGCGAAATCCTCACTGACGTAGCGTGCCGCCCCACGGAATCCCAGCATGGGATTCTCTTCGTCAGGCTCGTAACGTGATCCACCAATCAGCTTGCGATATTCGTTTGATTTGAAATCCGAAAGCCGGACGATCACAGGTTTAGGCCAAAACGCAGCGGCAATAGTCGCTACACCCTCTGCGACTTTGTCGACATAGAAAGCACGGGGAGAGGCGTGAGCGCGTGCCACGGACTCAACGGCCAGTTTCAAATCTGGCGCGACATTGGGGTAATCCAAAATCGCTTTGGGATGAACCCCAATGTTGTTGTTGATGATGAACTCTAAGCGTGCCAAGCCCACACCAGCGTTGGGCAACTGACAAAAATCAAATGCCAATTGCGGGTTGCCCACATTCATCATGACTTTGACGTCTAGCTCAGGCATTTCGCCGTGAAGGACTTCAGAGACCTCGACCTCCAAGAGCCCCTCGTAGATGTGACCGGTATCGCCCTCCGCACAGCTCACGGTCACCAGCGTGCCATCCACCAGCGTTTCCGTCGCATTCCCGCAACCCACGACAGCCGGGATGCCAAGTTCACGCGCAATGATTGCAGCATGGCAGGTGCGCCCACCACGATTGGTGACGATCGCCGCCGCCCGCTTCATCACAGGTTCCCAATTGGGGTCGGTCATATCGGTCACCAAAATGTCCCCAGCTTGTACCTTGGCCATCTCGCTGATGCTGTGCACCAGTCTCACCGACCCGGTGCCAATCTTTTGACCGATGGCCCGGCCAGTAGCCAACACCTGGCTCTTCCCTTTCAACGCAAACCGCTGCTCAGCCTGTCCTTTCGACTGACTCTTCACCGTTTCGGGACGCGCTTGCAAGATATAGAGTTGACCATCGATGCCATCTTTGCCCCACTCGATATCCATCGGGCGACCGTAGTGCTGTTCGATCAATACCGCGTAGCGTCCAAGCTCCAACACTTGCTCATCGGTCAGGCTGTAGCGATTGCGCTGTTCGACAGGTACATCGACTGTTTTCACCAACTTACCGGAACTGCGTTTTTCTTCGTCGGTCGCAAACACCATTTGAATCAGCTTCGATCCCAAGTTGCGGCGAATCAAAGCCTGTTTGCCAGCCGCCAACATCGGCTTGTGGACATAGAACTCATCTGGGTTCACAGCACCTTGCACCACCGTCTCGCCCAAACCGTAGCTCGATGTGATGAACACCACATCTTCAAATCCAGACTCTGTGTCCATGGTGAACATCACACCTGCCGCGCCCTTGTCAGATCTAACCATGCGCTGCACGCCAGCGCTGAGAGCGACAGAGGCGTGCTCAAAACCTTTGTGGACGCGATAGCTGATCGCGCGATCGTTATATAGAGAAGCAAATACCTCTTTGATCTTGTGCAGGACCGTCTCGATGCCCACCACATTCAAAAAGCTTTCCTGCTGGCCTGCAAACGAGGCATCTGGCAGATCTTCAGCGGTTGCTGACGAACGCACCGCAAAGCTTGCTTCAACCTGGCCCCCACTCAAAGTCTGAAAAGCCGCTCTGATGGAAGACTCCAATGCTGGTGGAAACGGTTGGGCCTCGACCAACCCTCGAATTTTTGCGCCCGCCTCAGCTAAGGCAACCACATCCTCGGTGTCGAGGGCATCCAGAATGGCATGGATCTTTTGGTCTAGATCCTCAAATTTCAAAAACTCTCGAAACGCATGGGCTGTGGTTGCGAAACCGGTAGGGACACGAACACCGTGCGGCAACTGAGAGATCATTTCCCCCAGAGAAGCATTTTTACCGCCGACGATTTCAACATCGTTATTGCGAAGCTGTTCGAACGGCACGACCAGAGCGTCGGCGGGGAAGCGGTTGGACATGATGGAGACTCCAAAGTTTAAAAATGCTTTGGGCGCAACGCAGCGGATCTGTTGTTGTTCTGAATTTGGTTACCATGCGAACAGCGCCGATCGTTCTATTGTAGTCAGCCGCCTTTAATAGAACTGACCGAGATCAAATGACGAGGAGACTTATGCCCAATCGCACAGTATTTTTTGTTTCCGACGGAACCGGCATCACGGCAGAGACTTTTGGCAATGCCATCATGGCGCAGTTTGAAACCGACTGTCGGCACGTACGAATCCCGTTTTGTAACGACGTTGACAAAGCGCACAATGCGGTCAGGCAAATCAATCACGCTGCCGAAGTGGAAGGCAAGCGACCTATCGTTTTCACCACACTCGTGAACATGGCGGTCTTGGATGTGTTGCGCCAACATTGCACCGGTTTGTTGATGGACATGTTTGGCACGTTTGTGGCGCCACTGGAGGCCGAACTTGGCATCCGCTCTAATCACCGCGTCGGACGATTTTCTGACGCGTCCAAGAGCCGTGAATACCAAGACCGGATTGAAGCCATTAACTTCGCACTAACGCACGACGACGGTCAAACCAACAAAGATCTCGCCAGTTCTGACGTCATCTTGGTCGGTGTCAGCCGCAGTGGAAAAACACCGACCTCACTCTACTTGGCGATGCAATATGGGATCAAGGCATCCAACTACCCCTTGATTCCAGAGGATTTTGAACGCAGGAGGCTCCCTCCTGATCTCATCCCATACAGGCACAAATTGTTTGGGCTAACGATCGATCCCGAGAGGCTTTCAGAAATTCGCAATGAGCGCAGACCCAATTCTCGTTATGCGGATTTGGCCAACTGTCGCCAAGAAATTCATGATGCTGAAAGCATGATGCGCCGGGAGGGCATTCGCTGGCTCTCCACGACGACAAAGTCCATTGAAGAAATCGCGACTACTATTCTTCAAGAAATTCAACCTGAGCACCTCAGTTATTGATGCCACGCACTGGCATTGGCCAGCGTCGGCCTAGGAGATTAGCCAGACGGTGACCCGCCTGATGCAGCCCCTGCGGGCCATTCAGTTGTCACGACTGCCTTCTGGTGTGGGTGTGGGTGTTGATGCCGCGCCAGCGCGGCTGTCTTGCGCCGCCTTATCGGCCGCTTTTTGTGCGAAATAGGCCTTGCGATCCGCCCGGAAATGGGCATGGCGGCTGATTCCCCAACCCAACATCAGTTTCACCCAAATGGTTGATCCAGCGATAGCGACCCAGTCGTCCCAAGCCATCGTACCTGCAGGCACGCTCAGAATAACGCCGAGCAAAAAAATGCCAGCTATCAAGTTCAAAGCGACGATGAATGGTGCAACCCTTTCTGGATTCGGAGGTGGCAAGCCTTTGCGCAAAGCGACCTCAGAGTAATCGCGCTTGATCAAAATACGCCAAATCTGACGAAACCAGACAAACACAATGGGAAACAAGGCCAAGTAAAGAAGCCAGTCCAACACAAATTTAACTACTGAGTGAATCATTCTTTCGTTTCCATATCGCAACACAAATCAGTCTGTGATTGTCACTCAAATGCCAGGACATGAAAAAGCCCCGCAGCATTGCTACTGCGGGGCTTTACTGATCACGCACTGAGCCTAGGACTCAGTTTGATATTTCAGTGGCCAGTTGCGGCACCCGCACCCTTAGGGATACGAATGGACTCAACCAATGCCTGGATGTGAGCTGGAGGCTCTTTGGTGAACTTGTCAACAATGAATGCCACTGCGAAGTTCACGATCGCGCCGACCGTACCGATGGCGTTTGGCTCGATACCAAACCAGCCACTGGGGCCACCCACCAACTCCACATACTCAGTACCCTTGATGAAGAAGATACCGGTGTGTGCGAACACGTAGAACAAGGTGACTGCCAAACCAGCCAACATACCTGCCATTGCACCTTCACTGTTCATCTTCTTGGAGAAGATACCCATCATGATGGCGGGGAACAGGGATGAAGCGGCAATACCGAAGGCCAACGCCACGGTACCTGCGGCGAAGCCGGGAGGGTTCAAGCCCAAGTAGCCGGCCAAGGCAATCGCCAACGCCATTGAAACCTTACCCGCCAAAAGCTCGCTGCTCTCGGAGATTTCTGGATTGAACACGCCCTTGATCAAGTCGTGAGACACAGCCGAGGAGATCGCCATCAACAAGCCTGCAGCCGTTGACAGAGCAGCCGCCAAACCACCTGCAGCCACCAATGCGATCACCCAGTTGGGCAGCATGGCAATTTCAGGGTTGGCCAACACCAAGATGTCAGCGTTCACGCTCAACTCATTGCCCTTCCAACCAGCGGCATCAGCCTTGGCCTTCACAGCTTCGTTCTTGGTCTTGTCGTTGTAGAACTGAATGCGGCCATCGCCGTTCTTGTCGCTGAACTTCAACAGACCAGTGACTTCCCAGCGCTTCATCCAATCAGGACGATCGTCGTACTTGATGCTGCTATCAGCGGCGTACAGGTCACCACCTTGTTTCACAGCGGTGTTCACTGTGGCGTGCAAGTTCAACTTAGCCATAGCAGCCACAGCAGGAGCGGTGGTGTACAGGATGGCGATGAAGACCAATGCCCAGCCAGCTGACACGCGAGCGTCAGAAACCTTAGGCACGGTGAAGAAGCGCACGATCACGTGGGGCAAACCAGCAGTACCGATCATCAGAGAGACGGTGTAGCTGAATGTGTTCAACATGCTGCCACGGAAGCTCGTGGTGTACTCGGCAAAACCCAAGTCAGTCACGACCTGGTCAAGCTTGGCCAGCAAAGGCTCACCACCGAAGTCACCGCCCAAGCCCAACTGAGGCAATGGATTGCCAGTCAGGTTCAAGGAAATGAAGACCGCAGGCACGGTATAAGCCAAGATCAGCACGCAGTATTGAGCCACCTGGGTGTAGGTGATGCCCTTCATGCCGCCGAACACAGCGTAGACGAACACGATACCCATACCAATGTAGATACCCACGTCCTTGGTCACGCCCAAGAAACGAGAGAAAGCCACGCCCACGCCTGTCATCTGCCCAATGATGTAGGTGATTGACGCCACCAACAAACAAATGACAGCCACAGTGCGAGCGGCTTTGGAGTAGTAACGGTCACCGATGAATTCAGGCACGGTGAACTTACCAAACTTGCGCAGGTATGGGGCCAAGAGCATCGCCAACAGCACATAGCCGCCAGTCCAGCCCATCAAGAAAACAGTTCCGCCGTAACCGAAGTTAGCAATCAGACCTGCCATGGAGATGAAAGATGCCGCAGACATCCAGTCAGCCGCAGTGGCCATACCGTTCATGACGGGGTTCACACCGCCGCCGGCCACGTAGAACTCACTGGTGCTACCAGCGCGCGCCCAGAAGGCGATACCGATGTAAAGCGCAAATGAAGCGCCGACCACCAAATAGGTAATGGTTTGTAAATCCATGAAGGGCTCCTTAGTCTTCTGACACGCCGAACTGGCGATCGATTTCACCCATCTTCTTCGTGTAATAGAAGATCAGAGCGACAAAAACATAAATGGAACCCTGCTGCGCAAACCAAAAACCCAGCGGATATCCGCCCAGGTGAATGCTGTTCAGCGCGGGTGCGAACAAAATGCCAGCCCCGTAGGACACCAAGAACCAAACCACAAGGATTTTGGTCAAGAGCCCCAAGGTCGCGGCCCAGTAGCCTGTGCTGTCTTGCATACCGGTCATCTCCTTAAAGTTACTTCGAATGTGCAGTGAA
>CAYZHE010000018.1:0-50735 GCA_964478285.1 uncultured Burkholderiaceae bacterium
AATCATTCATTGCGAGCCCCCACCGTGTGAGCTTTAGTTCGTGAGTTCGAGCTGTGGTGCCATACAACACCCGCCCGCAGAATCTCTACTGAATGCGCCAGCATGACGAGCGCAGGCAATAAAAAAACCCACTGGTCGCCCAGTGGGTTTTTGACTTTTAATCTTCAACCGTCAAACGACGGCGTCAAATTAGAAGCTGTGGTTCAACAGAATGCTGTTGTCTTCAGCTTTGGTGGTAGCGGTTGCATCCCACTTCTTGGCGCTCACAGAGATGCTGGTGCGCTTGCTCAAAGCATAAGATGCGCTGATTGCAGTGCCCTTGGTGTCAACACCAGCTGCTGACTTCACGCCGTATTCAGCACCCAAGCTGACTGCACCCATGGGGACAGACAACTGATAAGCTGTGTTCTTGAGCGTCGCAGCAGCAGTGCCCTTTTGCGATGAATAGAACACACCAGCTTTGGCAACGCCCATGTCATAGGACGCGGTAATCGTGTCGCGTGACTTGATACCAGACGTTTGACCAGCGTCGTTCCAGCGCAGGAAGGACACGCCAGCAGCGACGGGACCCGCAGCGTACTTGACGCCATAGATCATCAAAGAGTTTTGGTCATCTGAGTTGCCTTGACCGATGTTGCCGTTGCCACCTTTGTGGGACACGGACAAAGAGAACCCGTTGATTGCAGGAGCTGCATAAGTGATGGTTGAGCCATGGGTGCCGTTACCCAGTGCCAACAATGAGTCCAGAGCAACTGCGTCGCCACCTTCAACTGTAGAGCCAGACAGGGTACCGAAGCCACCAGCCAAAGAGATCGATGCGCCTTTACCGTTTACGTAGTTTTGGGTGGAGCTGGGATCTTGCGTGTTGTCGATAGCCAAAGAACCAGAAACCTTCAAGCCACCGCCCAAGTCTTCGCTGGTGGAGAACACCAACTTGGCGGTATCTGTACCAAAACCGTTGCCGGTTTGCGTAGCTTGGTAGCCCCAAGAAATAGCACCAGTAACGGTGGCTTGTGCGAAAGCGGCGCCAGAAACTGCAACAGCAGCCAGAGCAATTAGAGTCTTTTTCATTGAGAGTATCTCCAAAGTTGAGAAGTGATAGGTCTGAAAGAAGGCCTTCCAGACCAACCTCCGTTGAGGAAGCTGGGTGTATTAAAACGGAACTTTCTGTGGCTGCCAAGTCGCGTCACCGAAAAGAGACAGTTTTGTTGCGGATACGCCACTAGACTTCGCGTTGAAAAATAGACGTATTTTATAAGTTATTGATATCAAATGATTTTTAGCCAAATCTTTCGGTGTGACTTCTCGCACACAAAAACCCAGGTGAGGGGTGCGGGTTTGGATCGCACGACCCCAGATCAGGGTGCCAGAGGCGAGGTCAGCACACGGGTTCGTGGGGTGATCGGGTGCGGTTTACACTTGCGCTATGGCAACCCAGCACCCCCATCCTCATGCGCCTTTGGCCTCGCGGCACACAGTGGCCGATGCCTGGATTCAGGCGCTGGACTCGGCCCTGCGCACAGTTGCGGCGCCGGCGCACAGCGCGCGCCCCAACCCAGCCAGCACAGCGTGCGTTGACCAGCCTGAACTGACTGAGGCCGAGATAGCCCTCAGTGGCTCGCTGATGCGGGTGAATCACGTGGGTGAAGTCTGCGCCCAGGCGCTCTACACCGCTCAAGCGCTGGGGGCACGGCTGTTCTCCCGAGAGCCTGCGTTGGCCGCTCATTTGGAACACGCCAGCCAAGAAGAGACCGACCATTTGGCGTGGACAGAAGCGCGCATCCACCAGCTGAACGCCCACAAGTCTTACCTCAACCCCTTGTGGTACGCCGGCGCTTTTGGTATCGGTTTGGCCGCCTCGGCGCTGGGGCGTCGGGTCAGCCTAGGCTTTGTCGTGGAGACGGAGCGTCAGGTTGAGGCCCATTTGGACGGGCATCTGAGGGAATTGCCAGCCCAGGACTTGGCTTCCCGAGCCATTATCAACCAAATGAAAGCTGATGAGGTCGCTCATGCCAAGACCGCCCAACACATGGGCGCGGTCGAGTTGCCCAGTCCCGTGCAATGGCTGATGCAGCGCGCCGCGAAGGTGATGACCTCCGTGGCACACCATATATAGAGTGCTCCCCACGGCCGGCGCGCTGCGCCGGATGCCCCACTGGGTGCGCAGTGAGCCCGCCGTCCTGCCCGATGCCGGGCTTAGGTGTCAGGGCAGGCTTTGGCAGCGAGGCATTCTGTCCGGACAAGAGACAGTGAAACGCTCCCTCTCGGTTGGGCCTACCCAAGGTCGCCACGCCAGCGCTGACCGCTGAGGCGAGGCGTCGATGGTTCATGGTTCAGGCCTCGATGACCTCAAACGATGTCGTGATCTCCGCGGTTTTGGCCAGCATGATGCTGGCGGAGCAGTACTTGTCGTGGCTCATCGCGATGGCACGCTCGACGGTGGCAGGATTCAGGCCGCGACCGGTGACCTTGAAGTGCATATTGATGCGGGTGAAGACTTTGGGGTCTGTGTCTGCGCGTTCGCTGGTGAGCGTCACGCTGCAGCCAGTGACCTGTTGGCGGCCGCGCTTGAGGATCAAGACCACGTCGTATGCCGTGCAGCCCCCGGTGCCCGCCAAGACTGTTTCCATAGGGCGGGGCGCCAAGTTGGCACCGCCATTTTCGGGCTTGTTCTCATCCGGAGCGCCGTCCATCATCAAAACATGACCGCTGCCCGTCTCTGCGACAAAGCCCATCGATGAGCGGGTGCCGGTCGCGCCGGTCCAGGTGACTGTGCATTCCATTGGGGGTGACCTTTCTAAGTTGTTTTACTTATTGCAAGCAGGCATCAAATCCGTATAATCCCTAATATTGTAGAAGCGTGCTTCCACACCGGTTTCATAGAGTTGTCTCCTCCACCTCCTCTTATGGTGGATTAAGCCCCCCGCCTCTGGCGAGGGGCTTTTTTTTTGCTCCTCAGCGCAAGACTCGGCAGCAACCGCGAGAGGTGATCTCCGGCTGGCGCGGCCCATGGCGTGGGTGCCCAATGGCTGCGGATATGATCACCGCCTAGAGGGGAACCCGAATGCCACACCGCCAAACCAAGCCATTGAGCCCGCAACAATACCTCACCAAGATTCTCAACGCCAAAGTTTATGACGTTGCCAAAGAGTCCAACCTCGAGGTCGCCAAAGGGCTCAGCCGCCGCTTGAACAACACGGTTTTGCTGAAGCGCGAGGACCAACAGCCCGTATTTAGCTTCAAGCTGCGCGGCGCCTATAACCGCATGGCACAACTGAGCAAGGAACAACTCAAACGCGGTGTGATCTGTGCATCGGCAGGCAACCATGCGCAAGGTGTCGCACTGTCTGCCTCACGGCTGGGGACCAAAGCGGTGATCGTCATGCCCACCACGACGCCACAGCTCAAGGTCGAGGCAGTACAAGCCCTCGGCGGCGAAGTGGTGTTGTTTGGCGACAGCTATTCCGATGCGGCCGCTCATGCGAGCGAGTTGGAGCAAAAAAAGGGGCTGACCTTTGTGCACCCGTTTGATGACCCTGACGTCATCGCAGGTCAAGGCACCATTGCCATGGAGATCTTGCGCCAACACCAAGGGGCGCTCGACGCGGTGTTCGTTGCCATTGGGGGCGGCGGACTGATTTCAGGTGTTGCCAATTACATCAAGGCCGTGCGCCCTGAAGTCAAAGTCATCGGCGTTCAAATGAACGACTCCGACGCCATGGTGCAGTCTGTGTCCAAGGGCAAACGCGTGGCGTTGCCAGATGTGGGACTTTTTTCGGACGGCACAGCGGTGAAGCTGGTGGGACAAGAGACTTTTCGGATCACCGAGGAATTGGTCGATGATTTTGTGATCGTCGACACCGATGCGGTGTGTGCCGCAATCAAAGACGTGTACGTCGACACGCGCTCGATCGTCGAGCCCGCCGGCGCGCTCGCAGTGGCCGCCATCAAACAATATGTCCATCAGCACAAATCCAAAGGGCAGACCTATGCTGCGATCTTGTGTGGCGCCAACATCAACTTTGACCGCCTGCGGTTTGTCGCCGAACGCGCCGAGGTGGGCGAAGAGCGCGAGGCATTGTTCGCAGTAACGATGCCGGAGGAGCGCGGCAGTTTCAGGCGTTTTGTGCAGACCATCGGCGAGTTGCCCGGCGGTCCGCGCAATGTCACCGAGTTCAATTACCGAATGCACGACAGCCAACAAGCGCACGTATTTGTTGGCATCAGCACGCAAAAAGGCGAAAGCGACAAGCTTGCCAAGCAATTCAAAAAGCGCGGTTTCACCACGCTAGACCTTACCCACGATGACTTGGCCAAGGAGCACGTGCGGTATATGGTGGGCGGCGCCAACAGCAAGGCAAACGATGAGCGTTTGTTGCGGTTTATCTTTCCTGAGCGACCAGGTGCGTTGTTGAAGTTTTTGGACTTGCTGCGGCCCAACTGGAACATCAGCCTGTTCCACTACCGCAACCAAGGCGCTGACTATGGGCGCATTTTGGTCGGCATCCAAGTGCCCCCAGCCGACCAAAAGGCGTTCAAGGGATTTCTCACCGAGCTGGGCTATCCCTACATCGATGAGACCGCGAACCCGGTCTACCGCTTGTTCTTGCGCCCCTGAGGGCTTTGTTCCAGCCTCCCCTCTCGAGACGCAGGGGTGGCACGGGTCTCGGGCCGCCGTCGGTGCTTGTTTATGATGCAGGCTGTGGTTTGAATGGAACTTTTGACATGACATCAAAAACGATGGCCCGCAAGGGTGGTTTCACACTCATCGAGGTGATGGCTTTGCTGGCTGTCTTGGGTGTGATTGCTGCGCTCGTAGTCCCCAGAATTTTGGGGCGCACAGACGACACGCAGGTCCGCACGGCTCAGGAGGACCTGGCCACTTTGAATGCCGCGCTCCAGCAGTACAAGCTCGACAACCAGGCTTACCCAACGGCCGCACAAGGTCTTGGCGCTTTGGTCGAGCAGCCCCAAGCAGAGCCGGTACCAACGGCTTGGCGCGCCTATCTCAGCGCTCTGCCTCTAGATCCTTGGGGCAGGCCTTATCAGTACATCAACCCCGGCGTCCGATCAGAGGTTGAGGTGGTGAGTTGGGGCGCGGATGGTGCACCCGGTGGTGATGGTGCCAACGCTGACATCGGTCTGTCTCAGTAAGCGTGCCCGACACGGAGCGTATCGATGTGTCTCAGCCACCCACCTGCCAACAGAACATCAGCTCTGGCCGGAGGCGAGCAAAACTTTTCGAATCTTTGACGAACCGGATTTTTTAATTCTCCTCACCAACTGGGACACACACCATGGCAAGCAGTCTCGAGGGCAAATTGGTGGTCGCGATTTCGTCGCGCGCACTGTTCGATTTTGAAGAGGAGAACCGCGTCTTCGAGTCCAGCGACGATCAGCGCTACATGAAACTGCAGCTCGATCGACTTGATGAGCCTGCTAAACCCGGCGTGGCATTTTCATTGGTGCAAAAGCTCTTGTCGTTCAACGACGACGATGCACCCCGAGTAGAGGTGGTCATTCTTTCGCGCAACGATCCTGTGAGCGGTATGCGCGTATTTCGCTCAGCAAAACATTACAACCTGGCGATTTCGCGAGGCAGTTTCACACGGGGTCGCGAGCCCTGGCGGTACCTCAAGCCGTTGCGCGCCAACCTCTTTTTGTCGACCCACCTCAGTGATGTGCGCGCTGCACTGCTCAATGGCGTGCCCGCTGCGCAGGTATATCCAGACTCTGCCCACGCTTCGTTGGCGCATCCGGACGAATTGCGCATTGCTTTTGACGGCGATGCAGTGCTGTTCTCGGATGAAGCGGAACAAGTCTTCCAATCGCAGGGTCTAGATGCCTTTGTGTCGCACGAAACCGAGCGTGCCACGCAGCCCTTGCCGGCAGGTCCCTTCAAACCTTTGCTGACCGCTCTGCACCACATGCAACAAGCTGCTTCACCCAGAGTAAAGATTCGGACCGCCTTGGTCACCGCTCGCAGTGCGCCCGCCCACGAACGCGCGGTGCGCACGCTGATGGACTGGAACGTCGATATCGATGAAGCTATCTTTTTGGGCGGTCTTGAAAAAGGGCCCTTCTTGCGAGAGTTTGAACCCGACTTTTTCTTTGATGACCAAACCGGACATGTGCGTTCGGCGGCAGGTCATGTGCCTGCCGGCCATGTGGCCTCCAGCTGATAAACACATTCAAACGAGAGAATGATGACTGCACCCGCTGACCCTTTGCCAAGTCCTCCTCTGCGTTCATGGCCGGAGAAGTGGCGCGCATTTCGAACGTTTTTGAATCGCGCGTGGTCCTTGTCTTTGCCCTACTTCCAAGGCGACGACCGGTGGATGGGGCGCGGCCTCCTTGTCGCCATCATTGCGCTCAACCTGGGTGCGGTTTACATGCTGGTCCTACTCAACGAGTGGAATCGAGCGTTTTATGACGCGCTGCAAAACAAGAATGAAGCCGTTTTTTGGAAAGAGCTCTGGCGCTTCCTGCAGCTTGCGTTTGTCTACATCATCATCGCGGTGTACCGCTTTTATCTGACGCAATTGCTCGAGATGCGCTGGCGGCGCTGGCTAACCCACTCTTTCACCTCGAGGTGGCTTCAGCACCAGGCGTTCTATCACCTCGAGCTCGCGCGCTTTGGCAAAGCCAGTCAGACGCCTGCAGACAACCCTGATCAGCGCATCCAAGAGGACCTCAACCTCTTAACCAGCTATACCGTGAGTTTGAGCATGGGATTGCTCAATGCCTTGGTCACCTTGGTCAGCTTTGTCGGCATTTTGTGGTCTCTGTCGGGTGATTTTTCGTTCACGTGGAACGGAGATACCGCATCGATTCCGGGCTTTATGGTTTGGATGGCGGTTTTGTACGCCGCTGTGGGCAGCGTGCTGAGCCATTACATCGGGCGCCCATTGATGCCCTTGAACTACATGCAACAGCGGCGCGAGGCGGATTATCGACATCTGCTTATTCGCACGCGCGAGTTCAGCGATGCCATCGCACTCGATCACGGTCAACGCTGGCAGGTGCGGGACCTTGGACAGCGCTTCCATTTGGTGCTGACCAACTATCTCGCCTTGATTCGTGCGCAAAAGCGCTTGACCTGGTTCACCGTTGGCTTTGGGCAGCTGGCGGTGGTGTTCCCGTTCGTCGTGGCAGCCCCTCGATTTTTTTCTGGCGCCATCCAACTCGGTGAATTGATGCAAATCTCCTCGGCTTTTGGGCGCGTGCAGGACGCACTGAGCTGGTTCGTCGACAACTACGCCAGTTTGGCGAGTTGGCGCGCCACCACAGATCGTTTGACGCATTTTGAGGATGCACTGAGACAAGCAGAATCACACGGGGTCAACGCCCATGCGGGGCGCACATCTGTGTCAGCACTCACGGAGCAAGCGAGCCCGCCCAGCAATTCAGAAGCGTGGCAAATGACCAATCTTCAGGTTTGTTTGCCACAGGGACAGACCTTGGGACAGCCACAAACCCGCAGTCTTTGCCCCGGGGACAGCGTCTGGATTCAAGGGCCGTCAGGTTGCGGCAAGTCCACACTGCTGCGCACACTTGCGGGCATATGGCCTTGGTACTCAGGCGAGTTGATCATCCCTGAGGGCGCCCGATCAGCAGCGCAATTTATCCCTCAGCGTCCCTACTTCCCCAATGGCACGCTGCGGCAAGCTTTGCTTTACCCCCAAGCAGATGAAGCTTACGGCGATGTTCAACTGCTCGACGCGCTTACCCAAGCAGAGTTGTCGCACTTGTCCGACATGCTAGATGAGGAGGGCGTCTGGAATCAACGCCTCTCTGGCGGAGAGCAACAACGACTTGCCCTGGCTCGGGTCTTCTTGCGCCAGCCGATGTGGCTGTTTTTGGACGAGGCCACCAGCGCACTTGACGAAGAAATGGAGCGAACCATTTACGACCGACTTTTGCGCGATGCGGCGCAGCGGGGTGCCACTGTGGTGTCCGTTGCCCACCGGAGTTCAGTTGGCGAAATCCATCAAATCCAATGGCGTCTGAAAGGTGTGAACGAGCACATCTAACTAGCGATTTTGTGTGCTATTCAACACACATTTATTGGCGCATTGTGTGACTTTATTGGATCAGCCGACATTTATCTGCTGACCTGAACGCGTGAGTCCTCAAAGCCATGATGATTGATCGACACATTTTTCAAGAACTCCGCGAGCTCATCCCTTTGAAGCAGTGGAATTTGATCGTCGCTGAATTGTTTGATCCAGATTCAGGCGACGTGGCGAAGCTGATCCAATTGATGTCAGCGCAAGCCGACAGCGATGCCATTTGCGATCAGGCTCATAAACTGAGAGGCGCAGCGCAGCTGTTAGGTCTATCCTGCCTGGCCAAGTGGACGGCCCACATTGAACTATTGGCGCGTCAGACGCCAGCGCTGATGGCACCAGAGGTGATTCAAAGGCTTCGCCAGTTGGCATCAGACACCCAAGCTGAAATTCAGGCCAGCTTGAATCGTTGAGCACTTTGCCGCTCAGTCACGCGCTCTGGCTTGCAGTTAGATTTTTTCGCTCGCCAAGATGTCGTGGTTAAACTGCGCAACAGCCTGTGACGTCAATTCGTCATGAACCCACTTTTTCGCCAACTCTGGGCGCACCGTGACGGCACTGGCTCCTGCCGACATCAAGCGCGCCAACACATCCGGTGTCCGAATGCTGGCAGCCAACAACAGGGTGCCCTGACGTTGCGCTTCGATGCAGGCATACACCAGTGACCAGGTGTCTCTGCCGGCGTCATCCAGGCGGCCCAGATAAGGTGCCACCCAGTTCGCACCCTGCTCCACGGCCCACATCAGCTGCATCGCGTTAGACAGGCCCGTCAAGAGGACTGGTGCACCGTGGTCCTGAACGGCTTGAATGGCGTCCCGCCATTCGGGCGAACAAGGCAACTTGATCGTCAATTGGACTTTGGCCAAAGCCGCAGCTGGCAACAGCTCCGACAAATAGTGCTGGACCTCGCCTGCATCAGAGCGGGGCATTTGCACCATCAGCTCTTTGATGCGCATGGCGCCAGCCTGCCGCACCAAATCAAGATAAGTATTGAGATCGACCGTGCGGCCACTTTGGTACACCAAGCTCGGGTTGGTTGTCACGCCTGCCACCGTGGGCAAACCTGGCACATTGCCCCATTGCGCTGTGTCCGCTGTGTCTAGGTAAAGCTTCATGTTTTCAAGAATATGTCTTGCGTCGGAAAAAACTGAGCATGCAATGGCAACAGCGCACCGCCCAGTGCTCTCGCATGTGAGCCAACGCTACCCGCCAACAGTTGAGGCACTCTCATGCCCTCAAACCGATAGTGTTGCATAGCGAGTTGAGTACGCTCACGCAAGGCGGCCAGAAGACCCGTATCGAGCGAGCCGTCCATAACGACGGCATCCAAGTCCAACATGGCCGCCGCACTTGCTGCAGCCATGGCGATGCCAGACGCCGCTTGATCGAGCCAAGGCTCAGTGAATTCTGTGTAATCGCTGCGCATCACCTCAGGCTCAGCAATCAGCAGTCCGCTGTGACCTGCCTTGATCAGCATTTGCTCAAGCTGCCAGCCAGATGACATCGCGAGCAATTGTTGCGGTGACTGCGTATGGCCAACCTTGGACATGCCCATAGGCATGGAACCAATGGCCCCTGCATTGCCCTGCGGACCGGACATCAACTGGCCGCCCAGCACCAGGCCGCCACCGACAAACGTCCCGACGAAGACATACAGAAAGTTCTGGGTATCTCGACCGTGGCCCTCAAAGAGTTCAGCAACACAGGCTCCCGTCGTGTCCTTGGCAAACACCACAGTCAAAGGCGTGCGCCGCTTCAGCTCGCTCAGCAAATCAATGTGTTCCCACCTTGCAATGGCAGGGCCGGCCGAATCACCCATAACATCAGCCCACTGATGCATGGACAAAGGGGCGGTCAAACCGACACCGACCACACGGTCCCACTTTGTGCCCCATGCCGCCTGCGCTGCTGCCAATCCTTCCGCGATTTTTGGCAAGACCACAGCTGGATCAGGGTATTCGTAACGCGTATTCCAATGCCAGCGCATTTGTCCGGCGAAATCAGCGATCAACACTTCTAGACTGCGACGTCCGACTTGCATCCCCAAGCCATACGCGCCATCGGGATCCAAAGACAGCGGTACTGAAGGCTGTCCGATTTTTCCCCTGACGCGATCCCCTTTGCGCAGCAAGCCCTCATCGATCAAGCGTTCGACGATCAAGCCAACCGTTTGCGTCGATAGCTGAGTGAGCCGCGCCAAGTCTGCTTTGGGGATAGCGCCTTGATGGCGAATGGCCTGCAGCACCGTGCGTTCGTTGAATTGCCGCATGCCACTCGCATTGGAGCCCCTCATGACAGGTTGTTTGGATGCTCTGCTAGCGGACATAAGTGGCGATCATTTCAGATGGGCGAATGGTCAGAAGGGCTATAACAATAGGCGCGCCGCCCATCCGAATTGCGTTGATTTTAAAGAATCACACCTTTACAAAATATCGCGTTGCCGTAAGCCGTCGCCTCACCACTTTGCACGATCAGGCTGGCTGCGCGGACTTTGTCGTAAAACGCGTACCTTTCGCTGGCCTCAATACGATCCTCAGCCAGACCGCCTTGCACCAACGCGCTCACCAACGCCTGCTGAGCCTCGGTGCGGTGATGCGGTTCACTGTGACACACTTTCATGAATGCTGCAGGCTGACTGACATCGGTGGCCAGTGGGATCACCGACAGTACCGCGCGGCTCACCCGCTCGAGTGAATGTCCTGGCAAACGCACAACGGGCTTGCCCTCAGCCAAATAATCGGCGGTGAAATTGGCATCCACGACAGCGACCCATTCGCCATGCCCCATCGCCGCCAAATGCATCAGCAGCTCAGGCGTCAATAAAGGATCAATCCCTTTCAGCATGTGACCGCCTCATCGCTAGGCAAACTGGCTGGGTCAATCGCGCCCGTAATCAAGCCCACGATCTCCTCCGGGTTGGTGACGGCCGTGCGGCGGGAGCAAATGATGCGACCTTGGCGGAATACCCAAATGCGATCAACCAAGTCAAACACTTGGCGCAAGTTATGGCTGATGATGATCAGCGGTACCCCGCGCTCTTTCAACCCGCGAATGATGTCTTCCACCCGCGCGGTCTCTTGCACACCCAAGGCTGCAGTTGGCTCGTCGAGGATGATCAGCTTGGTCGCGAAGCCCGCTGCACGCGCAATCGCGACACACTGGCGTTGACCGCCTGACATGCCGCGCATGGACTCGCTCAGATCTTGGATCTTGACGCCCGTGGTCTTGAGCATCTCGACCGATTGCCTGCGCATCTCACCATGGTTCAAAAACGACAGAGGGCCCAAATTCAAGCGAGTGATCTCTCGGCCTAAAAAGATATTGGCGGGCACATCAAGGTCCTCAGCCAAGGCCAAGTTTTGGTAAACCGTCTCAATACCCTGATCTCGTGCGTCCAATGGTGAGTCGAATTCGACTGCCTGCCCATCCAGCAAAATTTGACCTTTGTTGGGCTGTTCAACCCCAGTGATCAGGCGCACAAAGGTTGATTTGCCGGCACCGTTGTCGCCCACAATTGCAGCATGCTCTCCAGGCATCAGCTGAAATTGAGCGTCAGTGAGTGCTCGCACACCACCATAGTGCTTGGTCAAGCCCTCGATGGCCAAGACAGGTGCGTTAGTCGTCATGGAATTCCCCTTTTTGAATATTCAGCAGCCTGAGCATGCCTGAACCGGATCGCAAATCATATTAGTAAAACTACTAGATTTACTTAAATCCGATTTTGGTGTTCAATCTGTTTTCACCAGGACGAACTGTCCGCTGTAGGTCCTCAAAACTGACACTGACCAACGGCCTGGATGAAACTGAAAACCATCCCAATTTGGAGAGACACATGAAATTGAAATCCATCGTTCGCAGCGTGGCCTTGGCCGCAGCAGCTACTGGCTTGATGGCAGCTGCCCAGGCAGAACTGACCATCGCTTACATCAACAAAGGCGACCCAAGTGCCGGCTGGCAAATGATCAACGGCGGAGCGCAAAAAGCTGGTGCGACACCAGGCGTTAAGTTCATCGAAATTGCTCCTGGCAACCAAGATTTGGCCAAACAGCTTGCAGCCATTGAAGACATGATCAGCCGCAAAGTGAATGCGATTGCTCTGGCTCCGATTGATTCAAAAGGCGTCGCCCCTGCAGTGCGCAAAGCAATGGCGGCTGGCATCCCTGTTGTTGCTGTTGATACAGGTGTTGACGGTGCTGATGTCACCGCGTTTGTGGCTACCGACAACCTCAACGCAGCCCTTGGCCAAGGCAAGTGGGCAGGTTCACAAATCAATGACGGTGATGCAGTGATCTACGTCACTGGCGACCAAAGCTCTAGCACTGGTCAAGAGCGTCGCAAAGGCTTCATTGATGGTTTGAACTCTGTTCGCAAGAACGTCACCGTAATTGAAGTCCCCACCACTTGGGATCAAACCCAAGCTCAAAATGGCGTTGAGACTGCACTTCGTAAAAACCCGAAGGTCAAAGTGATTGGTTGTGCATGGGATGCGGGTGCTCTTGGTGCGAAAGCAGCGATGCTCTCCCAGGGCTTTAAGGCTGGATCAATCAAGATCGCAGGTTTCGACGCTTCTGCGGCAGGCCTGGACATGATGAAGCAAGGCTGGCAGCAGGCCAATGCAGCGCAATTTTTGGGTCGCATCGGTCAGGTCGGAGTCGAAACAGCGATCAAAGCTGCCAAGGGCGAAAAAGTCGCCAAGCGCATTGACACTGGCTCTGAAATGGTTCTGCCTACCACGGTCGACAAGTTCGCCAAAGAGAATGGCGTAGCTAAATTCATGCGTGAAAAAGTGAAGTAATCCACTTTGAATAGTCCGCCACATCGAGTGGCGGACTACTTTTCAAATTTCGAAGGCCTGCAATGTCAAACATTACTCGCCATGAATGGTTCAGCGCGTTTGTCGCTGTGGTAATTCTGGCTATCCTACTTTCCGTATCTTCACCGTACTTCTTCACGGCAGGAAACTTATCTAATGTCTTGGTGCAAGCTGCAGTCATTGCAATGCTCGCAGGCGGACAAACTTTCGTCATATTGACTGCAGGCGTTGATTTATCTGTCGGCGCAGTAACGGCTCTGGCTGGGGCTTTGCTTGGACACTTCATCGTTCGGATGGGCATCGACCCTTATCTCGCCATTGGCTTGGGCATCACAATCGCTGCAGCCGTAGGCTTTGTAAACGGCTATCTCACCGCGTTTGTTGGTATACCCGCGTTCATCGTGACCTTAGGAGGTTTAACCCTCTGGAGGGGCCTTGCCTATGACGCTACAAACGCTTTAGACAACTCAGGCATGCCTGAGCCACTTTCCACGATTGGGCACGGCTCTTTGATGGGCATCCCCATGCCAATCTGGATTATGTTGGTAAGTTACATTGTTCTTGCATCAATTTTGAACCACACAAAATTCGGCCGCTACGTCTATGCAATTGGCTCCAACGAAGCCGGTGCGAGACAAGTGGGCATCAACGTCAAGTGGTACAAGCTCGGGGTTTATGTCGTCTCAGGACTTATGTGCGGTTTAGCTGCAGTAGTTCTGGCAGGGCGGATGGACGCCACCACAGGGAAAATGGCCACCAATGCCGAACTCGATGCTATTTCTGCTGTGATTCTGGGCGGCACTTCTCTGTTCGGCGGACGCGGTTCGATTTGGGGCACTCTGTTTGGTGCAATTCTCATCACCATGATCCGCAACGGAATGAATCTGTTAGAAATTTCTCAGTTCAGACAAATGATGGCTCTCGGCGCGGTCGTGATCATTGCGGTTTGGATTGACGTGATTCGCCGCGGCCATTTGTTGCGCAAGTAACCACATCACATCAATAGGGGTTGTCTGTGAACATCAAAGTGTTGGGCGAATCGCTGATGGACTGCATCAGCCAATCTGATGGCAGTTTGCGCCCAATCAAAGGTGGCAGCCCCTACAACATGGCACGCGCTGCCTGTCTTCAAGGGGCTCAAGTCGAGTACCTTAACCCGATGTCATCCGATGTCTTTGGTGTGCAGCTTCGCGAGCAACTGGTCAAAGATCAAGTGGCTGTGCGCCCAACTCCAAGCAGGCTTCCGACGTCATTGGCTGTCGTTAACTTGAAGGACGGTCAGCCGAGCTACGGTTTTTACCGCGAAGGGATCGCAGATCGGGACTACACACCAAGCGAGCTGCTCGCCGCACTCGATGGGGTCTCACCAGGCATCCTGCACACTGGCTCTTTGTTGTTGATTCCACCGGAGCACACCAAAGTTTTGGCGGTATTGCGCGGCGCCAAAGCCATGGGCTGGATCATCAGTGTCGATGTCAATATGCGACCCAGTGTCGCCCCTGATTTGTTGGCATACAACGCAGCCGTCGAGGAAATCATCGGCACCGCCGACTGGCTGAAGGCCAGCGACGAGGATCTGGCAACGCTGGGATATGCCACCCATACCTTGGCGGACGCAACAACCATGGCTGGCGTGCTGATGAAGCGGGGCATCAGCCGATTGGCGCTGACGTACGGCGGTGATGGCGCATATTTGCAAGTGGGCACCCAATCGGCGCAGCTGCCCGTACCCTCGGTCAAGGTGGTCGACACCGTGGGCGCTGGGGATACTTTTTGGGGCAATTGCATCGCCTTGTGGTCTCACATGACCTCTACCGAGGCAAAAGCGGCAGTGTCAGATACCCTAAGACACGCGATGTTGGCGGCAGCCATCAATTGCACGCGCCAAGGCTGCCAGCCCCCCACTCGGGCTGAGGTGCTCGCTGGCCTCTGACTTTGCTGACGCCTGCAAAGGCCAGACATGCCATCGCAGAGAGCTTGAGTCGGCAAGCAGGGGTGCGGCGTGGCCCGACTGGGCGCATCGACGGCTCCACGGCGGGTGATGTAGCGAGACGAATCAAGGCACTTAAACCGCCATGCCGGCAGCCGCTCACGATGAAACCGGTTGGTAACTGATTTTCAAAAAAAGGCCATTTTTCTTGTAACTTGATTACACTTTGCGCATTCAAGCTTTAGCGGTGCCACACGTCCTTGAGCCCGCAAACCAAAAGAGAGACACCATGAGCACACCCACTGCCCGCTCTAATGCCCGTTCGCTAGACATCGTGATTTTCGGCGGCGCCGGCGATCTGGCGTTTCGCAAGCTGCTCCCCGCCTTGTTCATGGCGCACATGCACGGCAACTTGCCGGCTGATGCTCGCATTGTCGGCATCGGGCGCAACGACTGGGGCCGCGAAGACTACCTTCAATTCGTCAACGACAAGGCGAGACCATTTGTCGGTCCCAGCGTGAGCGAGACCACATGGCAAAGTTACCTAGATCGACTTGAGTTTGTGCGCATGGATGTGACGCAATCTTCAGACTTTGCCAACCTCGCTGGCTTGTGCGGAGGCTCTGCACAACGGGTGTATTACTTGTCCACCGCCCCCAGCCTATTCGCGGGCATTTGCGCATACCTCAATGCCAATGGACTGGTGCAGGCAGATGACCGCGTGGTCCTCGAGAAACCACTGGGGCATGACTTGGCCTCAAGCCGTGCCATCAACGATGCCGTGGGCCAGCACTTCAAGGAGCAACAGGTCTACCGCATCGATCACTACCTCGGCAAAGAGACGGTACAAAACCTGATGGTGCTGCGTTTTGGTAACGCTATTTTTGAGCCGCTGTGGCGTGCCCCATTCATTCGCAGCGTGCAAATCACCGTCGCGGAGACGGTTGGGGTGGGTAGCCGGGCTGGTTTTTACGACCAAACCGGCGCCATGCGTGACATGGTGCAAAACCACCTGCTGCAGCTGCTGTGCATCGTGGCCATGGAACAGCCGATTTCATTGAACCCCGATGATGTGCGCGATGAAAAGCTCAAGGTGTTGCGATCGCTGCGTCCGATGACTTTGCCGGACATCAAACAGAACACGGTACGTGGCCAATACACAGCAGGGGTATCCGATGGCCAATCGGTTCCAGGCTATCTGCACGAAGACAATGTCCCCGAGGGCAGCCGCACAGAGACTTTTGTGGCGCTCAAAGCCTATGTGAACAACGCCCGCTGGGCCAATGTGCCTTTTTATTTGCGCACCGGCAAACGGATGCAAAAGCGCCGCAGCGAAATCATCATCGATTTTGCAGATCAGCCGTTTTCGATCTTCGGTGAGCAAGCCAGCGGCCGCACCAATCGCTTGGTCATCGCCCTGCAACCCGAGGAACACATTCAAATGCAGATGATGGTGAAAGAGCCGGGCTCCGGCATGGTGACCCGCCCTGTCAACCTCAACCTCGACCTGGGATCTGCACTGAAGGGCCGCCGCGCTGAAGCCTATGAGCGACTCCTCATGGACGTCGTCAAAGGCCGACTGACCCACTTCATGCGCCGAGACGAGCTAGAAGCCGCTTGGGTGTGGGTTGAACCCATCCTCGCTGGGTGGGATCAGCTGGGCGACGCGCCCCGTCCGTATAACGCAGGCACATGGGGCCCTGCCGCCTCGAGTGCGCTGATGGCGCGCGAAGAACTGACATGGTTTGAGGAGTCTTGATGCACAGGCTTCACGAGCACCCTGTGCAGAACGCTGAGACCCTGGCGACCCAGCTTGCCAGCGCGGTTTCAGAGCGCCTGCACGATGCTATCCAAATGCGGGGCTCAGCAGTCCTGGCCGTCTCAGGGGGCAAGTCTCCCATCGCTTTTTTTGAAAGCCTGCGCAATCAGAACATCGACTGGCACCTCGTCAAAGTCACTCTCGTAGATGAGCGTTGTGTCGGACGCGAACACGCGGATAGCAACGCGTTGTTGGTACGCACCCACCTCTTGCAAGAGCAGGCCAAAGCAGCGACCTTTGTGCCACTGGTAGACGAGCTTGGCGCGGACCTGCCTGATGTCAACGTCCTCACGCAGCGTGCGCGCGCCTACTGGAGTGCGATACCGCGCATCGATGTCATGGTGCTTGGCATGGGCGACGACGGACACACGGCATCGCTGTTTCCACAAGCCGCAACGCTGAAACAAGGTCTAGATTTGAGCAATCGCGATCGCTTGATCGGTGTGCTCCCGCCAGTGGCGCCACATGCACGCATCAGTGCAACGCTGGCTGAGATTTTGGCTGCTGAACACATCATGGTGTCACTCGGTGGCGCAGCCAAACAATCGGTCTACCAGCAAGCACTGAGTGGCGTACAAGACGCCTTACCCATTTCCCACGTGCTGCACGCGCAGCACCCATCCACCCACGTTTGGATGTACGCATGAACTCCACAGTACAAGCCGTCACACAACGCATCATCGATCGCAGCGCCGAGACGCGCGCGATCTATTTAGAAACTTGCGACGCCGCCACCAAGCCAGGCGCTCAGCGCGGCGGCATGGGTTGTGCCAACTTAGCGCACGCCTGGGCTGCAATGCCCGAGAGCGACAAAATCCAATTGCGCACCGAGAAGGCGCCCAATATCGGCATCATCAGCGCGTACAACGACGTCCTGTCTGCTCATCAACCGTACGAGCACGCCCCTGAAATTTTGCGGGCCGCTGCCCGACAACACGGCGCGAGTGCCCAAGTCGCCAGTGGCGTCCCAGCCATGTGCGATGGCGTAACGCAAGGCAACGACAGCATGGAGCTGTCGCTTTTTTCACGCGATGTGATTGCGATGGCGACTGCGGTCGGTTTGTCGCACGGCGTGTTTGATGCCACCCTCTGTTTGGGCGTGTGCGACAAGATTGTTCCGGGTCTGTTGATGGGCGCATTGCAATTCGGACACTTGCCCACCGTGTTTGTCCCTGCGGGCCCCATGCCTTCTGGGTTGCCGAACGATGAAAAGGCCAAAGTAAGGCAACTCTACGCACAAGGCAAAGTCGATCGTACGGCTTTGCTTGCTGCCGAGGAAGGCGCGTACCACAGCGCTGGGACCTGCACTTTTTACGGCACCGCCAACTCCAATCAAATGTTGATGGAAATCATGGGCCTGCACATTCCTGGCTCTAGCTTCATCAACCCTGGCACCGGTTTGCGCCGCGCGTTGACCGAGGCCGCTGTGGCACAGGTGCTGCAGATGAAGCATGAAGGGATCCGCCTCGCGGATGTGGTCAGCGAGCGCAGCATCGTCAACGCGCTGGTCGGCCTGTTGGCGACCGGCGGCTCCACCAACCACACCATCCACTTGATCGCCATGGCACGCGCCGCAGGAATCGTGATCAATTGGGACGATTTTTCTGATTTGTCTGATGTTGTGCCCTTGCTGGCGCGCGTTTATCCCAACGGCAGCGCCGATGTGAATCACTTTCACGCGGCAGGCGGCATGGGATTCTTGATGCGCGAATTGCGCGCTGCGGGTTACCTGCACAACGACGTGCACACCATCATGGGTCAAGGACTCGACGCGTACACCCAAGAGCCTTGGCTGCCTGACGGTGGTCGCCTGTCGTGGCGCCCCGTACCTGAGCAATCAGGTGACACCTCTGTGCTGCGTGGGGTCTCTGAGCCTTTCAGTGCGGATGGTGGTTTGAAGCTGCTGCGCGGTAACTTGGGGCGCTCAGTCATCAAGGTCTCAGCCGTCAAACCGGAGCACCGTGTGGTGCGCGCTCCCGCTGTGGTGGTGGAGTCTCAAAAGGCACTGAACGACATGTTCGCAGCGGGGCTCTTGAACAAAGACTTTGTCGCCGTGGTCCGTTTTCAGGGGCCTCAAGCCAACGGTATGCCGGAATTACACAAGCTCACCCCGGCGCTGGGCGTCCTTCAAGACCAAGGCTTCAAGGTGGCATTGGTCACCGACGGTCGAATGTCTGGGGCGTCGGGCAAGGTTCCCGCGGCCATTCACCTGAGTCCTGAGGCTTTGGACGGCGGCATGATTGCGCGCGTGCACGACGGCGACATGATCGAACTCAACGCTGAGACTGGCGTATTGCAACTCGAAGTCGACGACGCAACCTTGGCCAAGCGCGCGCCGTCCAACCCCCTGCTCAATGCCAACGCTCATGGCAGTGGCCGCGAACTGTTCGGTTTATTCCGTCGCAACGCCAGCCGCGCCGAAGAGGGCGCTTCCCCACTCCTCAGTTGAAGCGGCAAAGTACCCTGACCTGACGACTACCCTCTGCACTTGAATCCAGAAAGCTCCTTATGTCAACCACAGCATTTTCTCGCCCCGCGTTCACCAGTCGCGTCGTGCCAGTGATCGTCATCACCGATGTGGCGCAAGCCGTCCCCATGGCGCACGCCTTGCTTGAAGGGGGAGTTGATGTGATGGAAATCACCTTGCGTCATCGCGCTGGGTTGCCAGCGATCGAGGCCGTGGCCAAGGCAGTGCCCGAGATGCACGTGGGTGCCGGCACCGTCACCCGAGCCAGCGAGGTTCAAGCGGTGATCAATGCGGGGGCTACGTTTGCACTGTCACCGGGTATGGCTGTGGACATTTTGAAGCAAGCGATCGACCAGTCTCTGCCCTTTGTGCCCGGTGTGATGACGCCCAGCGAAGTCATGGTGGCCAGAGAGTTGGGCTTCTCTCTGATGAAACTATTCCCCGCCACCCAAGCGGGTGGTTTGGGGATGCTAAAGGCCTTGGCTGGTCCCTTGGGCGACGTGCAGTTCTGCCCGACTGGCGGGGTATCTTTGGACAACATGAACGAGTTCTTGGCCCTACCCAATGTGGCGATGGTCGGTGGTTCTTGGCTGACGCCCGTGTCATTGGCTGAGCAAGGCGACTGGGCTGGGATCACCCGCTTGGCGCGTGAAGCAACCGAGCGCGCCCAAGCAGTCAGCTGAACGGATGCCGATGCATCGCGCTTCCTAAAATCAGCGCACCTCTGACCTGTCGATCGAGAACGCACACATGACCTCCACTTTCATTGCCCCCCAAAATCGCGCTGCATGGCAACGCTTGGAACAACTCGCTTCGCGGCCCATTGCGCACTTGCGCGACCTTCTCAAGGAACCCACGCGTGGCGCCGGTATGAGTGTGAGCGCCTGTGGCATCACCCTCGACTTCAGCCGCCAACGCATCAACGATGCGATTGACCATGCACTATTGCAATTAGCCGAAGAGTGCGAAGTGAAGGCGCAAGCCCAATCTATGTTCCGCGGGGATGCCATCAATGCCACCGAGAATCGAGCGGTGCTGCACGTAGCGCTGCGCGGCGCGCGCCAGTCCAACCCACCCTGGGGTGCCGCCATCAGCCAGCAAGTGAATGCGGTGCTGGATCGAATGCTGGCATTTGCGGATCGCCTCTACGACGGGCAGGCGCTCGGCTACACAGGGCGAGCCATCACGGATGTGGTGAACATCGGCATCGGCGGCTCCGACCTTGGGCCACGCATGGCCGCGCACGCCTTGCAGCACCTCCACAGCGAATCAGTGCGTGTGCACTTCATCTCCAACCCAGATGCCTGGGGCTTGCACGCCACGCTGCGACCGCTCAAGCCGGAGACCACCTTATTTATCATCGCCTCCAAAACGTTCACCACGCAAGAAACCATGACGCTGGCCCACTCAGCCCGCCAATGGCTGCTCGATGGTGGCGTGCCCGAGGCCCAGTTGCATCTGCATTTGGCGGCCGTCTCTGCTGCGCCTGACAAGGCTGCCGCTCTGGGCGTTGATGTGGCCAATGTCTTCGGATTTTGGGACTGGGTGGGCGGACGCTATTCGGTGTGGTCCGCTGTGGGCTTGGCCTTAGCTGTCGCCATTGGCGGCAATGCGTTTCGCCAATTCTTGGCTGGTGCACATGAAATGGATCAGCATTTCCTGAATGCCCCAGCGGCTCAAAACTTGCCGCTGCGCATGGCTTTGCTGGGCATCTGGAATCGCAACTTTTTAAATGCCCCATCACACTTGATCGTGCCCTACGCCAGCCGATTGCTTCACTTCACCCCCTTCATCCAACAAATGGACATGGAGAGCCAGGGCAAGCGCACACTCATCGATGGCAGCCGTCCCCAGGTGGGCACCGGGCCCATCATCTGGGGAGGTTTGGGAATTGATGGTCAACACGCCTACTTCCAGCTGGTGCACCAAGGCATGCACCTCATTCCGGCCGACTTCATTGGCGTGCGCGAGGAAGACACGCCCCTTCCCTTGGCTAGAGAACACCAGCGCGTCGTTCACATCAACTTGCGTGCCCAAGTCCAAGCGCTGGCGCAGGGTCGAGACGAGGCGGACACTGCACAGATGTTACAAGCCGAAGGTCTCAGAGCAGAAGAGGCCAAGCGCTTAGCACCCCACCGCAGTTTTGAGGGCAATGTCCCAACCAACGTGTTGTGGTTAGACCACCTAAACGCATCTACACTGGGTGCATTGATCGCTTTGTATGAACACAAAGTGTTTTGTCAGTCAGCGATTTGGGGCATCCACGCCTATGACCAATGGGGTGTGGAGCTCGGCAAGACCATGGTGAAAGCCTTGGAAACCTGACCGGCTCATTGATCCATTGAATTCCAACCATGTTTGACTCGAGACGCAACCCAACCGCCGACTGTCCCGCCTTCCCTCGTTGGCTGGGTGACATCGGAGGAACCAATGCACGCTTTGGCTGGCAAACCGAACCCAACGGGCGCATCGACGATGTGCTGGTATTGCCCTGTGCCGAGTTTGACAGCCTTGCCGATGCCGGCCTCGCGTACCTGAAACGCTCGGGCAAATCTGCACCGGCGTGTGCCGCATTTGGCATCGCCAATCCTGTGTTTGGCGATGCCATTTCAATGACCAATCACCACTGGAAATTTTCGGTGAGCGAACTGCGAGACACTTTAGGGCTGCAGCGCTTGGTGATGGTCAACGATTTTTCAGCTTTGGCATTGGCACTGCCGACTTTGCCTGCTGAAGCTGTGCGCCAAGTCGGCCCGGGTCAACGCGCACCCAATGCCGCCATTGGCATCCTGGGCCCTGGCACCGGTATGGGCGTGTCAGGTTTACTGCCTGTCAGCCACCAGAACAAATGGTTGCCGATCTCGGGTGAGGGCGGCCATGTGACGCTGGCGGCCACCAACGACTGGGAGTTCGAAGTCATCAGCGCACTGCGCCAGCGCTACGGCCATGTGTCCCTTGAGCGGGTGGTTTCTGGCTTGGGCGTGGTGGACCTGTACCATGCGATTTGTGACATCAAAGGCACCGGTGGGCGCGAAATTGTCACCGCCGCAGACGTGCTTGAGCGGGCCAAAGCCGAGGCAAGCTCGAGTGCCAACGACGCGTTGGAGTTGTTCTGCGCTTTTTTGGGTGACGCAGCAGGCAACCTAGCACTGACGCTCGGGGCTCGGGGCGGCATCTACATCGGGGGTGGCATCGTTCCCAGATTGGGTGAGCGCTTTGACCAAAGTCTCTTCAGAACCCGCTTTGAATCCAAGGGTCGTTTCAAGGCCTACCTAACGGCCATTCCCACGCTGGTCATCGAGAGCCGCGTATCACCGGCACTTTACGGGGCATCACACGCCTTAGACCTCGGCGTTTGGTGAGCGGCGGGCTGCGCTGCGGCCGTGCCCCTTACCGCGCCAATGACCACGATGGCGACATGCACGGTACAAAGGCGCGGCTATGCTCGCCTCATTTCCAATCTGGCGCATCTGATGGGTTGCGTCCATATCTAGCAAAGAATTTGGGAGTCCCTCACCATGTCACCCCAAGCCGCTTTCCATGCACTCAGCGCCACCTCGTACACCGCCACTGAGCTCACGCGTGGTCCCTGGGACCCCCAACACCAACATGCTGGCCCCCCATCGGCGTTGGCCTGCCGCGCCATCGAATTGGCTGCGGCAGAGCACGGACTCACTCACCTGAGTCGTTTCACGGCCAACCTGCTTCGCCCTGTCCCTATCGGTGAGATCGCCACCCAGGTTCAAGCCGATTACGTTGGCAAAAACACAGGTCATTTCTCGGGAGAGTTGATGGCCAATGGCAAACCCGTCCTGCGCTTCACGGCGCTGGTCCAGCGAGAAAACCCCATTGACTTGCCCAACCCCTTGATCGGTCACCCATGGCCTGCTGCACCTCGTTTGCCCGGTGAGTGCCCCATCGTCCACTTTCCATTCGCCAGCCGCGCGATTGGGTACAACGAATTGGTCGAAAACCGACAGGCAGCCGGCACCATGTTCAAAGGGCCTTGCGCCGTGTGGTTCCGCCTGGAGCACCCATTGGTCTCAGGAGAAAGCCCCAGCCCCTATCAACGGGTCGCGGTGGCGGCCGACTCAGGCAACGGCATCAGCGCGATTTTGGATTTCAATACTTACAGCTTCATCAACTCCGACTTGACCATCAACTGGCTGCGTCGGCCGCAAGGCGAATGGGTCTGCCTCGAAGCTCAGACATGGCTGGGAGAGAACGGGTGCGGAATGGCGGAGTCTGCGCTCTACGACCATTTGGGCTTGATCGGCCGCGCCACCCAAAGCCTCTCCGTGCGTCAGCGCTGAGCCCAAAACCGAAGGATTGATGGCAAATTTCTAGGGGTCTTCCCTAGAAATAACCCCACACTGTCACATATGTGGTGATATATACATCAGCCACTGGTAGTCTGCACGCGTGGTGTTCGGCAACGGACGCCCAATGACAACAAACCCTATGGAGACACGTGCATGAAATCCTCTAAAAATCTCTTTCGCCTCAGTGCGCTGGCATTGAGCGCAGTGATGGCCTTGGGCGCAACGAGCCTGACCCAAGCCGCCGAAGTTGACGGGCCTGCAGTGAATTGGAAGGTATCCACTTGGGGCAAAGCCCGCGCTTTCACCGCCGGCATTGAAACCATGTCCAAAATCGCTGCTGAGAAAACAGGCGGCAAGTTCAAGATCCAAATCTTTTACGGCGAGGCGCTGTCCAAGGACAAGGAAAACTTGGATGGAATCAAGTTGAATGCCTTTGACGTGGCCATGTTCTGTAACTTCTACCATCCCGGTAAAAACCCAGCCAACATGGTTTTCACCCTGCCATTCCTGGACTTGGGCGACTTCCGCGTTTCTCGTGACGTTCGCAACGCGCTTTACCAGCACCCCGCGATGGTTCAAGAGATGGATCAGTGGAACGCCATGCTCTATGTGTCCAGTTTGCTGCCCCAGTACGAGTTCATGGGCAAAGGCAAAGCGCCCAAGACCCCTGCAGACTTCAAGGGGATGCGTGTGCGCGCAGGTGGTGGCGTCGGTGAAGCCATGGTCAAGCTGGGTGCAACCCGCACGACAGTGACGGCAACGGATGTTTACACCAGCATGGAGCGTGGTACTTTGGACGCCGCATCCTTCCCCTTCACGTACGCCCATGCCGCCTACAAGCTGCCTGAGATCAGCAGCTGGTTCACCGGCAACCTGTCGCCCGGCACATCTGACTGCCCTGTGGTCGTGAACAAAACTTCCTACGGCAAACTCCCCGCACAGTATCAAAAGCTGCTGATGGATATCAAGCCGCAGATCGACGAGGCGCAGATTCAGGCGTACGTCGAGATCGACAAGAAGAACTTGCCTGCATTCAAGGCCAAGTTGGAAGAGGTGCGTTATTCCGCGGCAGATTTGGCTGCCTTCCGCAAGGTCGCTGGTCAACCTGTTTGGGACGAGTGGGTTGCCGCCAACCAAGACAAATTTGATGCCAAAGGCGTTTTGGATACGGTTGTAGCGGAAATCGACAAGGCCAAGAAAAAGTACGGTCTCGAGTAATCCCTGACACACCGCGTGACAGACCCAGTGTGGCGCGCGTCCAGAGCGATCTTGGCGCGCGCTTTTTTTTCCTTACCCATATCACATCATGAGCGGCAACTCCCTCACACCTATGCCTGATCAACTCGGACGCGTGGTCGCCCGCTTGGATCAATGGCTTTCGCCCGTTGAGACATTTTTAAATTTCTTGGCGGCGCTGTGCATCCTTTCTCTGATGTTCATTGGCGTCATCCAGATTGTTGCCCGCACCGCATTTGATGCCCCGATTTGGGGTTACATCGACATGATTGAACTGTCGATGGCGATTTTTGCCTTCATGGGTATTTCCTACTGCCAGCGCTTGGGTGGCCATGTCCGCATGGAGTTGCTGTTGACCCAGTTGGCTGGACGCAAACAGTTTTTCCTTGAATTTGCGACCACGCTGGTGGCCTTGGTGGTGATCACTGTATTGATTCGCTACGGCTTTGAGCACACGGTTCGTGCATACCAGTCGGGCGATTCAACCATCGACGCAGAATTTGCGGTTTGGCCCTCCAAAGCAGTGGTCCCGCTGGCGTTCTCTGTCCTGTGGCTGCGGTTGGTCATCAATGCCTTGGGTTACTTCCGGTTGTTCTTCAACCCCAGCGCGACTCCGGTGGGAGTGCCGGTGATTGAAGACGTTGAGACCCAAGCGCGCAAAGAAGCCGAAGATGCGCAAGCGACAGGAGCACAAGCATGAGCGATTTATCACCCGATATCCAAGGCATCTTGGGCGTTCTGTTGCTACTGATTATGGTGTTGGCTGGCGTGCGTGTGTACATCGCTGCAGCCTTCGTCGGACTGGTTGGCTTGGTCAACATGATTGGGTGGGATGCCGGCGCTGGCATGATCGGCACCATACCTCACTCCAAGTCAGTGAGCTACACCTTGTCGGTGTTGCCCATCTTTATCCTGATTGGTTTCTTGGCCTTTCACGCAGGGATCACGCAAGCTTTGTTTGACGCGGCCCGCAAGTGGTTGGGCTGGGTTCCCGGGGGGCTGGCCGTGGCGACTGTGTTCGCGACTGCGGCATTCGCTGCGGTATCAGGCGCTAGCACGGCGACTGCTGCCGTGTTTGCCCGCGTGGCCATTCCAGACATGCTGAAATACGGCTACAGCCGCACTTTGGCGGCCGGCGTCGTCGCCGCCGGCGGCACGCTTGCCAGCTTGATTCCACCCAGCGCGATTCTGGTGATCTACGCGATCATCGTTGAAGAGTCTGTGGGCAAGCTATTGATTGCAGGCTTCTTGCCGGGCATCGTGTCTGCCATCATCTATGCCATCTTGATCGTGGTCATTTGCAAGATCAAACCCGATCTGGGTCGCCCCATCACCGGTTACTCGTGGCCCGAGCGCATCGCCTCTTTGCCCGGAGCGATGCCGGTGTTCCTTGTTGTGATCATCATTTTCTCAGCGATCTACAACGGCTGGGCAACGCCAACCGAAGCAGGCGCTTTGGGCGCTTTCGTGGTGTTCTTGATGGCGTTGGCGCGCGGCATGCGAATGCAAAGCCTCAAAGAGGCTCTGCTTGAGACCTCCAAGATGACGGTGATGATCTTCTCACTCATCTGGGGTGTGTTGTGCTTCGTGCGCTTCTTGGGATTCACGGGCTTGCCTGAGCACTTCACCAATTGGGTGGTTTCACTGCCCTACCCTCCAATCGTCATCATGATCGGCATCTTGTTGGCGTATGCCGTGTTGGGTATGTTCATGGATGCCATCGGCATGTTGCTGCTGACTTTGCCTGTCGTTTACCCTGCAGTCATGGCGCTGGGCTATGACTCGATCTGGTTCGGCATCATCGTGGTCAAAATGGCCGAAGTCTGCCTGATCACGCCACCCATTGGACTGAACTGTTTTGTGGTGGCCGCAGTGCGACCGGACATCTCTACTGCAACGGTGTTCAAAGGTGTCGCGCCATTCTTTGTGGCCGACGTCATCACTATCGCGCTGTTCTTGGTCTATCCAGAAATCATCACTTGGTTGCCAGACAAAATGGCCAAATTCTAGTGATATCAGGGGTCGCGCCGGTCCACTGACGCGCGCGACAGTCCTTTCGATCTAGCTCGGCGACACTCTCGTCGAGCTTTTTTTATGTCCAATATCGCCCCCACCTCCACCGCCAGTGAATACCAGCGATTTGCGTTGGGTGTGGCTGCGCTCGCGCTGATCATGAATGCGCTGGCCAGGGGCTTGATTGATGCATTCGCTGTATTTGTGCTGCCGCTCACCGAATCATTCGGCTGGACACGCGCAGACCTCACTCTGGGCTACGCGATTTACATGATTAGTTATGGTTTGGTCTCACCCTTTGTCGGCATGGTCTTTGAT
Source organism: uncultured Burkholderiaceae bacterium (assembly GCA_964478285.1). Classification (GTDB taxonomy): domain Bacteria; phylum Pseudomonadota; class Gammaproteobacteria; order Burkholderiales; family Burkholderiaceae_C; genus RS62. Next base: position 26,988 of record CAYZHE010000018.1, read on the forward strand.
CGCCTTGGTCTGAAGATCACCTGGATGATCGGCACCGTCGCTCTGGGCACAGGGTTTGGACTGGCGCCATTCATGGATCAACTCTGGCAGTTTTATGTTTTGGTCGGCCTCAGCTCAGGCATCGGCATGGCTTGCCTGGGTATGGTGACGGCGTCAGCGCTGATCTCACGGTGGTTCCAGCGAGAACTCTCGACGGTGATGAGTGTTGTCTATGCTGGCATGGGCGTCGGCATGTTGGCACTGGTTCCGGCGATCCAATGGATCGTCGGGCGCTGGGGCTGGCAAGGCGGTTACTGGTCCTTGGCCGCTTTGATGTGGGTGTTTGTGCCACTGTTTGCGTTCGTCTTGCCGATGAAACGCATGACTGCTGGTGCGCCACATGCCATTGCAGTCAAGCGGCTGAGCACAACTGACCAAGGCGCACAAGACCATTGGAGTTTGTTCAACGTCTTGAATCAACCCGCCTTCTGGGGCTTGTTCAGTGTCTTCATGTTCACCACCGCCTGTGTTTATGCCGTTGTGCCACAGTGCGTGGCCTACTTGGTAGAAGCTGGCATTGAGCCTTTGACGGCGGCCACGGCCTACGGTTTGACCGGCACCTTATCGGTCGTCGGCATGTTGAGCATGGGTTGGTTGGGGCGCCGAGTAGGAGAGCGAACCACGGCCACGCTGTCTTATGCGTTCACCATCATCGGCATCATCAGTTTGATGGCCGTTGCAGTAGAGCCCAGCCTGTTGTGGGTGTACGGCTTTGTATTTTTCTTTGGCAGCAACCAGGGCGCGCGCGGGCCCATGGTGGCAACGCTGGCCGCTCGGCTGTTTGGTGGCAAGGGTTTCAGCGGTATCTACGGCGCGATGACGACCGGGCTCGGTGTCGGTGGCGCCGTAGGCTCCTATTCCTCAGGATGGCTGCACGACTACACCGGAGGCTACGTCGCGTCTTTCAGTATGGCGATTGGCTTTGCCCTGTGTGGATTGGTGCCCTTTTGGACCATCAAAGCATTGCATTTGCCACCGTCATTGCGCCGCGATACCCCGTGATGCCCAGGCCCGGGCGGAGTCACCACGGTACATGACGGCTAGAAGATGGTTGAGGACAATCGTCCATCCATTTGAGGATTTCCCATGACTCGCGCCACCAGCCACCCTATCCCAGATCGCATGGGTGTCAATGCCTACACCGACGATCCAGACTTTGCCGGACTCGTTCAACTGTACTTGGGTGATGCTCTAAGCGACCACCTCACGCCGCACTTGCATGAACTGGGTCGTCGTGTGGGGCAAGAAATCGATCAACTTGCGCTGACAGCAGACCAAAATCCACCCACATTGCAAAACCGCAATCGGCAGGGCATGAATGACCAGCGCATCCTCAAGCACCCCGCATACGTGGCGATGGAGCAAATCGCTTTTGGAGACTACGGCTTGGCGGCCATGTCACACCGGGCGGGGGTTTTGGGGTGGCCACAGCCATTGCCCCCAGCAGTCAAATACAGCCTCACTTACTTGCTGGTTCAAGCTGAGTTCGGCTTGTGCTGTCCTCTCTCAATGACCGATTCGCTCACCCGAACCCTGCGCAAATACGGCGCACCAGAGCTGATCGAGCGCTACCTCGAAGGCCTCACCAGTCAGGATCTCAGCGCACTCACCCAAGGTGCCATGTTCATGACAGAGCAAGGCGCTGGCTCAGATGTCGCTGCCACTGAAACGCGTGCCACCATTGCCCCGGATTGCGGACCTGGCGTGTATCGGTTGCACGGGGACAAATGGTTTTGCTCTAACCCAGACGCCGGACTGGCCATGGTGCTGGCCCATGTGGATGGAGAGCCCGATGGCATGCGAGGTGTCAGCCTGTTTTTGCTTCCGCGCGTACTGCCCAACGGGGAGAACAACAGCTACCGCATCGTGCGCCTCAAAGACAAGCTCGGCACGCGCTCGATGGCCAGCGGCGAAATCACCCTCGAAGGAGCACAAGCGTGGCTCGTAGGAGAGCTTGGGCGCGGGTTTGTACAAATGGCCGACATGGTCAACAACTCTCGTCTGTCTAACGGTATGCGGGCGGCAGGATTGATGCGCCGAGCCGTGGCTGAGGCTTTGTTCATTTCCCGCCATCGACGCGCTTTCGGCAAGCGTTTGATCGATATGCCTCTGATGCAAGTGCAGTTGGCCAAGATGCTGACCAAGGCCGAGCAGGCCCGCACGCTGATGTTTCAAACGGCACAGGCCCTGTCGCGCTCCGATCAAGGCGAAGCAGGCGCTTATGCATTGACCCGCCTGCTCACGCCATTGATCAAGTACCGAGCGACCCGCGATGCGCGGAGTGTCGCTGGCGATGCGCTCGAAGTCAGAGGTGGCTGCGGGTACATCGAAGAGTGGTCAGATGCACGGGTATTGCGTGACGCCCATTTGGGTTCTGTCTGGGAGGGCACCAGCAACATTGTTGCTCTGGACGTGTTGCGTGCGATCCAGAGAGAAGGGGCATTGCCCGTGTGGCAAGACCACATGAGCGGTTTGCTCGACGCCACGCCTTGGCATCCAAACGCTCGCTCGAATTTAGACCAGTTGATGGCGCGCGTCAGTGGTCTGGCCCAAACGTCGGCAGACCAAAAGGACGAGGCACAAGCTCGTCGGGTCGCGGCCGCGCTTTATCACTTGACCAGCGCAATCGCCATGGGGTGGGAAGCACATCAAACACAAAATCCACGCCGCATGGTGCTCGCGCAGTGTGTATTGCAACACCGATTGCTGCCCCGGGATCCTCTAACTGCAAATGCCGTCACACACTTGGATGTGCTGTGGTCCACAAGCGCACCTGTAGGCCCAGTCGGCGACATTTGCATCCTGTAAACAGGCATCAACAGACCCACGAATTCAGGCTAGCGGTTGGCCTTTTTGTTCAAAAAAGCGCCCATGTACTCTTGAGGCTCGCCGGTCTCAAAAGCTGCACCAAACTCCCGCACGCTGTTGTTGATCGAGACATCTAAGCCTTGGTCTTCCCACTCGCGCAGCAAGCGCTTTTGCTGCCGCAACACGGCCGCTCCCATACCCGCAAAACTTTGGGCAATGCGCTGCACCTCCACATCCAAGTCAGCAGCATCGACCACCCGATCCACCAGCCCCCAATCCAAAGCGGCTTGTGCATTGATGTGCTCACCGGTGAGCAACAGCCAGCGCGCTCTGGCTTGCCCAATCAAACGCGGCATACATGCCGCATGGATGACCGATGGAATGCCGACCTTGACCTCTGGCATCCCAAACTGCGCATCGCTTGCCGCCACACGGATATCGCACGCCATCGCGACTTCGAGTCCACCGCCCAAACACCAACCGGGCATCCGCGCGATCACGGGCGCTGGAAAACGCCGCATGGCATCACAAACATCGCGCAAACGCTCGATGAAACGTTCAGCCTCGACCCCTTTGAGGGCGACCATTTCGTGAATATTGGCGCCACCAATCAAAGCTTTGTCACCGTTGCCTCTCAGCACCAAGACCTTCACCCGCTCGTCATGTGACCACTGTCCAATCGCATCTCTCAGCGCGATCAGTTCGGGCGAGCCCACGATGTTGAGTGCGCCAAGTCCGTGTACCGTCACACTCAAGATACCGTCGTCACTCAATTGCACCTGAGGTGGTTGGGATGGGCTCAAAGGCATATCAATTTCCGGCGTTGACAAAAAGTGAGATCTAGCGATGCCACCAGGAAGCCAATCATGGCGCAGAGGCTGTCAGGTCGTTGAGCAGTCCACGACACGCGTCCTCGATGATTGACATCACTTGGGCAAAACCCGCATCGCCGCCATAGTAGGGATCAGGGACATGGTCCGCTTGCATCGTGACGCAGTAATCCGTTAGGAGCTGAATTTTCGAACGCTCGGAGGGCGGTGATAGTTCGGTCACACGGTTGTAGTTGCGCTCATCCATCACCAACACACGGTCAAAATACTGCAAATCTTTCGCGGTGATCAAACGCGAGCGCAGCTGGCTGATGTCGTAACCCTTGGCTTTCGCATGGGCTTGCGACCGCGCATCTGGGGCATGACCCAAGTGGTAGTCGTGCGTGCCGGCAGAATCGATTTCAAACGCTTGTTGTAACCCTCGTTGATAGACCATATGCCGAAAGACGCCCTCCGCGGTTGGGCTGCGGCAGATGTTGCCCATGCAAACAAACAAGACTTTGGTGACCACGCGGCGCTCAGTGCAAGGTGCCAGGGCCGACAGAACTCATGCCGTCGAGCACAAACATCGGGACGTCCACGTCGAATTTCTCGCCATCTTCAGCCACACAGAAAAAACTGCCATGCATGGTGCCTGTCGCCGTCGCTAAGCGAGTACCGCTGGTGTATTCAAACGACTCGCCGGGCTGCAACAAAGGCTGGTGTCCGACCACACCCAGGCCCCGCACTTTTTGCGTGTGTCCGTTGGCATCGTTGACATTCCAAGTGCGCGAAATCAGCTGCGCCGCAACCTGACCGACATTGGTAATCGTGATCGTGTACGCGAACACATACAGATCATCATCTGGTTCCGATTGGTCGGGCAGGTAGGTAGGCTTGACCCGAACATGAAACTGGTATTTAGACATGAACTCATCCTAATCGCGATTGGCTGACTTTGGCAAATCACTGGCTCATCTTTTCACAGAAACGCGGGGGCAATTCATAGGATTGGCCCCAGCGGAACGGTGTGGGAGTTGGCCCTGGCGCTCAGATCGATGCACCAGCCGGTCGGCGATCCGCACTGGCTTGCAGTGCGCACAAGGTCGCCATGATGCCTCTGCTGTCTGCCATGGTGCAGCCATCGGGGAGGGTGGACCCCGCGACGGCCGCGGCGAAGTCGTGCACCATGTTGGCGTAGGCGTTGCAAGACTCAAATGTCTTCAATGTGGCTTCATGGCTTAAGCCACCTGAGCTGTACAAAACGGTTGTCGACTCTGGGGGGTTGAATGGCACATCCAGTCGCGCCCAGCCCCGCTCCCCTGTGATGAGTACCGTTTGTTGCTTGGCCGTTTGAGTGGACACAAAAAAGGCCAATTCCGTGCGCGCACCGTCTTGTCCCCAGACCAATTTCCCTCGACTGTGGATATCGACCTCCCACTCCGGGTGCACCTCGCTGCGCAGCGCCCATGCATCTGGAGCCCCCTTCAACCAATGTCCCGCAAAGACGGCGTAGCAACCGATGTCCCACAGCGCGCCTCCCCCCATGCTCGGGACATTTCTGATGTTATTGGGGTCCCGATTGTCATAAGTGAAATTCACTTGAATGTGGCGCAATGCCCCGAGATCCAAGCTCTTGAGCCACTGCCATTGGGGGTGGTGGCGGACCATATAGCCCTCCAAAAAAACGCATCCGCTCTCCGCCTGCGCAGCCCCTACCGCATCGGCCTCGCCCATCGACAAAGCCATCGGCTTTTCACACAGCACGTGGCGCCCTGCACGCAAGGCTCGAACGCTCCACTCCGCGTGCATGTGATGCGGCAACGCGATATACACCGCATCGACATCAGGATGCTGAATCAGACCCGCATAGTCCACCCAAGCTGCATCGAGCGCCTGCGCCCACGAGGCCGGTTGCGCTTGGCGAGAGCCCACTGCCACCACGCGGTGTCCTGCCGCCTGGATCGCTGGCACCAGTTGCGTGCGGGCAATCTTGGCATCACCCAACACCCCAAACCGCAGAGATCGCATCATCCCAACAACTCCAGCAATTGACGGTAATCGGTGATGTGCGCAATCACATGCTCGCCCTGCAACTCCTCGGGCGCGTGATCACTGCACACAGCGATGCAGCGCATCCCAGCTCGGCCGGCTGCGGCAACCCCTGCTATGGCGTCCTCAAACACGATGCACTCTTCAGGTCGGGCGCCGATCAATTGGGCAGCGTGCAAAAAAATATCGGGATTCGGTTTGCCACGCAAACCCATGTCACCCGTCACGCGGGCTTGGAAAAAGTCCTGCAATCCCAAGGCGTTCAAAATTCGCCCCACGTTGTGACTCTCGCCCGCAGTGCCCAAAGCCCGAGGACGTTCGCTCGCTGAAACCCATTGCGCAAAATCTAAAAATCCAGCGATCGGCTTGAGCTGTGTCTGTGCCACTTCCCAAAACAGACCTTGCTTGTGATCGAGGTGCGTGCGCATCTCTGGCTCACTGAGGTGCTCGCCAAACAGCACTCGCATCGACTCGGGCGTGGTGCGACCCTTGCTGGAAGCCAATATTTCTCGGTGATCCGCAGCAAACCCGTGGTGGGTTCCGAATGCGACCCAAGAGGCCCGGTGCAACGCCATGGTGTCAGCGACCGTGCCGTCGAGGTCAAAAATCAAGGCAGATTCAGGCAATGAAAGCGTCATACTCAGGAGTGTAAGCGCGTCACCTGCAGGATAGCGCGCGCGCCAATCCTCGCTACGATGTCAGGCGATAACCGAGACCCCATACATGACCAAAGCACACACATCAGGCAGCGCCCTCAGTGGCCTCACCGTTATTGACTTGACCCGTGTTTTGGGTGGGCCTTATGCCTCCCAGATCTTGGGCGACCACGGCGCCAACGTGATCAAGATCGAACCTCCTCAGGGCGACGAGACACGCGACTGGGGACCTCCGTTCCACGATTACGACGGCGACCCGGGGGCCAGCTACTACGTTGGCGTCAACCGCAACAAGCGCGCCATTGCGCTCGACTTGACCCGCCCCGAAGCCCGTGAATTGCTGCTGCAAATGCTCGAAGGCGCTGATGTCTTGATCGACAACTTCAAGCCAGGCAGCTTGAAGGCTTGGGGGCTAGATTACGACGGCGTTCTCAAAGACAAGTTCCCCCGCCTGATTCACTGCTCGATCAGCGGCTTTGGAGCCACCGGACCACTGGGTGGTTTGCCGGGCTATGACGCCGTGCTGCAAGCCATGACCGGCACCATGTCCATCAATGGGAGCCCCGAGTCGGGCGGTGTGCGCGCAGGCACCCCGCTGATCGACATCACCACGGGTTTAAACACCACCATCGGCATCTTGCTAGCGTTGGCTGAACGAGAGAAAAGCGGCCGTGGTCAAAGCATCGACATTGCTCTGTATGACTGTGGCTTAGCCAACTTGCACCCGCACGCGGCGAATTTCTTTATGTCTGGCAAGGCCCCGGTGCTGATGGGCAACACCCACCCCAACATCAGCCCGTACGACAAGATGAAGACAGCGACGGTCGACATCTTTGTCTGCGTCGGCAACAACCGCGCTTTCGAGCGGTTTTGCCAGGGCCTGGGTCGCGCAGACCTGCTGCAAGACCCCCGCTTTGAGAGCAACGCCAAGCGCGTTGAACACCGCGCGCCACTGATGCAGGCCCTACAAGAGAGCCTCAATGAGGTGGATGGCCATGCTTTTTGCACCCAAATGCTGCGAGCAGGCGTGCCCGTTGGCCCAGTGATGGACCTGCCGGCGGCCTTCAGTCACCCGCACACCGAGCACCGCGCCATGAAAGTCCAACAAGACTGGTATCAAGGTTTTGGCGTTCCTGTAAAACTCTCTCGCACGCCAGGTGCAGTGCGCAGGTTGCCGCCCGCATTCGGCGAGCACACCCAGGAGGTACTGGGCGAATACGGGTTCTCAACACAACAAATTCAGGCCTTGATTCAACAGGGTGTGGTACTCGATCGGAGGAAGTGATCATGGATTTAGGACTCAAAGGCAAACGCGCCCTCGTGCTGGCCGGCACCAAAGGCTTGGGCGCAGGCGTCGCCCGGGCGCTTGCTGCCGAGGGCGTTGAGGTCATGATTTGCGGCCGCTCAGGAGCCGCTCAAACGGCCAACAGTTTCTCAAAAGACGCCGCTGAGGGCGGCTTGGTGCATGGTATGGACTGCGATGTGTATGACCGACCTGCCCTCGACGCCCTGTTGGACGCCACCCTGAGCAAGCTTGGGGGCATCGACATCTTGGTGCTCAACGGCGGAGGTCCGCCACCAGGCCCGGCGGTCGGAACGGCTGCGGCCGATTGGGAGTTGTGGTTCAGCCGCATGTTCGCCAACCTGGTTCACGCCGCCAACCGCTGCTTGCCAGCGATGCGCGAACGCCAATGGGGCCGCTTGCTGACCATCGCCAGCTCGGCAGCGGTGCAGCCACTCGAGAACATGGGCTTATCGAACAGCATCCGCGCTGGACTGCTGGCGTGGAACAAAACCCTGTCTCTCGAAGTCGCCGCCGATGGTGTGACATGCAACATGCTGCTGCCCGGACGCATCGATACCGATCGAGTCAAGGCGCTAGATGAAGCGAATGCAACGCGGCTCAAGCTCAGCGCGGAGCAGGTGCGAGAGCAGGCTCGCTTGTCGATTCCCGCCCGTCGTTACGGCAGTGCTGAAGAGTTTGGTGCAGTAGGCGCCTTTATCTGCTCGGAGCGGGCTGCGTATATGACGGGCAGTGCCGTGCGAGTCGATGGCGGCTTGATCAAAGCCATGTGACCCCGCGAGCGCAGCGCGGTGGCCAAGCCCCGCGCGCGCGAGGCGCACCCAAGCGCCGCCGACATGCGCGACATCCGCGTCTCGCAACCATTGCAAGGTGTGCTCATAATCTCGTCCATGATCCTTTTTAATTTGGTGGCCCAAGTCGTTTTTGGTCTTTTGGCTATGACGATTTGTCTCCCATCCATGCAAGAGTGGGGACAAATTTTTGGGCGGGATCAAGCCGACGTGCAACTCACGCTCAGCGCATTTTTGGTCACCTACGGTGCGATGCAGCTGATTTATGGACCGATGTCCGATCGCTGGGGGCGGCGACCTTTGCTGATGGCGGGTCTGAGCTTGTCGTTTGTGGCATCTGTGATCGCGGCCTTGTCCTCGGACCTCAACACCCTCATCGCAGCACGCGCGCTCTTGGGCGCCGGGTGCGCGGCAGGCATGGTGATCGGTCGAGCCGCTGTGCAAGATGTATTTCAAGGACCAGCCCGCACCAAAGCCATGGCCTACATCGGTATGGCTTTGGGCGTGACCCCGCCGGTGGCGACTTTGTTAGGCGGCCAGATCCACGTTCACTTGGGCTGGTCGGGCAACTTTGTTTTGCTGGCTGGCTTGTCTGCTGGTTTGATGATGATGGCGTGGCGTTGGCTGAACTTGCCGATTCAATCCAAGCCCTCTCAAAGGCACTGGTTGCTGGATATGGCAGGGGCCTACCGGCGCTTGCTGGTCGAGCCAGCGTTTCACCGGTTTGTGTTGATGTTGGCGGCGACCTCATGCACGTTTTACGCGTTCATGTCGGCAACCCCAGTGGTGCTGGGGCACTATGGCGTGGGTCCAGAAGGCGTAGGGCTCTACGTCATGGTGGTTCCCTTGGGCTATTTGGTCGGGAACTACGCGACCAGCCACTGGGCCCATCGCTACGGTGACATGCCCATGATGCTGTGGGGCCACGCCCTCACCCTGTTCGGTACAGGAACCATGCTCGCCTTCATCGCCATGGGTTGGGCGACCGCCCTGACGTTTGCAGCCCCCTTGGTGTTGGTGGGGATCGGTCATGGCCTCTTGATGCCGCCCACGTTGGCTGGCACGGTCGGCGTCATTCCGGCCCTCGCGGGCACTGCTGCCGCCTTCGCCGGTCTGATGCAGCAGGTCTCTGGCGCAGGCAGCGGCTACGTGATGGGGTTATTGCCCCACCACGACGCCCGCTATGTGGGGCTGTCCATGTTCGTCTTCACGTCTCTTTCGCTGGGGGTACTGCTGTGGCAGCGCAGCGCCGCCGCAAAATCACCGCCCGTTGTCGCTGGTTAACCTTGAGGTAAGCAATCGCTTACTCCATCGCTTTCATCGGCTGGATTTGGTTTTGCGTTCGCAATTCGTCCGCGTGCAACTGGCATACAAAGCCAGCGCGTGTTCCTGCAACTTGAAACCACGGGCTTGCGCCACCGCTTTTTGACGCGCCTCGATGGCCTCGTCAAAGAACTCTTCCACGTGACCACAGTCGAGGCACACCAAGTGGTCGTGGTGTTGTCCTTCATTGATCTCGTAGACCGCTTTGCCTGACTCAAAGTTGTTGCGGCTCAGGATCCCAGCCTGCTCAAACTGCTGCAACACGCGGTAGACCGTCGCCAAACCGATGTCCTCTTGGCCATCGATCAGCACGCGGTACACATCTTCTGCGCTCATGTGGCGGGACTCAGCACGTTGAAATGCCTCCAAAATTTTCAGCCTCGGGGCAGTTGCCTTGAGCCCAATGCTTTTCAATTCGTCGATATTGGTCATGTGCGCCTTCCCTCTGGGGCGGCGTGTGCGGCAACCACCCCTGAACTACAATGGGGCGATCATAGACTCTCCACCTTTCAAGGTCGGATTTCACAGTGAAAATGCCCACACCAGCCCAGATCTATCGCTTAGCCCTGCTGAGTTTGACACTGACCCTAGGGGCCTGCGCACAAGGGCCGGCTTTGCAAAACACGCTGAACCGAGTTCTCTCTCCCTACCAGCCCGATATTTTGCAAGGCAACGTCATCACACAAGAGCGTGTCGCCCTGCTGCGCGTCGGCATGGGTCGCGATGAAGTCAACGCCATTCTTGGCACGCCTTTGCTGCGCAGTGTTTTTCACGCCGACCGCTGGGACTATGTGTTCAGCTTTCAGCGCCAAGGCGAACCGGTGCAGCAGCGCCGCCTGACGCTGTTTTTCAAGGACGGTGCACTGGCGAGCTTTGACGGCGACACCATGCCCAAAGAAGCCGAGTTCGTCCAATCCATTGCGCGCGAAGTGCCCACCATCGATCCCACCAAGCTGGAGAATGCAGCTGTCGTGAAAAAGGCCCCGGATGCAGCCCCTGCTGCGCCTGCTGCCACCACCCCAGAACCTACCCCCAAGGCCAAATACCCACCCCTGCAAAGTGGCACGGGCCTGATTCAGTAACACCAAACCTATGTTGAAAATTGTCATTCCTGGTGCCAGCGGTCGCATGGGCAAAATGCTCATTGAAGCTGTACTGGCCGATCCAGACACCACCTTGCACGCCGCCCTCGATGTGGCCGGCAGCCCTGCGCTAGGACAAGACGCTGCGGCATTTTTGGGCCAAGCCCAAGGCGTGATGATCGGTGCCGATATTGCCCAAGCAGTCAAAGGCGCCAACTGCCTGATCGACTTCACCCGACCCGAGGGCACGCTGGCCCATTTGGAAGCCTGCGAAGCTGCAGGCGTCAACATGGTGATCGGCACCACTGGCTTTGACGACGCCCAAAAAGCCCGCATTGCCAAGGCTGCCAAGACCATCGGCATCGTCATGGCTCCCAACATGAGCGTTGGCGTCAACGTCACCCTCAAGCTGCTGGAGAAGGCCGCCAAAGCACTCGCCACCGGCTACGACATCGAAGTCATCGAAGCCCACCACCGACACAAGGTCGACGCGCCATCGGGTACTGCGTTGAAAATGGGCGAGGTGATCGCGCAAGCCATTGGCCGCGACTTGAAAGATTGTGCGGTGTACGAGCGTTACGGCCACACTGGCGAACGCGACCCCAGCACCATTGGTTTCTCAACCATCCGCGGCGGTGACATTGTGGGCGACCACACTGTGCTGTTCGCGGGCACGGGCGAGCGCATTGAGATCACCCACAAGTCAAGCAGTCGTGCGACCTACGCCTCAGGCAGTTTGCGCGCAGTGCATTACCTCGCCACCCAAGGTCCCGGCCTTTACAACATGGATGACGTGCTCGGACTAACCTCCCTTTAAATTCTGGGCAGTGGCCGCGGCCATTGCCTCATTTTTATGGAGCCGCCATTCGGCTCTTTTGCTTTATTGGCACCCCTTCAAACCTCAACCGCCATGCAAGACCAATTCGATCCACAGGCCCTAGAAAAAGCATCACAAGCCCGCTGGCAAGCTGCCGATGCTTACCGCGTCACCGAAGATCAAAGCAAGCCCAAGTATTACGCTTGCTCGATGTTGCCTTACCCCAGCGGCAAGCTGCACATGGGGCACGTGCGCAACTACACCATCAACGACATGTTGACGCGCCAACTGCGAATGCAGGGCTATAACGTGCTGATGCCTATGGGTTGGGACGCATTTGGCTTGCCCGCAGAAAACGCTGCACTCAAAAACGGCGTCCCCCCCGCGCAGTGGACCTACGACAACATCGCCTACATGAAAAAGCAGATGCAGGCGATGGGCTTGGCCATCGACTGGTCACGCGAAGTCGCCACCTGCGATCCCTCGTACTACAAATGGAACCAGTGGCTGTTCCTGAAAATGCTCGAAAAGGGCATCGCCTACCGCAAGACCCAAGTCGTCAACTGGGACCCTGTGGACCAAACTGTTTTGGCGAACGAGCAAGTCATTGACGGCAAGGGCTGGCGCACCGGCGCAGTCGTAGAAAAGCGCGAGATCCCAGGCTACTACCTGAACATCACGGGCTACGCAGAGGAGCTGTTGAGCGCCGTTGCCAACCCCGATGACCCCGATTACTTGAGTGGCTGGCCCGAGCGCGTTCGCTTGATGCAAGAGAACTGGATTGGCAAGAGCGCGGGGGTGCGTTTTGCATTCACCCACACCATCCAAGGCGCCGATGGACAACTCATCGGTGACGGCAAGATGTATGTCTTCACCACGCGTGCCGACACCATCATGGGCGTGACCTTCGCCGCGGTGGCCGCCGAGCACCCTCTGGCCGAGCACGCCGCAGCAAACAATCCCGAGTTGGCCGCGTTCATTGCCGAGTGCAAGCAGGGTGGCACCACCGAAGCGGAACTCGCCACCAAAGAGAAGGCTGGTATGCGCACCGGCCTCAGCGTCACCCACCCCATCACTGGTCAAGCCATCGAAGTTTGGGTCGGCAACTACGTGTTGATGAGCTACGGAGACGGTGCCGTGATGGGCGTTCCAGCTCATGACGAGCGCGACTTCGCATTTGCCCTCAAATACGGCATTCCAATCCAACAAGTCATCGGCAAAGCCGACGGCAGTGGCGCCTACGACACCACGCAATGGCAAGATTGGTACGCCGACAAAGTGGGCGTGCAGTGCATCCACTCCGGCGAGCTGGATGGACTGGATCACAAAGCCGCGGTGAACCGCGTGGCTGAATTGCTCGAAGCCCAAGGCCTCGGCGAGAAGAAAACCACTTGGCGCTTGCGCGATTGGGGCATCAGCCGCCAACGCTATTGGGGCACACCGATTCCCATCATCCACTGTGATGACTGTGGCCCGGTGCCCGTGCCAGAAAAAGACCTGCCTGTGGTGCTGCCACAAGACCTGGTCCCTGATGGCTCTGGCAACCCGCTCGCCAAATGCGATGCATTCTTGAACGTCGCTTGCCCCTGCTGTGGCAAGCCCTCGCGCCGCGAAACCGACACCATGGATACCTTTGTCGATTCGTCTTGGTACTTCATGCGCTATTGCGATCCGACCAACACGGAGGCGATGGTTGCAGAAGGTGCGCAGTACTGGATGCCGATGAACCAATACATTGGTGGCATTGAGCACGCGATTCTTCACCTGCTGTATGCGCGCTTTTGGACCAAGGTCATGCGCGACATGGGCTTGGTCAAGGTCAATGAGCCCTTCACCAAACTGCTCACGCAAGGCATGGTGCTCAATCACATCTACAGCCGCCGCAACGAAAAAGGTGGCGTCGAGTATTTCTGGCCTCACGATGTCGAGCACGTGCTCGATGAAAGCGGCAAGATCATCGGCGCGCGCCTCAAAAATGCAGTTGGATCCCTGCCTGTGGGCACCGCGATCAACTACGAGGGCGTGGGCACCATGTCCAAGTCGAAGAACAACGGTGTCGATCCCCAAGACCTGATCGAGCGCTATGGCGCTGACACGGCGCGCTTGTACACCATGTTCACTGCACCGCCAGAGGCGACGCTTGAGTGGAACGACTCGGCAGTCGAAGGCAGTTTCCGGTTCTTGCGTCGTGTCTGGCAGTTTGCGCACAAACACCACGCCAGCATCCAAGCCGCCCAGGGCTTAGCTTTGAACGCCGGCGCACTGAGCTCCCATGCCAAAAACCTGCGCCGCGAGTTGCACCTCGTCTTGAAGCAAGTGAGTTACGACTACGAGCGGATGCAATACAACACCGTCGTATCGGGCTGCATGAAGGCATTGAACGCGCTTGAAGGCTTCACCCCTAGCGGCGACGTGAACGACAACGTCGCCATGACCGAAGGCCTGTCGCTGTTGCTGCGTATGCTGTACCCAGCCTGCCCACACACCACGGATCAGGTTTGGCAGGCCTTGGGCTACGCCACGGCACACGGTGACTTGCTGGATACCAGCTGGCCCACGGTCGATGACGCTGCTTTGGTCCAAGACGAAATCGAGCTGGTCTTGCAAATCAACGGCAAGCTGCGCGGCAGCCTGACCGTCGATGCCAAGGCCGACAAGGGCGCCATCGAAGCCTTGGCCCGCGCCAGCGAAACCGTACAGCGCTACGCCGAAGGCAACCCCATCAAAAAAGTGGTGGTGGTTCCCGGTCGTTTGGTCAACGTGGTGGTCTAACCATGTGGCGCCGCACCCTGTTGTTATCGATCGCTGCGAGTGCAGTCAGTGCCTGCGGTTTCCGTCTGCGGGGTGTTGCCAGCGTCCCAACGTTTGCGTTGCGCATTGCGAGCGGCCAGGGTGGAGTCGCCCGAGCCTTGGTCAAGCAGTTGCGCCAGAGCGGCGTCGCGGTGAGCGTGGATGGTGAATCACAGCCTGCAGGCGCAGCCGACTACACCTTGGTGGTGATCGATGACCAGCGCATCCGCACGGTGCAAGCCACCAACACATCAGGACAAGTGCGAGAGCTCAAGCTGCGGGTGCAATTCCGCTGGACCTTGGTTGATACAGAAAACAAAGAAGTCTTGCCTCCCCAAACTGCGCTGTATGAGCAAGACCTTTCATTCAACGAAACCCAAGCGCTTGGCAAAGCAGAAGAAGAGGCTTTGATTTTCGAGACGCTGCAACAGCGTGCGGTCGCTGCAGTCATCAATCAACTCGCTCGCATCAACCGCTAACGCCCATGCAAGTCGCACCCGCTCAACTCAAAGCCCATCTGAGCCAGAGCGTGCGCAGCCTCTACACGGTGTGGGGTGACGAGGCTTTGCTGGTTCAAGAAGCCGCCGATGCCATCCGGGCAGCAGCACGCGAAGCAGGCTGCACCGAGCGCGTCGTTCACACCGCACAAGGTGCGCGGTATGACTGGAGCTCCGTCTTGGTCAGCAGTGCATCCATGGGCCTGTTCGCTGATCGCCAATTGGTCGAAATCCGCATCCCCACCGGCAAGCCCGGCAAGGACGGCTCAACCGCTTTGCAGACGCTGGCTGAAAATGCCGCACAAGACGACAGCACCATCACTTTGGTGATCCTGCCGCGTTTGGATTCAGCCAGCACCAAAGCGGCTTGGTTCAATGCGCTGGGGCAATTTGGCATCACCGTCAAAATCGACAACGTAGAACGCCAAGCCCTGCCGCAATGGATTGCCCAACGCATGGCAGCGCAAGGCCAACACGTGGTCGAAGGGATCGAGGGCCAGCAGGCACTGCAGTTTTTTGCCGATCGGGTCGAAGGCAATTTGTTGGCTGCACACCAAGAGATCCAAAAACTCGCGCTGCTCTACCCCAGTGGTGAACTGACGCTGACTCAAATCGAATCAGCCGTGCTCAACGTCGCGCGTTACGACCCTTTCTCGTTCGCACAAACTGTGTTGGCTGGACGACTTGATCGGGTACCACGGATGTTGGACGGACTTCAGGCTGAGGGTACAGCGGCCGTGCTGGTCCACTACGCACTGGCCGAAGACATTCGCGCTCTTGTCAGAGTCAAACAAGACCTCAACGAGGGTGTCCCGCTGCCCGTCGCCCTGCGCAGTCACCGAGTGTGGGGACCTCGCGAAAAACTCATGGAGCGCGCACTGCCCCAACTGCCCTTGCGCACGCTGCAACTGTGGCTGCGCCATGCCCACACTGTGGACGGTATCGCCAAAGGCCTGAAGCCCGAAGGCTGGCCGAGCGACCCGTGGCAAGCCTTGCTCAGGCTATCGGTGATGGTGGCGCGGGGCTGCGCGCCCCGGACCGCAGCGCGTGGGCGTGCCGCTGCTTAACCCAGCTGATCGCTGCGCTCATCCGCACACCCGACAAGGTTTTGTGTACATAAAAAACACGGGGCTTTTGGAAATCTCTAGGCTATTGGTGCGCGCGGGTCTATCCGCACATCACGCACCTATCTTTGGCCAGCTCTGGCCTGTCATCGACCCCATGCTATTTCTAGGAGCCGCATGATCACCCGCAGTTTTCAACGTTTTTTTGCGCAAGAGTCCGCTGGCGGTATCGTCCTCGCCATGGCCGCACTGGTCGCGCTGATCGTCAGCAACTCCGCTTGGGGCGACTGGTATCAAAACCAGTTCCTCATGATGCGCGGCGACGTCATCATTGGTGAGAGCCTGGCGCTATCCAAGCCCCTGCTGGTGTGGGTCAACGACTTGTGGATGGCCGTGTTTTTCTTCTTGGTTGGCCTTGAGATCAAACGTGAATTCGTCGAAGGCGAACTCTCCGGCAAAGGACAACTGCGCCTCCCCGCCATTGCCGCACTGGGTGGCATGGTGGTACCCGCATTGATTTATGTCGCCATCAACGCTGGGGACGCCAACGCCCTGCAGGGCTGGGCCATTCCTGCCGCTACTGACATTGCATTTGCACTCGGCATTGTGATGTTGCTGGGCAAACGTGTGCCCACCTCGCTCAAAGTGTTCCTCACAGCAGTCGCCATCATCGACGACCTTGGCGCCATTGTGATCATCGCCTTGTTCTATACCCAAAACCTCTCGCTGCCGATGCTGGGCGGCGCGGTCGCGGCGGGTTTGTTCTTGTGGGGATTGAACCGCAGCGGGGTGTCGCGCGCTGATGTCTATATCGCCGTTGGATTGGTGATGTGGTTGCTGGTACTCAAGTCCGGCGTCCACGCGACGCTGGCGGGTGTCATCACTGCACTGGCCATCCCCATGCGCGATGCCAAAGGACAATCGCCCGTGCGCAGTCTCGAGCATGGCCTACACCCTTGGGTTGCCTTTGGCGTGTTGCCGATGTTTGCCTTTGCCAATGCGGGGGTGTCTTTGCATGGCCTCACCCTCGAAGCGCTGCTGGCACCTGTGCCGCTGGGTATTGCATTGGGGTTGTTGGTGGGCAAAACCATTGGCGTCTTTGGCGCCACTTGGTTGGTTGTGCGGGCAGGATGGGCGCCGATGCCCAAGCACGCCAACATGACGCATCTGCTGGGTATCGCGGTGCTGTGCGGTATCGGATTCACCATGAGCTTGTTCATCGGTGGCTTGGCGTTTGCAGGCCTCGACCCTCTGTACGCCACGCAACTCAAGATTGGCGTATTGATGGGCTCCATCACCTGCGGCATTTTGGGCAGCCTGATCTTAGCCAGGGCAGGTCGAGCCGCCGCAGCCACAGTCAGCGCGCACCCCACTGACGCCGGTGACAGCAGGGCGTGAGAGGCAGATTTACGATGCCTATGCGTGGTACCCCTGTCTGATCGGACAGGGTATCTCACATCGCCAACCCGTGAATCCGTGTTTTTTGCACTTGCCACTGCACCGGAGATTGCATGATTGACCTCTACACCGCCGCCACCCCCAACGGCCACAAAGTGTCTATCGCCCTAGAGGAAATGGGCTTGCCTTATGAACTCAAGGTCTTGAACCTGAGCAAGGGCGAGCAAAAGCAACCGGAGTTTTTAGCGATCTGTCCCAACGGCCGCATCCCTGCGATCGTCGATCGCAGCGCCAATGACTTCGCGGTATTTGAGTCGGGCGCGATTTTGATTTACCTCGCCGAAAAGACGGGGCAACTCATGCCCAGCGATGCTCAAGGCCGCAGCCGAGTCCTGCAGTGGCTGATGTTTCAAATGGGTGGCATCGGTCCCATGATGGGACAAGCCAACGTGTTCTATCGCTACTTCCCCGAAAAAATCCAACCCGCCATCGACCGCTACCAAGGCGAGACTCGCCGCCTGTTTGGCGTGCTCAATGACCACTTAGCCAACCACGAGTATTTGGCGGGCGACTACTCCATCGCCGACATCGCCAACTGGGCATGGGTGCGCACACACCGGTGGTCTGGGGTCGAGTTGGATGGACTCGACCACCTCAAACGTTGGCGCGACGCCATCCGCCAACGCCCTGCTGTGTTGCGCGGCATCGAGGCGCCACCGTCCAGCATCGATCTCACGCGCGACGGCGACAAAGCCGCTGAAAAATTTGCCAAAGAAGCCCAACGCATGGTCGAAACCGGCCAACCGCGTTCATAACCCCACAGGAGACCCCACATGAAGCTTTACACCGCACCGCGAGCACCCAACCCCAAGCGGGTATTGATGTTTTTGGCTGAAAAAGGCGTGACCGACATCGAGTGCATCCCTGTTGATCTCAATGGGCAAGCCCACAAGACCGATGCATTTGTAGCCAAGAGTCCGCTGTCGCGCATTCCTGCGCTCACACTCGACGATGGTCGGCACTTGAGCGAAAGCCGCGCGATCTGCACCTACCTCGAGGGCCTTTATCCCGAACCCAACCTCATGGGCGTCGACGCGACCGAGCGCGCGTTTATTGAGATGCACGACCGACTGGTCGAGTGGTACTTGATGCTGCCGACCGCACAGTGGGTGCGCCACAGCCACCCAGGTTTGGCCGCACTTGAGCAGCCCCAGTTTCCTGAGTTTGGTGCCAGCCAAAGCGAGAAGCGCCAAGCCGGATTGAAATGGCTGGAGCAACAACTCACCGAACACCCCTTCGTCGCAGGCGACCGTTTCACCATCGCCGACATCACCGCGTTTTGCACCATTGAATTCTCCCGCCTGATGAAATTCAAACCCGGTGAAGCCGGCTACACCGCGATCCAAGCCTGGCGCGACCGCATCGCTCAACGCCCCAGCGCCACCGCCGGAGACCAGTAAGACCATGACAGCGCCAACTGCGCAGCGCTTGACATCATCCACACCACCAGCGCGGCACAGCCGCGCGTGGCGGGCGTGGCGCCCTTGGGCGTTGGCGGGTGCAGCCTTGTTGCTCAGCGCTTGCAGTGCGGTGCAGTTGGCCTATATGAACTCAGCGCACCTCAGCCATTGGTGGTTGAAGCAGCGCCTGGACTTCAGCTCGGCGCAATCTGACTGGGTCAAATCACAGCTGGACGACACCCTGATCTGGCACCGCCGCGATGCCTTGCCGGGCTGGATCAGTGCCTTCGATCAATGGACCCAAGTGGTGCCACAAGCCACCACACCCACCACGATGTGCCAAGACATCGACACCATGAAAGCCAAGGCCGACGAGATCGCTCAGCGCGTGTTGCCGATGTGGGCTCAAGTCGCTCGCAACCTCAGCCCCAGTCAGCTCAAATCGCTCGAGCGGCGCCTAGCATCAGACAACGAAGACTACGTCGACGAGCACCTCCAGACCGACCCCAATAAACGCTTCGCGTCGCGGCTCGAACGCGCAGTCGAGCGCTCTGAGCGCTTGTATGGTCGCATCACCGACGCACAGGAAAAAATACTCAGCGACCAACTCCGCAAGTCGCCCTACTCGGCCGAGGACGCTTATGCCCGCCGGCTAGCCACGCAGCAGCGCGTGCTCACGCTGATTCGCTCGCAACAAGAGCGATGGGGACGCAGTGCCTCGATCAGCGAACCCGCACCACCCGAAGCGGTGCAACAGTGGCGAACGCTGTGGCGTGATTTTTTGTACCCCGCGCAGCACTGGCCTGACCTCGCTGCGCGCAACGCGCAAGCCCAGGTCGAGCAATCCACGTGCGTCATGCTCGCCACGCTGCACAACGCCACCGACGCCGAGCAACGCCAGCACTGGGTCAAGGTCCTGCGCGGCATCGCCGAAGACTTGGGCGACGAAATCATCGCCAGCACCCGCTGACGTTGAGATGGCCCTGATCATCTGAGCGAGCCGGGTGCGCTGTTCAGCACCCAAGGTCGATCGCTCTCGACGCTGCATCCACCGCACCACCAGGGCGGATGCAGCGCATCGCTCAAGCGAGCCAGATCGCCCTAAAGTCATTCACGTTGGTGTGCGTTGGTCCCGTCACGACCAAATCACTCAACGCGCCAAAGTACCCATACGCATCGTGCCGCGCCAAGTGGTCGTCGAGCGCCACACCTGCCGCCAATCCCCGCGCCAGAGTGTCCGGCGCAACCTGCGCACCAGCGTTGTCCTCGACGCCATCGATGCCATCGGTATCTGCCGCCAAGCCCCATACGCCTGACGCACCCTGCAAACCTCGCGCCAGCCCCAAGCAAAACTCACCCGCGCGACCGCCGCGCCCGAGCACTGTGCCGGGTGGTGGTGCGGTAACCGTCACCGTGGTCTCGCCACCACTGAGCAACACACAGGGGCGCTCGTAGGGTCCTTGATTGGCGAGCGCTTGCAGCGCCAGGTCGGCGTGCTGTTGACCCACCTCATGCGACTCGCCCTCCAACGCATCACCCAGGATGTAAGTGCGCACGCCCCAAGACTGCGCCAGTGCCGCCGCCGCCTCGAGCGAGCGCTGTGGCGTGGCGATCAACTGCACCTCGCTGTGCTGCAAAGCGTCGGGTTTGGGTGTTTCCCACGCAGAATCAGCGGCTTGCCAGGCAGCCTCCACTGCGGCTGGCACTGCAATGCCGTAGCGCTGCACGATCTCCAGCGCTTGCGCGCAAGTGGTGGGATCAGGGACCGTCGGGCCACTGGCGATCACCGCTGGGTCATCGCCCGGCACATCGCTGATGGCCAGCGTCACCAAGCGCGCGGGCGCGCAAGCCGCCGCCAACCGACCGCCTTTGATTTGCGACAAGTGCTTTCGCACCGTGTTCATCTCGCCAATGTGGGCACCACTGCGCAACAGCGCTTGGTTGATGGCTTGCTTGTCAGCCAGCGTCACGCCGGGCATCGGCAGCGACAACAAAGCTGAGCCCCCACCCGAGATCAAACACAGCACCAAATCATCGGCGCTCAGCCCCTGCACCGCAGCCATGATGCGCTCGGCCGCATCCACACCGGCTTGGTCGGGCACGGGGTGCGCGGCCTCACAAATCGCGACGCGCGGCGCCACACCCGCCAAGGCTGCAGGGCGCGGGGGTGTATGACCATAGCGCGTCACCACCACACCCGACAGCGGCGCATCGGCGGGCCACGCCGCCTCGAGGGCATAGACCATGGCCGCGCCGGCCTTGCCTGCGCCCACAACCACCGTGCGCCCTTTGGCAGGGTCGGGGGGCGTGGGCAAATAACCCGCCAACACCTGCGCGGGTTGCGCAGCCGCCACCGCCGCGTCGAACAAGGCGCGCAACGCAGCGGGGATTGATTCAGGCATGGGACAAGTCATGGCGCAGGGGCAACTCACAAAAACAAATCAAACGACACAAGCCCGCGCCATCAAGCCGCGTGGCCGTAGTACGACTTGAACCACTCGGCAAACTTGGCCACCCCCACCGCGATGGGGGTGCTGGGGCGATAGCCCAAATCAGCGACCAAATCATCGACATCGGCGTAGGTGTCAGGCACATCACCGGGCTGCATCGGCAACAGGTTCTTGGTGGTTGATCGACCCAGCGCCGACTCGAGCGCCTCGATGTAGTCCAGCAACTCCACCGGGCTGTTGCTGCCAATGTTGTAGACCCGCCAAGGCGCGGTGCTGCTGCCCGGGTCGGGTGCATCGCCTTGCCAAGCAGGGTTGGGCTCGGCCACGTGGTCGAGTGCGCGCACCACGCCCTCGACGATGTCGTCGATGTAAGTGAAATCGCGCCGGTGCTTGCCATAGTTGTACACATCGATGGGCTCGCCCGCCATGATCGCCTTGGCAAACTTGATCATCGCCATGTCTGGGCGCGACCACGGCCCGTACACCGTAAAGAACCGCAAGCCCGTTGTCGGCAAACCAAACAAATGGCTGTAGGTGTGCGCCATCAACTCGTTACTCTTTTTGCTTGCCGCGTACAGGCTCAAAGGGTGGTCCACGTTGTGGTGCACCGAGAACGGCATGGCGGTGTTGGCGCCGTATACGCTCGAGCTGCTGGCGTAGACCAAATGCTCCACACCGTGGTGACGACAGCCCTCGAGGATGTGCGCAAACCCCGTGATGTTGCTGTCGATGTAGGCCAGCGGATTGGTCAGCGAATAACGCACCCCCGCTTGGGCGGCCAGGTTGACCACACGCTGCGGCTTGTGCTCGGCAAACAAAGCCTCTATGCCCGCACGGTCCGCCAAGTCAAGGCGGCAATGCGTGTACTGCGGGTGCGATTCAAAGTGCGCCAACCGCGCCGCCTTGAGCGAGGGCTCGTAGTAATCGTTGTGGTTGTCCAGCCCAATCACCGTATCGCCCCGCGCGAGCAAATGCTGCGTCAACGCCGCGCCAATGAACCCCGCCGAACCCGTGACCAAAATCTTCATGTTGTGCTCTCTCTGCCCTCATCACACCGCGCGATCAGCGCTGTGCCTCAGAGCAAGATTATCGGCGCAATGCTCGGCGAGTACGCCATGGTTATTGAGAGAAGTGGGCTCGCCCTTCGGTGGCGCTCAACACTTTCGCGCCTCTTGTGATGGCGATCTCTCGGGTCAAGGGTTGCATATCGGCACCAGGTTTAATATCACCAAGCTCACTCCATTTGGTTTTCGCATCAAAAGTGGCGCCATCGAACCTTGTGTGTTGATCGACCTCGGCATTGGTCAAGTCGCAGCCTTGAAAAGTCGCACCAGTCATATCCACGTGAAACAAGCTCGCTTTTGTGAAATTGCATTTGTAGAATGCCGCGCCCTGCATCCCCACATTGATCAACTGTGTTCGCGTCAAATTCGTACCCTTCCACCTTGACCCTGCGAGTATCAGAGCAGGTAACAGAGCAGATTTAGGCAAATGAGATGTTACTAACCCACTGGCGTCTTCCAATTCCGTATTAAACAGGTGCTCATAAAAAAATGCCCCTCTAGCCTCGGAAACTGCTGCACGTGTGACGCCAATAAATCCACCTAATAAATGTAAGCGTTCGCCCTCGGCTGTCGTTTGCATAGACCTCAAGTTATCTACATATAAGCTTTGCCACATTGCGATCAACGTTTTGAAGGCCGGCCTTCTAAAAGTGGAACCAAACTCACCGCGCAAATATGGCACCAACTGATGGGCAGCCGAAATTTGTAGCGGGTTGTGACTGACCACCATAGAGCCACTCCGGTTGTCGTCTGTTTTGAGGTGCTCGCCGCTGGCCCATTGGCAGAGTTGTTGAAAGTCTTTGAGGTTGGTGTCTTTGCGCTGGTTTTCAATTTGCTGGCGAGCATTGGTGTCACGAAACCACCAAATGACATACGCCACGGGTGACACCAACAGGATCGCACCCGTGGAACCTTTGAAAAAATCAAACCAGTCCGCTAAGGACAAGTAGCCCGTGCAACATTGATACGGGTCAACCCAAGACTTGTACGCCCAATTCAAAAGGCACAGTGTGACGACCGCAGCAAGCAACACCCCAAGCGGTCGCGCGACTGATCCTGAACGTCCATCTGCCAAGAGCCGTTTGCGCTCACGTTCTTGCCACACCTCGCAACGCGCGACGTAATCATCTACCTTGACTTTGATTTCCTCTGGCGTTTTGCACAAGCTGAAGTCGGGTCGCTCAGGCTCGCCACAGAGTCCTCCTAGCCACCCAGTGAACATCTGCCACCATTTGCGCACCCAGGCATAGCCTGATTTCAAGCAACGCATCACCCCTTGAAAAAACTTCTTCATGCCGCCCCCTGTGTGTGTTGCGGCGATGTTAGGAGCGGATGCGCGCACCCA
>CAYZHE010000019.1:0-43956 GCA_964478285.1 uncultured Burkholderiaceae bacterium
TCCAGCTTGATTTTTTCACGTCCGCCTTTGCTTGCCATGGTATTTTTCTCCTAATCAGGCTTGACCGCGAGCGCGCATGTCTGCGAGCACCACTTCAATGCCTTTTTTGTCAATCAAGCGCAACGCAGCGCTAGAAACGCGCAAACGCACCCAACGGTTTTCACTCTCAACCCAGAAGCGACGGTACTGCAGGTTAGGCATGAACCGACGACGGGTTTTGTTATGAGCGTGGGAAACGTTGTTCCCGGACATGGGCTTTTTGCCCGTAACATCACAAACTTTTGCCATGATTCGATTTCTTTCGAAGAATGTTGGCAGCTCTCGCCGCACCTCGCTGACCAGCTCGAACACGGGGACCTGAATGGGTCGCTTTGTTCACAGTCTGTTTTCTTTGCCAGCGGGACCTAAATTCACTGTTCTCAGTAGGCCGGATCCAAAAGGAACGCGGATCACTGAAATCAGCAAAGCCTGCGATTATATATCAGCAGCTCAAACCGATACCCCCGTTACGTCCGGTGTGGCGCTATTCAGACGCCGGTCAATTGCCGTTTTGCTCTAAGAAGCGCTGCGCATCTAAAGCGGCCATACAGCCCGTTCCTGCGCTCGTGATCGCTTGGCGGTACGTGTGATCTTGCACGTCACCGGCCGCAAACACACCCGGAACAGAAGTTTGCGTCGCAAATCCCTTGAAGCCGCCTTGGGTCACGATGTAGTCGTTCTCCATGTCAAGCTGGCCCTTGAAAATGTCGGTATTGGGGTGGTGACCGATGGCGATGAAACACCCTGCCAGTGCCAGCTCCTCCGTGGTGCCCTCTTTGGTATTGCGCAAACGGATTCCTGTGACGCCTGTGGCATCTCCCAGCACCTCATCCAAGGTACTGTACGTTTTTAGTTCTATTTTTCCCTCTTTGACCTTATCCATCAGCTTGTCAACCATGATGGGTTCGGCACGGAACGTGTCTCGTCGATGCACGAGGTAGACCTTCTTGGCGATGTTCGATAGGTACAGTGCCTCTTCGACAGCCGTGTTGCCACCGCCCACCACGCAGCACACCTGATCTCGGTAGAAAAAGCCATCGCAGGTGGCACACGCTGATACCCCTTTGCCCATGAACGCGGTTTCGGATGGCAAGCCTAAGTACTTGGCAGATGCCCCTGTTGCGATGATCAACGCGTCGCAGGAATAGGTCCCTGCATCTCCCGTGAGCGTGAAGGGGCGCTGACTCAAGTCAACGGTATGGATGTGATCAAACACCATTTCAGTCTGAAAGCGCTCTGCGTGCTTCATGAACCGCTGCATCAAATCCGGGCCCTGAACGCCGTCCACATCGGCTGGCCAATTGTCGACTTCCGTGGTGGTCATCAACTGTCCACCCTGGGCGATCCCGGTGATTAACATCGGTTTCAAATTGGCGCGCGCCGCGTAAATTGCAGCGGTGTAGCCAGCAGGGCCTGAGCCTAAAATTAATACTTTTGAGTGTTTCATGAAAATAACCTACCTTAAAAGATCATTTATTTTTTGCTAGTCACAAGCAAATTAATTCTTTTATCGTAAAGTGTGAATTCCTAGTGATTGCAACTTGACCTAACACTTTGGACAGTCCCTGATTGTAGGGGTCTCAGGTCCCACGAACCAGAGCAAGCAGTTATGGCTATTCTTTCTAACGAAGATCTTATATTGCGCATCCCATTGTTCGCCTCTCTCGAGGCGTCCGAAGCCGCGGAAATTGCGAATGCAGTCAGTAAAAAACGTTATCGCAAGGGGGAGTGCATGGTTCATCAGGGCACCTTCAACAAACACCTGGTTATTTTATTGACGGGGCGGGCGCGACTGGTGATGACTGACCACCAACAGCGTGAAGTGATCATTGAGCGGGTATTGGCCGGAGAGTTCGCAGGAGAGCTTTGTCTTTTCGACGAGCAACCACTTCCCGCTTCATTGGTGGCAGAAACCCAAACCGATGCCTTGCTACTTGAGAGTGAGGTATTTTTAGGATGTTTACAAAAAAGTTCGGGTGTTGTCTTGGAGTTGCTGCGCGCTATGGCTCGACGAAGTCGGCGCGCAGGGCATAAGATCGAGACCTTGGCGCTGGCGGATGTATTTGGACGGGTAGCTGACGCTTTGTGGGAGTTGTCCACTCCCAATGCAGACGGGTTGCGTGTGACACAGGCTAAAGTATCGCGACAAGATGTGGCCAAAATGATTGGCGCATCCCGAGAGATGGTTAGCCGAGTGATGAAAGAGTTCATGAATCGCGGTGTCATCGGCACTTGCGATGACGGCTCAGTTTGGGTGCATGAGCGCTTGTTTTTAAAAAAATAAATGGGTGTAGCCGTCAAGGGTTACCCCGCCCTTGATCGATGACCTTTTCACTTCAGACACTGTTCAATTCAAGTCACCGCAATGTATCCGTGAAGACGGCTGAGTCGCCGCGCCGTCGCGTGACACAGGAACTCCTTTTGTTGATTTTCGGCCTTGCCCTGCTGCTTTGGGCCAGCGCCTTGTTGAGCTACTCCCCCTCAGACCCAGCTTGGTCGACTACAGGGACGCGAACACAAACCCACAATTGGTTGGGCATCATTGGTGCTTGGATTGCAGACCTCAGCTACTTCGTATTGGGCTGGTCAGTGTGGTGGATTTGGATGGCTGGTTGCGTCGCCTTGGCCAGACGCTTGCGGTCGTGGTTGAGCGGCGACGGGGCGGTGGTTTTGGATGTCGCGCCCAAGCGCAGGCAGTCCGGCCAACCGGCTCCATCCGAGGCAGTTCGACCTGCGATGAATTGGAAGCGCGTGGGCTGGTGGCTTGGCCTGGTCGGATTGGTTTTTGCAAGTACCGTATTGGAGTGGACTAGGCTGTCGCGATGGGATATTGCAATGCCGGATCAAACGGGTGGTGTCGTGGGTGCCTTGCTCGGTCAATTGGCCACAGTCGCACTCGGACCCCTGGGCTCCGCACTGGCGGCATTGGTGTTGGGTATCCTGTGCATTTCCCTTGTGATGGGCTTTTCGTGGGCTGAGGTAGCAGAAACGGTTGGTCGACTCATTGTTCAGCGATTTGAAGCTTGGCGTCAGCGCCGGGAGACGGAGCGCGATGAGGCAATTGGACAAGAGTCTGTGCGTGCACGTGAGATACCCATCGACTTGGAGCCAGAGAGGGCGACCAAACCGCCAATACCTACTGTGACGATTGAAGCGCCTGTTGTCGTCGTTCCGCAAAGTGAACGCATTGCGAAGGAGTCTCAGCAACCGTTGTTTGAAGATGGCTCCGCCAACGTTTTGCCGCAGGTTAGCTTGCTAGACAAAGTTTCGGCTCAGCAAGAGACGGTGACACCAGATACGTTGGAAATGACGAGCCGCCTCATTGAGAAGAAGCTGGCAGATTTTGGCGTTGAAGTCCATGTGGTGGCCGCCATGCCAGGACCTGTCATCACTCGCTATGAGATAGAGCCCGCAACCGGTGTCAAAGGCTCGCAAGTGGTGAACTTGGCTCGAGATCTCGCGCGATCGCTCAGCTTGGTCTCGATTCGAGTGATCGAAACCATTCCTGGCAAGAACTACATGGCATTGGAATTGCCGAACGCGCGGCGACAAATGATTCGCCTGAGCGAAATCCTGGGATCTAGCGTGTACAACGATGCGAAATCGATGCTCACGGTTGCTTTGGGCAAAGACATCGTCGGACACCCGGTTGTCGCGGATTTAGCAAAGATGCCGCATTGCTTGGTTGCTGGTACGACAGGATCTGGCAAGTCAGTGGGGATCAATGCCATGATTCTCAGCCTTCTCTACAAAGCCGATCCACAAGATGTGCGCTTGCTGCTGATTGATCCAAAAATGCTGGAGATGAGCGTCTACGAAGGCATCCCGCATTTGTTGGCGCCAGTTGTCACCGACATGAGACAAGCTGCGCATGGCTTGAATTGGTGTGTGGCGGAGATGGAAAAGCGCTACAAACTCATGAGCAAAATGGGTGTCCGCAACATCAGCAGTTACAACCAAAAGATCAAAGAGGCGCAGGCTCGTGGCGAGTTCATTTCTAATCCGTTTTCATTGACCCCGGAGGAGCCGGAGCCCTTGCAGGCATTGCCTTTTATCGTCGTGGTGATTGACGAGCTTGCTGACTTGATGATGGTGGTGGGCAAGAAGATCGAAGAACTGATTGCTCGCCTGGCTCAGAAAGCACGCGCTGCGGGCATTCATCTGATTTTGGCGACACAGCGGCCAAGCGTCGACGTCATCACCGGCCTCATCAAAGCCAATATCCCGACGCGGGTTTCCTTCCAAGTCAGCTCCAAAATTGACAGCCGGACCATCTTGGATCAGATGGGCGCCGAGAGTCTGCTCGGGATGGGCGATATGCTTTATCTCCCCGCAGGTACTGGCTTTCCTCAACGGGTGCATGGCGCGTTTGTGAGCGATGAAGAGGTACATCGAGTGGTGGAGTACCTGAAAGAGCACGGCCAGCCTAACTACATCGACGGCGTACTGGAGGGTGGCACTGTAGAGGGCTCTGGCGAGGGAGGAAGCATTGACGGCGAAGGCGAAAAGGATCCGATGTATGACCAAGCTGTTGAAGTTGTTTTGAAGCACAGAAAGGCTTCGATTTCGCTGGTCCAGAGGCACTTGAAAATCGGGTACAACCGGGCCGCACGCATGTTGGAAGACATGGAAAACGCTGGCGTTGTTAGTGCAATGGGTACCAATGGCCAGCGCGAAATCATGGTCCCAGCGAGAGACGAATGATGCGACGCGTGTCCTGGATTCTGTCATTGGCCTTGATCGCCACCTCGGCTTGGAGCAGTGACAGTGGCTTGAATCAACTCCAAGCATTTTTGAGCCTCGCAAAAAGCGGAGATTACACTTTCGAGCAAACGGTAACCGGCCCCTCTGCCAAGGCATCGAAACTCCTCGTGCAAAAGGGCCGAATGCGATTCATTCGTCCTCTGCGATTTCGGTTCGACTATGTGAGTCCGTATCCGCAAACCATCGTTGCTGATGGATCTCAATTGTGGCTTTACGATCCAGATTTAGAACAGGTTACAGTGAAGAACCAAGACGCAATGTTGGCTGAATCGCCAGCGGGACTCTTGGCCTCAGCAACGGACGTCCGCCAACTGCAGCAACATTTTGAGTTGTACGAGTTGACCCCCAGGGATGGCCTGTCTTGGGTAAAGGCCAAGCCTAAAAACAATCAGGCGGTGCTCACCGAAGTCAATGTGGGCTTGAAATCGAACCAGTTGGCTGTGCTTGAACTCACGGACGCGATGGGGCAACGATCCCGTTTGGAGTTCAAGATCGTTTCAGTGAATCAGCCGCCCTCCAATGACGTCTTCAAATTTACTCCCCCCAAGGGGGCTGATCTGATCAAACAGTGACGGCAAAAATTAATGACCGATAGCGTCTTGCACATTCCTTTGCCGGAGCGAATGAGGCCAAAGAAATTGGCTGAAGTTGTTGGGCAAAAGCATCTACTGGGGGATGGTCATCCTCTGAGGGTGGCATTCGAGTCGGGCAGAGCACACTCATGCATTTTGTGGGGCCCGCCCGGTGTGGGCAAAACGACATTGGCTCGTTTGATGGCGCAGGCATTTGACGCCCAATTCCTGAGCATCAGTGCCGTGCTTGGTGGCGTCAAGGAAATCCGAGAGGCCGTTGAAAAAGCCCAGTCAGCGCGTGCTGGTTTAGACCCCAAGCCAAGTATTTTGTTTGTGGACGAGGTGCATCGATTCAATAAAAGCCAGCAAGATGCTTTCCTGCCGCATGTGGAGAGCGGGCTTTTTACATTGATCGGCGCAACCACTGAAAACCCTTCTTTTGAGATGAATTCAGCCTTGCTCTCGCGCGCAGCTGTGTACGTTTTAAAGGATTTGGATCAAGATGATTTGCTGGCCCTGATTGATCGCGCGGAGTCTGAACCAGATGTCGCGAAGTTTGAATCAAGTGCACGACAAGCCCTGGTTGATTACGCAGACGGCGATGCGCGTCGGCTATTGAACGCCGTCGAGGTGTTGAGTATTGCGGCTGCGCAGCACAAAAAAACTTTGCTCGACGCGGCTTGGGTTGCGCAACAAATGGGCGAGCGTCTGCGGCGGTTTGACAAGGGTGGGGACGCGTTTTATGACGCGATCAGTGCACTGCATAAATCTGTCAGGGGGTCTGATCCAGATGCCTCCTTGTACTGGTTGACTCGCATGCTAGATGCCGGAGCGGACCCTCGGTACATCAGCCGGCGTTTGATTCGGATCGCGAATGAGGACATCGGCCTTGCCGATCCAAGGGCATTGCGTTTGGCTTTGGATTCGGCGGAAACTTATGAGCGACTTGGTTCTCCAGAGGGCGAATTGGCGCTGGCGCAATGCGTGCTTTACCTTGCTGTCGCGCCGAAGTCAAATGCCGTTTATGAGGCTTATAACCGTGCCCGGCAACTGGTCAAATCCGATGCCTCGAGACCTGTCCCGATGCATCTGCGCAACGCACCTACAGCACTGATGAAAACGCTCGAGCACGGCAAGGGATATCGATACTCGCACGACGAACCCAATGGCATTTCGCCAGGTCAACAATATTTGCCTGATGGGTTGGCGGGTAAGACTTTCTATGAGCCTGTCGAGCGCGGACTGGAAATCAAGATTCGCGAAAAGATGGCCCAACTGCGCAAATTGAATTCGTCTTGATCGCGCCATCATTTTTTGATCAGGGCGACTTGAGTCGTTGGCGATGCAGCATTCACGTCGTGCTCAAAGCGTCCGCCAGTTGTTCTAAGACCGATTCAGTGCCCAGTCCATAACAGAGGCTGCTGCGCGCCGGTAAACCAGCGGACGCACCGGGAGCGAGGCAAAGCCCATCGAGCCTTTGTTTTGCGGTTGGGCTCGGTCAATCTGCCTATCGATCTGGCGACTGATTCGATCGAGCCTTGATGGACCAATTCAATCGGTTTGAATGAAATTCACGTCCATTTTTGGGGCATCCCAATGGGTGACTTAGATCGGGGATTGTCTGCAAGACTCAGAGACGGCAGTGCTCCAAGTAAAATGTTGGTTTGTTCAAGCCCAACTTGCCCTGTGCGAGAACGCCATTACTCCTTCTTTCTCAGATTGACCCATGTCCGAACACAACAACGCACCAGCGACCTCCACCGAAGTGGACGAAAACCAACTCATCGCTGAGCGTCGCGAAAAGTTAAAGGCTTTGCGGGCGGTTCAGGTGCAAGGTGGCGGGGTCACTTTTCCCAATGATTTCAAGCCACAAAATCGGGCTGAGCAGTTGTTCGCCACATACGACAGCATGACCAAGGAAGAACTCGAGGGGGAACATTTCCACGCCAGTGTGGCGGGTCGGATGATGCTCAAGCGGGTGATGGGGAAGGCCAGCTTTTTCACGCTTCAAGACGCATCGTTTGGTATCTCACAGGGACGAATTCAGATCTACATCAACAACGAAAGTGTCGGCCCAGAGGCGCACGATGCGTTCAAACATTGGGATCTCGGTGACATCGTTGCGGCTGAAGGGCGCATTTTCAAGACGCGGACGGGAGAGTTGACCATCCATGCCGAAAAAATCCGTTTGCTGACCAAGAGTCTGCGTCCGATGCCCGATAAGTTTCACGGGGTTCACGATCAAGAGTTGAAATACCGGCAGCGCTACGTTGACATGATGACTGACTCTGAGACGAGACAGAGATTTGTCGCGCGTAGCAAGGCTTTGCATGGGATGCGTGAATTCATGTTAGCCCACGGATTTCTCGAGGTGGAAACGCCGATGCTGCATCCGATTCCTGGGGGCGCCAACGCCAAGCCTTTCAAGACCCATCACAATGCACTAGACCAAGAAATGTTCTTGCGGATTGCGCCAGAGCTTTATTTGAAGCGGTTGATTGTGGGGGGGTTTGAGCGCGTATTTGAAATCAATCGGAGCTTTCGCAATGAGGGCATTTCGGTTCGTCACAATCCAGAATTCACCATGATGGAGTTCTACGCGGCGTATTGGAATTACCTTGACTTGATGGATTTCACAGAGTTATTGATTCGCAATGTGGCGCAAAAATCTGTAGGAACCTTGCAGCTGACTTATGCCGGCAAGGCCGTTGATCTGAGTCAACCCTTTGAGCGCTTGACCATCCGTGAAGCGATCGAGCGCCACAGTGATGCAGGTGAGAAGGCCGATGATGCCGATTGGCTGCGCGAGGCTTTGCGCGGTTTGGGTATTGCTCCGAAGACCACGGCGCATCGAAGTTTGGCGGCGCTTCAGGTGATGTATTTTGAGGAAGTGGTCGAGGAGAAGTTGTGGAACCCCACCTTCATCATGGAACACCCCACCGAAATTTCACCTCTCGCGCGTGCCAACGATGATCGCCCCGAGGTGACCGAACGTTTTGAGCTCTACATCACAGGGCGCGAATTCGGTAACGGTTTTTCAGAGCTCAACGATGCGGAAGATCAAGCGGCCCGATTTCACGCCCAGGCTGCTGCCAAAGAGGGTGGCGACGATGAGGCCATGTTTTACGACCATGACTTCGTTCGAGCCTTGGAATACGGGATGCCTCCGACAGGCGGCTGCGGGGTAGGCATCGATCGTTTGATGATGTTGCTGACAGATAGCTCAAGCATTCGGGACGTTATTTTGTTCCCTGCCCTGCGCCGAGAAGGGCCAGCGCACTGAGCGACACCAGAACCAAATGGCCTTGAGCCATTTGGGGGAGCCCTGCTGAGACGCCTGATCTGTGTTTCAGTTGGGTCCCCATAAAAACACGGAGGGTCCATCCAATGCTGGCATGGGCTTTTGTCTCCATTCACTGACGCGCGCGCTGGGCACTTGATCAATGATGGTCAACCCAGTGGCAACGGCCAGCCTGGTTTGCGGTTTGAGAGTGCGCAAGAGCAAATCGAGCAAACCCGCGTTGCGATAGGGCGTCTCGATCACAATTTGAGTCTGCCCGCTTTGCCATGCCAGGTTTTCCAGTTGACGCACTTGTGCGGCGCGTTCGTCGCCAATTTTTAAGTAGCCGTGAAACGCAAATGATTGGCCATTCAAGCCACTGCTGGCCAAGGCTAACATGAGGGAAACGGGACCATCTAGCGCGCGGACATGGATGTCCAGCGCATGGGCTGCCCGGACGACTGATGATCCCGGGTCGGCGATAGCCGGCATTCCGGCTTCACTGATCAGGCCCATGTCATGCCCCGCTAGCGCCGGTGTCAGCCAATCTTTGGCGGCAGACAAATCTTGGGTCTCATGGTCCCCCTTTTTGTGCACATCCCTTGGCAACTCTGTCATGCGCATCTCTTGCATCGAGCACGGTAAAGAGTGCGTTTCTTGAACGCGCTTCAAGAAACCACGAGTGGACTTGGCGTTCTCGGTGATCCAGTGCTTGATGCGTGCTGCTTGCTCTATGGTCCCCTGGGGCATCAAGCGGATCAAGGGTTGGCGCTCATGTTCCGGGTAGCCATGGTCCAAGGGCGTTGGAACGATCCAAAGTGTGCCGTATTTCATGGAATTTGCACTCCCGCAGCGCGCAGCAACTCGCAGGTTCTGATCAGCGGCAAGCCGATCAGCGCGGTCGGGTCATCACTCTCTATTTTTGAAAGCAAGGCGATCCCCAACCCCTCGCTTTTTGCTGAGCCCGCGCAGTCATAGGGTTTTTCCGCTCGCAAATAACGCTCAATCTCATCATCCTCGAGGTCGCGGAATACCACGCGCACAGTTGCCACAGCGCTGCGTTCGAAGCCTGTTGCCAAAGACAAAACGGCAATCGCCGTGTGAAATAGGACCGTTTGACCTCGCATCGCTTGCAATTGCGCCACGGCGCGCTCGTGAGAACCTGGCTTACCAAGCGGCTGACCATTCAGGTCGGCGACCTGGTCACTGCCAATCACAACCGCTCCAGGGTTGTGTGTGGCAGTTGCGCTGGCCTTCGCAAGCGCAAGGCGTTGCGCTAGGGCGAGCGGCGACTCACCAGCTAGCGGCGTTTCGTCTACATCGGGTTTGGCGGTGGTGAATGCAATTCCCAAGCGGCCAAGCAATTCTTTGCGATAGACCGAGGTAGAGCTCAAGATGACGGAAGGATTGGACTGTTGCATGAGCCGCATTGTCATACACTCCCGCCCATGAAAGATTTGAATCACCTGCGTCACGTGGACGTACACCAGTTTGCCGCCCGGCAAGAGGTTGTAGAGGGAAGGGTGCGCTTGGGCGACTTTTCGCGTCTCTTGGTCGATGTCCTACCCGTTTCGGCCGATCAACCTGTCGAATGGCGCGTATCCTGTTTTCAACGAACCCCCTTGGGCGAGCGGCAGCCGCAAGATTGGTTGGAAGTTACTGCACAAGCGCTTGCGATTCAGACGTGTCAGTCCTGCCTTGAGCCGGTTGACGTGAAGCTTCGGGTTGAACGGGTATTTCGCTTCGTGTCCACCGAGGAGGAGGCGTTGCAACAAGACGAAGAGGCCGAAGAGGATGTGCTGGTCGGCGCCGATGACTTCAATTTGTTTGACTTGGTTGAGGACGAGTTGATCTTGTCGCTCCCTTTCATCCCTCGTCACGGGGGCTGTATTGATCAATATGCAACTTCAGAAGAAACTGAGAATGTGAGTGAGTCTTTACATCCGAATCCGTTTGCGGTGCTTCAGACACTGAAAGCCAAACGCTAAAGCACCACTTTTTGTAGATGTTGTACTCGTCCACTGTGCGGCTTGCTGAAAGCACAATCAACGCGCTATAATCAGCGGTTTCGCGCTTGGTCTTTGGCTCAAGCGTGTCGTTTGCGCTAAGGGTGCCTATGCATCCCGATGCCGGACAAACTTACAAACGCGTAGAGGACCATCATGGCCGTTCAACAAAACAAAAAATCTCCTTCTAAGCGCGGTATGCACCGCTCGCACAATGCACTGAATGTGCCTGGCACCGCTGTGGAACCCACAACCGGTGAAGTGCACTTGCGTCACCACATCAGCCCGACTGGTTTCTACCGTGGTCGCAAGGTTCTCAAGACCAAATCCGAAGCCTAATTCGTGCTGACGCCTGAGGCCCGCGCGCGATGTGGCGGGCCTTTGTTTCGTCTGATGGCATGACACAACCTCTGAATTCGGCGTTTCCTCCGCTCAGCGAGGTCACAATTGCCGTAGATTGCATGGGCGGCGATGCAGGTGCGAAAGCCACCTTGCCCGCTTGCATGACATTTTTAAACTCTCACCCTCAGGCTCGCCTCGTTTTGGTCGGGCTGGCGCAGGCGTGGGCGCAATACCCGCAGCTGGTGCAACACGATCGCGTGGTATGCGTTGACGCAACAGAAGTCGTCACGATGGAGGACTCAATCGAAGTGGCGTTGCGTCGCAAAAAGAGCTCGTCCATGCGCTTAGCCATCGAACAAGTGCGTGACGGCAAAGCCGATGCAGCGGTCTCCTCTGGGAACACGGGCGCGCTGATGGCCATTGCGAGATTTGTGTTGAAGACCATTGACGGGATTGACCGCCCAGCCATTGCTTCCCAGATGCCCAATATCTCGGGTGGCGGCACCACGATGCTCGATTTGGGAGCCAACGTGGACTGCACCCCTGAGCATCTGTTGCAATTCGCGGTGATGGGCTCTGCTTTGGTACAGGCCACATCTAACGTGCAAACCCCAACTGTAGGACTGCTCAACATCGGCGAAGAGGCCATCAAGGGCGGCGACAACATCAAGCGAGCCGGAGAACTGCTCCGGCAAGCTGCGGCTGACGGCCATATCTCTTTTCACGGCAACGTGGAAGGCAACGATATCTTCAAAGGTACCACCGACATCGTGGTGTGTGACGGATTTGTCGGCAACGTCACGCTCAAGGCAAGTGAAGGATTGGCGCACCTAGTGTCCACGCTCCTAAAACAAGAGTTTTCTCGCAATTGGTTGACTCGCGTGGTCGCCTTGATCAGTTTGCCGGTCTTGGCGCGATTCAAAGAGCGGGTTGATCACAAGCGATACAACGGTGCCGCGTTGCTTGGCTTGCGCGGCTTGGTCTTCAAGAGTCATGGGTCGGCTGATGAAGTCGCTTTTGGCTATGCGTTGGCCAAGGCTTATGATGCAGCTCAGCACAGATTGTTGGAGCGTGTTCAGTCTCGAGCCGCGCACGCATTACAACTCCTCGACGCTGCCGCTTCGCCAGCCAGTGAGGCAGCGCCAACAGATTTACAGCGC
Organism: uncultured Burkholderiaceae bacterium; assembly: GCA_964478285.1. Classification (GTDB taxonomy): domain Bacteria; phylum Pseudomonadota; class Gammaproteobacteria; order Burkholderiales; family Burkholderiaceae_C; genus RS62. Next base: position 12,164 of record CAYZHE010000019.1, read on the forward strand.
GCATGAACATTTATTCTCGTATTACCGGAACGGGTAGCTTTCTACCCCCCATGCGACTCACCAATCAAGACTTGGTCGAACAGCTGGCCGCCAAAGGCATTGAAACCAGCGACGAGTGGATTGTGGAGCGCACGGGTATTTCAGCCAGGCACTTTGCTTCGCCGGATGTCAACAGCAGCGATTTGGCGTTTGAGGCATGTTCACGCGCACTCAAGGCCGCAGGGCGCGAAGTTGCAGACGTTGATTTGATCATCGTGGCGACGTCCACACCTGACATGGTGTTTCCTTCGACGGCGACGATACTTCAGCACAAGCTGACCCAGGCCGCGTTGGCCGCAGGTGCCGAAAAAGGCGCAGCAGGCTGTCCCGCCTTTGATGTGCAGGCGGTTTGCAGTGGCTTCATCTATGCCTTGACTGTGGCGGATGCGATGGTCCGTGCGGGTTCTGCGCAATGTGCGCTGGTCGTTGGCGCCGAGGTGTTCTCTCGCATATTAGACTTCAACGACCGCACGACCTGTGTGCTGTTCGGCGATGGCGCTGGCGCAGTTGTTTTAGAGGCGACGCGTCACGAGGGCCATGGCAGCGGTATCCTAGCCACCGACATACACGCCGATGGCAAGTACCGTGAAATTCTTTGTACGCCGGGCACAGTTGCTGGAGGGCAAGTGATGGGCGACCCTACTCTCAAAATGGATGGTCCTGCGGTCTTTAAGCTGGCAGTGGGTTTGCTCGACGGTGCTGCTCGCGCGGTGCTGGAAAAGGCTGGCGTGGGCCTCGAGGAGCTCGACTGGTTGGTGCCTCACCAAGCCAATATTCGGATCATGCAGAGCACAGCAAAAAAGCTCAGGCTGCCAGCTGAGCGGGTCGTCGTGACTGTGCACGAGCACGGAAATACCTCAGCTGCATCAATTCCGTTGGCCCTGGATCACGCAGTCCACAGTGGTCAAATTCAAGAAGGACAGTCCGTATTGCTTGAAGGCGTTGGCGGAGGCTTTACTTGGGGTGCAGTGTTGCTGCGCATGTAAGCGAGAAGGGCTGATGAAAAAATGAGTCAATTTGCATTTGTTTTCCCGGGCCAGGGTTCCCAAGCCGTTGGTATGTTGGACGCATGGGGGGATCACCCGGCTGTCAAAGAAGCCATTCAAGAAGTATCAGAAGCCTTGGGTGAGGATATTGGACGGCTGATTGCCGAGGGGCCTAAAGAAGAGTTGGCACTGACGACAAATACCCAGCCAGTGATGTTGTTGGCGGGTGTCGCGGCCTATCGCGCATGGCGTCATGAAGGTGGAGCTGAACCGAAGGTGATGGCTGGCCACAGTCTCGGGGAGTACTCTGCGCTGGTGGCCGCGGGCGCATTGACCTTGGCGCAAGCGGCGCCATTGGTCAGGTTCAGGGCGCAAGCCATGCAAGAAGCCGTGCCAGTTGGCCAGGGCGCGATGGCAGCAATATTGGGGATGGCAGCGCAGCAAGTGGTTGAGTTATGTGCTGAAGTCCAAAAGGGTTTTGGTCAAGATTCCGCTGAAGTTGTTCAGGCCGTTAATTTCAATGACCCGATGCAGACCGTGATCGCCGGTTCAAAGGTGGCCGTTGAAAAGGCCATGGCAGAACTCAAAGCAGCGGGTGCCAAACGCGCGTTGCCACTGCCCGTGTCTGCACCCTTTCACTCGAGCCTAATGAAGCCTGCAGCGGACCGCTTGGCTGAGCGCTTGGCGTCTGTTGATATGAAAGAGCCCACGATCCCTGTCGTCAACAACATTGATGTGCAAACCCAATTCAATGCAGCGCAGATCAAAGAGGCATTGGTTCGCCAAGCGTATGGCCCCGTGCGCTGGGTCGAGTGCATGGGTGCAATCCAGGCGCATGGAGTACAAGCCGTGATTGAATGTGGCCCGGGCAAAGTGCTGGCGGGTATGTCCAAGCGCATCTTGCCAGAGCTCGCGTGCGCTTCAATATATGACTTAGCGACCCTGACTGAAGCGAAAGAACTGTTGTCATCATGAGTGAAAACGTCATCTCAAATCCAGTGGCTTTGGTTACTGGTGCCTCACGCGGCATTGGTGCTGCGATTGCGCAAACTTTGGCCCAGGCTGGTATGCGGGTTGTCGGTACAGCGACCACCGAAGCGGGGGCACAAGAGATTTCAAAATCCCTCGCTGCCTATCCGGACTGTCGAGGGGCGTGCGTTAACGTTAATGACTTGGCAGCCGTTGAGCAGCTGATTGAGAGCATGGTCAAGGATATGGGTGGCTTGCATGTGCTGGTGAACAATGCAGGAATCACCAGGGATACATTGGCGATGCGCATGAAGGACGAAGATTGGGACGCCGTCACTGACACCAATTTGCGTGCGGTGTTCCGGGTTAGCAGAGTGGCCATCAAGCCAATGATGAAGCAACGCTTCGGTCGCATCATCAGCATCACCTCTGTGGTGGGCGCCTCAGGTAACCCAGGTCAGGCAAACTACGCTGCCGCCAAAGCAGGTGTGGCGGGTATGACCCGTGCACTTGCGCGTGAATTGGGCAGTCGAAACATCACCGTGAATTGCGTTGCTCCGGGTTTCATTGAGACAGACATGACGGCTCAATTGCCGGAAGCGCAACAACAGGCTTTGTTGGCGCAGATCCCCTTGGGTCACTTAGGTAAGCCCAGCGACATTGCTCATGCAGTGGCATATTTGGCAGGCCCCCATGCCGCCTACATCACTGGACAAGAGATCCACGTCAACGGTGGCATGTATATGACGTGAGTTTTTTTCGCACAAGTTCAGGGTAATTACTAATTTGTGCTTACAGTCCCTTTGCGGGGAAGTCTTCTAAGACCAGTAAAATGGTCATCCGATTGTTAAACAACCCTCAGAGGGAAATGATGAGTGATATCGAAACACGTGTAAAAAAAATCATCGCCGAGCAACTGGGCGTCGAAGAAAGCCAAGTCACCAATGACAAAGCGTTCGTAGCCGATCTGGGCGCTGATTCGCTGGACACGGTTGAATTGGTGATGGCGTTGGAAGATGAGTTCAGCATCGAAATCCCCGATGAAGACGCTGAAAAAATCACCAATGTGCAACAAGCCATTGACTACGCCACTGCTCACCACAAGGCATAAGTAACGGATGAGTCGACGTCGAGTTGTCATCACCGGCTTAGGCTGTGTCAGCCCAGTCGGTAACACGGTGCAGGACGCTTGGGACAGCCTTTTGGCTGGGCGTTCTGGCATTGGCCCCATCACCCATTTCGATGCTTCCACTTTTGCCTGCCAAATTGCGGGCGAAGTGAAGAACTTTGATATTGATGCTTACATCAATCCCAAAGAAGCAAGAACCATGGACCGTTTCATTCATCTGGGGATCGCAGCAGCGACGCAAGCTGTTGTCGATGCCGGGCTGCCGAAAGGCGATGAGTTGGATGAAGAAACGGCGACACGCATCGGTTGCGTCATCGGCTCGGGTATCGGTGGGTTGCCTTTGATTGAGAGCATGCACGGCGAGTTGACTGCTCGTGGTGCACGCCGCATTTCACCGTTTTTTGTCCCTGCTTCCATCATCAACATGATCTCGGGTCATGTGTCGATGCGGCACGGATTCAAAGGCCCCAATTTGGCCGTTGTCACCGCATGTACGACGGGCTTACACAGCATTGGCGAAGCATCTCGGATGATCGAATACGGCGACGCAGACATTGTGATTGCCGGAGGTGCTGAAGCGACAGTGTCTCCCTTGGGCGTCGGTGGGTTTGCGTCGATGCGCGCTCTATCGACGCGCAATGATGACCCGTCTGCTGCCTCGCGCCCGTGGGATAGAGATCGAGATGGTTTCGTCTTAGGTGAAGGCGCAGGTGTGATGGTGGTCGAAAGCCTTGAGAGTGCGCAACGGCGTGGCGCTCGCATCTATGCGGAAATCTCTGGCTACGGTATGAGTGCAGATGCTGGACACATGACGGCGCCCAACATGGATGGTCCACGCCGCGCAATGTTGAACGCCTTAAGAAATGCAGGCGTGAACACAGATCAGGTGGATTATGTGAACGCGCATGGGACGTCAACGCCTCTGGGCGATGTCAATGAAACCAACGCGATCAAGGCTGCATTGGGTGACCACGCATTCAAAACATTGGTGAGTTCCACCAAATCGATGACTGGCCATTTGCTCGGCGGTGCAGGTGGTGTGGAGAGCGTGTTCACAGCGCTTTCGGTCTACCATCAAAAAGTGCCGCCAACGATCAATTTGGACAATCAAGATCCAGAGTGCGATCTGGACTACTGTGCGAATACAGCGCGCGATGTCAAAATCGAAGTGGCTGTCAAAAACAATTTTGGTTTTGGCGGCACAAACGGAAGTTTGGTGTTCAAGCGTTTCGTTTGAGTAGCTGAGCTTTGATGCACAACGCCCCCTCGGTGTCCTTTCCGGTGGGGCGTTTTGTTTGGGGTTTTCGAGGTCTGGCCTTGGTGAGTTTGACCATGGCGTTCATCGCCTTGGTGATCGCTTGGCCCACGGCCCACAGAGTGGAGTGGGCTGTATTGATCGCTTTGGCGATGGCTGGCCAGCTTGCAGCGATAGGATACAAAATGTCCAAAGAGCGATCAGGGCATTTGTCTTGGTCGACATCCACCGTCAAAGGAAAAGAAGGGATTTGGACGTGGCGCAGCGATGGCCCCAACCAGCGGCCAATGGCGGTGGAACTTTCGTTGATCCTTACCCTCAAAGACCACATGCTGTTGGTGATTAGGCCCAAGAATTGCCCCTCCCGTTTGCTGTGCTTGAGTCGCGCGCACGCGCCACAGAGGTGGTTGTCCATGCGTCAGGCCGTTTGGAGTTGCGGAGCGTTTGAACCTCGGCAACCACTCTGATGGAAGAGGAGATGAGCGATCCAAAGCCTCCAAGCAAGCAGGAGTCATCTGCTCGCTCTGGCGACACATGGCTGATCAGCCAGTTTCTGGCTGGGGACTCGCGCGCATTTGATGCGCTGGTGATCAAGTACCAGACGCGTGTGCAGCGGTTAATCGCGCGATGGGTGCGTGACCCTCATTGGGTTGAGGACTTGACCCAGGAAACTTTCATTAAAGCCTACCGTGCATTGCCTGATTTCAGGGGTGAGGCGCAGTTTTATACGTGGCTCTATCGCATCGCCGTGAATGCAGCGAAAAAACATTTGATTGCCCAAGGCAAAAAGCCTCAGTTGATGGCCTCACCGTGGTCTGAGGAAAGTGATGAAACTTTTTCGCCATCGTGGGACTCTATAGAACAGTACACCGATCACAACACGCCAGAGTCGGTATTGGCCAGCCAAGAGATTGCTCAAGCAGTTGAGCGGGCTTTACAAGCGTTGCCAGATGATCAGCGTGAGGCAGTGACATTGAGAGAGGTTGAAGGCATGAGTTATGAGGACATCGCAGCCGTTATGGATTGCCCAATCGGCACAGTTCGTTCGCGCATTTTTCGTGCGCGAGAAGCCATCTCTAAAGTCATTCAGCCGATGTTGACACAATCTACAGGGAAACGTTGGTGATGCCCATGCCTGAACAAAGCTCGAACGAATGGTTGGCATCCTTACAAGACGATGAACTCGAGGCTTGGCCTGACGGTCAACGGCTGGATGATCAGGCGTTGCTCCAATGGAGACGGCACCTGCAAGCCTCGGCGTTGATTCGCGGCGAGGTCATCGCCGAACCATCCAGCACACAGCGCTTGTTGGATGCGGTTCATGCGGCTCAGGCAGCGGATTGTGAGGAGTCGAAGCCCAGCCCAAGTGTGCAGGCTGATCTGAGTCCTGCCGTGTCCAGCGCTGCGACAATTACCCCGGCTGTATCAAGGCCTGCAGCGGTTAACCAGACGGCCGCCAATGAACCGCGGTTTGCCTGGTCTTGGGTGGCAGCGGTGATGCTTGCTGTGGGCGTGTGGGCTTGGTGGCCTCAGTCCAATGTCCCACAAAGCACCTTGGTTGTTCAACAGCAAACGGCGCCAGAAATTTCAGTCAACCGGGGCGCATCAGACTCGGCTCCCGCGTTGTTGACCTCGCAAGGGGTTTTGCGTGATCCCCAATTGGACGCGCTGCTGCAAAGTCACCGCCAGTGGGCTGGTGGTGCTGGGCTGACATTCCCGGCCGGATACGTGCGCAACGTGGCCCTGGAGCGTTGAGGTGCATGAGATGATGCGTTCGCATTTGAGATCGACCTACTTTTTCTGGGTCTGCTTGAGTAAGGGCATTGCGGCCTTGCGCGTACAAGGGCAACGGATCGCGACGCAATGCGCATTGGGCGTGTTGCTTTCGATTCTGGGCGTGCAGCCGGCTGCTCATGCGGCTGAAAATGACTTATCGGCATGGCTGCAGACCCTCCACGAGGCTCCGCTCAAGCATAGCTACCAAGGTACGATGGTCATCAGTGTGGATGCGCAGATGGTCACAGCGAAGATCACGCACGCATTGGATGGTCAAGTGCCTGTGGAGCGCGTTGACGTGATGACGGGGCAATCGCGCACTTCGTTTCGCCATGGCAATCTAGTGTTCACGCATTGGCCAGAAGCCAAGCGCTGGGTCAGCGAAGAGCGCACAGATTTGGGGGTATTCCCAGGGGCTACGGGGGCAGCGCTTGAGCGAGTTGGCCAGTTTTATCGATTGGTTGACCTCGGTGAAGATCGAGTGGCTGGTCGCAGAGCTCAGGTGTTCGACGTCCTCGCGAGAGATGATCGACGCTGGAGTTACCGCGTGTGGCGTGACCAAAAGACGCATTTGATCCTCAAGATCCAGACGCTTTCGGTGCGCCCAAATGAAGTCTTGGAACAGTCGGCATTCACGACTTTAGAAACTGACCGCGTCGTGGATGCAGCCTCCATTTTGCGCAACATTCATCCGCCTGAGGGCTATGAGTTGAGCCGACTAGAAGTGCGTGCGGTGAACCCCGAGTCGCTGGGATTGCGTTATGCCGCAAGCCCATCTGGTTTTTTGCCTGTGAGGGCGCAGTTGCCCAAGGACCAGCAAGTTCCCCAGGCTCAGCAACCGCTTCAGTGGCTTTTTACGGACGGGTTGGCGAGCGTATCCGTTTTCTTTGAACCCAGTTCAAACGCGAGTTCGGCAACGATTGAGCGAGCGATTCGTCAAGGAGCGACGCACACACTGCTGCGAGAGACCCCGCAGATGCGGCTGACTTTGGTCGGCGAGGCTCCGCTTCAGACCTTGGTTCAAATGGCCAACGGCATCACTTTAAATCGATGATTTCAAGCCTCTAGAAAAATCGATCGGCATCACCAAATTCATCACATGTTGGAACTTTGTCAGCACAGCCAGGCTCTTACGCTATATGGGGGCGGCTGGATCGCAGACCTTTGAAAGGAAACTAGCAATGATTCGTATCGAGCACAAAGGCACTTCTGATAAACAAGCGCGTTGGTCGTCAATTCTCGCTGTATCGGTGCTGTGCACCGTGGTTGGCGTCACAACCCCTTTGACTCTGATTTCACGTGCCCAAGCAGCCTCGGAAGCTGCGCCAGCAGCGCCTTTGCTTGTGCAGGGGTTGCCGGATTTCACCCCGCTGGTTGAGGCCGTTGGACCGTCTGTCGTCAATATACGAACGACCGAGAAAGTGAAAGCGCAGCGCAATGCGCCTAACATTGACCCGAATATGCTCGAGTTTTTTAAGCGCTTTGGCGTCCCACTTCCTCCTGGTTTGGGTGACGGACAGCCGCAAGAGCCTGGTGGGCAAGAATCGAGACCGCACGGCATTGGTTCTGGTTTCGTGTTGAGTGCCGATGGGTATATTTTGACCAACGCCCACGTGGTCGATGGTGCAGATGAATTGATTGTGACGCTGCCTGACAAGCGTGAGTTCAAAGGGAAAGTGGTCGGTGAAGATCGCCGGACAGATGTGGCGCTGGTCAAAATCGATGCCAAGAACTTGTCGCCGGTTCAAGTCGGTGATGCGCAGAGCTTGAAAGTCGGAGAGTGGGTTATGGCGATTGGCTCGCCATATGGCTTGGCCAATACGGTGACGGCCGGTATCGTCAGTGCCAAGCAGCGTGAGACGGGCGACTATTTGCCATTCATACAAACCGACGTGGCGATCAATCCTGGCAACTCCGGGGGGCCCTTGATCAATATGCGCGGCCAAGTGGTGGGCATCAACAGCCAGATTTACTCGCGCTCAGGGGGGTTCCAAGGGATCTCGTTTGCGATACCCATTGACGAGGCTGTGCGTGTGTCCAAGCAGCTTCAGACGCAAGGTTTCGTGACGCGCGGCCGCATCGGCGTTGCCATTGACGAGGTGACGAAAGAGGTAGCCGAAGGTGTCGGGTTGGACAAGCCACGTGGTGCGTTGATTCGTGGCGTGGAGAATAACTCTCCCGCGTCGAAAGCGGGCTTGGCACCTGGAGATGTGATCCTCAGCTTTGATGGTAAGGCCATTGAGCAGACGCCAGATTTGCCGCGAGTCGTTGGCAATACCAAACCTGGGACACGCTCAGCGATCGTGGTTTGGCGGGACAAAAAAGAGCTCACTCTGAAAATCACCGTGGGTGAATTCAAGCGCACTGAAAAGCAGACCGCAAAAAGCGCCGAGCCGACACCAGACCAATCGATTGAGATTGAAAGTGTCGGTCTCAAGGTGCGCGGCCTAACGCGAGATGAACTCAAAGAAAAAAATGTTCCTCACGGCGTCTTGATTGAAGGCGTGACTGGCTTGGCCGCCAAAGCGGGCTTAGAAGCCGGTGACGTATTGTTGGGGATCGGAAATCGAAAAATTCATACGGTTCAGGAACTGTCCACAGCGCTTAGTCAGCTTAAAAAAGCCAAGTCCATTAGCGTGCTTTATCAGCGGGGCGAGTGGGTGCAATACGGCATGATTCGTCGGTAAATAGGCTTCGACGGGCCTCAAATATTTCACATTATGATTTTTTGTAAAAAATTTGAGGCCGATGCGTCCTGTGAACAATTCCCAACTGATCCGATAGGTAAAGCCGTTAGAATTGATGCTTGCGCGCAACAAGCCAGATTCCCGCGATTCATCTGGTGAAATCGCCGTCTATCAAGGGTGGCGAAAATAAGTTTTGTGAGTGCTTGCTAATCCAATTGAGCGACCCAGGTTGTTATTTTTAATCTGTGGATAACTTGTGGATAGTGACAAACTCAAACCCACACAAACCCGCGGGAATCGCCCTAGGCATGGGGCTTTTGCCTAAAATGACCATCCAAGCTAATCGCAGTTGCCAATGATTTCTTGGTTGGGGCGCGTCGTCACAGGCGCGCCTTTTTTTATGTCGGATTCCGACCTTTTTGTTTGTACATGAATCACATTCGCAACTTCTCCATCATCGCGCACATCGACCATGGCAAGTCCACGCTGGCTGATCGATTGATTCAAACTTGCGGAGGACTCAGCTCACGTGAGATGAGCGAGCAGGTTTTGGACTCGATGGATATTGAGAAGGAACGCGGCATCACCATCAAAGCTCAAACCGCAGCGCTGCAATACAAGGCTCGTGATGGTCACACATACAACCTTAACTTGATTGATACGCCGGGTCACGTCGACTTCTCTTACGAAGTGAGCCGGTCCCTCTCCGCATGTGAAGGAGCGTTGTTGGTCGTGGATGCTTCTCAAGGCGTGGAAGCCCAAACGGTTGCCAACTGTTACACGGCACTCGATTTAGGCGTGGAGGTTTTGCCTGTACTCAACAAGATTGATTTGCCTGCTGCCGATCCCGACAATGCGAAACTCGAAATCGAGGATGTGATCGGCATTGATGCCACCAACGCCATTGCCTGCTCTGCCAAAACGGGTTTGGGAGTGGACGACATTCTCGAGATGGTGGTCGCCAAAGTGCCGCCACCCAAAGGCGATCCCGATGGCCCATTTCGGGCCATGATCATCGACAGTTGGTACGACGCGTACGTGGGTGTGGTGATGCTAGTGAGGGTAGTAGACGGGCGGGTCGCCAAGGGCGAAAAAATCAAGCTGATGTCCAATGGCTTGACCTATTTTGCCGACGACCTTGGGGTGTTTACACCACATGATTTGCCGCGACCATCTTTAGAGACTGGCGAGGTCGGGTACATCATTGCTGGTATCAAGGAATTGGCTGCTGCCAAGGTGGGGGACACCGTTACCGTCATCCGCGGCGGAAACGCTGGGCTTCATTTCACGGCAACCGAGGCTTTGCCTGGTTTTAAAGAAGTCAAGCCGCAGGTGTTCGCGGGTCTTTATCCAACCGAGGCTAGTGAATTCGACGCGTTGCGCGACGCGCTAGAGAAGCTTCAACTCAACGATGCGGCGCTCAAATTTGAGCCCGAGGTTTCACAAGCATTGGGTTTTGGTTTCCGGTGTGGATTTCTAGGTCTTTTGCACATGGAGATTGTGCAAGAACGGCTCGAACGCGAGTTCGATCAAGACCTGATCACCACGGCTCCTTCTGTTGTGTATCAGGTGACCACTGGAGATGGTGTGACCACCACAGTGGAGAGTCCTGCCAAGATGCCGGAACAAGGGCGAATCCAAGAAATTCGCGAGCCCATCATGACCGTGCACCTGTACATGCCTCAGGATTATGTGGGTGCAGTTATGACGCTTTGTAACCAAAAGCGTGGGGTTCAAATGAACATGCAGTACCTCGGAAAACAAGTATTGCTGACCTATGAGCTTCCCTTGGGTGAGATCGTGCTCGACTTTTTTGACCGGTTGAAGTCGGTGTCCCGAGGCTATGCGTCTATGGAATACGAATTCAAGGAGTACCGCCCCTCCGATGTAGTCAAAGTTGACATGTTGCTGAACGGCGAGCGCGTTGATGCCCTGTCCGTGATCGTTCACCGATCACAAGCCCAGCACAAGGGTCGCGCCATCGCATCCAAGATGCGTGAGGTCATTTCGAGGCAAATGTTTGATGTCGCCATCCAGGCAGCCATTGGTGGCAACATTTTGGCTAGAGAAACGGTCAAAGCGTTGCGCAAGAACGTGCTTGCCAAGTGTTATGGCGGAGATGTCAGCCGAAAGCGCAAATTGCTGGAAAAGCAAAAGGCGGGCAAGAAGCGAATGAAACAAATCGGCTCAGTTGAAGTGCCCCAGGAAGCATTCTTGGCCATCTTGCAAGTAGAGGACTAAATGCAACAAGCAATGAAGTGGATCGCCATCGCCGCCATGGCCCTGTTGGTCGCTTTCGCTGTGGCCTGGTACGCCAATGTCGTTTATGGCGACTTTGCGTTGGTGCTCACTATTGTGACCGCCTTCACGGGTATCTATTGGGTGGTGGAGAGATGGGTCTTTTTGCCAGCACGCCGCGACGCTGCCAATCAGCTCAAAATCCAACTGGAGCAGCGGCGACAACAATGGGCGGCGCAAGGCTTGCGCAGCGACGAGATTGATGTAGAGGCCGAGCAGCAAAAACTGTTGATGCAGCCTTGGTGGCTGGACTGGACGGCGGGCTTATTTCCAGTGTTGCTGGTCGTTTTTGTCTTGCGGTCGTTTGTGGTGGAGCCGTTCAAAATCCCATCGGGTTCGATGGTTCCAACCTTGCGAGTGGGCGATTTGATTTTGGTCAGCAAGTTTCACTATGGCATTCGCTTGCCAGTTTCAAACACGGTCTTGATTGCCAACCACAAGCCCCAAAAGGGGGATGTCATGGTCTTTCGATTCCCACCTGACCCACGCTTGGACTACATCAAGCGCGTCGTGGGCGTGCCCGGAGACAAAGTGACATACACCAACAAGCAACTTACCATCAATGGCGAGCCGCTGCCCCGCGAGGATTTAGGTGAGTTCTTCGACAGCGACAGCATGCGTTACAGCCAGCAGTACAGCGAGACACTCGGCGGGGTCAGACACAACTTGTTGAATGACAAAAACCGCCCCTCCTATGTCAACGGTCCGAGTAACTTCCCTTTCAAAGAGCAGTGTGTCTACAACGCCCAAGGCTTCGAGTGCACCGTTCCGGATGGGCATTATTTCATGATGGGCGATAACCGAGATAACTCCTTAGACTCTCGCTACTGGGGCTTCGTTCCCGAGCAAAATATCGTGGGCAAAGCATTCTTTGTGTGGATGAACTTCAGCGACCTCGGTCGCATTGGTGCTTTTGACTAAGTCTGCCTCCTCTTCGACGGGCGATAGATTGGCCCTTCAAAAAGCATTGGGATACACCTTCCGTGAGCCCAAATGGCTTGAGCGTGCATTGACCCATCGCAGTTTCAGCGCCGATCACAACGAGCGCCTCGAGTTTCTGGGTGATGCGGTGTTAGGGTTGGCGGTTTCTACTGCCCTGGTCAGCCGATGGCGAAATTTGCCAGAGGGAGACCTCTCCCGCGTCCGAGCTAATTTAGTCAAACAGCCCACCTTGGCTGAATTGGCGCAGAACCTTGGTTTAGAAGGGCATTTGCGACTGGGCAGTGGTGAGATGCAATCAGGTGGTCGCCATCGCCCAAGCATCTTGGCCGACGCGCTTGAGGCGTTGCTGGGCGCGGTGTATTCTGATGGAGGCTTTGAGGCTGCCACGGCGGTTGTTGAAAAGCTATACACCCCCTGGCTCACTCAAGACAAATTGGATGCCATGGGCAAGGACGCCAAAACTGCCTTGCAAGAGTGGTTGCAGGGCCACAAAATGGCGCTACCCATCTACCAAGTGCTTGGTACAGTTGGATTGGCACACGAACAAACCTTCCAAGTGAGTTGTCGCGTCGATGAGCTTGACTTGGAATCCCGTGGTGAAGGAACGTCGCGCAGAGAGGCAGAGCAGCAAGCTGCGAATGCGATGCTGCAGTCCTTGCCCAAAGCCCCTAAGCGGATACAACCAAAGCAATGAGCGCTGAATCTCCCGATACGCCCGAACCACCAAGCGAACTCGAAATCATGTTGGCACGCGCACTGGGCAAAGCAGTGCCGCTGCCCTCGGAGCCGCACGCGGCCGAGGAGCCCGATGTGATTGAGCCCGAAAATGACTCACCGCGGCGTTGTGGTTTGATCGCCATCGTCGGCAAACCCAATGTGGGGAAATCGACATTGTTGAACGCTTTGGTGGGGCAAAAGCTTTCGATCACCTCGCGCAAAGCGCAAACCACCCGTCATCGGATCACCGGAATACTGACGCAAGGCGGTGTCCAATATGTGTTTGTTGACACGCCAGGTTTTCAAACGAGACATGGAAAAGCGCTCAACCGATCACTTAACCGAACGGTGACAGCGGCTGTCGGTGACGTCGATTTGATTTTGTTTGTGGTGGAGGCCACCCGATTTGGCTTAGATGACGCACAAGTGTTGGCGCTGTTGCCCAAGGATAAACCGGTTCTTCTGGTGGGCAATAAATTAGACAAAGTTCACCGTCGAGCCGATGTTTATCCCTGGTTACAGGGCATGCAAGAGCGCTTCCCTTTTGCTGAGTACATTCCGATGTCCGCCAAGCAGCCGAAAGATTTGAAGACGCTTTTGGCAACCTGCGCAACCTACCTTCCTGAGCAGGACTGGTTTTATGGTGCGGATGAACTGACGGACAAGTCGCAACGATTCATGGCAACGGAGATCGTGCGAGAGAAGCTGTTTCGACTCACAGGAGACGAGCTGCCGTATACCTCAACAGTCGTTTTAGATGAGTTCAAAGAAGAGGGCACGATGCTGCGCATCGCTGCCACCATTGTTGTTGAACGCGACGGTCACAAAGGGATGGTCATTGGCGACGGTGGAGAACGGCTCAAACGCATCGGCACGGAAGCCCGTGTCGAGATGGAAAAATTATTTGATCAAAAAGTATTCCTGCAGCTTTGGGTGAAGGTCCGCTCAGGTTGGTCTGATGACGAAGCGCGCGTGCGCTCTTTCGGTTACGAATAAAGCCATGGCATTGGCCAGCCGGGTGCACGACGAAACTTGCTACATTCTCCACAGCTATGACTGGAGTGAGAGCAGCTTGATCCTTGAGGCATGGTCGCGCCAGCATGGACGAGTAGCCCTGGTTGCCAAGGGTGCGAAAAAACCGAATTCGCAGTGGCGGCCGGTTTTACTTCCCCTTCAGGCCTTGCGCCTGGATTGGTGGGGAGACGCCGAGATCAGGACCCTCAAGTCTGCGCGCTGGGCGGGTGGGCCTGTGATGCCTTATGGCGATGGATTGTTGGCAGGTCTTTACCTCAACGAGCTCGTGATGCGAACGATGGCGCGCGACGACCCTCACCCTGCATTGTTTGATGCCTATGCGCTTGCTGTCAGCTCGCTGCGCGATGAAGTGCTGCGTTCCGCCGCGCTGCGAGCGCTGGAGTTGCACTTGCTCAAGGCGCTGGGGGTATTGCCCAGTCTCGCGGTCCATGGCACGACACACAAGGCGTTAGACGACACTCGGGCCTTTAAGCTGTATGCCGAAGCAGGACTCCAGCCTTCGAGTACTCACGGATTAGACGGCCACACATGGAAGCGCCTAGACGGATTGCTTCAAAGCGTTGATGAGTGGAGTGCATTGGTGGAGACATGTCATCACCACGAGCCGGTTTTGCGTCCACAATTGCGCGAAGTTTTGTATCACCACAGTGGACTGACTGCCTTTCGCACGCGCCAGTTGTGGAGAGACGTTGCGCAAGTCGGGCAGCGGGCCAAAGCGATGCCAGAAACTGACAATTGATAGAAGGTAGCTTGAATGTCTCTGATACCTAAGTCGAATACTGCTTTATCGGTTAACGTGAACAAGGTTGCGCTGCTGCGCAACTCCCGGCACCTTGACATTCCGAGTGTGGTGAAGGCCGCCCGCACATGTTTAGAAGGTGGCGCACATGGCATCACAGTGCATCCAAGGCCAGACGAGCGACACATTCGCACTAGAGATGTCATTCAACTTGCTGAGCTGATGCGTGCTTGGCCTCAAGCTGAATACAACATCGAGGGCAACCCGTTCCACAACTTGATGACGCTTGTCGAACAGCATCGTCCGCATCAATGCACCTTGGTGCCAGATAGCACTGATCAATTCACCTCAGACCACGGCTGGGATCTACCCAAAGACAGCGAGCGCTTGCGCCCCATCATCGCGCAATTGAAATCATGGGGCATTCGTGTCAGTTTGTTTATGGACCCGATCCCCACTTCAATGGCACAGGCCAAGGAGCTGGGCGCAGACCGCGTCGAGTTGTACACGGAGAGTTATGCCCATGCATTTGCACAGGGCCGCGCCGAGTCAGTGTTGTCCGCGTTCTCACAAACCGCTATGGCCGCGCAAGCAGTCGGGCTCGGTATCAATGCAGGTCATGATTTAAATCTCGACAATCTGCCGCTTTTTTTGCAGCGCGTGCCGAATGTTCTCGAGGTGTCTATCGGCCACGCCTTCATGGCAGAGGCATTAGAGGTAGGCTACCGCGATGCGACTCAAGCCTACTTGGACGCAATACGTCGGGGCAACGGAGCCGCGAAGTGATTGTTGGCATCGGAACCGATGTATGCGATGTCGGTCGCATCGCGCGCGCGGTTGAGCGCCATGGGGACCGTTTTGCGCAGCGTGTTTTGGGCGCACAAGAGCTGACTGTATGGCGAGCAAGGACTGCTCGGAGCCAAGAACGTGGGGTCCGATATTTGGCAACTCGATTCAGCGCCAAAGAGGCTTTTTCAAAAGCGGTTGGCCTCGGTATTCGAATGCCTATGGCGTGGTCACGGTGCGAAATCTTGAATCACTCAAGTGGTCAGCCGTACATTCGGCTGAATGGCGCACTGGCAGATTGGTTTGAGGGCCAAGGCTGGAGCGCCCATGTTTCAGTCACTGATGAAACAGATTACGCTGCCAGTTTTGTGGTGGTCGAACGAAAGTCCTGAATGACAATGCATGCTCCTTTGATGATTGATGTGGCCGGTTACTCGCTGACCACAGCAGATAGAAAACGCCTCAGCCATCCGCTGGTCGGGGGCGTTATTTTGTTTGGCCGCAACTGGAAAGACCGTGCGCAACTTACCCGTTTGTGTCGTCAAATCAAGCAAGTTCGCAAAGATTTGCTGATCACGGTTGACCACGAAGGGGGGCGAGTCCAACGCTTTCGGAGCGATGGCTTCACCCACCTTCCTTCGATGCAGTTCCTAGGGCAAATATGGGCAAATGACACCAGTGGCGTGGGCAGTGGTGCGCTGCGCGCGATGGATATGGCGACCGCAGCTGGTTATGTGCTGGCCGCGGAGTTGCGTGCTTGTGGCGTCGATTTCAGTTTCACGCCAGTCTTAGATTTGAATTTTGGCAACAGCCATGTGATTGGTGACAGGGCGTTTTCTGAAGACGCTCGGGTAGTGGCTGTGTTGGCGCGCAGCTTGATGCACGGCTTGGCGCTCGCTGGGATGCGCAACTGTGGCAAACATTTCCCAGGACATGGCTACGTCGCTGCAGACAGTCACGTCGATACACCAATCGATCCTAGATCGCTGACAGACATCTTGTCACTGGATGCAGCACCTTACGGTCAATTGCGTTCAGTGCTCGATGCAGTCATGCCAGCGCACGTGATCTATCCTAAGGTGGATAGTCGCCCAGCAGGGTATTCGCGGCGGTGGCTACAAGACATCTTGCGCGGCGAGATGTCTTTTGGCGGTGTCATATTCAGTGATGACTTGTCGATGGAAGGTGCACGCCAAGTTGATGGAAGGCAACTTGATTTTGTTGCAGCTGCTGAAGTCGCGCTGCAGGCCGGTTGCGATATGGTCTTGTTGTGCAATCAGTGTGTCGTTGACAAAGGCCGTCCCATCGATGAACTGATCGACGGGCTGTCGGAGGCCTTGTTGCGTGACCGTTGGCGCCCCAATCCTGCCAGTGAAACTCGTAGGTTGAATTTGCTACCGCAGGGAGAGATGCCCAGCTGGGATGATTTGATGGTGCAAGCCCGTTACCAACAGTCGCTGGCGATGCTGACCGAGTCGGCTCAGTAACTCAAGCCCAACTCGTCGAGTTGGTCTCCCACGAGCTCGAGGCGAATCAACGGACTCTCTGCGGTGAGCAGTCGCAGCTTCAAGTCATTGGGCAGCGGGAGCAGCTCTGCCCAGCGGTTAGCGACCCACCCCGCATTTTCCCACTCAGCGGCGCCATGCTCTGGGGGTCGGCTGACACCCATGGCATCGGGATATTCTTCATAAAGGCGACCCAGCACATCGCTCAGCGCATCGCTGATGTGGCTCAATTCTGACGGAATCGTGATGATTTTGTCGTGGTGCATCACTTCAGCGTCACCAACCCAAAGTCCAAGGGGGCCTTTTTCGCAGCGATCGATTCGCACTCGCTCCCCACCTCGGCAAATGATGCGCAACAGACCCGGTTTGACTACTGAAATGTGCTCAATGTGTGCCAGTGTTCCGGTGTGATGGAAGCGCTCGGGCTGGTAAGTCTCTTCGCCGGTGGGGTCAGGCCGCTGGACTTCATCCCCGTCATGAAGGCACGCCACGATAAATGGAGTGCCATCCTTTTCGCAGCGTTGCACCATATTCAAATAGCGCACCTCAAACACTTGCAAGGGGATAAGACCTTGCGGGAACAGGACAGTGTTGAGCGGGAAGATTGGTAAATTCACGCCACCGCGTCCGCGTTCAAGCCTGAGAGGATCGCCAGTTGATGGGCGATCGACGTGCGCAGTTCGCGGCGATCACAAATCATGTCTACCGCCCCTTTTTGTTGTAAAAATTCAGCTCGCTGAAACCCTTCAGGTAAGGTGACACGCACTGTGTTCTCAATCACGCGAGGGCCTGCAAAACCGATCAAAGCTTTGGGCTCGGCAATAACCACATCACCTACAAAAGCAAAACCAGCGCTCACACCGCCCATGGTTGGATCGGTGAGGACGCTGATGTAGGGCAAGCGTTTTTTTGCGAGGCGAGTCAAGGACGCATTGGTTTTTGCCATTTGCATCAATGACAACAAACCCTCTTGCATGCGCGCGCCACCGGTTGCTGTGAAGCAAACAAAGCCACATTTGTTGTCAATCGCGTACTCAACCCCACGCACAAAGCGTTCGCCAACCACGCTGCCCATGCTGCCGCCCATGAAGTCAAATTCAAAAGCCGAGGCGACGACTGGAATACCCATCACGCTGCCGCCCATGACCACCAGTGCATCGGTTTCACCTGTGTTGTTTTGCGCCTCTTTCAGACGCTGTGGGTACTTGCGACTGTCCTTGAATTTGAGCGCGTCAGTGGGTTCAACTTCTTGAGCGAGGTCGACACGGCCGTCTTCGTCTAAGAACTGATTCAGACGGGTGCGCGCATCGATGCGGTGATGGTGATCACAATGCGGACAGACATTTTGATTTTTCATCAAGTCTGACTGGTACAGCACTGCCTCACAGCCAGAGCACTTCGTCCATAGACCTTCAGGGACACTGCGGCGACTGCCTGCTGCCTCGCGTTGACCGAGTTTTGGCGGTAGCAATTTGGTTAACCATGACATGTTCTTTCTCCTTTGACCACCAGGTCAATTTCAGCTTTGATCCAAAGCTTGGCGAATTTCTTTCACGAACTCTGAGACAGCAACAATGGCCTCATCAGCACTCTTGCCTTGCAGCAATTGGATGATCTTGGTTCCGATGATGACGGCATCTGCGTTCTCACCAACAGCCTTGGCAGTTGCCGCGTCGCGGATGCCAAAACCAACCCCTAGAGGCAGCTGAATATGGGCTCGAATGCGCGGCAACATCGCGTTGACTGCGTCGGTGTCGAGCGCTCCCGAGCCAGTCACGCCTTTGAGAGACACGTAATAGACATAGCCACTCGCAATGCGTCCAACGTGGGCCATTCGGGCGTCGGTCGAGGTCGGTGCCAATAGAAAAATCAAATCCATGTCCGCGGCTCGCAGCGCCTGGGCGAAGTCCTCACATTCCTCAGGCGGATAGTCCACCACCAACACGCCATCAACTCCTGCGGCTTGCGCGTCTTTGACGAACGCCCCTTGTCCATGGTTGTAATCGTACTGCTCCACTGGATTGGCGTAGCCCATCAATACGACAGGCGTGCTGGGATCATCGCGCCGAAAAATTCGCACCATCTCTAGCACTTGGGTCATGCCAATGCCCATGGCTAAGGCTGCCTCACCAGCCTGTTGGATCACAGGTCCGTCGGCCATCGGGTCAGAGAAGGGAACGCCCAATTCAATGATGTCTGCCCCTGCATGAACCATCGCGTGCATCAATCGGGGTGTGATGTCGGCCTCTGGAAACCCTGCCGTGACGTAAGGGATGACGGCTTTTCGATTGCGGGCAGATAGCGCAGCGAGGCAAGTTTGGATGCGGCTCATTTGACGAACTCCACGACCTGCGCGCCTTTGACGCTTTGACCCTGGCAACTGGGTCGGCAGAAAAAGTCTGCCCCACCCAAGTCGGCGACTGTCCCAATGTCTTTGTCGCCTCGCCCTGACAAGTTGACCAGAATGATTTGATCCTTGTCCATGGACGGCGCCATTTTCATCGCGTGCGCCAAAGCGTGACTCGACTCCAGCGCCGGTATGATGCCCTCGGTGCGACACAGGTGATGAAATGCGTCGAGTGCCTCTTGATCGGTGCAACCGACATATTCCGCGCGCCCAATATCGTGAAGCCAGGCATGTTCAGGACCAACCCCTGGGTAGTCCAAGCCGGCGCTGACCGAGTGTGTTTCTGTGATTTGACCGTTGGAGTTTTGCAGCAAATAAGTGCGATTACCGTGCAAAACGCCAGGTGAGCCGCGGCTGATCGATGCGGCGTGGTGCCCACTATCCAAACCCTCTCCGGCTGCCTCTACACCAATCAGGCGAACAGCTTCGTGGTTGATGTAGGGGTAAAAAATTCCCATCGCATTGCTGCCACCACCCACACAGGCGACGACTGCATCGGGCTGGCGTGCGGCCATCTCGGGCATCTGCTCCAAACACTCCTGGCCAATGATGCTTTGGAAATCTCGCACCATCATTGGGTAGGGGTGCGGGCCTGCGACGGTACCAATGATGTAAAACGTGTTTTCCACATTGGTGACCCAGTCGCGCAGCGCCTCGTTGAGCGCATCTTTCAAGGTTTTGCTGCCGCTCTCAACGGGCACGACCGTGGCGCCAAGCAGTTTCATGCGATAGACATTGGGGCTTTGGCGCTTCACATCCTCGCTGCCCATGTACACGATGCATTCCAGACCGTATCGAGCACAGATGGTAGCAGTCGCGACGCCATGTTGCCCCGCACCTGTTTCAGCGATGATGCGCGGTTTGCCCATGCGCTTGGCAAGCATGGCTTGGCCAATTACATTGTTGATTTTGTGCGCGCCAGTGTGGTTCAAGTCCTCGCGCTTGAGATAAATTTGCGCCCCGCCCAATTCCGCGCTGGTCCTCGCCGCATGGTAAATCGGACTTGGACGACCCACAAAATGCTTTAACTCGCGCTTAAATTCGGCGATAAATTCGCTATCGTGCTGATATTTTGCATAAGCGGCACTTAACTCGTTGATCGCATGGGTGAGTGTTTCGCTGACGAAATTGCCGCCGTAAGGGCCAAAGTGGCCTCGTGTGTCGGGTTGCTGATAATTGCTCATGAGAACTTCCAGTCAATTTGAGGCAATAAATGAAGATTTATCTTCTTTTATGGGTTTTTGGCGTCTTTTAATAGATTCTGACCGTCTTTGACGGCTCGAATGAACGCCTGTATCTTGTCGCGGTCCTTGATGCCCTTGGCGCTCTCCACGCCGCTGCTCACATCAACCGCCCAGGGTCGCACCAACCTGATGCCATCGATCACGTTTGCAGATGTGAGTCCACCAGACAAAACGAGGCGAGTGCTGGCGTTTAGTTGAGGCTGTGACCAATCGAATGCTGCCCAATTGAAAGTGTGTCCACCGCCGCCATACGCATCAATTTTGGCGTCTAACAGGATGCCTGATGCGCTGTGGAAGCGCTCGCAGTATTGTAAGAGGTCAAACGCCTCCACAGTCGGGTCAGGGATACGGGCGGCGCGAAGATAAGGGCGCCCCCAACGTTCGCATTCCTCTGGGCTTTCTTCTCCGTGAAATTGCAGCATGGCGTGGGGGACCGCACGCAAACCCGCCTCAACATCCCGAGGATGCGCGTTCACATACAAGAGCACAGGCGTGACAAACGCTGGAATCACCTGCGCCAGTTCTGCCAAGCGTTCAGCCGCGACGAAGCGGGGAGAGGCTGGGTATTGGACGAGGCCAATCGCATCAGCTCCCGCGCGCACCGCATCTTCGATATCGTGCGTGCGGGTCAGCCCACAAATTTTGATTCGGATATGCATAGCTCGGTAGCATACCGTGAACCTGTAGCGGGTTCACGCCAACCTGTATTCAGAGGGGCAGCCAATCAAAAGCCGCAGTCCGATCGGGCAAGCCCCATTTCGGGTCATATACAGGCCCTAAAAAATAGAGCCCGTCAGGTGCGAACGTGGGGGCAGCGGCATCTCGGTCACAGGCAGTCAAAACATCTGCCATCCACTGGGGGGACTCGCGCCCTTGCCCCACGGCCAGCAAGCAACCCATGATGTTGCGAATCATGTGGTGCAAAAAGGCATTGCCCTCAAAGTCGAATCGCCAATACGCCCCTTTTCGACTGATGCGTATGTCGTAGATCGTCTTGATGGGTGTATCGGCTTGACAAGCTGTGGCACGAAAGGAGGTGAAGTCATGTTCACCGATCAAGTGCCGACTGGCCTGCACCATGGGCTCGAGCTGCAATGGCATGAACACCCAACCCACTCGACCTGATTCCAACGCTGGGCGCGCAGCAGACTCCAGGACCAGATAAGCGTATCGCCTGCGCAATGCACTGGCGCGGCAGTGAAAGGCATCGGGAACTTCTTGTGCCCACTGAACCGAGATGTCGCCTGGCAAATACCGGTTGGTACCGCGCATCCATGACATGGGTGTGCGCGACAGATGGGTGTCGAAGTGGACCACTTGCATCAGACTGTGTACACCCGTGTCGGTGCGACCTGCGCAGAGTGTTTTGATGCGTTCACTGGCCGCGAATGCACTCAAGGCCTTCTCGAGCTCGTCCTGAACAGTTTGACCGTCGGGTTGACTTTGCCAGCCGTGGTAACGGCCGCCCACATAGCTTACTCCCAGGGCGATGCGTCGCCTTGGGCTGCCGTCCGATTCCGCAGCTTGGTTCAGATGCGCTCCAACAAGGCTTTCGCGTTCGACTGAATCAAAGGGTCACGGCTTTCTAGAGCCATGAGAGCCAATTCGCGCGCCCTCTGCGTGTCGCCTGCGCGCAAGGCGAGCTTGGCGTCCTCCAGCAAGCGCTCTCCATCCACCTCGGGAATGTCCAGTGGTGGCAACTCCAGATCGATTTCTGGTATCAATTGATCTAACGAATACTGCGGGCGCAACTGGGGCGGAGCGTCCATCACCTCCACAGCCTCAACGCGACCAGGCTTGGGGTTGGCAGGCTCGCTGGCGTGGACTACTGCATCAATTTCCGCTGGATTCATCCGCTGTCGCGTGCGTCGCATCCAGACCAACAGCGCCAGGCAGGCAATGACAAGGGCGGTGAAAGGCATCAACCACGGCGCACCTTTGATGGCCTTAACCCAGGCTGGCTCATCCAAGGTTGACTCAGGAGCCGCGTCGCTCGCAACTGCCGGCGCAGTGGACTCGCTTGCAGGGAGGTCCTTGGCAACCGCCTTCAGATCTTTCAGATTCTCATGAAGCTCCGACTGGCGTTGGGCATCAGCCGCCAGGGCTTGTTGCGCAGCGATGGCTTTCTCTTCGCCCGATTGACCCTGACTCACGCTGAGGCGGTCGCCCGCAGCGGTGGCTGCGTTGCCGCTGACAGGGGTATCTACCGAGCCTGCGTTGGCATTGTCTTTCGGGGTCACTGTTTGCGCTTGCAGAGCCAACGAACGCCGGTAGGTGTCAAATTCCACCCATTGTGCTTTCACCAATGCTTCCGCCTCTGCCGCGTCGATGCCCAAAATCTCGCTGCTGCTGGGCAAGGTGAGCGATTGACCGGCCAATATGCGGTGGATGTTGTTGCCGATGAATGCAGCAGGGTTCGCACGCTGCGTCGCGATCATGCGTTGGGCCAAGGTACCTTGGCCATAGCGATGCGTGATCATCAACTCACTCAGGGTGTCATTGCGGAAGATGATCAAAGGCGCTTCTGCGTTGAACGGCGGGATCTCCAATGCGTAACTGCGCTTGATTTCTCCGCCGCCCCAGCGCACGACCAAAGTCACGGGCAAGCGTGCTGACGGATAGGGTCGGAATCCCTCCACTGCAACAGCCACGAGTCCTTTGACTGGGCGTTGCCAACGGACTTTAGCGCCTCGCAATGCGGCAATGCTGTCCGCGGCATCGGGTCCGTCCTGGGGCTGAATCGATATGGCTAGGGTGTCCCAATCGCGCTGCGTGACATCTCTGAGTTCAAAGCGCGCATACAAGGGCGCACCTTGCGGAGACAAAACCCCAAAACGCTCGATTTCCACGGCCCATGCTTGAGACCCGCAAACGCCGGCCACCACCGCGGTCAAGTACCAGGTGAGGGCGCGCAACGTCAACGTTTTTCTGGGTTCTGCCATGGTCAGTGTTTTGCAGAGGAAATCAGACCACATGGTAACAGCCCAAACAAAAAACAGGGCAGACCTCGATCTGCCCTGGCGGGGTCATCCCTCCAACAAGATGCGCAACATACGGCGCAAAGGCTCTGCGGCGCCCCACAGCAACTGATCGCCGATGGTGAAAGCCCCGATGTATTCAGGCCCCATCGCTAATGTGCGGATGCGTCCGACAGGGATCGTCATCGTCCCGGTGACAGCAACCGGAGTCAGGTCCCTGATGGTCGCTTCACGTGTATTTGGTACAACTTTCGCCCACTCGTTATCCGCTGCAATCATGGCCTCAATGTCTGCGGTTGGCACGGCCTTCTTGAGTTTGAACGTCAATGCCTGGCTGTGACAGCGCATGGCGCCAACGCGAACACAAAAGCCATCTACAGGTACCGCGGGCGTGCCAAATGCTTCACCCATGCCCAAGATCTTGTTGGTCTCGGCCATACCCTTCCACTCTTCTTTGGACATGCCGTTGCCCAAATCCTTATCAATCCAAGGGATCAACGAGCCACCCAGCGGAACGCCGAAGTTGGCAGTTTCGTCAGCACTCAAACTGCGCTGCTTGGCAATGACCTGCCGATCGATTTCAAGGATGGCGCTCTTCGGATCGGCCAGCAGTGCCTTGACTTCAGCATTCAGCGTGCCGTATTGCGTCAGCAACTCGCGCATGTGCTGGGCACCACCGCCGGACGCCGCTTGGTAGGTTTGCGTGCTCATCCACTCGACCAAGCCCGCTTTGTAGAGGGCACCTACGCCCATCAACATACAGCTGACCGTGCAGTTGCCGCCAATCCAGTTTTTGCCGCCCTTGGCCAACGCGTCTTTGATCACCGGCATATTCACGGGATCTAGGACGATGACCGCATCTTTGTCCATGCGCAATGTCGACGCCGCATCAATCCAGTGGCCATTCCAGCCAGCAGCACGCAGCTTCGGAAATACTTCGCTGGTGTAGTCGCCGCCTTGGGCCGTGATGATGATGTCACAGCGCTTGAGTGCATCGATGTTAAATGCGTCCTGCAGCTGCGTTTCGTTTTTAGCCATGCTGGGGGCATTGCCGCCCGCATTGGAGGTGGAAAAAAACAATGGCTCGAACAAGTCAAAGTCATTTTCTTGAGTCATGCGGTCCATCAGCACAGAGCCGACCATGCCGCGCCAACCAACTAAACCTACTAACTTGCTCATTTCATCGCCCTTTCAGTGCAGAAACAGTGTTGACCCAGCTGTTCACTTTGCCCGGCTCGTCTGGCCGGAGGGCGCACGACGAACCAGACTGTGTCAGCCTGTAATGGTCGTGGTTTTGGTAATGGATGAGCGCACGCCACCCCATGCAGGAGCTGCATCGGTTGAGGTCAAAGCATTAGAGCGCACGCAAAACATGGACGGGATTGTAGCGGATGGGTCTGTCAGGGTGTTGCGGAGCAACAAAGCCCAACCCACGTTTTGCATGAATGCAACGTTCCACTGAAACGAGATCAAGGACGATGCACAACTTCCACTTCAGTGGCGATCAAGAAAACGCACTATCGGGTGCGTTTTCTTGATCAAGCCGCTGCGTGGCCTCAGGTCAATGCCTTCACCACGGCATCTCCCATTTCACGCGTGCTTACACGTGTGGTGCCTTCACTGTAGATGTCGGCAGTGCGCAAGCCTTGCGCCAGCACAGATTCGACGGCCCTTTCAATTTTGACCGCAGCCTCTTCCATCCCCAAACTGAAGCGCAACATCATGGCAGCGGACAAAATCGTGGCCAACGGGTTCGCGATGCCTTTGCCAGCAATGTCAGGA
Organism: uncultured Burkholderiaceae bacterium; assembly: GCA_964478285.1. Lineage (GTDB taxonomy): Bacteria > Pseudomonadota > Gammaproteobacteria > Burkholderiales > Burkholderiaceae_C > RS62. The sequence goes on from CAYZHE010000019.1 coordinate 37,438, forward strand.
GCGCTGCCATGGCTGGGCTCATACAAACCCTGATTTTTGGTATTCAGGCTGGCCGATGGCAACATCCCAATCGAGCCAGTTAACATCGAGGCTTCATCGCTGAGGATGTCACCAAACATGTTGCCAGTGACCACCACGTCGAAGCGCTTGGGTTCTTTCACCAACTGCATCGCAGCGTTGTCGACATACATGTGATCCAGCGCAACGTCGGGGTACTGTTTACCGACCTCGGTGACGACATCTTTCCAGAACTGGAAGGTTTCGAGCACATTGGCTTTGTCAACACTGGTCACGCGCTTGTTGCGCTTTTGTGCCGCTTGGAATGCGACATGGGCGATGCGCTCAATTTCAGGCTTTGAGTAGCGCATGGTGTCATACGCCTCTTCAGCGCCTGGGAAGTGGCCATCCGTTGCGGTGCGGCGGCCTCGAGGTTGACCAAAGTAAATGTCACCGGTCAACTCGCGGATGATCAGGATGTCTAAACCGGCAACCAGCTCAGGCTTCAAACTCGAAGCGTGCGTCAACTGCTCGTAGCAAATCGCAGGCCGAAAGTTGGCAAACAACCCCAGTGCTTTGCGCAAACCCAAAATCGCTTGCTCAGGGCGCAATGGGCGATCCAGTGTGTCGTACTTCCAATCACCCACAGCGCCAAACAAAATGGCGTCGCTTTCTTGCGCAAGCTTCAGAGTCGCTTCGGGCAAGGGGTGACCGCTGGCTTCATAAGCCGCACCACCGACAGGTGCCGTCGACATTTCCAACGGCAGCTTCATGGCCTTGAGGACTTTGACTGCCTCATCGATGATTTCTGGGCCAATGCCATCACCTGGCAGGATTGCAATTTTTTTCATGTTGTCGATTTCTTGAGAGGCTTTATCGCCAAATCACATGGTGTGTGCGAGCCAGGGCTTGGTCGCCAAACGCTCGGCTTCGAAGGCTTTGATCTTATCGGCGTGGCGCAAGGTCAGTCCTATGTCATCCAAGCCGTTCAACAAACAGTACTTGCGAAACGCTTGCACTTCAAACGGAATTTCCTCGCCTTGAGGACGCACGACCACTTGCCTTTCAAGATCAATGGTCAATTCGTAGCCAGGAAAAGCTTGGACGTCGTTGAACAATCCATCAACGGTTGATTCTGGTAGCACGATGGGCAGCAAACCGTTTTTAAAACAGTTGTTAAAAAAGATGTCGGCAAAGCTCGGTGCAATCAGCGCGCGAAAGCCGAATTGATCGATCGCCCAAGGCGCATGTTCCCGAGATGAGCCGCAACCAAAATTCTTGCGCGCCAGCAAAATCGACGCGCCTTTGTAGCGGGGTTGATTCAGCACAAAGTCTGGGTTTGGCTTGCGGCTGGCGGGGTCTTGGCCAGGCTCACCATGGTCGAGATAACGCCACTCGTCGAACAAGTTGGGACCAAAGCCCGTCTTGCGAATTGACTTGAGAAATTGCTTTGGGATGATCGCATCTGTGTCTACGTTTTCGCGATCCATGGGTGCGACCAAGCCCTTGAGGAGGGTAAATTTTTGCATCTATAGTTCCTCTTTATGCGAACGTGCGCACGTCCACAAAGTGACCGTGGATCGCCGCGGCAGCAGCCATGGCAGGGCTCACCAAATGGGTACGCCCGCCGTTGCCCTGGCGGCCTTCGAAATTGCGGTTGCTGGTTGACGCGCAGCGCTCACCAGGTTCGAGTCGATCCGCGTTCATCGCCAAACACATGGAGCAACCAGGCTGGCGCCATTCGAAACCCGCCGCTGTAAATATCTCATGCAGACCCTCACGCTCAGCTTGTTCTTTGACCAAGCCAGAGCCAGGCACCACCATGGCGAGCTTGATGTTACTGGCAACCTTTTGTCCCAGCTTCTTTACCACTGCAGCAGCTTCGCGCATATCTTCAATGCGGCTGTTGGTGCAGGAGCCGATGAATACCTTATCGACAAACACATCGGTAATCGCTTTGCCCGGCTGCAAGCCCATGTAGGTCAGTGCACGCTCAATCGCAGCGCGCTTGTTGGGGTCTTTTTCTTTGTCCGGGTCAGGAATAGATCCATCGACATCCAGCACCATTTCGGGGGACGTACCCCAAGTTACATGTGGAAGGATGTCTTCGGCTTTGAGCTCAACCGTCGCATCAAACTTGGCATCTGTATCCGAATGCAGCGTTTTCCAGTATGCAACCGCTTGGTCCCATTCAACGCCCTGAGGTGCCAGTGGGCGATTCTTGATGTAGTCGATGGTTTTTTCATCAACCGCTACTAGTCCAGCGCGTGCGCCAGCCTCGATGGCCATGTTGCAGACAGTCATGCGGCCTTCCATGCTGAGGCTGCGAATCGCGGAGCCAGCGAATTCAATGGTGTAGCCCGTACCGCCGGCAGTGCCAATTTTGCCGATGATGGCCAGCACCACGTCTTTGCCCGTCACTCCAGTCGCCAGCTTGCCCTCGACTTTGACCAGCATATTTTTGGCCTTTTTGGCCAGCAACGTTTGCGTTGCCATCACGTGTTCGACTTCGGAGGTGCCGATACCGTGTGCCAATGCTCCAAACGCGCCGTGGGTGGATGTATGGCTGTCACCGCAGACCACGGTCATGCCGGGCAGAGTGGCGCCGTTTTCAGGGCCAATGACGTGAACGATCCCTTGTCGCTTTGACATGAACGGAAAGAAAGCTGCAGAACCAAACTCAGCCATATTGGCATCCAGAGTTGTGATTTGCTCTTTGCTGATGGGGTCAGTGATGCCGTCGTAACCCAGCTCCCAGCCTGTGGTGGGGGTGTTGTGATCCGCCGTGGCGACAATTGAACTGGTTCGCCACACTTTGCGCCCTGCTTGGCGAATCCCCTCAAACGCCTGTGGGCTGGTCACCTCATGGACCAAGTGGCGGTCAATGTACAAAATGGCCGTGCCATCTTCTTCAGCATGAACAACGTGTTCGTCCCAAATCTTGTCGTAAAGGGTGCGTCCCATAATGTGTCCTCAATCGAATCGACCATTTTAGACGCTGTGCATTCAACTTGCCTTGCGTCGAGTTGCAAACTTGCGCTTTGAAAGACAACATGAAACCCTACATCAGCATGGTCACCTTGGGTGTTGAGGATGTGCCCCGAGCCGCCCGGTTTTACAAGGAGGGACTGGGCTTCCCTCAGTTGGAGTCCCCACCGGAAGTGGCTTTTTTCAGTCTACAAGGCAGTTGGTTGGGGCTTTATGGTCGCGCGGACTTGGCTCGTGAGGGGGGTGTATGTGCAGCACCTGCAGAGTCTGGGTCGGCGATGGCTCTGGCACACAACGTGGGATCGCCAGAGGAGGTCGATCGCGTTTTAGCGCAAGCACACCAAGCGGGTGCCCAGATCACGTGCCCGGGGCGCATGATGGAGTGGGGTGGCTACTGCGGACACTTTGTTGACTTGGACGGACATTTATGGGAAGTGGCCCACAATCCCTTGCTCGACGTGGGCCCTCAAGTGGCCTAAGAAGAATGGCGCGTTTGCTCGAAAAAAAAGCCCGCGCAAGCGGGCTCTTTGATTGATCCACAGCGAAGTGGGGCGGGACCTTACTTGACGTTCCGAGCCTCTGCACCCGTGAACAATTGGCGAGGACGGCCGATCTTGTACTCTGGGTCGCCAATCATTTCGTTCAACTGGGCAATCCAGCCAGAGGTCCGAGCCAGCGCGAAAATACCGGTGAACAGATTCACTGGAATACCGATGGCCCTTTGCACGATGCCGGAGTAGAAGTCGACGTTCGGATAGAGCTTGCGTTGAACGAAATAGTCGTCTTCCAGCGCAATTTTCTCAAGCGCCTTGGCCAGCTTGAACAAGGGGTCGTTTTCCAAACCCAATTCAGCCAACACTTCGTTGCACGTTTCCTGCATGAGCTTGGCACGCGGGTCGTAATTTTTGTACACGCGGTGGCCAAATCCCATCAGGCGAACGCCCGAGTTTTTGTCTTTCACTTGTTCCATAAATTCGCCGACTTTGCTGATGCCGCCCATGGCCTGGATTTCCTCAAGCATGTTCAAGCAAGCTTCGTTGGCACCACCGTGAGCAGGTCCCCACAAGCAGGCAACGCCAGCGGCAATCGCTGCAAACGGGTTGGTACCGGAAGAGGCACACAGGCGAACTGTCGACGTCGAGGCGTTTTGCTCGTGGTCTGCATGCAAAATGAAGATGCGATCCAGCGCCCGTTCTAGGACTGGATTGACCTCATAGTCTTCGCAAGGGGTAGCGAACATCATGCGCAGGAAGTTGCCAGCGTAGCTCAGTTCGTTGCGAGGATAGATGTAGGGCTGACCAATCTTGTATTTGTATGCCATCGCAACCAGCGTGGGCATCTTGGCGATCAAACGGATCGCAGCAATGCGGCGGTGCTCAGGGTTATGCACATCGGTGCTATCGTGATAGAAGGCCGACATACCGCCCACCAAGCCCGTCAAGATAGCCATGGGGTGCGCGTCGCGGCGGAAACCACGCAAGAAAAACTGCATCTGCTCGTTCACCATCGTGTGCTCGTTCACGAGCTTGTGGAACTGGGCACGCTCAGTTTCGTTGGGCAGTTCGCCGTTCAACAACAAAAAGCAGGTATCGAGGTAATCGCAATTCGCAGCCAATTGCTCGATTGGATAGCCGCGGTAGAGCAGCTCGCCCTTGTCGCCATCAATGTAAGTGATGGCAGATTGGCAAGATGCCGTCGACAAAAAGCCTGGGTCGTATGTGAACATCCCGGTTTGTGCATATAACTTGCGGATGTCGATGACCTCTGGACCAATGCTGCCAGAGTACATGGGTAGATCAACGCTGGGAGCCCCATTGCTGAAGGATAGAGTGGCTTTAGAGTCAGATAGTTTCATAACAGGGTCCTCGCTCAGATGGTGTTTAACGGCCTGCTTTGATCAACATGTGTAGCACGCTCAGCGCTGGCTCTTCGGCCAAATGTCCCTGTGGCGCTTTTCGTTGCAACAACAAATCAAGCAAGTCGTTATCGGATAGATCCATTAGATCAGCCAAGCCTTCAGCCTGACTGACAGTGAGCTCTTGTGCGTGTGCTTTGAAAAAACGCTCGATGAACAAGTCGTTTTCCAGCAACCCTCGCCGGCACCGCCACTGCAGCTTGCTGAGCTGCGCGGGGGTGAGCAGAGGGTCTTGAACAAGAGTACTCATGATTGAAGTGGGCTAGACAGCTCGGCGCACCATCAGCTCTTTGATCTTGCCGATGGCCTTGGTTGGGTTCAGGCTCTTCGGGCAAACGTCCACACAGTTCATGATCGTGTGGCAGCGGAACAAGCGGTAGGGGTCTTCCAAATTGTCCAAACGCTCAGCCGTCGCGTCATCGCGGCTATCCGCAATAAACCGGTACGCCTGGAGCAAACCTGCGGGCCCCACAAACTTGTCGGGGTTCCACCAGAAGCTGGGGCAGCTGGTCGAGCACGACGCGCACAAGATGCATTCGTACAAACCGTTCAACTCGTCGCGCTGCTCCGGTGACTGCAGGCGTTCCTTTTCAGGCGCTTGTGAGTGGTTGATCAGGTAAGGCTTGATCGAATGGTACTGCTTAAAGAACAGCGTCATATCGACGATCAAGTCCCGCACCACAGGCAGGCCAGGCAAGGGCTTGAGGGTGATGGTGCCTGGCAGTGTGCGAAGGTTGGTCAAGCAGGCCAAGCCATTTTTGCCATTGATGTTCATCGCATCAGAGCCACAAACCCCTTCGCGGCATGAGCGGCGGAAGGACAGAGTGGGATCAACTGCCTTGAGTTTGATCAGGGCGTCGAGCAACATGCGCTCATTGCCTTCGAGTTCAATCTCGATGGTCTGCATGTAGGGCTTGGCATCCTTATCAGGGTCGTAGCGATAGATTTTGAAGGTGCGTTTTTCCATGTCTTTCTCCGGTCTCTATGCGCGATCAGAAGGTACGAACCTTGGGAGGTACGCTGGCGATGGTCAATGGTTGCATCCGAACTGGCTTGTAATCGAGGCGGTTGCCTTCGCTGTACCACAGCGTGTGCTTCATCCAGTTCGCATCGTCGCGACCCAATGGCGCAGTGGGGTGGTCGGCATCGTGTTCGTAGTCACGCACCAAGTGAGCGCCACGGCATTCTTTGCGTGCTGCTGCACTTTCCATGGTGGCTTGAGCAGCTTCCATCAGGTTTTCAACTTCAAGCGCCTCGATGCGCGCCGTGTTGAAGACCTTTGAGTTGTCTTTCAAACCAATATTGGCAACGCGCTCGCGCAGCGCAGCGATTTGTCGCACACCCTCGTCCATGTTGGCTTGGCTGCGGAACACACCGGCGTGCGTCTGCATGATTTGGCGCATATCGTTGGCCACGTCTTGAGCGTACTCGCCGTCTTTGCAGTTATCCAAACGAGCCAATCGAGCCAAACTCAATTCGCCTGCGTTGGCTGGCAGTGCGGGGAAGCCTGCCTTAGGGTCAACGTGAGCAACGACGTGATCGCCAGCTGCCTTGCCGAACACCAGCAAGTCAAGCAATGAGTTCGTACCCAAGCGGTTGGCACCGTGCACGCTCACGCA